>NZ_JAVIXR010000020.1 GCF_031157525.1 Marinobacter sediminicola
TCCCGGTGCTGTACGCAGTATTCCCGTTCCTGGGGGGCACGTTTCAGATCAAATACGGAGTCCACAATGCCCCGCTCTTCCAACAGGGTGCGCACGATGATGTCTGTGGTTTGGGTCTGGAAGATGCGGCTGTTGTGCATCAGTCCTAAACGCCACAGGGGCGGCTGGATAACTAACTCATAGCGGGTGCGGCGGTGGCCGGAGTCGCCCCGGGCGAACTCATTAACCACCCCGGTAAAGCGGCGAACGGGCACTCCGGCTTCCCAAACCACCAGATCCACGGGTTGCTCCAAAACTTCGGATGCATCTATGTCCGGGTCGGTGCTGGCTAGTTCAAGGCAGCCATGAAATAGCTCGGATAGCCGTTCGGTCAGCGTAAAGCCAACAACAGAGAATAGATCAGTGGGGAGTTCGCCAACACGGGCGGTAAACTGCAGTCCGCTTGCCTGGGGCATGTCTTCTGTCCCTGAAGATTGGTGTGTTATCCATGCTCATCCTGAGCCGGTGCCCGATTATAACCTCCCGATTCCGGAATGTAACCCCGCTAACCGGTATGGCCAGAAACATGAGAGCTTGACCACAAGTTTATTCTCCTTCAAGCTAATCTGGTCTCTTTACGCAACCTAAATGAAAAGCCGGCCCAAGACCGCCGCCCCTCAAGTTGCGTTCCACCATGCATAAGCAGAGGAAACACCATGAGCCAATACCAAAATCGCGCCATTGTTCTGAAGCAGCGTCCCAACGGCGAAATTCAGGACGGTGATCTGGCGATGGAAGAGCGCCCGGTGCGCAAGCCCGAAGAAGGTGAGGTTGTTGCGCAGGTGTTATGGCTTTCGCTGGACCCATACATGCGTCCGCGAATGAACGATGCAAAAGGCTATATGGATCCCATTGCGATAGACGACCCCATCGTGGGCGAAAGTGTTGCGAGGATTGTTGAGTCCCGGTCAGACAAGCTCAAAGTAGGTGATCTGGTTACCTGCTATTCCGGCTGGCAGGAGTATGTCACCTTCCCCGCAGATGCGCCGATGGTTTACAAGATCGATCAAAAAGAAAACGTACCCCTGCAAACCTATCTCGGCGTGGCAGGCATGCCAGGGCGCACGGGCTACTGCGGTTTAACCTACTTGGGCAAACCGAAATCCGGCGAAACGGTGGTAGTTTCCGCAGCTTCCGGCCCCGTGGGCACAGTAGTTGGTCAAACCGCCAAACTTGCGGGTTGCCGCGTGGTGGGTGTTGCAGGTGGGCCAGAGAAGTGCGGCTATGTGGTAGACGAACTGGGCTTTGATGCCTGCGTGGACTACAAAGCGGGCAATCTTGAAGCCGATTTGAAAGCCGCCTGCCCAGACGGTATCGATATTTATTATGAAAACGTAGGTGGTGACGTAACCAGAGCCGTTGCGACACTACTGAACCCCGGAGCGCGGGTGCCCATTTGCGGTTTCGTCTCGGCTTACAACGCCAAGAGCACAGATAAGGTAGAGACACCGTTTGATATTCTCAAGCGTCTCGACCCGGTTCCGGAGCACCGTTTCTTCCTGGTAACCGAGTGGCAGGATCAGCACCAGGAAATTACCGATATTCTCACCAATCGTATTGCTTCTGGTGAACTCAAATACCGTGAAACGGTTGCCGAAGGCCTCGAAAATGCAGTTGAGGCCTTCAAAGGCATGCTGAAGGGCCGGAATTTCGGCAAGCAATTGGTACACATTGCCGATTAACAAAAAGGCGCGTAGCGCCGGGAAGGCTACTCTCCTATTTGCAGGAGTACCTTCCCGGTGTTTTTGTTGGCTTCTACATGGGCCATGGCGTCTTCAACCTGCTCAATGGGCCAGGTACTGTCAATCACCGGCTCAATCTGCCCGGCAACCAGCAACGGCCAAACATGGCGATACAAATCTTGCATCACACGCTCCTTATCGGCGACTGAACGGGAACGCAGGGTCGAGCCGATCAGCTTGTGGCGCTTCATAAGCATGAGACCCAGATCGACCTCCGAAAAACGTCCTCCCAGAAGACCGATCAGAACAATGCGGCCATCAGCACTCAGGACCTTCTGATCATCCTTAATGTATCCTCCGCCGACTGGATCCAGCACCATATCCACGCCGCCCCAGCTTTTCACCGCATCCACAAACGATCCGTTCTTGCGGTTCCAGGTGCCCGTTGCTCCCAGCTTGCGGCACACTTCCAGCTTATCGTCGTCACCTGCAGTGGCAAATACCGGATTACCAAAGGCTGTGGCTATCTGAATAACCGTGGTACCCAGGCCGCTACCTGCTGCATGTAACAGCACACGCTCACCCGGCCTAAGGTCGGCTTCCTGATATAGATTCAACCAAGCCGTCGCAAACACCTCCGGAAGCGCTGCGGCTTTTTGCAACGAATACCCCTTGGGTATGGGCAATACCTGAGCCGCAGGAACCACAACCTTGGTTGCGTAGCCTCCTCCCGTCAGAAGCGCACACACTTCATCGCCCAGTTCAAAGCCCGTTACGGCTTCGCCTATGGCTGCAATACGGCCACTGACTTCCAGCCCGAGAATTTCCGATGCTCCGGGAGGTGGGGGGTAAACGCCCGCCCGCTGAGACAAATCAGCTCGGTTAACGGCAGTCCAGACAACATCGATTTCTACGTGGTTTGCAGGTAGCTCTTCGGAGCTCGCATAGTCTTCCCACACCAGGGAATCACCGACTATCTTGATTGCTTTCATCATGTATCGAATCTCGGCACTCGTGGGTGTCCAGCTATTGAATATCCAGCTATAAATCGCGTGTCATATCAGGATACCCCATGTGGATGGGTGGTTCGACTTTGAAGCTAAGGGAATGCGATTCCGATACGTCCACTACCACATTCGCCCTCACGGGCATTTCCGCAAGGGATGCTCTGGTTATCCGTTCATAGTGCATAATAAACCGAGCGACTTCATCATCACTCATAACCCGTAACGACTGCGACCTATCAGCAGTCATAGCTAAAGTTCTGATCCGCTCTGCCAGTTTGTTTTCCTGCAAGGTGCGCCATTCCAGAACGCTTTCCATGGAGGGCGCTTTAAGCATAATCAGGCTATCCAGCTGGCTGAAAAAATCCTTATATGTAGTACTCAGGCACTGATTCACGTAGGCGCGCCATACTCCTTCCGGGTCTTCTTGCTCCTCCAATAAATTCACCGGAGCTATAAGTGCCTCCTTGCTTTGCGCCCGGGCGCCCACACACCAACCTTCCAGCAAAATAACTGCCGGCCGGCCTTTGAATACTGGCCAATCACCTACTGGCGCCCTGTCATCCATTGCTTTATTAAACGCAGGGATGGCCGTTTCATCCTTCGGTTGGGCTGAGCGGAACTGATCTATTACCCGCTGGCCAAGCTCAAGATCGTGTGTACCCGGCACCCCACGGGTTAGCAGTAATGGGTGCACTTGCTCCGCAAGCTCCCAACGCTCTGCTCTGGTAAGGTAGATGTCATCAAGAGAAAAGCTGGCTGTAGGATAATTCCAATGCTTTGAGAGCAGCTCTTGCATGAACAGAGCCAGGGTAGATTTACCTGTTCCCTGTGCACCGTGAATACCTATAACAAGCGTTCGTTGCTCCGATTCTTGGAGCTGCGAGACGTAATGCACCAAGGGCACAATGATCTTTTGCACCGTGTTGGCGTAGCTTTCAAAAAGGCCTTCCTGGTCTATTAAGGTGGCGATAGTATTTTCGAGCGCATTCACAAGCAGAGCGGATTCCCGACGTTAGTTAATGGTTTGCAAACATCATTATCGATTTGGAGTATAGGCCTTTTATGAGCAGCAATAGTTTTCGTGTAGAGCACCGCTACCTGGAACTCCCAGACAGCTTCTACACCCGCGTTCAGCCCACTCCACTCAAAGACGCAAAAATGGCGTGCTTCAACCACAAACTGGCCCAGGAAATGGGCTTCCACGTTACCAACGAAGCCGACTGGGCAAAGATTGGTGGCGGTGCCGAATTACTTGAAGGCATGGACCCGGTGGCTATGAAATACACCGGCCACCAGTTTGGCACGTATAACCCGGAACTGGGGGATGGCCGCGGCCTGCTGCTTTGGGAAACCGTAGGCCCGGATGACCGCCGCTGGGACTGGCACCTGAAAGGCGCAGGAACAACCCCCTACTCACGTTTTGGTGATGGCCGGGCGGTACTGCGTTCCACCATTCGCGAATACCTGTGTAGCGAAGCCATGCATGGGCTTGCAATCCCAACGACCCGCGCTCTGTTTATGGTCAGCGCCCGGGACCCGATTCGCAGGGAGTCCATCGAAACTGCTGCCGCATTGATGCGCGTCGCCCAGAGCCACATCCGGTTTGGCCATTTTGAGTTTGCAGCACACCATGAAGGCCCAGACGCGATAAAAACCCTGCTGGAACACGTTATATCGCTTCATTTCCCACATCTGATCCAACTACCTGATGAAGAACGCCACGCACGCTGGTTTGAAGAAGTGGTGGAGCGTACTGCAAGACTGATCGCAGACTGGCAAGCAGTAGGCTTCTGCCATGGCGTTATGAACAGCGACAACATGTCCATCATCGGCGACACCTTCGATTACGGGCCTTTCGCGTTTCTGGACGATTTTGATGCCGGTTACATCAGCAATCACACCGACCAGGGCGGTCGATATGCCTATAACCGCCAGCCACAAGTCGGCTTTGCCAACTGCCAGTATCTTGCCAATGCGCTGCTACCGGTGATGGACGAAGATACTATCCGCAAAGGGCTACAGCGGTATGAAGCCGCCTACAACGGGCGCTTCTTACAGAACATGCGGGACAAGCTCGGCCTGGCCCAGGAAGACGAAGGCGATCTCAGCCTGGTAATGGACACCTTCAGCATGCTCAACGAGCACCATGCTGACTACACAACCTTCTTCCGCGCACTCTCAAACCTGTATGATCACGGCCAGGCGCCACTGCGGGATTTGTTTGTGGATCGCCAAGTGGCTGATGAGTGGCTCGCTCGTTATGCGGAACGGCTTGAGAAAGAAACGCGCGCCCGGGATGAGCGGGAATATGAGATGCGCAGGGTGAATCCAAAATACATTTTGCGGAACTACCTGGCCCAGAAAGTAATTTTGGAAGCTCAAAATGGCGATTTTGAACCCATGAAGGAATTACTCAAGGTTCTGGAAAAGCCCTTCGACGAGCAGCCGGGTTATGAAAAATACGCTGCGCTGCCACCGGACTGGGGCAAACACATGAACATCAGCTGTTCGAGTTAACGGCGGAGAAATTAGGAAGGGAGAGCCGAGGGCCAGATGGTGAAACCTGACCCTCGACTTTATAGCTCAGCTAACGTCAGATGGCTTTCGCAGCAATAATCTTCTCTTGCCATTCCACCGGGCCAGTCTGATGAACCGACGTACCCTTGGAATCCACCGCCACAGTTACCGGCATGTCTTCCACATCAAACTCATAAATGGCTTCCATACCCAGCTCCGGGAAGGCAACCACTTCTGCGTGTTTGATGGCCTTGGAGACCAGGTAAGCAGAGCCACCCACAGCCATCAGGTACACCGCGCCAAATTCCTTGATGGCATCAATGGCCACCTGACCACGCTCGGCTTTACCAATCATGCCCGTAAGGCCGGTCTTCTCCAGCATGGTGTGAGTAAACTTATCCATACGAGTAGCCGTAGTGGGGCCAGCAGGACCAACCACTTCTTCACGCACAGGATCAACCGGGCCCACGTAATAAATGAAGCGGCCTTTCAGATCTACCGGCAGCTCTTCGCCAGCGTTGATCATATCCACCATCTTCTTGTGAGCAGCGTCGCGGCCGGTCAGCATCTTGCCAGACAACAAAACGGTTTCACCCGGCTGCCACTCTTTTACTTCTTCCGGCGTGATCGTATTCAGGTTCACGCGGCGCACACCCTCACCCACTTCCCAGGTGATTTCCGGCCAGTCTTCCAGGCTCGGAGGTGTTTGCAAAGAGGGGCCGGTGCCATCCAGAGTGAAGTGCGCGTGGCGAGTAGCCGCGCAGTTCGGAATAATCGCCACTGGCTTGTTTGCTGCGTGAGTCGGGTAATCTTTCACCTTCACGTCCAGCACAGTTGTCAGGCCACCCAGGCCTTGAGCGCCAATGCCAAGATCGTTCACCTTGTCGAACAGTTCGAGGCGCAATTCTTCAGCGCGATTGGATGCACCACGTGCCTGCAGATCGTGGATATCGATGGGGTCCAGCAGGGATTCCTTCGCCAACTGCATGGCCTTCTCAGCCGTACCACCAATACCTATGCCCAGCATTCCAGGCGGACACCAGCCAGCACCCATCTGGGGCACCATTTTTAGAACCCAATCCACTACGGAATCGGATGGGTTCAGCATGGCGAACTTGGATTTGGCTTCAGAGCCGCCGCCTTTAGCTGCTACATGCACTTCAACCGTATCACCCGGAACCATTTTGTAGTGAATGATTGCAGGCGTGTTGTCGCCAGTGTTCTGACGCTTGCCATCCGGATCTGCAAGGATCGATGCGCGCAGCACGTTGTCCGGGTTGGCATAGGCACGGCGCACGCCTTCGTTGATCACGTCGTCCAATGCCATCTCGCAGTCCCACTGAACATTCATGCCGATGTTAACGAACACGGTCACAATGCCGGTGTCCTGGCACAGCGGGCGATGCCCCTGAGCACACATACGCGAGTTAATCAGGATTTGCGCCATGGCATCCTTGGCTGCCTGGGACTCTTCCCGCTGATAGGCCTCATGTACCGCGTCAATAAAATCTTTCGGGTGATAGTAAGAAATGAACTGCAGCGCGTCCGCTACGCTTTCAATCAGGTCATCCTGGCGGATTACGGTGGTCATAGGCGCCTCATCAGGTTGGTATCGTTATGATCGGATCGTCAAAAAACAGGTGGCACAGTTTATCAGAAATTCGCGGGCGGGAGGGATTGGGCAAAAGGCAAAGCTTTTATCTTAACAATCGCCTATAAAAAGGTATCATCCTACTCAAATGACAAAAAGCACATCAGGAAGCACCCCAGGAGACACAGTGACAGACTTCGTTCAATCCCAAATCAATAATCAGATTTTGACCGTTCGCATTAACCGCCCGGAACGCAAAAACGCACTCACCCACGCCATGTACACGGCACTGGGCGATGCGCTTGAGCAAGCCGAATCCGATGACGGCATTCGCTGCGTGCTATTTACCGGTAGTGAAGACTGCTTTACCGCAGGCAACGATCTCAGTGATTTTGCCAGCGGATTGCAAGGCAGCTTCAGAGAAACCCCCGTAGGTCGCTTTCTAATGTTACTGGCTAAAGCCACAAAGCCAGTCGTAGCAGCTGTAAATGGCCCAGCCGTAGGCATTGGCACTACCATGCTTTTGCATTGTGATTTCGTATTCGCAGGCACTAACGCGCGCTTTCAGATGCCGTTTGCCAACCTGGGCCTGTGCCCCGAGGGTGGCTCAAGCCTTCTACTACCTTCCTGGGTCGGCCGGGTACGCGCAGCCGAGCTATTAATGCTGGGCGGGGCCTTCACTGCGGAAGATGCTTACCGGCTGGGGCTGATTAATAGAGTGTGCGATCCCTCCGACACCGAGAAAGCCGCCCTGGAAACTTGTGAAAAACTCGTCGACCAGGCACCAGCCGCCATTCGGGCAACGAAAATGCTTCTCAACAAGCCCATCCAACAGGAACTCGAGGCAACGATGCTGGCGGAAGGCGAACTGTTTTCAGCGCGCCTGAAATCGCCAGAAGCGGCAGAAGCCTTCGGGGCCTTCATGCAAAAACGCAAACCGGATTTCTCACGCTTTAAATAATCCCCTCGCCCGCCAACTCTCTTGCCTTGGCGGGCAATTGATACATTTTGTAAAAACCCCCGCATATCTTTAACTTGGACTCGACAAACGTCGCCCGGCCATCTATTTTTCATAAAGGCCAAGTTTCCTTCCAAGGAGAGTTCAAAGAGGTTGTGCGAGGAGGATTCAAACAGCAAGAATCACACTTTTGGCTGATCAACACTGGCCATAGTGGCGCTATAGTCATAGATATAGAAATTGGCTTAAAGCGCTGGCTACAATTTCAGACAACCGTTTATGCAGAACAGGCCACTGACATCGGGTTTACCGCTTCAGACCGGCCCCGTTAGTTGCCGAACATAACGATACAACAACAGGAAAAGGTTCCACCCATGTTCAAGAAAACTCTAATAAGTCTTGCCGTGGCGTCTTCCCTTGGGCTAACAGGCTGCCTCAGTAGCGGCGAAGAAGGGGCGAACGCTAATCCGGATTATCTGATTGAAGATACGACGATCGACAAATCGCTCGTTCGCCCAATTTACAATCCGAATCCAATTGCTGCGGAACCTAAATTTCCAATCAACTCGGATCTGATTCTACTGCTCGGCGCAACCCAGAGCGCCAACTATGATTTCACTGGACTGTCTACTGGTAAAACCCCAGCCGATGATGCAGTCAATCGACTATCAGGATTTTCGACATCTGGTGCGTTTAGCCTCAAATTTGATGGCTCGCTGAACCCTGCCTCGGTTATGGCTAATGCGACTGTTTTTCTTGTTCCTTTAAACGTGGGGCCGGCTTTAGCTTCGGCACCTCTAGCGCTGCCAAACACAAACCCCAGCAGTATTGTAAAAGCCGATCCATTTGGTCAGGGTCTGTCAACGCCGTTGGTGCAGCCAAACTTCAGAGCAGAGGTTGTTAGCCTTGACGGTGGCATCGACAACGCCATTCGCGTTGTTCCACTTGAACCTTTGGAAGAAAGCCAGAAGTACCTGGTCATCGTTTCTGACGATGTCGTCGGTGCGAACGGCAAACCAATTGCTCGTTCAACTGAAGACCTAGCGTTGGCTAATGGCAATCTTGGCAATCCAGCATTGGGTAACGTGAAAGCAATCCTTACCTCGGCTGACCAGCTAGCCAATGGATTCCTTACTGCCCAGCAAACCGGTTCAAAATCTGCATTTGCTTATACTTTGACTACAAACGCAGATACAGATGTCCTGAGGGCTTTGATGGCTCCTGCTGCATTTGGCCAAGGACTTGGGCAGAAAATAGGCTTTAACGCCCAATTACAGGCTGTCCGGGATAATTATCCTGATATGAACTTCTCTCAGCTAACTACCCAGCTGGGCGTGATTGCAGCGAAAGCTGAAGCACTGAGTCTAGGGCAAATCGATCCGAGTTCCCTTACTGCAGAAGAACTGCAGACGATTACTAGGTTGGGGCAAATCACACCATTGATCACTCCAGCCAAAATCGAAGCAGCGATAGGAGCTGAGGTTGGAAAGACTCTCCATATCCCAATTCCGCGTCCTTCATTTTTCTACCCGGCAAAGTCAGCAACAGCCCTGACTACTATAGACAACCTGACTCCAGGCAACTCTATTAAGGCCGCTGCGCAACAGGTGCAAGTATCTCAGGGCGCAATCACATTGCCATACTTCCAGTCGCTACCTGGCGATACCGGCACTGAGATTGTGACGGGAAGCTGGTCGGGCAGCACTGCACTTGAAGCAGGCCTGAATGAAAGCCTTGCTCCTGGCGAGAAAATCTTCTCCTTCCTACGCGACATCGACGGCAAACTGAACGTAAACGGATACTTCCCGTTCCCGCAGCAAAATGCCACGACAACCGTACCAGTTGTTATTTTCCACCCAGTACTTGATGGAACGCCGGCTCAGCCCGCATCTTGCGTCAATGCTGGAGCAGGCAAACCTAATGGAGTTACAATATTCCAGCACGGCATCACTGTTGATCGCAGCGTCTCTATGCTTCCAGCAATCCTCCTCGCGCAGGGCGCCTGCCAGACAGTCATTGCAATTGACCAACCTCTGCACGGCTTGGCCGGTGCAACAAATGGCAGCGTACCCGGGCTTGATACGTTGGACGAGGCAACCCTGACTGCAACTATAAATCAGGTACTGCAGGCCCCTGGCGTTGCTGGTTCACCGCTTGAAGCTCAGCTGAATGCGCTGATCGGCGCCGACTACATTGGCGAACGCCATTTCGGCTACACCAATAATGGTCAACTGGTACCCGTTGCAGCAGATGCTACTGACATCTCATCAGGCAGCTTGTTTATCAATCCAGGCAACATGATGAACAGCCGTGACAATCTACGCCAAGGTGTTGTGGACCTGCTGAACGTTGCTGCATCTGTACAGACCTTTGATATCGATGGTGACTTCACTACGCAAGGCGATTTGGCTGGTGTGCCCGTAAACTTCGTTGGCCACTCGCTCGGCGGCATCTCTGGAACGGCGTTTGCAGCTCTTGCGAACGACGGAACCTTGAATGCAACGCTCAACGGGATCTACCAAATGGCCGGTGCACCTCTAAACGGCTTCACATTCCCAACCCTTAGCTCGGTTGTACTCCATGACACCGGAGGCCAAGTCACTCGCCTGATCGAGAACTCTCCGGGATTGTCCGGTTCGCTTTTGGGTGGATTGGCTAACGCTGGTGTAACTCAGGGCAGCTCCAACTTCGAGAGCTTCTTCTATGTATTCCAGTCAATTGTGGACGCATCGGATCCAGTTAGCTTTGCTAAAGATCTGGGAACATCTACACCCAACATCCTGATAACTGAAGTCGTAGGTGATACAACGGTACCGAACCAAGCCAACGTAGACCCATTCGGTAAAGCTCTGTCGGCGCCCTTGGCTGGCACTGAACCGCTTATGGCACTGGTTGACCTGGGCGCTGGTGGAACCTCGCTAGCCGATGGCACTGAAGGCCTAGGCATCATCGACTTAAGCACTCCGACTGGCGGTGTGATGCCAGCTGCCAGCTTCTTCGATGGCAGCAACCCCTGTTCCGGAGCAAACCACGGTACGTTTGTAGGCCCGCTTGTGCCTAACGCAAACTGCCCTGGCGGAGCGGCTGACACTAGCGTTGCATTCAGTGCAATGGTTACACAGACAGCTCAAGCTCTCAGCGCACAACCAATACCTGGCCAATCAGTTCCCGCTGTTGGTGCATCACTTGGCGCAAGCTTGACGCTCGAAAATGCACTGGACCAAAACGCACCCTAGTCCCACCAAGCCCTGAGTTAATCAGGGCGCAAGGATACCAATGAACCCCGGCCTCCCGGGGTTCATTGCATTTAGAGCAGTGAAAAGAAACAAGCAAGGGCGAAACCTGCTTTCTACAGACGCTCCCTAAATACGAGCTTAAACAGCTTGGGGTATCGGTAATCTATGGAAGGGGCAAAGAAGCAAGTGCGTGGTTCAGCAGTGTTGCGACTTACCGGCTCCGTCCATGGCGCCGGACTACTTCATCAACTTCTTTCAGTTAATTAGACCTGCCTATTCACTACTGATAGTTGTCTCACCATTAGCAATCAGGCTTGCCGTGATCTCAGTTTCCGTGAAAGGCAGCTTCCGGTACTCTTTTCTGGAGTACATCTCGCTCTGGTCGGTGAAGTATGGCGATGAAGCATCAGACGACTGTGAATAACTCACAAGGCCGTATGCTTCAGGTCCATTGTCTGTAAACTCAAGACCAAAGTGCCAACTCGTTCCTCTGGACATCAACCAGCCATCAACTCCGTCACTGCCATCGGACAGCCCAGCCGTTCCAGGAACCGTTGAGGGTGCAATGCGAGCGAAGCGAGTATCGTCAGCAACATTACCGGTATAGACGCCGATAGCGTTGAACGCCCCATCAATATTGCCATCACCACCATGCCACTGAATCGGTTGCGACTGAAACATTGGAGTATCACCGGAATCAGGCTTCACACCACCCGAAGCACGGTAGTACTGGAGCGTGCCAAGTTCCGCTGTTGGCTGGATATTCTGAGACTGAAGCGCCCCAACCCCTAATGACAGCGCCAGAAGCATGGTATCTGAAGGCGTACCTGCATTGTCTTCTTTTGGAAGCGCCGGCGTGCCCACAGGATCTGCCGGGCTGAATGGTTTGGTTAAATCCGCATCCATATCACTCAGGTAGTTCCCCATGAACACACGGAATATATGAGCACCTTTACTATTAAGCTCATAAAGGCCATCCCAGCTACCGAGGGCCTGACACCATGCACTCAGGTCACGGCCGTCAACAGGCTCTGTACCTATGTCGTTGCACCGTTCAAGAAGCTCAGGCAGAAGCTGCTCAGCGTACCAGGCCCGATTATTCCAGATGGTTCCGATCAACTCTTTTGCATTGAACTTGCCATCCTGCCCTGCAATCAGATCAGGGGAATAACCTGGATCCATCGGATCCTGAAGCATCTTGATACCCAGGCGGGTGCGAGCGTTAATGGGCGCCTTCTCATCCCCATACAGCGGTGAGTAACCCGTCAAGAACTCATCCGGGTTGGTTGACCAGTGACTGCTATTGGAGTTTTGCACCCAGTCAGTACGCACAAGTTTGGGTTTCTGTTCATAGGTCGTCAGGCCACCGCACTGGGTTTCAATCCAATCTTCAATGGACTTGCTTCCATCAAGCAAAGTGACACCCTGATCAAAAAGCCCCGCATATGCAGGCTGCAGTCTTCTCAGATTCACCAACGCAATAGCTTTTTCAGACAGGTTAGGCACAGAACTGCTGTCTATATAGAAGGCATTGCCCTGATCATCCGCATAGGTTGTATTCACCCATAGCGTCGATCCACAGTTTTTGAACACATCCTTAAACTGTGACAGATTCGTTGCCCGGCTCATTTGCAGCCAGGTATCTAACAGCCCCCCGGTATTGGCATTTGCATCACGGTAGGTGAGCGCTACCCGCTTGCCTGAATTGAGTGCTCCGTTATCACCCCAAGCTGGAAGGCTCGGGTTTATCTTGTCAGCCGCAATCATCGGGCCATACTCGGAGAAGTAGAAGTCCCGTTTCAGAACCATAGGCTCCGGCATTCCCGGCACTTTGACTTCCACCTGGAAGGTCTCAACTGTAATAGGCTTTTCCTCACCATCTTTGATGTAGGTAAGGTCGTCGCCGTCTTTCAGGGTCAACTCGTACCAGGTAAAGCGTCGACTGGTGGATACGGTGTGGGACCAAGCAAGGTTTTCATTGAAATTGATTAAAGGAATCGCCGTTCCCAGCAATCCGGCACCGTGCACGTTGATATAACCCGGAACCGTCATTTGCATTTCATAAAGTCGGCGGTGACCGGTATAAGGGAAATGCGGGTTTGCCAGAAGCGCACCACGGCCTTGCTCGGTCATCGATTTACCGACGCCCCAGGCATTACTCGCCAAGCCGGTGTCTGTGAAATCCTGTACAGATCTTGCAGAGGCGGTGGCCGCTCGAACAACCTTTTTCTGAAGCTGCTCAACCGCCTCATTGCTGGCAACAGTGCTTACCGGTGTCGGAGCAGGACTGACATTTGGCGGAACCGCCAAAAACGCCACACCTGTTGCGAAGGAATTACCACTGGCGTACTGCCCGATTATGCGATAGTGGGCGAGAAGGTCCACCGGAGTAATAGGCTTGACCCATTCTTCACTTTCGCATTCTGCTGGGAAATCAGCTGGGTCGGTCTCGGTAACGTATTGGTTGTATCCTTCTGCAAAGCCCTCTATCAAAGCACGGCTTTCTCCGCTAAGCGTTGGCAGTTCAGCTTCGGCGCCACTATAGATCCTCTGCGCCTTGTAACTAAAATCAGTTACGATGTTCAAACCGAGACCACCACCGATGTCAGGCCCGCCTCCAAAATACTTGGCCCGCTCGCTTCGTGCTTTAACAATCGCTTCGGCAAGCAAACATACGTTATCTTTCGCCTGCATATATCCATGCCCAAAGGCCGCAGACTTCAGGTTGTCGGCCTTGACATGAGGAACCCCTCCTTCCGTTATTCGAATAGTTGCTTCCAACCTACCATCGGCCGGAAACAGGTTTGTGTCGAGAGGGGGCTCAGAGGGGCCAGATGATGAGCTGTTGCTATCAAAACAGCCTGCAAGCATGGTACTGCCTAACAACACCAGAGCTGCGCCGCGCGTCACGCGCGCGACACGATTATTCCAGGTTTGCATAGTGTTACCCTTATAATTGTTAACTACGGGATTCGCCGTTACCGGCGACACTATTAAACCTAGCAGAAGCTACATAAAGCTGAACTTTAATTCAGGCTATTTCGTAGCAAATCACACTTTAGACTCACTTTCCTCCCAGTGGCTGCCCAATCCGTGTCGTAGCCGCAGGCGTCTTCTCAAACTTAATCGGAAACCCAATCTGCCTCTGCAGTGTGCCATCGCCCCGATCAACGCCAATCACCATATCCCTGGCTTCTAACTGAGGATGTTCAGCCGCCTCAGCAATACTCAAAACCGGCTCTACACAAGCATCCACATCAGCAAAAATAGCCTGCCACTGGTCCAGCGTTTTCAGCTGTATCTTTTCACTGAGCGCCGCTTTGAATGCTTTCTGGTGCTCCGGGTTCTGGCTCAGGGCAAAGCTCTTCATTTCAGCCAGCTCTAGAATGTCGCACAGTCTTGCGGAGAACTGTGGCTCCAGGCTTCCTACTGAGAGCCACCGGCTGTCCTGGGTTTTGTAGTAGTCATAGAAGGAACCACCGTTGAGCATGGCACCCTCGGGCTTCTGCTCCTGACCGCCAGCCAGGTTAGCGGCACCAGCCATGCCGTTGAGTGCGAAGGCGGCGTCAGTCATGCTGATATCAACAAACTGCCCTTCTCCGGTTTGCTGGCGATGGATTACTGCGGCAAGTATGCCCATCACCGCGTGGTGAGAGCCGCCAGCTACGTCGGCAATCTGGATGCCCATTGGTGGGGGGCCGTCTGCTTCACGGCCGCTATGGCTGCTCACGCCGGCTATGGAGAGGTAGTTTATGTCGTGCCCTGCCCGGTCTTTGTATGGGCCTGTTTGGCCGTAGCCGGTGATGGCACAGTAAATCAGCTTGGGATTGATGGCTTTCAGGGTTTCATAACCAATGCCCAGCCGGTCCATAACGCCGGGGCGGAACTGCTCGATCACTATGTCGTAATCCTTCACCAGTTCCAGAATCGTTTCTTTGCTGCCTTCTTTTTTCAGGTTAAGCGCTAGCGATTGCTTGCCCCGATTAAGGAATGCATGGGCTGTGCTCACGCCCGCATCGTGAGGCGGCATCACTCGGGTAAGGTCCACCCTGTCTGGCGCCTCCACTCTCAACACTTCTGCGCCCATGTCTGCCAAAAGCATGGTGGCGTATGGCCCCGGCAGCAGTGTACTGAAGTCCAGAATTCTCATTGAGGTCAAGGGACCTGCCATAGTGTTCTCCTTGTATGCGTTAGGTTGTTCATGCTCTGCCCATGCTGCACGGTTTTGCCATAAGGGCCAACCGCCGGTTACGCCATTACAATTAACCAATTCTTACAACGGCTTCGGTTGCATTGTGGCTTGGGGGTTTTATGATGGGTCTGGTTCTTATGGAATGGCGAAATTAATGTCTGATCTGACTGTTTCACGGCACTTTGTGCAGGCTGCCCTGTCGGGCGCTGAACGCTTGGGGCTTAATACCGGAGACATGCTCCGCGATGCAGGCATATCACCTGATCTTTTGCGAATTGAGATGGCCAGGGTTAATAGCGATCAATTCAGTTCGCTGCTACAGATTGCCTGGTACCGTATGGATGATGAGTTTCTGGGTATGGGGCCGCGGCGAGCCCGGGCCGGCACCTTTGCCACCATGTGTGCGCTGGTTATCGACTGCCCTACCCTTGAGGCAGTTTATCGCCGCGCGTATCAGTTCTCCCGGCTGTTTGATCCCATGGCCACGATGGAGTTGGAAACCAGTGCTCAGAAAGCGCAACTGGTGTCCCGCATTGAAGGCGAGATTCACGACCCCGACTATTTTCTGCGTGAGAGCATTCTGGTTATCTGGCACCGCTTGGGCAGCTGGCTGGTAGGCCAACCGGTAGAGCTGGAAAAAGCCGAGTTTAACTATCCCCGGCCCGCTCATGGCGATGAATACCGCCATATCTTCCATTGTCCCCTGGAATTTGATTCTGACCGCACAGCGCTGACGTTTGATAAACGCTTTCTGTCGGCACCAGTGATCAGGGATAAACCGGAAATCCTGCAGTTCCTGAAAACGTCACCAGCAGATCTGTTATCTCGCCCAGATGAGAGCAATACATTTACCGGAAAAATCAGGGCGCTCATTGGTCGGGACTTTTCAAAGCCCTTGCCCGATTTCGAATGGATTGCCAGCGAACTGCATACCAGCCCGCAAACATTGCGTCGCAGACTGAAGCAGGAAAACACATCGTTTCAGGAGATCAAGGATTTACTGCGTAGGGATATGGCAATTTACTATTTAAGCCGGCAGGAACTGTCGATTAACGATATTGCAGAAAAAGTCGGGTTCACAGAGCCCTCAACATTTCACCGGGCTTTCAAGAAATGGACAGGGGTTACCCCGGGCGCCTATCGTGAAGGCGAGCGGGGCAACCTCAAAACCCATAACTAGGAGCCGGAAGGGGCCTGCAGGTTGCGAATCAGCCGCCCCAGAGTCTGGGCAACCTCTTCTGCCTGGCTGCGATTCGGCGAAAGCTGGAACAAGCGAGAACCGTCTCGTGGATCATACACCCAGCAGGTCGCCAGGGCTGTGTCACACCGCCACTCGACCTGAGGGTTTACCCCATACACCGGAATCTGGCCGGCTACCCGCGTAGCGCCACCCGAGCTATTGCGCTTAATTTCCTGATAGGCGATTGCATCTGCACTGATACTCACGCGGTATTCAATATCCGCTGGCCGATCAAGCCGCACAATTGCCTGGTCCTGCCGCCATCCGGCAACACCCAAAAGGCTGTTGAGGTGCAATACCAAAGCTTCCCGGTCCGTATCGGCCAGATACAGTTTGCGCAGAGATTCAAGTCGCTTATCCCCAGCCGGCTCAATCACTGCAATTTTAGCCTCGCCTTCAATTTGAGGGGTCAGCGCTTTTTCTTTTCGTGCCCGTTCAATATCAGTGATCAGTTTCAGAGCGCTTTGGTAATGACTGCCGTCAGCTCCGGCTTTGGTTACGTAACCTTCCAGTGCCGCCTGCGCCTCATTGAAATGCGAAGACTGAAGCATCACCCTGCCACGGTAGTAAAAATAATCAGCGGGCTTCTCTGCATCCAGCAGCTGTAAGCGATTTAGATACTCACTCGCCTCAGCCCAGTTTTCAGCGGTCACTGCTTCTTCAGTGGCCAGCATCAGGCGACGGGTTTCGTGCTCCGGTGCCAGTGCCGCAGCCTGCCCTGCCAGCAAGGCCGAGGCGAGAATCGCCACCTTGGCCAGCTGCCGACCTTTAAATGCGAAGGCCAGTAGACCGCTATTCCCAAAACATACTACCATGGTACTTACTCCTGATCGTTATCTGCACCAACTGCCTGATTTTCCGAACCCGGCTCTTCGCGGGGCGCTTCCTGCTCAAAATCCACCTCAGCCTGATCCATGATGACCTTCGGCAGTTCTTTTTTCACCCGCACACCCAGCTCCACAAACCGGTTGGCTTGGGAAACGAGGTTCCCCCGGCCTCTGGTGAGCGTGTTCATGGCCGAATCGTAGGTAACCTGAGCAGTATGCAGTTGCCCGCCAAGGCGCTCCATGGCTTCTACGAATACTCTGAGTTTGTCATAAACCGCGCCTGCGCGCTCTGCTATCAAGCGCGCATTCTGGCTCTGTCGCTCATAACGCCAGATATTTTCAACTGTGCGCAGGGTAGCCAACAGCGTTGTCGGAGTTACTACAATAATCTTTCGCTCGAAGGCTTCTGAGAAAAGGTTCTCGTCCTGCTGAAAAGCTGCCACAAAAGCCGGTTCTATGGGCATAAAAAGAAAAACAAAGTCCGGCGAGTGCAGGCCGCCTAGTTGGCTATAGTCTTTTTCACTCAGAGTGCGAATATGGGTCCGCACGGCAGCCACGTGCTCCTTAAGCGCCTCTTCTCGCGCACTGTCATCTTCTTCCGTGGCCCATGTTTGATAGGCCACCAGTGACACTTTGGAATCAATCACCAGATTACGGCTGTCCGGAAGGTGCACCACCACATCTGGCCGGAGCAACTGGTTTTCCGCATCCCGGTAACTGCCTTGGGTGTCGTACTCAATACCTTTACGAAGCCCGGATTTTTCCAGAACCCGCTCCAGAATCAACTCGCCCCAGTTGCCCTGGATCTTCTTATCCCCCTTAAGCGCCCGAGTAAGGTTGGCGGCTTCCTCGGTAATCTGCCTGTTAAGATCCTGAAGCGATTTAATTTCGCTGCGAAGCGCTTGTCGATCCCGGGTTTCGGTGGTGTAGACATCTTCCACCCGCTTCCGGAAGTCCTGCAACTGATCCCGAAAAGGGTTTAGCAGGGAGTCCATGCTGGTGCGGGTTTGCTGGGTGAAACGCTCACTTTTTTGTTCAAAAATCCGATTGGCAAGATTTTCAAACTCCTGCTTCAGTGCGTCCCGGTTGCGCTCCAGCAACGCAAGCTTCTCTGTCGCTGATCGCCGCTCCTCTTTCAGCACAACCTGTTGCTCACGCAGTAACGCACGGGCCTCACCCAACTCACTGCCGAGGGAGTCAATTTTTACTTGCTGGCTTTGGCGCTCCTCCAAAAGCTCTTCAATCCTTCGACTGTGCGCTGACACGTCAGATTGCAGGCCTGCTGCCCTGCTTTCCGCTCTTGCCTTCGCCATAAGCCCGACAATAACAACCAGAGTTGCGAACAGCAGAGTAACCAATGCAACCAACATCTCTGGCCGGGACACTACAAATTCACTGACGGCCTCGAGCACAGGTAAAGCTCCTCTGGTGGATTCAATAATTGTTCGGATTAACGTGAGCTTACCCACGCATTACATTCTATAGGAACGCAATGACCTTTTCGCCGATGGTTTTTGCCGTGAGGCACATGCACGGCCTGCATCACGACTGTTTGGCAATTTGGTAATGCACTCGAATCCGGCTATGGACGCGCACCGTAATATCCACTAAAAGAGTATATATCGCTCAAAACTGGTGGATTACACTTTTTTAACCGCCTCTTGGATCGATGCCGAACCAAACTGGACCATCTATCATGCTCAAAGAACTCTGGCGAAAGCTGGGCGCTGATTTTCGACAGACCGAGTGCTCTTACACTGAGTGCGGAGAAAACGATCCTGACTTTTATGGTTCGGGCGATTTCAGATTGTTGCCTCACATTACCCACACCGGCGAGTTCCACCTTGAACGTCTTACTCTCCTGCTCAAGAGCAGGTATGGCAAAAGCCTTGAAACGTCTGATGCCGGGTCTGACGATGCCATTCGCGATTTAATTGTTTTCGCTTCACGGATTCAGGATCAGGATATTCAAAAAGAATTGCTTCTTTTTTACCTCAACTGCTCACCGGTGATTCAGGAATATTTGCGTTCCGATGAGGTTCTGGGTACCAGCCACTTTCTATTCCGCTAAACAGTCAATAGAGCGGATAGAGAACTCGCCTTAACCAACTGTAAAGCAAATACACACGTCAGTTGCTGTATACTCCTGCCCCGGATATTCTCCGTTATTCTTTTTTATGACTGTCACATCTAGCGTATTCCAAGTGTGATCAGCAACCGGCTCAGGGGTTTTTAATGCGTTCTAAACAATTGCGAGCTGGTCTATCGACGTTATCCGTTGTGGTTCTGGCAGGCACAGTTCTGCTGACGGGTTGCTCGGCAGACAGGTATTTCATGGTGCCAAAATCCGATCTAGGCGATCTCAACACCTCCGTTCAGACCCAGCGCGCGACACTGGTGACCATGGAAAACAACGCAACGATTCGCCACGACAAGATTCTGGAACAGAACGAAGTCGCAACACAGAAAGTGCTGGATGCCATTGCGACGCAAGTTGCCAAACCCTCTTGTCCACCCATCCCGGCTCAGAAGGCCTGCCCAGCTACCGATAGATCCAAAGGCAGGGCTGATCGGCTCAAAGGGAAAGTGATCGTTGGCGAAGTTGAGAACTTCTTTCTGGCCGGGCCCGGGCTGATCTACAAAGCGCGCATCGATAGCGGCGCTGAAACATCTTCCATCGATGCGCGCAACATTACCCGCTTTGAGCGGGACGGCAGCAATTGGGTCCGCTTTGATGTTCCGGTTCCCGGCGCGAAAGAATTCGTTACCCTGGAAAAAGAAATTTCCCGGCGCGTAAAAGTAATTCAGGCCAGTGCAGATGGCGCGGAAAGGCGCGTAGTGGTCGAGCTTCAGTTCTCCATAGGCGACCATCAACAGGTAGCAGAATTTACGCTATCAGATCGGAGCAACCTTACCTACCAGGCACTCATTGGCCGGAATGTTCTCCGGGATGTCATGCTGATTGATGTCGGCAAGGAGTACGTAACGGAGCTGCCTGAGTCCATCCGCACAGACAATGACAACGGGAAATAATCGTGAATAGCCCCTCCCGCCTACCATTTTATATTGCTGTCTTCCTGCTTATTACAGCAGGTATTTCACTTGCCATTTGGCGCCACGCAGAACTCGGGATTCCCTGGCTTACCGGGGAACAGCATCCGGTCTGGATGGTTGAGGCCCGGGTTGACTTTAATGGGTCAAATCAACCAATTGTGGCAAGTTTGAATGTGCCCGAGCACCCCCCCGGATTTCGCATTCTGACTGAGCAAGCGGCATCCCCGGGGTACGGATTTTCAATTATAGATAAAGCTGGCAGCCGGCGCGCTGAGTGGACAAAGCGCGAAGTGGCAGGCCCTCAGACCTTGTACTTCAAAGCACAGTTCATACCCGACCCGGGCGCAGAGCAAACTCCGCCTGCCCAGCCACCAAAAACCCGTAGATTGTTCTGGGAAGAACCCCAAGCCACCGCTGTGCGGGAAATTCTGGCCCAAGCAGAAGCACGCTCAAGTACACCAGAGAGCATGACGCGAGAGCTGATCCGGCTGATGCAACCAGATACCCGCGTTCAAAACACAACACTTCTCGTGTCGGAAGAAAACTATCTGCAACTGCTGGTTAACATGCTTAACCATTCTGGAATTCCTGCTCGCACGGCTGATGGCCTGAAGCTTGAGGATGCCCGGCGCCGGCAGCAGCTCACGCCTTTCCTACAGATATATAACGGCGAAAAATGGCTTACTTTGAACCCGAAAACTGCCGCCCAGGGTATCCCCGAAGACCTCCTGCTCTGGCGGCAGGGCTCTGAATCCTTGCTCGATGTTGTTGGCGGTGACAATTCCGAAATCAGTTTCTCCATACTTCGGCAAACCATCCCGGCGCTTCAACTTTCAGCCATGCAATCCGATGGCAATGGCTTGGGCTTCCTGAGTTTCTACGAACTCCCTATTGAAGAGCAGAGCATGTTCCGCATGCTTCTGCTGCTGCCGCTCGGGGCGCTTGTTGTTGCGTTTATGCGTATTGTTATCGGCATTCGCACATCCGGCACGTTCATGCCGGTGTTGATAGCAGTTGCCTTTGTTCAAACCACCCTAGTCCCTGGCCTCGTGGCTTTCCTCTCAGTGGTTGCCATTGGCCTGGCAATGCGCGGCTATCTATCCAGTTTGAACTTGCTTCTGGTATCACGCATATCAGCCCTGATCATCCTTGTTATCTTCATAACTGCCGGCCTCAGTATCTTCGGTTATCAGATGGGCTTTAACACAGGCATGACGGTAACCTTCTTCCCGATGGTCATCATCGCCTGGACTATCGAGCGCATGTCCATTCTCTGGGAAGAGGAAGGCGGCCAGGAGGTTCTGGTTCAAGGCTCTGGCAGTCTGTTTGTTGCTATTTGCGCCTACTTACTGATGAGTGCGCCCTTGGCGGGCCACCTGACATTCAACTTCCCGGAACTGCACTTTTCGATTTTGGGACTGATTCTCTTGATGGGCCAATATACCGGTTACAAACTCAGCGAACTCAGACGCTTTACTCCAATGAAGGTCTACGACTGATATGGACTGGATCTCTCCGCGCGCACTGAACCGTTTGGGCATGCTGAACATGAACCGGCGCAACGTTGACTACATTGCCCGCTATAACGAGCGCTCGTCCTATCCGCTGGTAGACAACAAACTCAAAACGAAGCTGGCGGTTGCCGAGTATGATGTGAAAACGCCAAAGCTGTTGCAGGTTGTAAAGCAGCAACACGAAATCTCTCGCTTCCGGGAAATGGCGGAAGGGCTTGCAGGTTTCGCCATCAAGCCTGCAAAGGGATCTGGCGGCAAAGGCATTACGGTAATCACTGGCCGGGACGGAGATAGCTTTGTAAAGGCATCCGGTGCACGAGTGGGCGCCTCGGTACTTGAGCGGCACCTAACCAACATTCTGGCTGGCCTATACTCACTTGCGGGTACGCCGGATGTAGCGATTGTTGAAGATCTGGTGGAATCTGCCCCATCGCTGGCTCGCTATTCACACCAAGGCGTACCTGACATACGCATAATCGTATTCCAGGGCTACCCGGTGATGGCTATGCTACGTCTTGCAACAACCGACTCGGATGGCAAAGCAAACCTGCACCAAGGTGCAGTGGGTGTAGGATTGGATCTGGGTACAGGAAAAAGCCTGAACGCGGTGCAATTCAACCGTCCCATTACACTGCACCCCGATACTGGCTTACCCCTCGAAAACATCCAAATTGAAGCTTGGGATGAAATGCTGGAGATGGCTTCACGCTGCTTCGAGGCAACAGGGCTGGGCTACATGGGCGTTGACCTTGTAGTGGACGCTCAGCATGGCCCACAGCTTTTAGAACTGAATGCACGGCCAGGCTTGGCTATCCAGATGGCCAACGGCCGCGGCTTGCTACCCAGGCTGCGCGCTGTTGAGCGTCTCAAGCGTCCTCACTTCACACCCGGTGAGCGCGCGAACTACGCTATGAAAAACTTCGCAAGCCTTTGAGCTGAACATAACGAACATAAAAAAACGGAGCCTTGGCTCCGTTTTTTTATGCGTCACTTCCTATGACATCTCACCTCGTGCAATCAACAACTTGCGCTCATGAGCCAGGCCTTTCAACAAGCCCCAAGTCATGATCAGAAGGATCACGGTGAACGGTAGGCCCGCACTCACTGCAGACGCCTGGATAGCGCTCAGCGCATCCGCGCCGCCACCGAAGATCAGTGCCGCTGCAATGGCACCTTCCATAATCACCCAAAATACGCGCTGCGCGGTAGGTGCGTCGGTTTTACCACCCGCCGTGATGCTGTCGATAACCAGCGAGCCTGAATCCGATGAGGTGATAAAGAACACCAACACCAGCACAATGCCAACAAACGACAGGATCTCAGTCAGCGGAAGGTTGGCAAACATCTGAAACATCGCCAGGGACACTTCTGTGATGCCATCTTCTGCCAGCGCGCCAATGCCCTGATCAATCTGCTCAAGCGCCGCACCACCAAAGGAGCTCATCCACGCTGCGGTAATAACCGTAGGGATGATCAGAACTGCCGTTACAAATTCACGAACCGTGCGGCCTTTCGAAACACGTGCGATAAACATACCTACGAATGGTGACCAGGAAATCCACCATGCCCAATAAAACACAGTCCAGCCACGCATCCAGGCCTCATCGTCACGGCCAAATGGGTTACTGAAAGCTACGACATTACTCACATAACTGGAGCTGGTTGCCCAAAGGTTTTCCAGAATACTCATGGTGGGGCCGGCAAAAATAACGAAGAACAAAAGAATGCCCGCCAGCGCCATGTTGATGTTACTCAGCACTTTTACGCCGCCGTCGAGGCCACGCAGAACCGACAACAACGCGACAGCGGTTACGCCCACAATAATCGCCATTTGAACGTTGATACCGGAGCCCATACCAAACAAGTAGTTAAGGCCGGAAGCGGCTTGCTGTGCACCAAAGCCAAGCGACGTTGCCAAGCCAAATATAGTGGCGACAACCGCCAAGGTATCGATGATATGCCCAGGCCAGCCCCACACCTTGTCTTTTAAAAGAGGGAAAAATGCGGAACGAATGGTCAGCGGCATGTTCTTGTTGTACGCAAAGAAGGCCAGGGAAAGCGCAACAATGGAGTACACGGCCCAAGGGTGAAGACCCCAATGGTACATAGTGCCGCCCATGGCCAGCTTACGCGCTTCCGGCGTGTTTGCTTCCACTCCAAACGGCGTGCCAAACCAGTCAGTGTAATAAGCGACTGGCTCGGCCACAGCCCAGAACATCAGGCCAATGCCCATGCCTGCTGCAAACAGCATTGAAAACCAGGAGATGGTAGAAAAATCAGGCTTGGCATCCATACCGCCCAAACGGATCTTACCCACCGGCATAAAGATCAGTGCAATACACACAACTACAAATACGTTGGCGCTTAGCAAAAAGAACCAATCGAAGTTTTCGATGATGCTGTCTTTTGTACCAACCAGCAGCTCATTAGCCGCTGTGGGGAACATGAGTGTCCCCACTACAAACAGCACAACCAATATCGCCGTAATCGGAAATACCGGTGCATGCAGATCCAGCCCGAATGGTCGTACGTTATCCTGGCCGGCTACGTAATCCGTTTGATATTCGTCTTTAACTACGTCGCCCACGTGATGGCGCCTCCTGATTTTTGAATTTAGTATCCGAAATTCGTCATAATCTGGATTCAAATGTTACAGGCGCGCCATATTAATGTTTTGAGCTCAAAACATCAAAGCGCTCTCAATACCCTTTTCAGCATAGACCAAACACGGAGTTTTAAAGAAGAAACTTAAACAACCAACTATAAGTTACCCACCGCATCGATATACTGGATGCCAATCGAATGGTGCAAATCCTTCCCAGCATTTACTGAGCCGAGTGAGAAATTCATGGAAAAAACAACCACGTTCCCGATGCGGTACTCAGCTTACGTTTTGAGTATTTCAGGTTTCATTGTCTCGCTGGCCCTGAGCCTGCATTTTCAAGCGGGTTACATTTTCCCCGGCATCTTCGGTGCCCTGACCATTCTTGGAACCTACGACTTACTGCAAAAGAAGCACACCATCAGCCGCAACTACCCCATCATGGTGCACTTTCGCTACCTGTTCGAATCCATAGGGCCCGAGATTCGCCAGTACTTCATCCAGTCCGATAATGATGAGCAGCCGTTTTCAAGGGACCAACGCGCACTCATCTATCAGCGAGCTAAAAACGTGCTCGACAAGCGCCCTTTTGGCTCCCAGCTGAAAATGTATGAAGATGGCTTTGAATGGATAAACCACTCACTGAAGCCTTCAAAAATCGCCGATAGCAACTTCCGGGTTCAGATTGGCTCGCGCTGCGCCAAGCCCTACAGCGCAAGTGTTTTCAATATCTCTGCCATGAGCTTTGGCTCGCTTTCGGCAAATGCAATTCTGAGCCTGAACACAGGCGCAAAAATGGGCGACTTCTACCACGACACAGGCGAAGGCTCTATCTCCCGCTATCATAAAGCGCCCGGGGGCGATCTGGTCTGGGAGATCGGTTCTGGCTACTTCGGCTGCCGGAACAAGGATGGCTCATTCAGCCCTGACCAGTTCGCACTTAATGCGACGCTCGATCAAGTAAAAATGATAGAGGTCAAACTATCTCAAGGTGCAAAACCTGGTCACGGTGGCATTCTCCCTGGCGCGAAAGTGACACAGGAGATCGCAGAAGCCCGAGGCGTTTCCGTAGGTGAGGACTGCATTTCGCCCGCCGAACATTCAGCCTTTTCAACACCCATCGAAATGCTTGAATTTCTGGACCAGCTCCGCGAACTGTCTGGAGGCAAACCGGTAGGCTTCAAACTGGCTATCGGGCACCCATGGGAGTGGTTTGCCATTGTTAAAGCCATGCTGGAGACCGGGCGCAAACCCGATTTCATCGTTATAGACGGCGGCGAAGGCGGCACCGGTGCTGCGCCACTGGAGTTCATCAATCGTATAGGCACGCCCCTGACAGAGGCGCTCCTTCTGGTGCATAACACATTGGTGGGCACCAACCTCAGGGAAGACATCGCCATTGGGGCAGCCGGAAAAATCACGTCTGCCTTCAATATCGCGCGCACTCTGGCCTTGGGCGCAGACTGGTGCAACTCCGCCCGTGGCTACATGTTTTCGCTAGGCTGCATCCAGGCCCTGAATTGCCATACCGGTCGTTGCCCCAGCGGTGTCGCCACTCAAGACCCCAGACGAAGCAGCAAGCTAGACGTAGAAGATAAAAGCAAGAGGGTATACAACTTTCATAAAAACACCCTGGATGCGCTGCAAAATATGCTGCAAGCGTCAGGTCTGCGCCACCCTGGCGAGCTGGGGCCCGAGCACATTGTCCGCCGGGTATCCAAAACGAGGGTGCACTCATACATCGACCTGTTTCCATTCCTGGCACCCGGGGCGCTGCTAGAAGGCAAAACCGGCATGGCAGTCTTCGATAAATACTGGGCTGCATCGAATCCGGATAGCTTTGATCCGCCGGAGTTCGTGCAACAGCTCCGGGAAACCAAGCTACGCTAGAAATCCAGATGCGATTTATGCAATGCCTGTTTATTTTCATTCCGGGCTAGTGTAGACTTCGCTCCCGCTAAGCCACTGAGATTCCTCTTTAAGTCTCTTTGGCGCACGTCATCAAAGCCGAGCTTTGAAAAGATAGTAATTAGCGTATCGGGGCGTAGCGCAGCTTGGTAGCGCACTTGCATGGGGTGCAAGGGGTCGTAGGTTCAAATCCTACCGTCCCGACCAATTCCTTATAAAAGAATCAGTCACTTAGCGGTGGCTGATTTTTTTATGTCCCAAGATTGTCCCAATTTTCAGTTTTTGCCTTCCCCGCATACATCATCAATATTTGACTGACAATTTCATAAGTACTCAAAAGGGTCCGACCATACCTTTAACCAACAACGATTTAGTATTTGTTTCCCGTAGAAAGAACGGATATGAATAAGTGCCTCCACGGGCCCCGATACCGAGTAAAATTCTCAACGGTATATCTTCACCCACTGCGTACCAAATTCGGCTAGAATTTTGGGTTTGATGACAATTTTCATCGTACACACACAGCTCCCTCCTCCTCAATGAATCGGCTCGGGCTACCTTGGGCGTCTGTGTAACCATCCCATAAAGTAGCCGCAACGGTCGCAAAGCGAACATTTCCATTAGACGATTACGCGGAGCTTTGCGGCTATTTTGGAGCAGCGAATCGGAGGAAGATGTATTGGAGCACTGCAATGGTGAGCTTCCCGCTCACCATTGCCAGCACAAAAGATTTTGTCCCGTTTATCACCTGCACTTGGACTCGCATACCGATTGGCCCGCGATGTGGAAGCCGCCGAAACTCAGAACAAGCGTTCTCCGTTATCCACCTGCGCGTCCGGTCTTACCAGGGTAACTGCGCCCTTCTCCGTTTGCACGCCGGTGACCAGGCACTCCGACAAAAATGGTCCGATCTGTTTGGGGGGGAAATTGGTAACGGCAAGAACCTGTTTGCCAACGAGCTCCTCCTTGCCATAGAGGTCCGTAAGCTGTGCGCTCGATTTACGAATACCAATGTCCGACCCGAAATCCACTCGCAATTTATAAGCAGGCTTGCGTGCCTCGGGAAAATCCTTCACTTCAATGATGGTCCCGATCCGCAGTTCAACCTTCTCGAAATCGTCCCAAGTAATCATCTTATTGCTCCTTCGACGTAGTTAGTCTGTTAACAATTCTAGCTCGGCGACCGTCCGGCTCTTCGCACGACCCGCGATCAAAGAACCAATGACAATCAGGATGCTGGCACTCAACACGGCAACCGTAGCCTCGCCGTATCCGGCAAGAATCAACAGGATCACTGAAATCAGTGGCGCACTGTATGCCAGGGTTCCCAGTAACTGGATATTTCCGTGCTTTACACCATGGTCCCAAGTGAAGAATGCTATGCCCACCGGTCCGAGGCCGAGCCCCACCACGCCAATCCATTGAAGTGCGCCTTCTGGCCATACCGTTTCCTCCCACAAAAGGTGGCAGACCAACGCCAGAATGGCCGTAACACCGCAGAACCAGCCCACGGCATCGGTTGGTACCGAGCGAACCAGTCTGCTAAGAACGGAATAAGATGACCAGATCAGAGCACAGGACAGAGCCACCAGGTAACCCGGCAGGTTCTCCCAGGCAAATCCATCGGCATTGCGGCTGATCAACAAACAGCAACCTGCCAGGGCAACCAGGGCCCCAACGATGTACTGAGCTCGTAGTTTCTCGCCCGGCAGGAAGGCCGACAATAGGACGATCAGCAGCGGCCAGAGGTAAGCAAGAAGGCTGACTTCGACGGCGGGGGCCAGTGTCATAGCCTTGAAGTAGGCAAAGTGATAACCGAACAAGCCAACGACGCCGATGCACCATGCAAGTGGCGATTGCCGTAAATAACGCACACCGGAATGCCCCGAGAAGATCCAACGGCCGCACATCAACAGGAAAGCGATGCCGAAGGTCATGGCCATGAGCTGAAACTCTGGAATCTCGCCACCGGAAAGCTTGGTCAGCAATGCCAAAGTGCCCCATAACAGAACGGAAATCGACCCGATCCAAGTTGCGGCGTTAACGGATGCCATGAAGCCCTCCCCGAAATTCTCATGTGTGAATGATTTCAGAAGGGTATCCAGTGCGAAGAAGAGAAACTTTCGAATCCTGGCGGAACTATTTC
>NZ_JAVIXR010000021.1 GCF_031157525.1 Marinobacter sediminicola
AACTGGTCGCTATGAGATTGAGTATGAAAACGGTGTTAAATGTATCAAAGAAACGCCGAAGTCATATCGTGTTGAGAGATCTGACGGCAGCACAAGGCTGGTAAGGCAAGACTTGATTCGGAACTTAGAAGAGGTGCCTGGCCACACATAACCAGGCCAGTCACGGCGACGCCTACTACATTGCGGCTTCGCCTCCATTCCGTAGCCGCGCATGCTGGCTGGCGTTATGCACAAATGGAGAAACTATGAACATCAAGGATGATTGGAAGAAGGTAAAGTCAGTTTTAGAGCAAGGCCAAGCTTCTACTGTTTACTGCTCGATCGCAACCGTAAACCCCGACGGCACGCCCCACATCACGCCAGTTGGCACTGTTTTCCTTCGCGATGATCAGAGCGGATACTTTTTTGATCACTACGCCGAGGCTTTGGGTAAAAACATCGATCAGAATCCGAACGTTTGCATCATGGCGGTCAACGCCGGTCGATTCTTTTGGCTAAGGTCTCTGCTAAAAGGCCGCTTTGTTGCTCCGCCGGGCGTGAGACTTTACGGCAAGGTCGGACGAATGCGTGAAGCCACGCCCGAAGAAATCGAGAAGATAGTAAAACGGGTTAAGCCATCTCAGTGGATGAAGGGGGCGAGGTTGCTCTGGAGTGATTTCACCCACGTCAGAGATATTGAGTTTACTCATTACAAGCCAATCACCTACCCAGTGATGATGGATGGGATGTGGCCGGAACATGCATAACCAAGTGGTCAACGGGACGCCAACTACGCTGCGCTTCGTTGCCACCCATTACCACCGGCGTTACGTTTCGTCGTCGACAACCAATCGAGTAATTGGATGAATGTAGAAATCATCGGTGATCACGAATTTATCACCTCTGTTCAGGAGCAAGACGGTGTTTGGGTGCTAATGGCGGGCCAAGCGCTTTACGCCTTGCCATCCGAAGATGGTAAAGCTCTGCCTGTTTGGTCGTCGGCGGAGAAGGCTGAAGTATTCGCCCAGAATCTCAATCGAAGCGGATTGTTACCTATGTTCGTGCCGTTGAATAATTTTTTGGGCGTAGCGTGGCTGGGTTCGTTGAGGCTACAAATCGTCGATGTTTTGGCATCACCTCGGTATGGTCAGGAGTCTCTCACCTACCCAGCTGCGGAGCTCAGTGCCAGACTCAAAACGTAACAAGAGCATCAAATTCGTTCCCGGCCTGGCGGCCGTCCACCGGACGCCCTAGTCGGGCGCCGTTTATGCAGGCGTTAGTGGCTGGGGGCCCGCGTGTTTTTAGGTGAGCTGGTGCCAGGGCGTTGGCGGAAAATTCGCTGTAAATCCGAAGCTGCTCAGTTATTGCCAAGCCCATCTGGCTCGTGCTTTTTTCCGTTGCTCAGCCGAGTTCGGTATTAGTTGAAAATCTGGTGCAATATTCGCGGGGGCAATTCCTCGCAGCCAACGGCAAAGCCGCCAGTTTAGCGCCGCAGCCTTGGTCACCGGCTACCTTGTGCAAGCTACTGCTGAGTAGGCTACTTTTTATTGGGTGGCGAGGTTCCGGTTTTTGTGATGCCTCGCACTAACCATGCAATTAAGTCTGTTCCGGCCCTTTGGGCCTCCACGGGACGCGCGTAAACGCGCGCCCCTTATTGCAGGCGTTATGTGAATTGACACCCGATACGTTACAGGGTACAGTCAGAGAATGATACGAAGCTTCAAACACAAGGGCTTGGCCAAATTTTTCAAGTCCGGTAGCACCGCAGGAATTCAGGCCGCTCACGCAAAAAGGCTTCGGCTTATTCTCGGTAGATTGAACGCAGCATCGGATGCCAAAGATATGGACTTACCCGGTCTTCGATTGCACGAACTCTCCGGCAATCGCGTTGGTATATGGTCAGTCACTGTTAGCGGTAACTGGCGAGTGACCTTCCGATTTGAAGATGGAGATGCCGAGATTGTGAACTATGAAGATTATCACTGAGGTAAAGCGAATGTTGATGCATAACCCCCCACACCCTGGTGAAGTATTGCGAGAGCTTTGTCTTGAACCACTCGGCCTCTCTGTCACGGCGGCTGCAGATGCATTGGGCGTTAGCCGCAAGACTCTTAGTGCCGTGCTGAACGGCAAGGCCGGTATCAGTCCCGAGATGGCTATCCGGCTCTCTATCGCTTTTGATACCTCTGCAGAGAGCTGGCTGAACCAGCAGTCCCAATATGAGCTCTGGCACGCCGAACAACATCGCAAAGAGCTCAACGTGAAAAGGCTTGTTGCGGCCTAAAGCAGCACATAACCAGTGCAGGCACGGCGACGCCTACTACATTGCGCCTTCGGCTCCATTTCGTAGGCGCGCATGCTGTAAGCGTTATGAGGGAAATATGATCGTCAGAGTATTTATGTTTTTGGTTTTAGTTTCAGCCACGTCAGTGGCGGCTGAAGATTTCACAGGCTCTTGGAGTATTGTGTACCCTAAAAATGGTGTCGAGTTGTATGACGATTACTTTGAGCTATACCTGATCCAGCAGGGTAATGAAATTTGTGGTTTGCATTTCGGGTCTGCTAGAGGCACTGCGAAAATTGATTCAAGCTTCGGTTCAGACCCAAGCCCTACAGTGTCAGGAGAGGTCGAAAAGAACAGAGCCAAGATCGAAATAAGGAGCTCTCACTCTGTTGCACCAATAGAAGGAACTTTCGTCCATCATGGCGGTTTCGGCGAATGGAGAGTGAACGATCCCGGGGAAGATAGACCAATAACTATTCCCGTGAGAGCGCAATTAAATACTGTGCCGCCGGTTGACCTAGGACCGATAGATTTGAAGGAATTGTGTAGCCAATAGCACATAACAATCGGCTGCACTGCGACCGTTTTTCCGCCGCTTCGCGGCTCCAAACCGGCGCGTGAGCCGGGCGTTAGAGTAACTCCCATGCAAAATTACAATTTCAAAGTAGTTATAAAAATTTGGCACCCAACAATAGATCCTAGCCTGATTACCGACACGCTATCTATCCAGCCGAACAGAACATGCATGAGCGGAGTCCAGAGGTCGACCCCAAAAGGTACATTACTAGATGGTGTCTATCGCGAAAGCTACTGGTATACAGATCCGTATAATCGTGGCGAATGTGCATCAACAGACTATTTAGCGGAAGACCTGATCGAAGAGACCGTCTCGTTACTAGAGCCTCATATATCTTTTGTACATAAGCTAGTTGACGAAGGGGGGCGAGTTCACATTCAAGTGTCCACGTATGGCGACAGAAGCTATGCAATTGAGCTTTCCCACTCAATGCTCATGAGGCTTGCGGCCTTGAAGGTAAGTTATGTTCAAGACGTGTACTAGAATAAATTACTCTAACAAGTGACTGTGGTGTCAATCCCATATATTAAGCCATATTTTCACGCCACGGTTCTTGGTTTTTAACCATGGTATTGAGCACCACAATCATCTTTCGCATGCAGGCGATCAGAGCGACCTTGGGGATCTTCCCCTGGGCTTTCAGATGCTCGTAGAAGCGCTTAAAAACCGGATTGCACTGGATGGATGAAAGCATAGCCATGAACATCACTGTGCGAATCCTGTGACGTCCTCCTCGTATTCTTCGTTTGCCATTGAGTTTGCCGCTGTCCCGGTTGATGGGGGCCACGCCGACCAGTGCGGCAATCTCTTTTCGGTTGAGTGATCCGAGTTCTGGAAGTTCACTGAGCAAGGTGTAGGTGAGCACTTTTCCAACGCCTGGAACACTGGTCAGAATTTCCGATTTGATACGCCAGTGATCAACCTTGGCAACCTCCTGCTCGATCTGCTTGGTGATGGTTTCAATCTGACTCTGAAGCATTTTGAGCAGACTTTTGATGGAACGATGAAGTGCTTTTGGAAGAATTTGAAGGCGATTTTTCTCCATGGTAGACATTTCCAGGAGTTGGCCTCTCCTGGTTAATAAGTCTTTAATTTTCTGAGATGTTTTATCCGGAATCGGTTTGAATTCGGGCTTTAGCGTAGCCGCATATTTGGCGATGATCTGTGCATCAATCCGATCGGTTTTGGCTAGTACACCGATGGCTTGAGCGTACCGCCTGACGCTGATGGGATTGACGACAATAATCGGAAGGCCAGCCTGATCGCAGGCTTGAACCAGAGCGTGTTCATGACGCCCTGTAGCTTCTACCACGATGCGTTCGATGGAATAGCCTTTGAGGATTTTGACGAATCGCCGGATGTGCGCCTCGCTGTTGGGGATCGAATAAAATTCTCCGGAGGGATGAAGGGCGATATCAAGATTGGCCTTACCAACGTCGACACCGATATTCACTGGTATTTGGATTTTTGAAGTGTTCATAATAAGCTGACTCTGCCTTGCTATACGGGCTCGAGGCCCCGATGACTGTTCGAGTTATCGCTTTAGAGTCATGCAGCGCTACCCACTTGTTACCGGTCTCTCGTTTGAGGAGCCAGTCAGGCATCGAGCTACTGCACGAAGGCCCCCAGTTGCAGCTGGGGGTGGGTCTCAACTTTACCCATACACGGCAGAAATTATCCATACAAATGCAGGCACGGCGACGCTCACTACATTGCGCCTTCGGCTCCATTTCGTGGGCGCGCATGCTGCAAGCGTTAGGGGTCTTAAAGCCATATAGTTACGTCAGCCTAAGCGTCAAAAAGAGTACGTCGCAGTGTAGCAACACTGCAAAGGTTAGCCCGTGTTAAAAGCAAAAGTTAAGCTCTGAATTTAAGGGTAAATTAATCTCTTTAGTTGTGGGGCAGCCCACTTGAAGGATTGAAATTAAAAGTCAGTGTTCTTCGCTTAGGTCATCGTGCAAAGTGGATAAAGCGGAATAAACATTAAAACGGGTTAGTGGAATACGAGGCTTCGGAGCAATTATCAACGTCCGAAGATAAGTATAAAATCGTTGGGGGAATGAGTAACTTCGGAATAACATATTAAAGTCCGAAGTGAATTAAACCCCTAACAAGTAGCATCATAGGACAACAACAAAAGCGGCCAAAAAGAAAAGGCCGGCCACTTTTGCTGTTGCCCATGTGCAAAGCGTTAGGCAGTAAAACTATGGCAGACGAGAATGAGCAGTTTAATGCGCATCAAGCCGACCTTCGGGGCCGTGCAGATTCCTTGGTGCGAGCAATTTTCGTACTTGCAGGCGGTTCGCTGACCGTTTCTATCGGTTTCTTCAGTGGCTCATCGCGTGAGTTGCTATCTGAGGATCTCATTCCTATTCTGCAAGTATCTTGGTGGGGCCTCTTTATTTCCATCCTAAGTCTTGCCTCATCGCTCGTTGCGATCATTGGCAGGGATTACGCCTTTGGAGAAAGGTGGCGGCAAAAAATTGATGGTGATCGGCAGGATGCTCCAAATGGCCCAGGCTGGTGTGAATTGCTAATCTGGATCCTCGCTGCTATCGGCTTTGTTTGTTTTATGTTCGGTATGGTTGGGCTCGCGTATGTTGCATCTGCCACGGTGACGAGTGCCTAACAAATGCATTAAATTCGTTCCGGCCCGAAGGGCCTCCACCGGACGGTTTTTCTCCGCTTCGCTGCGTAAAAACCGCCGTTTATGCAGGCGTTAAACGATGGAGAGCATGATGCAGGCAAGGGAATGGAAATGCCGAGTCCCGCAAGATAAGAGTGAAGGTTTTCTCGAATACTTGTATGCCACGGGTGTAAAAGACACCTCTCAGACTGACGGATTTCTAGGCGCACAGATCTACAAGAGAGAAGCCGGTGGATTGGTCGAGTTTACTTTGATTACCTATTGGCGAGACCTTCAATCTATCAAGGCGTTTGCCGGGGACAACATCGGCGTGGCAAGGCTCTATCCGGAAGATGACAAATACGACCTAGAGCCGGATCGTACGGTTCAACACTATGAGGTTATTGAGCACAGTTTCGTAGAATCGATGAGCGGGGTTAACAATTGAGTCAAATGCTAAAACCGGTAATTCAGACAGAGGTAACTGGCTGCGGCATAGCGGCCACAGCTGTTTTGGCCGGCGCTGAATATCAAGAGGTCAAGCAGGTTGCTAATTCAAAAGGAATCTACGCCGACGACGAGAGCCTCTGGTCAGATACCAGCTATGTAAGAAAGCTTCTCGCGGAATGCGGCATTGAATGTGACCCAGAAGAAAAGCCATTTACCGGTTGGCAGTCCCTGCCAAATAAAGCGCTGTTGGCCATTAAATGGAGAAGGGTCAATGGAATCCCATTCTGGCATTGGGTTGTTTTCTGTCGGCAAGATGGCAAAGAGGTCGTTTTTGATTCTAAAAGGGGCCTAAAAACCAATATTCGAACAGATTTTGGTCGAATCAAACCCAAGTGGTTCATCGAAGTCTTAGTTTAACAATCGGCTGCACAGCGACCGATTTTCCGCCGCTTCGCGGCTCCAAACCGGCGCGTGAGCCGGGCGTTATAAGGTCAAGGAAGCACCCAAGTTTTGTCTATTACCTCAGTGCTCAAAGTGTTCATCGTGACTATCGTACTATCCCCTGGATTGTGCGCATTTTTCTTCACTCTTACCTTGTCCATTAATGATGCTTTGGGCAGAAACCCAACAGGAATCGACCTGACGCGGGTGTTCGAGCTTTTTTTGAGCGTTGTTCTGGTGGCGTACTTTTCTCTGCTTGTTCCGCAACTTTTGTTTTGGCTTTTAGTTTACGCGGGGACCTACAGTTTTCTTTGTGTTTGGTTGCAAGGGTTAAAGTTGCCGATCAACCGTGCCTTTCGGTATGTAGTCAATGTAGTGTTGTCTGTGGCTGTGGGATATTTGATCTACAGCTTAGGTTTTTTCTCGCTGGGCGTAGAGTTTGGTGGCCCATCGTGGTGGCTTTTGCCCATTACGGTGCCGGTTTGTATCTTGATAGGCCTAATTGGATCTGTGCTGTTAAGGCCTTATAACCAGTAGTTGCAGTTCGTTCCGGGCCGAATGGCCCTCCACCGGACGCCCTTTTTTTCGCTTCGCTGCAAAAAGGTCGCCGCTGAACAAAAGCGTTAGATTTTGAGACTGAGGAAAGATGAAGCACTGGACTGAGCCAAAGGGAATATTTCTGATTCAAATTCCTACCGAGTGGCAGTACCGCAATCCTGCGGTGGAAGGAGTCGAGGAATCGTCCCCTTTCAGCTTTGAGCCTTATGAAAATGCCATCGGCTGTTTCCAAATTAGCTGTTATCCACTTGAGGAATTAGCACCTCAAATCGCAGAAGATTATCCGAATGGCGTGCCCCGTCTGGAGTGGAGACACTCGAGGGTGGATGATTCAGAATTCTGCGTTCATATGTTTTTCGGAGCGCTTGCAGACCAAGCTTTGATTGGAAAGTATATTCATGACGCTGATCTCGACAACGATAAACGCATAGAGAGAGAACTCCGCGTTGTTAAAAATATATTGGCATCGGTGGTTGTCGTTCCTCCAAGCGACCGAAAGCTCGCTTCGGATATGAACAAATTTGACAGGTTTGAAGGGGCGTTGGCTGCATCGTACGACCTGTTAAATAATGCGATAGAATCGGAGTCATTTATAGAAGTAATTGCTGTAGCTACCAATCAGATTGATGCGTTTCTCAGGCTAAGTATAGTTATTGCAATACAGCTCCAAGATGAGACAGATGAAATAAAAATAAAGTATCTATATCAGGGCGATAATGAAAGAGGCATCATGGAGCGAAAGATATTCGAGAATGCTCTTAAATACAATGTTATTACAGAGGAAATATACGAAGAGCTCGCTTCTCTCTATAAATTAAGGAATCGCGTAATACACAGATATATTATTTCTGATATCAAGACCCGTGATCTGCCGCATATTGCAGTAAAATATCTTGAGGCAGTTGAGAAGGTTCGCTTAGCTCTTCGCGACCTTGAAAATAAACAAACAAAATGCCATTTTGGCGTTTATGGAAAGAAGTTCGGAAAAGTCTTAGCACCCGACGAAAAAACCATAAAAAGACTATACGCGAATGTGAACGACAAGCATCTTATTGACAAACTCACGAGAAACGTTGCTGATAATTGAATCTAACAAGTCGCTGTTGTCGGACAAATTTTCCGCTGCGCTCCAAATTTGCCGCAAAGCTCAGCGTTAGGCATATCGAAAATATGGAAATACACGAGCAGATCAGGGAGTGGCAGGAATCGGTGCATGAAATTGGGATGCTTCAATTTCTAAAGCCCGAGGTGGTCCGGGAAAAGTTCATTCAATCTATCCCCGAAAACATGACGGCATTGGCCTTGTGCGAATCAGAAGCTGTTTGTGTCGATGCAGGCAGTGCTGAAGTTGTTTTATTGGAACATGAAACGGGGAGCACGATATCTTGCGCAGCAGCACAAAATCAGGACTCGTTAGTCGCATCGCTTCGTGTACTGGAGTCTCATTTCAATAGGTGTGTTGAAGACCCTGACTACTGTGAAAGCGAAAACGAAGCAATAAAAACCAAGAGCAGGTGTGTGGACCTCGCTGGGGGTGAAAAATTCCTAGGGTTCTTTACCAGCCTTGTTGGGTATTAAGCCTAACAAGTCGCTGTAGTACGCGGCCGATGGCCGCCGGACGCCCTTTTCATTGCGGCTTCGCCTCCATTGCAAGGGCGCCGCTAAGCTCAGCGTTAACTGGTCCAGTGACATCACGCTTCATGAACTGATTTAGGTTGCTCTAAAGACCGTTAGTTTGACGTGCAAGATACTGATAATAAAACTAAAATCATTAAAATTAGACTTGCAAAAATAGATACTGTTTCTAGATAGAGTGTGAGCGGTTCTGTAAAGTTTTCATCATTCGTTAAGTTGGAGGATTTGAATGATGGAATTGGCGTTGAAGGTTTTTGAACTCCTAGTCGCTGCGGGGCCAGCGTCCTCAGTATTTGTCATAGCCCTTCTCGCTCTAGGAGTGGCTGGTCTATCGCTATATGTGGTGCTGAAAGTGGCGGGAAACCAAGCGGATAGGGAGCGAGGCAAATGAAAAGCTGGGTAAAGATGCCGTCTTATTGGGTCAGGGAAGAGAGTTCGCCTCCACTGACTCAGCTTAGGTGGAGCGGAGATCAAAAGGCGGATCAGATTGCTGCCCTAATGATTTACATTGTCCTGGCCCACCATGCGAACGATTCTCCCACCGCGGAGTTCCCTGAGCCCGGTTATTGCCGTTTGACCTATGAGCGTCTTTTAGACATCACGGGGCTCAGTAAGGCGAAAATTTCAGGCGGAATAAAAGTGCTCAGAGCCCTTGGACTGGTTTCTGTTGAAACTTCAGGCAGAGTTAATATTTATAAGGTCGCAAATTTTGGTCAGAAAGGCGGATGGGCAAAGCTTCCTAGCAAGGGGCTCTATTCAAAAGATCTCCAGCGCATACCCGTATTTCACGAGTATAAATTGCGATCTAAAGTGGAACTCAATGCACTCAAGATTTATTTCTTAATCCTGTCGTTTCGCAGTAATGACACGAATTATGCAGTTATCAGTTATGAGCGCATGACCACCTATACTGGGATTGTGCGAAACGATATCAGGCCAGCAGTATCTCTGTTGGTTGCCCAAGGATTGATTCATGTAGACCAAAAATCTACAGCTCATAACGATTTCAGCACTTCGAACATGTATCGCCCATGCTATGTGGAACCCTATCGTCATTTGGGTACCGCTGGTCGTGCTATGGTAGGAACTTAGCAGTTAACCAATGCAGGCACGGCGACGCCCTTTACATTGCGCCTTCGGCTCCATTCCAAGGGCGCGCATGCTGCAGGCGTTAAACCATGGAGAGCATGATGCAGGCAAGGGAATGGAAATGCCGAGTCCCGCAAGATAAGAGTGAAGGCTTCCTCGAATATTTGTATGCCACGGGTGTAAAAGACACTTCTCAGACTGACGGATTTCTAGGCGCACAGATCTACAAAAGAGAAGCCGATGGATTGGTCGAGTTTACGTTGATTACCTATTGGCGTGACCTAGAATCTATCAAGGCGTTTGCAGGGGACAATATAGGGGTGGCAAGGCTCTATCCTGAAGATGACAAATATGATTTAGAGCCGGATCGCACGGTTCAACACTATGAGGTTATTGAGCATAGTTTCGTGGAATTGATGAGCGGGGTTAACAATTGAACCACTTGCTAAAACCGGTAATTCAGGGAGAGGTAACTGGCTGCGGCATAGCGGCCACAGCCGTTTTGGCCGGCGCTGAATATCAAGAGGTCAAGCAGGTTGCTAACTCAAAGGGAATCTACGCCGATGACGAGAGCCTTTGGTCAGATACTAGCTATGTAAGGAAGCTTCTCGCGGAATACGGCATTGAATGTGACCCAGAAGAAAAGCCATTTACCGGTTGGCAGTCTCTGCCAGATAAAGCACTGTTGGCTATTAAATGGAGAAGGGTCGATGGAATGCCTTTTTGGCATTGGGTTGTTTTCGGTCGGCAAGATGGCAAAGAGGCCGTTTTTGATTCCAAAAACGGCCTAAAAACCAATATTCGAACCGATTTTGGTCGAATCAAACCAAAGTGGTTCATCGAAGTCTTGGTTTAACAATCGGCGGCACAGCGACCGATTTTCCGCCGCTTTGCGGCTCCAAACCGGCGCGTGAGCCGTGCGTTACATTTCAAAATAGATCGAGCATGGAACGAGCAGAGATAATAGAACCAAGTTTTTCAACCGCAGATGCTGACTTCCCCGACATCAATATGGATGAGGGAGGCTTAGTTCTTAAATTTAAGGATTGGCAGGAAATTCAGCACGAGGTGTTCTTTTCAGATACCGTTGCATTTAAATGGCAATTGATCGAAACCTTTATAGAAGGGGAGGAATACGATAGAAGCCATATAATTACTGAGTCCAAATGGCTAGCAGAGCATATCAAGCAAGGTGAAATCGGGGCTCAAGAAGAATACAAGCATTATAAGTTCAACTTTAATGGTAACGGGCAACTTGAGGTAATAAGCAATGGCTTCACCGTCAAAATGTAACAAGTCAAAGCACGCGGACTTGGCAAAGCTGTCACCTTTTTTGTTCCAAAAAAGCCGCCAACTTCACCAAGCCGGTGTTTGAGGCGTTAAATGTACAGAAGGAGATCCCCTCATGGGGCTGAAGGGAAGCTGTTTATGTGGTGAGATAAGTTACGAAATAGACTCTGTGGATATGCCCATTGTGCATTGCCACTGCCAAACTTGTCGTAAAGCCCACGCTGCTCCGTTTGCCTCTACGGCTGGCGTAAAGCGCGAGAACTTCCGCTGGCTCAAGGGTGCAAGTTCCATTTCAACGTTCGAGTCCTCGCCAGGGAAATTGCGTCATTTTTGCAAATTTTATGGGTCTCATTTGGTGGCAGAGAGGCCGGCGCAGCCACATGTAATCGTTCGGGTAGCTACTTGGGACGTTGACCCTGAATTGAGGCCAGAGGCTCATATTTGGGTTTCACATGACGCACCATGGCTTGAGTACGAGGGTGTGCGCAAGCATAGAGAATGGCGTGACGACATTTAACCAGTCAATCAAGTTCGTTCCGGCCTGCGGCCTCCACCGGACGCGCTAGTCGGGCGCCGCTTATTATTGGCGTTGAAACGAAAACACAGGAGGTCACATGCAACGGATCGCATTGCAAATTACTCTGCTTTTTTTATCTTTGATCCCCATTATTGTCCGTGCCGAAAACTCGGCTCCTGAGGACTATTTCGAAAATCAACAGCTGGTATTGGAGGTTCGGTACTGTGAGTGCCTGGCCACCAAAACCGATGGCGCACCCTCCGACCTGCTGCCAAGTTTTCTCAGGGAGTCCAGTTTGTTAAAGGTTAGTGTGTCGAGCAAGGATAATGGCTTTGCTTCTTCAAGCGAGTTGGCCATAGGTTACGAACTCAAGCCAGTTGCAGGCTCGCCCGACCAATTTCAATTCAACTATGCTGGCAATCACTCTACGAGTAATGGGAACAGTGCTGCCAACGGCGAGTTGCTGTTGGTTCAGGGTCAGTGGGTAAATCTTTTCGGCTCACAGCATGAGACACAAACTGGATCGCACCACAGTAACGTTGCGGTGCGCCTGGTTAAGCCAGGTGGTCCCTGATGGCAGGTTTTAACAAGTCGATTAAGTTCGTTCCGGCCGTTGACCTCCACCGGACGTTCCTGTCGGTCCACCGCTTATCTTCGCGTTAAATTCTTATGAGCGATCGAGCAATATACGAGAAATTTGAAGAGTTTGGAGGTTGTCTCCAAATTGAAACTTCGGATAATTCTGATTTTGATAGTGGCCTACTTGAAATCCTGCCACGAATTGAAGATGTCGAGGCTGACCTAAGCGAATGTAAGGGGATGTTTGTAAAAATCTCTGAAGAAAAATCTCGCCGTCTATTAACAACAGGCTTTCGCCGTGGCCTGGCATATAGCTCATATACATATATGCCTTTATCAAGAGCCAAAGAGCTCGCTAATGAATTTATGTCTTTGCTGACTCGTGGATCAGATATTTACACTCATTGCTCAATCCCAGATACGGAAGAAGGGGTGGTTTCTGGATGGTCAGGAAGAATAACCGGAGCTACATTTGAATTGTGTATCTACGTGGTTTCGAGTAGTGGCTGCACCATGTTCTTAATAACTGATGAAGACTGAATTTAACAAGTGCAGGCACGGCGACGCCCACTACATTGCGCCTTCGGCTCCATTCCGTGGGCGCGCATGCTGCAAACGTTAAACCCCACATAGGATCCTCTGCAATATGTCCATCCAAGCTGTACTCTTCGATCACGACGGAACGCTAGTGAACTCTGAACCGGTTCACCTAGAACTCTGGAATACGGTTCTTAGTAAATACGGGGTTCAGTTGACCGATCAACAGTACAAGGACTTGTATGCTGGCGTTCCGACTCCCGCGAATGCATCTGATTTAGTCAGTCGGTTTGGTATCCCGACCGATGCAGCTGCTCTTGCGGAAGCGAAGAACCTTGAAACCGTGAGGTATCTGGAACAACAATCTTTTCCTCTGATGCCGGGCGTTTTCCAAACAGTTACGTCTTTCCATCGACTAGGTTTAAAGCTCGGCGTCGTCACCGGCGCAAGCGCGAATGGCGTGCGGGTTACGCTTCGCGCCAACGAATTCGAATCGCTATTTAGTCTTACTGTTTCAGGAGACGATGTGCTCAGAAGCAAACCCGAACCAGATTGCTACCTCCTGGCTCTTGAGCGCCTTTCCCTGCAGCCAGAAGATTGCGTTGCGATTGAGGATACGGAGCATGGACTGCGCGCAGCAGCGATGGCTGGCATTAAGTGCCTGGCCATTCCGATCGTAATGTCCAAGCACCACGATTTCTCCTTAGCCTCAGCGGTTCTGCCAAATATGAATGCCGCATTTGAGTACATTCAAAGAGTCTACTTGGGCCGTGCACGTGAGGCTTAACAAGTCAATTAAGTTCGTTCCCGGCCGGAGGGCCGTCCACCGGATGCCCTTGTCAGGGCACCGCTTAGCTCAGCGTTAAAAATGAGGAAAAATGGCATTTCAAGACTCGAATCCTGAACGCAGAAACCTTTCAATCACGTCTCTGGCATTCATTGTCTATTTCTTTGCTGGTGGCAGGTTCGAAGAGTCAAAAGTTACGCTAAATGTTATAAACGCGAATTTTGAGCGTCCGTTTATTCTGGCTGCAATTGCGTGGTTAGCGTTATTTTGGTTCATATATAGATATTGGTTGGTTCATTCAGGAGATTTTTCGAGCAATTTCACTAGAGAATTTTCAGCTTGGTCTAACAAACCTTGTTTCAGGAAATTTGCGGAGCGAAAAATGGGAAAAGAATTCCCAATTGATAAGGAAGAGGGTTACCACATCGCTAATGTTAACTGGAAGAAGGGGCGAGTAGTACTTGGATGGGTGTACGCTTCCAATATAACGCGTGACGAGCAACAGAAAATCGTCTCCTACAGCCAATCGCGCGATAGTGAAAATGGGGATCTGTGCATTACGGGATTTCGAGGTTGGTTGATTGCAATTCGAGAGACGGCCAAGTGTTGCCTAATAAATCGAAGCTTTTCCGAATATCTCGTTCCGTATCTGCTGGCTGCTTTGGCGATCATTGGCGGAATCTTGGACATATTTTTAACCAGCGGGTGAAGCTGACCGGTACTACGCTGCGCTCCGTCCCGGCAGCTTACCCAAGGCGTTAACCCTTCTCGTCACCAATCTTGCATAACTCCGTCAATGACGTATATTGGTTGTCATGTTTACCATCATCGAAACTCCTACATTTGAGGCGGATGCCAGAAAAATCTGGACTGAGGAAGAGCGAAGCGCCTTCTTTGCTTGGCTCGCTGCCAGTCCGGAAGTTGGCGACCCCATCTCAGGCAGCGGCGGGTGTAGAAAGGTTCGTTGGTCGGTAGCGGGTTCAGGGAAGCGTGGTGGAGTGCGAGTTATTTACTTCACTAAACTGGCAAATGGTGAGATTTGGTTATTAGTGATCTACAAAAAGTCCGTCAGGGGCAACATACCCGCTCATATCCTGAAGTCGATTCGTGAGGTATTGGAAAATGAGTAACGAGACAATGAGTGCTGAGGAGCTTGGCAACAAGCTGCTCCAATCCGTCAAAGAAATGAAAGCGGGTAAAGCTGCACGAATCAGCCGTGTAGAACCTAACGAGGTGGCGCAAGCACGGGGTAAAACGGGTCTGACTCAGATAGAGTTTGCTGAGGTGCTGCATATTTCGGCGCGTACGTTGCAGGAATGGGAGCAAGGTCGACGTGAACCCTCAGGCCCAGCAAAAGCACTCATCGAGATTGCTTCCCGCCATCCCGAGGTTATTCGGGAAGGCCTTGAGCTACGGGGTTAACAAGCGGCTGTTGTCGGACGCGCCTACGCTGCGCTCCGGCACGCCGCAAAGCCTGGTGCCAACCATGCTAAAATTGCGAGTTTTGAACCAGGTTTAATCACGGGTAGCCAGGACGCTACTCAACAAAGAAAGGAACTCTGACTATGAGCAATCTGATTGCCGCCTGCGTCGGCGACATGCACGTTTGCCCGATCAAAGGGCACGGTTCCTCCCCTATCATGCCAAACGGCTCCAGCATCCTTGTTGAAGGCAAACCCATTGCCCGGGTGGGCGATGTCACCGGTTGCGGTGCGGTTATTACTCAAGGCTACCCATTGGCGTTGGCTGATGGTATGCCGGTGGCGTACCTTGGCAGCCCCACCAGTCATGGCGGTTCGATCGTCAGTGGCAATCCACGAGTGATTTTGGGTGTTGCCACCAACACCGCACCGGTTGTGGACTTTGCTATGGCGGGCGCGCTGGATGATAAAGGCCAGCTTACCCCTGCTTCAAAGGAGTTGCTGGACAAAAACCCGCAGGAATTTGTTCGCAAGGCTGCCCAGAAAGGTGCGTTGATTGATGAAGGCTTGCCGGACGAATCACCGGATGACTCACCCGAAGAAGACAACCATCCAAGGGTCCGGGTAGAGGCGGGTATCTTTTTCGATGGTACAGGTAATAACCGTGGCAACACCCGTGCTTACCAGCGGGAACTTGATGAATGCCTGACCGCTAATGCCGCCGGAGCCATCTCGGAAGAAGAATGCAGTAATGAACTGTCACAGGTGATGGAAGGCAGTTATCTCAATGCCGAAACCAACGTTTCGAAGCTGGAAACGCTTTACTTCAAGGACACCATAGAGCAAGACAATTCTCTGACCCACCGGCTGTCCGTCTATGTTTCAGGAGTGGGCACCAAGTTTGGTGAGCAAGATGACGGTCAAAGTATGGGGTTGGGGCTGGGGGAGCAAGGCATCCTCAGGAAAATTGAGGATAGTGCTGAGAAGCTAACCCTGGAGGTTGCCAACCGAGTCAATGATCCTGTTGACGAGCTGATCATTGATGTTTTCGGGTTCAGCAGAGGCGCGGCGACAGCACGGCATTTCGTAGGCCGGGAGGTTTATGACACAACGGGCTCTTTGTACGGTGAGTACAAAGGGGCGCTGGTCAGAGCTTTCGAGCGCGAGGGTATCCCATGGCCCAAGAAAGTGACGGTTCGGTTCCTGGGGTTGTTCGACACCGTTGCCGGGGTAGCCGATGTGGGCAATCTGGATTTCTCCGCTCACGATGGGAAAACGGGACGTATCAATGTCAACGTAAAACCGGCGCATGTTCAGCGGGCGGTCCAGTTTGTTGCGAGGGATGAGCGCCGGCACAACTTTTCGTTAAACAGCCTGAGAAGTGAGTCAGGTGATTTGCCTGAAAATTTCAGTGAGTGGATTCTGCCGGGCGTTCACTCGGATATTGGAGGGGGATATCCAGACAGCTTTCACGAGCGAATTGAAGTTCGCCCTCCAGAAGTCATCACGGGTAAAGACCGCCGGAATCCCGAGGCCAGTTTTGAGTTTTCCCGCATGCTGCAGCAGCGAGCCCTGATCAAGGCCGAGGGCTGGATCGGATCGCACAATCCATTGGCGACCCTAGAAATTGAACAGAAGCGCCTTCCCATGTTACCCACTCAGCCGAGCCTGAGCGGAAATAATGTCGCTTTGCACCTCTGGCTTGATCGGGAGGTTAGGGGTGAATATTCCAGAATTCCCCTGTACCTGATTCACAAGCTTGCTCTCGATGCTGGTGTGCCATTTGAACCAATTCCTACGGACAATCCTCAGTTTGCACTACCCAACGAGCTAATGGCTGTTGCTCGAAATCTCGGGGCTCACGTCTGGCATGGTCAAGACATGCTCCTCTCATCCGAGTCCAGAGCCCTCCTGAAACAACGGTACATCCATCATTCCGACCACTATTTGGAAATGGGACCGTTATACCCTTTCAGGCCCGCAAAGGGTAATCGTAGGGCTATTCATCCCAACAAGACTAGTGACTAAATGGAGGCGACTATGAGTATCAAACGCTGGATTATCTGCCTCTCTGTCTTTGTGTTGCTGGGGTGTTCGGAACCAACAGAATCTGAGGGGTCAAGGCACGGCCCAAACAGCACGTACCGTAATATCAATGTGGTCGCACCCAAACACTACGATGTCTGGGTGGATAATTTCTTTGTCGAGTCCTTGTCTGAGAATATTGGCTGGCGGGCACCTATTGGCACTGTTTCGTGTTGTTGGAAAAAGCCTCATGGCGCTTCAGCCGAATGGCAAACGATGCCGGAAGTCTTCCTTATCCGCTGGTTCGCGTTTGCGGAGCAACAATCCTATGAAGCCCTGATTCGATTGAAAAAACCGGACGAGATCGAGGAAAAGATGAAGGAGGTCGCTGAATTTGAGCGCTTCGGAGAAATGGTGGAGCGCCCGCGCTACAACCTCGTTCTTGGCTTGGCACCGGGTGGAACGGTGGTTTTGTGGATTATGAACCGGGGTGAAAATGCTATTGAAATTGGGCGGTATCAAGGGAAAAAAATAGAAACCCATCCAGAACACTATCGAGAGATCACGGAGCGCTACAATCGCGATCATGGGCAGTTTTTACAGGAAAATGGCATTCAACTTGAAGGCTGGTAACCTGAAGCATCTACAGGTTGGGAGTAAGCCACCACATAACCAGGCCGTGCACCGGATGCCAAAGCCTCCGCTTCGCTCCGGCTTTGTCACCGGTGACGGCAGGCGTTATGTTCTAGCGAGGACTGCATGAGCATCAAGAAATCATTATATTATGGTAAAACTCGCCGCAAAGTAGACGAGCTTTGGTTCGAGATG
>NZ_JAVIXR010000022.1 GCF_031157525.1 Marinobacter sediminicola
CACACACGAGTCAGAGCAGCGGTCAGAGTCGTCTTACCATGGTCAACGTGACCAATAGTGCCCACGTTAAGGTGTGGCTTAATTCTTTCAAACTTGGATTTAGACACAGTTACACCTCTTCCTGTTACTTAATTCCTGGGTATCAACCCTTTTTAATGATTGCTTCGGCGATGTTGTTCGGAGCTTCCGCATACCGCGAAAATTCCATTGCGTAGGATGCGCGACCCTGAGTTGCAGAGCGCAGATCCGTGGCATAACCAAACATTTCCGACAACGGAACCTCAGCGCGAACAATCTTGCCAGCGACACCGTCATCCATACCCTGAATCAGGCCACGACGGCGGTTCAAATCACCCACCACGTCACCCATATAATCTTCAGGGGTTACAACCTCGACTTTCATCATCGGCTCAAGCAGAGCCGGGTTCGCTTCCAGAGCGCCCTTCTTCATCGCCATGGAACCCGCGATCTTGAACGCCATTTCGTTGGAGTCCACATCGTGGTAGGAACCATCGTACAAGGTTGCCTTGATACCCAGCAGCGGATAGCCGGCCAGACAGCCGTTTTGCATCTGCTCCGAGATACCCTGCTGAACCGCCGCTACATATTCCTTCGGAACTGCACCACCGACGACCTCGTTCACAAAGATAAAGTTCTCTGCACCTTCCTCCAGTGGAAGTGGGTCAATCTTGACCTTAACGTGACCATACTGACCACGACCACCCGACTGGCGAACGAACTTACCCTCTACATCTACCGACTTACGAATACACTCGCGGTACGCAACCTGCGGCTTACCGATGTTCGCTTCAACCTTAAACTCGCGACGCATACGGTCGACAAGGATATCGAGGTGAAGCTCACCCATACCAGAAATAATAGTCTGGCCAGATTCTTCATCAGTGCGCACACGGAACGATGGATCCTCCTGAGCCAACTTGCCCAGAGCCACACCCATCTTTTCCTGATCCGCCTTGGATTTTGGCTCCACTGCAACCGAAATAACCGGCTCAGGGAACTCCATCCGCTCAAGGATGATCTTGTGGTTTTCATCACACAAGGTATCACCAGTAGTGACGTTCTTCAGACCAATCGCTGCTGCAATATCGCCCGCCAGAACTTCCTTGATTTCTTCCCGATCGTTAGCGTGCATCTGAACCATACGGCCCACACGCTCTTTTTTACCCTTAACCGAGTTGAATACGGAGTTACCGGACTCAAGCCTGCCGGAATAAACTCGGAAGAAGGTCAGCGAACCAACAAATGGATCCGTCGCGATCTTGAACGCCAAAGCTGCAAACGGAGCATTGTCGTCAACTGGACGAGTATCTTCGGTGCCATCTTCATCAACTTCACCACGGATGGCTTTAACCTCATCCGGAGCTGGCAAATACTCGATAACAGCATCAAGAACTGCGGGAACGCCCTTGTTCTTGAACGCGGAGCCACAACAAGCCAGCACGATCTCGTTAGAAAGAGTACGCGCACGCAAGCCCGCCTTGATCTCTTCTACAGACAACTCGCCGCCTTCCAGGTACCGCTCCATAAACTCTTCATTGGCTTCGGCTGCTGCTTCAACCAGAGCTTCACGGTATTTTGCGACCTCGTCGACCATATCAGCGGGAACTTCTTCCTCACGATAGGTCATGCCCAAATCGGCATCATCCCAATAGATAGCCTTGCCGCGAAGCAGATCGACAACACCGGCAAACTGGTCTTCAGAGCCAATTGGCAACTGAAGGGCTACAGGTGTAGCGCCCAGACGGGTCTTAATCTGCTGAACCACTCGCAGGAAGTCTGCGCCGGCACGGTCCATCTTGTTGACGAACACCATGCGAGGAACTTCGTACTTGTTAGCCTGACGCCATACGGTCTCAGACTGAGGCTCAACACCGGAGGATCCGCAGAACACAACTACAGCGCCATCGAGAACCCGCAGGGAACGCTCAACTTCGATAGTGAAGTCTACGTGCCCCGGGGTATCAATAACGTTGATACGGTGTTCATCGAACTGCTTGTCCATACCCTGCCAAAATGTAGTAACAGCGGCAGAGGTGATGGTTATACCACGCTCCTGCTCTTGCTCCATCCAGTCAGTGGTGGACGCGCCATCATGGGTCTCGCCCATTTTGTGGCTACGACCCGTATAGTAAAGAATACGTTCGGTCGTTGTGGTTTTGCCCGCATCAACGTGCGCACAGATACCAATGTTTCTGTAACGTTTAATCGGAGTTTTGCGTGCCACTGTATAAACCTCGGCTGTTTAGAAACGGAAGTGAGAGAACGCTTTGTTAGCATCTGCCATGCGGTGTACATCTTCACGCTTCTTAACAGCAGCACCTTTGCTGTCAGCCGCATCAAGAATTTCACCAGCCAGACGCTGCGCCATGGACTTCTCGCCGCGCTTCCGTGAAAACTCTACGAGCCAGCGCATTGCCAGCGCGTTCTGACGGGAAGGCCGTACTTCTACGGGCACCTGGTAAGTAGCACCACCGACACGACGGGACTTAACCTCAACCATCGGCTGGATGTTTTCCAGGGCCTTCTCGAACATTTCGATCGGCTCTTCCTTGGACTTCTCGGCAACAATTGTCAGGGCGCCATAAACAATACGCTCTGCAACCGCTTTCTTACCGCTTTCCATCACGTGATTGATGAACTTGGCAAGACGCGCACTACCGAATTTGGGATCCGGGATAATTTCCCGCTTAGCTGCAACTCTTCTTCTAGGCATCGATAAGCCCTTATCTAATTAAAAGGTCTTCAGGAACCCCTGAGATAGCCGACGGCTACTCAGCCTTACTCTTACCGTTCTGACAAGCAACGATAAAAGACACTCTTTCGGAGCATTACGACTTCGGTCGTTTTGCACCGTACTTGGAGCGACCCTGCTTACGGTTCTGTACACCCTGGGTGTCCAGCGTTCCGCGAACAGTGTGATAGCGCACACCCGGAAGGTCTTTTACTCGACCGCCACGGATCAGCACAACACTGTGCTCCTGAAGGTTGTGACCTTCACCACCAATGTATGAGGAAACCTCGAAGCCGTTGGTCAGACGAACACGGCACACTTTACGCAGTGCTGAGTTCGGCTTCTTCGGCGTTGTGGTGTAAACACGAGTGCATACACCACGGCGCTGAGGACATGCCTGAAGAGCAGGAACATCGCTCTTGGCTACCTTGCGCTTACGAGGCTTACGCACCAACTGATTAATCGTTGCCATGTAAGCAAACTCCAAAAAACCATATCAATGAAACTTACCCCCAGTGAAGGGGGTAAAATTAAGGGTCGCAAGTTTAAGCCTGCGCCCCCGGACAGTCAAGACGACTGTACTCTTTTTAACCACCCCCGCGTAAGTATCTACACGGAGGTGGCGCACCAAACTCAACCTCCGCGGTTGAGCTCTGCACTCAGAGCTTCTTCAACGTCTGCAGCTGTAACGCCCTGCTGTTCCAGTTCGCGCTTGCGGCGACGCTCTGCGTGATATGCCAAACCAGTTCCCGCAGGAATCAGTCGACCGACCACGACGTTTTCTTTCAGACCGCGCAAGAAGTCACGCTTGCCAGTGACTGCACCTTCGGTGAGCACCCGGGTTGTTTCCTGGAACGAAGCTGCAGAGATGAACGATTCAGTCGCCAATGACGCCTTGGTAATACCCAACAGCAACCGCTCAAATCTTGCCGGCTCTTTATCAGCCGCAACTGCTTTCTCGTTTTCTTCCAAGAGCCTCGTGATCTCGAGCTGATCACCGGACATCAGGGTGGTATCACCCGGATCGGTAATCTCAATCTTACGCAGCATCTGGCGAACGATAACCTCAATGTGTTTATCGTTTATGACAACACCCTGAAGGCGATAAACGTCCTGGATCTCGTTGGTAATGTACCTGGCCAACTCAACCACACCCAGCAGACGCAAAATGTCATGCGGGTTAGACGGCCCATCTGAAATCACCTCGCCTTTCTCAACGGTTTCGCCTTCGAAAACGTTCATTTGACGATGCTTCGGGATCAGAACCTCGTACGGATCTGCGTCTTTCGGGGTCAGCACCAGGCGCTTTTTGCCCTTGGTTTCCTTACCGAATGACACTACACCACTGATCTCGGCAAGAATGGACGATTCCTTCGGACGACGCGCCTCAAACAAATCAGCAACACGCGGCAGACCACCGGTAATGTCACGAGTTTTCGAGCTTGCCTGAGGTATACGGGCTACCACGTCACCAAGTTCGATACGCGCACCGTTCGCCATGGTTACCAGGGCATTCGCTGGCATAAAGAAGATGGCCGCTCCACCAGTTGGCAGATCCACATCGTTACCCGCCTCATCAACCATCTGGATGGCCGGACGGATATCTTTACCCGCGGCTGGACGCTCCTTCGGATCAATGACTTCCATCGTCGACAAGCCTGTGAGCTCGTCGGTCTGCGTGCGCACGGTAATGCCCTGGTCCATGTTGACGAACTTGGCAATACCTTCAGCTTCCGCGATGATGGGGTGAGTGTGTGGATCCCACTTGGCAACCACAACGCCCGCCTCAACTTCATCGCCACTTTTCACAGACAATACGGCGCCGTATGGAAGTTTGTACCACTCCCGCTCACGCCCCTGATCATCAGCAATTGCCAAAGCAGAAGAGCGAGAAATAACAACCAGTGAGCCATCCGTTCTCTGAAGAGACTTCAGGTTGTGCAGGCGAACAGTACCACCGTGCTTGACTTGAACGTTGTCTACCGCTGAAGCCCGACTGGCCGCACCACCGATGTGGAAGGTACGCATCGTAAGCTGGGTTCCGGGCTCACCGATGGACTGAGCAGCAATAACACCCACTGCCTCACCCACGTTAACGCGGTGACCACGTGCCAAATCGCGACCATAGCACTTCGAGCAGATGCCGTGGCGAGTTTCACAGGTAATCGCGGAGCGAACCCAAACCTCATCCACACCGGCGCCTTCAAGCTCTTCGATCGTTTTCTCGTCAAGCAGAGTGCCGGCAGCGACAACAGCATTGTCTTTATCCGTAGGAGTAAATGTATCCCGGGCAGTAACACGACCCAAAACACGATCCCCCAGAGGCACAACTACGTCACCGCCTTCAATATGCGGCGTCATCAACAGACCTTCTTCAGTACCGCAATCTTCTTCGGTAACGACCAGATCCTGTGAGACGTCGACCAGACGACGGGTCAGGTAACCGGAGTTGGCAGTTTTCAGTGCCGTATCCGCCAGACCCTTACGGGCACCGTGTGTCGAGATAAAGTACTGAAGTACGTTCAGGCCTTCACGGAAGTTCGCGGTGATTGGCGTTTCAATGATCGAGCCATCTGGCTTGGCCATCAAACCACGCATACCGGCGAGCTGACGAATCTGCGCAGCAGAACCCCGCGCACCAGAGTCCGCCATCATGTAGACGGAGTTGAACGACTCCTGCATCAGATCTTCGCCATCTTCACCTTTAACGGGCTTTCCGTCAGGACCAATGACTTTTTCCTTTGCCAGGCGCTGCATCATCGCCTTGGAGACCTTATCGTTTGCGCGCGACCAGATATCGATAACCTTGTTGTACTTTTCACCCTGCGTAAGCAGGCCTGACGCGTACTGGGATTCAATATCTTTTACTTCATCAGAAGCGGCATCTACCAGCTCATATTTCTCTGGCGGGATCTCGAAGTCATTGAAGCCAATCGAAATACCTGAAACCGTTGCATAGTGATAGCCCATGTACATGAGCTGATCCGCAAAGATAACCGTTTCTTTCAGGCCAGCATCACGATAGCAGGTGTTGATCAGATTCGAGATCGCCTTCTTGACCATTGGCTTGTTAACCAGGTCATAAGACAGCCCGTCTGGAACAATATCAAACAACAAAGCACGACCAACCGTGGTTTCCACGATCTTGTACTCTTCTGTGTTATCGCCCTCAGCCTGTATGGAGACCTCTTTGACGCGCACCTTAACCACAGCCTGAAGGTCGACCTTACCGGCACCGTAAGCGCGGTGCGCTTCTTTGATGTCAGCAAACACCATACCTTCACCAAGCGCACTCTTACGCTCGCGGGTCATGTAATAGAGGCCAAGTACAACGTCCTGGGACGGCACGATGATGGGCTCACCGTTCGCAGGCGACAGGATGTTGTTGGTAGACATCATCAGCGCACGGGCTTCCAACTGAGCTTCCAGCGTCAGCGGTACGTGTACCGCCATCTGGTCACCGTCGAAGTCGGCGTTATAGGCCGCACAAACCAAGGGGTGCAACTGAATTGCCTTACCTTCGATCAGCACTGGCTCAAATGCCTGGATACCCAAGCGGTGAAGCGTTGGCGCACGGTTAAGCATGATCGGGTGCTGACGAATAACTTCGTCCAGGATGTCCCAAACAACGCCTTCTTCGCGCTCAACCATCTTCTTGGCGGCTTTGATAGTCGTAGCAAGGCCACGGTGCTCAAGCTTTGAGAAAATAAACGGCTTGAACAGCTCCAGCGCCATTTTCTTGGGCAGACCGCACTGATGCAGACGCAAAGATGGCCCAACAACGATTACCGAACGACCGGAATAGTCAACCCGCTTACCCAACAGGTTCTGACGAAAACGACCTTGCTTACCCTTGATCATGTCGGCAAGAGATTTCAGCGGGCGCTTATTAGTGCCAGTGATAGCACGACCGCGACGGCCGTTATCCAGCAGCGCGTCGACAGCTTCCTGCAGCATGCGCTTTTCGTTACGCACGATGATGTCAGGAGCGTTCAGCTCAAGCAGACGCTTGAGACGGTTGTTCCTGTTGATCACCCGACGATACAGATCGTTCAGGTCTGATGTCGCAAAACGGCCACCATCAAGTGGTACCAACGGACGCAGATCAGGCGGCAGAACCGGCAACACAGTCATAACCATGTCGCCCGGCTTGTTGCCGGAGTACAAGAAAGCCTCAAGAATTTTCAGGCGCTTATTGAACTTTTTGATCTTGGTTTCAGAGTTGGTCTGGGGAATTTCTTCCCGCAGCGAATCAACTTGCTCCTGAAGGTCAATCCCCTCAAGCAGCTCCTTGACGGCTTCAGCACCCATGCGGGCGTCAAACTCGTCACCAAACTCTTCGAGTGCTTCGTAGTACTGCTCGTCGTTCAGCAGCTGCCCGCGCTCAAGCGTGGTCATTCCCGGGTCGATTACTATAAACGACTCAAAATAAAGCACGCGCTCGATATCACGCAGCGTCATATCCAGCATCAAACCGATGCGGGATGGAAGAGACTTCAAGAACCAGATGTGAGCAACCGGGCTGGCCAGCTCGATATGAGCCATGCGCTCTCGACGAACGCTTGCCAGTGCTACTTCAACACCACACTTCTCGCAGATAACACCGCGATGTTTGAGGCGCTTGTACTTGCCGCAGAGGCACTCATAATCCTTGATCGGGCCGAAGATCTTGGCACAAAAAAGACCGTCACGCTCAGGCTTGAACGTACGGTAGTTAATGGTCTCAGGCTTCTTAACTTCACCAAAGGACCAGGACCGGATCATCTCCGGTGATGCCAATCCAATACGGATCGCATCAAATTCCTTGCTTTGGTTTTGGCTCTTGAGAAGATTCAGCAAATCTTTCATCAGTAAAAGCTCCGGATGGCGTTAATCTCGGGCGGGCACACCAAGTGCCCGCTCACGCTGCCAAAAACAATTCGGCTCACTCAGATTCCAGCTCGATGTCGATACCCAGCGAACGGATCTCCTTGACAAGAACGTTGAAGGATTCCGGCATGCCGGGCTCCATGCGATGATCACCATCGACAATGTTCTTGTACATCTTGGTCCGACCGTTCACGTCGTCAGACTTAACGGTGAGCATTTCCTGCAGCGTATACGCTGCACCGTAAGCCTCTAGGGCCCACACTTCCATCTCACCGAAACGCTGACCACCGAACTGCGCCTTACCACCCAGCGGCTGCTGAGTAACCAGGCTATAGGATCCAGTGGAACGGGCGTGCATCTTGTCATCGATCAAGTGGTTAAGCTTGAGGATATACATATACCCTACTGTTACCGGGCGATCGAAGGCATCACCTGTACGACCATCATACAGCTTGGTCTGTCCAGTTGTGCTAAGGCCTGCCAACTCAAGCATGTGCTTGACCTCGGATTCCTCGGCGCCATCAAACACAGGCGTGGCCATAGGAACACCACCGCGCAGGTTATGAGACATCTCGAGGATTTCCTTGTCACTCAAGGAATCCAAATCCACTTTGAAGACTTCATCAGAGTGGTTGTAGATCTCATCAAGCAGTTTGCGCAGGTCGGCCACCTTGCGCTGCTCATCCAGCATCTTGCTGATGCGCTCGCCGAGGCCCTTTGCTGCAGCTCCCAAGTGAGTCTCGAGAACCTGCCCAACGTTCATTCGCGAAGGAACACCCAGTGGGTTCAGAACGATATCAACAGTGTTACCGAACTCATCGTACGGCATATCTTCGATCGGCTTTACGGCCGAAATAACACCCTTGTTACCGTGACGACCCGCCATCTTGTCACCTGGCTGGATACGACGCTTGATCGCAAGGTAAACCTTGACGATTTTCAGCACGCCCGGAGCCAGATCATCGCCCTGCTGAAGCTTGCCTTTTTTGTCATCAAAGCGCGCTTCGTGCTCCTTAGTACGCTCTTCAAGGCCCTGCTCGGACTTCTCCAGAAGTTCATTCAGGCTCTCGTCCTGCATGCGCAGCTTGAACCAGTCTGAACGAGGCAGCTCGGTCAGGTAACCTTCGTCGAGGCTTGCGCCCTTCTTCAGGCCAGGCCCACTGATGACTTGCTGTCCTTTGAGTGCGTTCAGCAAACGCTCAAAGGTAGCGCCCTCAACGATGCGGTACTCGTCCTTCAGGTCTTTGCGGTACTGATTCAGCTGCTCTTTCTCAATTGACTGAGCGCGCTGATCCTTCTCGATGCCGTCACGGGTAAATACCTGAACATCGATTACGGTACCGCGAGTGCCCGTTGGCACACGTGATGAGGTGTCTTTTACATCAGACGCCTTCTCACCGAAGATAGCCCTCAACAGCTTCTCTTCCGGGGTCAACTGGGTCTCACCTTTCGGTGTTACCTTGCCCACCAGAATATCGCCAGCACCTACTTCAGCACCTATGTAAACAATACCGGACTCATCCAGCTTGGACAGTGCGCTCTCACCAACGTTTGGAATATCCGCGGTGATTTCCTCACTACCCAGCTTTGTATCACGAGCCACACAGGTCAACTCCTGAATGTGGATCGTGGTCAGGCGATCTTCCTGAACCACTTTCTCGGAAATAAGGATGGAGTCCTCAAAGTTGTAACCATTCCAAGGCATAAATGCGATACGCATGTTCTGCCCCAGAGCCAGCTCACCAAGATCAACCGATGGTCCATCTGCCAATACGTCACCGCGGGCAATCTCATCACCCTGGCGTACGATTGAGCGCTGGTTAATACAGGTGTTCTGGTTCGAGCGGGTGTACTTGGTGAGGTTATAAATATCCACACCAGCATCACCAGCTTCGGTCTCTTCGTTGTTCACACGTACCACGATACGGGCCGCATCAACACTCTCGATCACACCGCCACGTCGAGCCGTGACACAAACACCAGAGTCCTGAGCAACCGTACGCTCAACACCGGTACCTACCAATGGCACCTGCGAACGCAGTGTCGGAACAGCCTGACGTTGCATGTTCGCGCCCATCAAAGCACGGTTAGCATCGTCGTGCTCAAGGAACGGAATCAGCGAGGCAGCAACAGATACAACCTGGCGCGGCGATACGTCCATGAAGTTAACGCTTTCAGGAGGCATAACCGTGGTTTCGTTCTGGTGACGTACAGTTACCAGCTCGTCCTGCAGGCGTTTACCTTCATCCATAGCCGCACTGGCCTGGGCGATAACATAATTGCTTTCTTCAATTGCCGACAGGTAAACCAACTCATCGGTAACTACGCCGTCAATTACCTTCCTGTATGGGCTCTCAAGGAAACCATAGGAGTTGGCACGGGCATAAGTTGCCAGAGAGTTGATCAGGCCGATGTTTGGACCTTCCGGCGTCTCGATCGGACACACTCGGCCATAATGGGTCGGGTGTACGTCACGAACCTCAAAGCCAGCACGCTCACGGGTCAGGCCACCAGGCCCAAGAGCCGAGATACGACGCTTATGAGTCACTTCAGACAGCGGGTTGTTCTGGTCCATAAACTGGGACAGCTGGCTTGAGCCAAAGAATTCTTTAACCGCGGCAGCTACCGGCTTGGCGTTTATCAGATCCTGAGGCATGAGGCCTTCACTTTCCGCAAGACTCAGTCGCTCACGAACCGCACGCTCAACACGAACGAGACCAACTCGGAACTGGTTTTCAGCCATCTCACCAACGCAACGTACGCGGCGGTTACCCAGGTTATCAATATCGTCTACCGTGCCCTGACCGTTACGGATATCGATCAGAGTCTTGAGCACATCAATGATATCTTCGTGAGTCAGCGTACCTTCGCCAGTGCTCTCTTCGCGACGCAGGCGACGATTAAGCTTCATCCGGCCAACAGCAGACAAGTCATACCGCTCTTCAGAGAAGAACAGGTTATTGAACAGATTCTCTGCCGAATCCTTGGTAGGCGGCTCCCCGGGACGCATCATCCGGTAGATTTCCACCAACGCTTCGAGCGGACTGCGAGTCGGGTCGATACGCAAGGTATCAGACATGAACGGGCCACAGTCGAGGTCGTTGGTATAAAGAGTCTCGATCTCTGTAACGCCGGCATCAAGAATCTTGGTAACCACTTCTTCGCTGAGCTCGGTATTACACTCAACCAGCACTTCGCCACTGGCCTTGTCGATCATGTCCTTAGCCAGAACACGGCCGTACAGATACTCAGTGGGAACTTCAAGTTCATTAATGCCTGCTTTTTCCAGCTGCTTGATGTGGCGTGCCGTAATCCGGCGACCCTCTTCTACAATCAGCTTGCCATCGTTATCTTTGATATCGAAGGTTGCAATATCGCCACGAAGGCGGCTTGGCACCAACTCCAGCTTGCACGTCTCAGCGCCCAGAGAGAACTTACTGGTCTCAAAGAACATCTCTAGCATTTGCTCAGAGGTATAACCAAGTGAGCGCAGGAGAATGGAGGCCGGCAACTTGCGTCGACGGTCAATCCGAACGAAAACAGCGTCCTTTGGATCGAATTCAAAATCGAGCCAGGAACCACGGTAAGGAATCACCCGAGCTGAATACAGCAGCTTGCCGGATGAGTGGGTTTTACCTTTATCATGGTCAAAGAACACACCGGGAGAGCGGTGGAGCTGGGAAACGATAACACGCTCGGTACCGTTGATAACGAAGGTACCATTCTCAGTCATCAGGGGCATTTCACCCATGTAGACTTCCTGTTCTTTGATGTCCTTAATCGCCTTGTTGGACGATTCCTTATCATAAATGATAAGGCGAACTTTCACTCTCAGCGGCGCCGCGTATGTTACGCCCCTAAGCTGGCATTCCTTAACATCGAATACAGGCTCACCAATTCGGTAGCTCACATATTCGAGTGCAGCATTGCCAGAGTAGCTGGCAATCGGGAATACGGATTTGAATGCTGCATGAAGACCGGTTTCCCGACGATCTCCAGGTGCGGCTTCCATTTGCAGGAAGTCCCGAAATGAATCCAGCTGAATAGACAGCAAATAGGGGACATCCATCACGGAAGGCAATTTACTAAAATCTTTGCGAATCCGCTTTTTTTCAGTGTAGGAGTAAGTCATCTGCATTCCCCAGCTTTAGACCTGATACCTGGTATCAAGAAGCAACCAATGTTCTGCTTCGGGGCCGAATTGCTCGGCTTATCGCGCCGTCTTGAACGAAGAACCTGACAAGCATTTGCAGAACTCAACAACCCTGCATCCGAATGCCAGACTCTATAGCATATACAACAGAAAAAGGCCGGTGGCACAAAGCCACCAGCCTGCCTGCGCTTACAGCGCAGCTTCAATCAACAGCCGACTCTTACTTAAGCTCAACAGAAGCGCCTGCTTCCTCAAGCTTCTTCTTGGCTTCTTCTGAGTCAGCCTTGCTCGCTGCTTCCTTGATAGTGGAAGGCGCGCCGTCAACCAGCTCTTTAGCTTCTTTCAGACCCAGGCCGGTCAATTCACGAACAGCCTTGATAACGTTAACTTTCTTCTCGCCAACGCCAGTCAGAATAACATCAAACTCGGTCTGCTCTTCAGCAGCGGCAGCATCGCCACCAGCAGCTGCAGGTGCGGCTGCAACAGCAGCAGCGGTAGATACGCCGAACTTCTCTTCCATTGCTTCAACCAGCGCAACAACATCCATTACGCTCATTTCAGCAATTGCATTCAAAATATCGTCTTTAGACAGAGCCATGACTTTCTCCCAAAAAAATAAATATGGTGTTCAACAGAATCAAGCAGCTTCTTGCTTCTGGTCTCGAACTGCCGCAACGGCGCGGGTCACTTTCGAAGGAACTTCGTTCAGTGTCCGTGCCAGCTTGGTGATTGGTGCCTGTGTTACCGCGGCCAGCATCGTCAACGCTTCGTGACGTGTTGGCAGCTTGGCAAGACGATCGATCTGGTCTGCGCCCATCAGCTCACCGCCGACTGCCAGTCCTTTAATCTCGAATGCGTCTTTCTCTTTCGCAAAATCCTTCAGCAGGCGCGCAGCCGCTCCCGGATCTTCCATTGAGAATGCCAGAATGGTTGGGCCGACCAGGGCCTCATCAATGCACTCAAACTCTGTACCACGAATAGCAATCTTAGCCAGGTTGTTACGAACAACCTTGAGACGCACATTTTCGGCACGAGCTTTGGCACGCAGAGCCGTCATATCACCAGAGGTGACACCACGGTAGTCAGCCAGAACCACAGACAGAGCACCACCGGCAGTCTCGTTGACTTCAGCGACGATCGCCTTCTTGTCTTCGAGTCTAATTGCCACTGGATTTCTCCTCGATTTCGCCAGGGGTATTCCCGGCAAACCCATCATTGCCCTGGAAGCCTGATACACAAGGCTTCCTATAGGCGCCTTAACGGTGTTTGGGTTCAGAGAGAACGTCTTCACACCGTCTGCGCAGGCGTTGCTTTAACCCTTCCAGTCGAAAGACTTCAGGGGCCTGCGGTCTTTGACAGCCTTGGCTTCCGCCCAGACTACAAAGTAACTACCGACCAGAGGGTCAGATATCAAGACCACCTTGATCGATAGTCAGGCCAGGACCCATCGTTGACGAAATGGTGATCTTTTTGAGATACACACCTTTCGCCGAGGACGGCTTGGCCTTTTTCAGATCTGCAACCAGCGACTCAAGGTTTTCCTTGATATTCTGAGCAGAGAATTCCACATTACCTAACGGCGAATGGATAATACCATTCTTATCCGTGCGGTAGCGTACCTGGCCTGCCTTGGCGTTTTTGACCGCAGTCTCAACGTCAGGGGTTACGGTACCTACTTTCGGGTTAGGCATCAGGCCACGGGGACCCAGAATCTGACCCAGCTGACCGACAACACGCATGGCATCCGGGGTGGCAATTACCACGTCGAAATCCATGTTGCCTTTTTTAACTTCTTCAGCAAGATCGTCCATACCAACAATGTCGGCGCCCGCAGCAGTCGCTTTCTCAGCATTTGCACCCTGAGTAAACACGGCGACACGGACGGTTTTACCTGTACCGTGCGGCAATACAGTGCTGCTACGCACAACCTGGTCAGATTTACGCGCATCAACACCAAGATTGATTGCAACGTCTACTGACTCTTTAAACTTCACGCTTTGACCCAGTTCGACCAGCAGCGATACCGCTTCATCGACAGAGTAGGAACGCGTTGACTCAACCTTTGAGCGAATCAGCTTCTGGCGTTTGCTCATTTTAGACATGTTACACACCCTCCACGGTCAGGCCCATGCTGCGGGCAGTACCAGCAATGGTGCGAACCGCCGCATCCATATCGGCAGCAGTCAGATCCGGCTCTTTAGTCTTGGCAATTTCTTCAAGCTGTTCACGAGTCACCTTGCCAACCTTATCGGTATTCGGGCGACCAGATCCACTCTTGACACCGGCAGCCTTTTTGAGAAGCACAGGTGCAGGCGGAGTCTTGGTGATAAATGTGAAGCTACGGTCACTGTATACAGTAATGACAGTAGGAATCGGTAGACCGGCTTCCATATCCTGAGTCTTTGCGTTGAACGCCTTACAAAACTCCATGATATTGACGCCGCGCTGACCCAGCGCAGGGCCTACGGGGGGGCTCGGGTTGGCCTTACCGGCAGCAACCTGAAGCTTGATATATGCTTCTATCTTTTTAGCCATGATAGTACTCCTATGGGTTCAAACGCCTTTCGGCTCCCCGTTGCAGACACAAAAAGCCCGCGACGCCTCAGCGCGCGAGCCTTCCGGTTTAGAAGCTGCCGATCAGTCTTTCTCGACCTGCCCAAATTCCAACTCTACCGGAGTTGAGCGACCAAAGATCAGAACAGCAACCTTGACCCGACTCTTGCCGTAGTCAACTTCTTCCACAACGCCATTGAAGTCAGCAAACGGACCCTCAACAACGCGAACAACCTCGCCTGGCTCAAACAACGTCTTGGGCTTGGGCTTATCAGCACCACTTTCAACTCGGCGCAAAATTGCTTCAGCTTCACGCTCGGTAATCGGAGCCGGCTTATCCTTGGTACCACCGATAAAACCAAGCACCCGGGGCGTATTCTTCACAAGGTGCCAGGTACCGTCATCCATTTCCATTTGAACGAGAACGTATCCAGGATAAAATTTGCGCTCACTCTTACGCTTTTTCCCATCACGCATCTCAACAACTTCTTCGGTAGGAACAAGGATCTCACCGAACCTATCCTCCATACCTTCAAGCGCTATACGCTCGATGAGAGTGCGCATTACGTGCTTTTCGTAGCCAGAATATGCATGAACCACGTACCAGCGCTTAGCCATTGCCCACTCCTGTTAACCTATGAATCCGGCGACCAGCCAGCTGATTATGGAGTCCATGCCCCACAACAACAGAGACACAACCAGCACAAAAACCACAACAATAATCGTGGTCTGAACCAGCTCTGGCCTAGTGGGCCATACCACCTTCCGGATCTCAACACGAGCCTCTTTCAGAAGCGTCGCGAAGCGTCGGCCACGCACCGTCTGCAAAGCCACCAAGACCGCAACGATAGCAAGCACAACAAGAGCCAGAACCCGATACAGCAAAGACTCGGCGCTGAAATACTGATTACCAACAACACCAACGGCAATCAGAACGAACACAACTAACCACTTCACTACATCGAAGCGACTGTTTGATTGAACAGCTTTTGACTCCATGGGAATCAACTTATGTATCCGGATGTTAGAAAAATGGCAGGCCAGGAGGGAATCGAACCCCCAACCTGCGGTTTTGGAGACCGCTGCTCTGCCAATTGAGCTACTGGCCTGCACCGAAACTACTCAGTGCACTTTCTATCAAGCGCGCCACAAGGGCACGCTTGGTATTCGGGTAACTTATTACTCGATGATCTTGGCGACTACGCCAGCACCAACGGTACGACCGCCTTCGCGAATCGCGAAGCGCAGGCCATCTTCCATGGCGATCGGAGCAA
>NZ_JAVIXR010000023.1 GCF_031157525.1 Marinobacter sediminicola
TTGAGCTAACCGATACTAATTGCTCGTGCGGCTTGACTATATAACACCCAAGACAATTGCGGATGACGCAACGAAAGAATCAACATCACAGAAAATATCTATCTCGTCCCCCAGTGATCAACCGTTTTGTCTGACGACCATAGCGGCTTGGAACCACCTGATCCCATCTCGAACTCAGAAGTGAAACAGGCCTGCGCCGATGGTAGTGTGGCATTTGCCCATGTGAGAGTAGGTCATCGTCAGACTCTTAATGCCAAACCCCAGCTTCTTGCGAAGCTGGGGTTTTTTTATGTCCAAAATAATTGTAAAAGCATTTAGGGAAGCCATATTTCGAAAACGCCACCACCTAAATCACCGCCATTGTGGAGCTTAATGTAGCCGCGTCGATCTCCTTCGCTGTGAAGGTTGGCAATGGCAGATACGAAGAAAAGGCCAAGGCTGGTACTTCCAGTATTGAAGTCCAAAGATTTGAAACTAAGGGTCCCTGTATGGTGCATACTTTCGGGGTATCCCTCTCCATCATCTTCTACCCCGATAACAAGATAACCCCCGCGTTCCGTTGCAGTTAGTTTGATCTGGCTCTTTGTATACCGTATTGCGTTGTTGATGGTGTTGTTCAAAACACCTGTAAGCAGATCTGCATCGAAGAACCCGTTGATGGCATCGGATTCAATAGAACACTCAATTCCCAACCCGTCTAGAAGTGGCGTATGCCTGGCAAGGTGTTCAGACAAGAACTCCGAGATCGGATGCTCTTCTATATGGGCTGACAGGTTGTTTTCCCCAAGTCTGTATATTCCCAGCAGCTGCACCAGATCGTTATGAATCCGCTCAGCTTCGTATTGGAGGGTATTAAACTTTGAGGATTCGTTCAGCTTTGCTTCATGTTCGGTTCGTAGCTCATCCATGGAGTTGAGCAGCATCCCCAGCGAGTTTTTCATATCATGTACCGCCAGAGCGAGAACCATAGAAAAGTCGATATTTCGGTTTTTCATGAAGTTAGTGCCTTTAGTTTTCGTTGCAGAGCCAGGTAACGCCTGTATTGCCCATGCTGCTCCGGAAGGGCAGCCAAACGACTAAGGTGATGCTGACAGCGTTCGATCAGCATATCGGCTGTACCTGTTTCTTCATATTGTTTGATTAACACCTGAACCAGATTGAGATTAAGCGCGGGGTGATTGGGGATTATCTCAAGTGCTTTAGAAAAAGTACGCTCAGCCTGTTTGAAGGCACCGGATTCGAAATCTGCGATCCCTTCCCGGTTAAGGCCGCGGGCTTTGATTTTCTTACGGAAGCTGACGGGTTCGTCCAATAGGCTCTCGATCTTTCTGGCAGCTTCAGGATTTAGACGATATTGCTCATGTAGATGTCCCAGCAGCCTTATTGCTTCGCTTGCGTGGTCCAGTCGATACAAGCTTTTTGCATAGTCCAGCCCTGTATCCAGGTCCATAGGGTCGGTCTGGTGTATTCTTTCCCTGATGCTCTCAAGTATTGAATTGGCTTCTTCCGCCTCTCCAAGCCCGGCCTTTATCCTGCATTGGATGATAAGGCTACGAAGTTCGATGACTTCGTTGTCCGAAAACTGTCTTTCCATGTTGTCTAGAACTGCAGTTACTTCATGCGCTAATGCTTCGCTCTTTTCATCCTTCTCACCGTCGCTCAGGTCACAAAGAGCATGAGCCAGAGCGATATGGTGGTCAGAACTGTGGTGAATAGAATGGGCACCTAGGCGAACCGTTTGCCGCCATGCATCTGCAGCTGCTTCCATGTCCTGATTCACTTCTGCCAACTCAGCCAGGTGTTTTTGTCGAAGCAGGGCGTTTGGAGAGTGGGTTGTTGCATGCTCCAGAACCTTCTGGGCTTGACCGGAGCGATTTTGACGCTCCAGCCCCTCGGCTAGAAGGTCGTAGGCCTTCATGTAGTCAGGGTGGACCGTGATCAACTTCCGCAAACTTTCAACTGCTTCGTCGTAGCGATGGTTGGCAAGGAGCACCCTATTGCGCCCGACCCGAGCCCATGAAAGTTCGCGTTGGGACAGAACGTCGTCGTATACCCTGATCGCGTGCGAGAGGTCCCCTAACAGGAAATAGAGTTCTCCCAAGGTTTTCATTAACCATGTTTTATACCGCGGTAGTCGCATTAGGGCTGCAATGCAAAGCGAAATGGCTTCGGGATAGTTTTCCCGGTCTATTTCACGGTTGATCGGGAGCAAAGCGTTACGTTGACTTATCAGGCTGCTAAGGCGCTTTTCCAACATTGCGTGGTTGATTGGCTTCGTGAGGTACGCATCTGGCTGGTATTCCCGTGCACCCATAACCATTTCTCTGGATGACTCCGAGGTAACCATGAGAAACAGCGAGGACCGTTTCAGAAGCTTTTTATAACGAAGCTCCTCAAGAATGTGTTGACCGTTTTTGCCCTTGCCCAAGTTGTAATCACAGAGCACTACATCTACGTGGTTGTAGGTGCAGTAATCTATGGCGGGTTTGGCGTGGGCGACCAGTTCAATATTGTCGGCGCCGCAGCTGCGAAGCATGTGGAGCATGGAGATCCTGAAGTTCTCGAAATCGTCAACCACGAGATAAGAGAGCTTAGCGAACACACTCTTGACGGGGGTACTCATGAGCGTTTTTGTTTCAGTAATTTGTTCACCATGGCTCTCAAGGCTGCTGGCTTAACTGGCTTGTAGAGAATCTGGTAACCACGATCAATAGCATCATCCCGTACTTCCGGAGCCATATACCCGGTTATAAGAATGCCTGGTACGACCTGTTGTACCGATTCACGTATGGCATCCATTGCGTCCAGCCCGTTTTTGTTGTCATCAAGCTGGTAATCCGCAAGTATGATGTCGGGCTGCATACCACCAAGCTTTTCCAGAGCGGTATCCAGGCTTTCAGCAGGTGTGATGTCGCATCCCCAGTTCCCTAACAAGGCGACCATTCCTTGCAGAATTGCAGGGTCGTTGTCGATGCACAGAACGTTCAGGCCACTAAGGCTGGAAACGCGCCGAGAGGTTTTTGCTGCAATTTTCTCCGTGGCTTGGTGTGCTTCTACAGCTTGCGCGAGGGGAACTGTTACGGCAAAGACGCTGCCTTTGCCCTGTACGGATTGGACACTTACAGGATAGTTCAACATGCCGCTGATACGGTCGACAATTGCCAGGCCCAGACCGAGACCTTTTTTGTCTCTTCCGTGTTGAAAGCGGCGAAACTCCTCAAAGATCAAGGTTAATTGATCTTCCGGTATGCCCGGACCAGTATCCCAAACCTCGATGCGCAGGTAGCCCTTCAGGCGCCTGCAGCCCATCAGGATTTTGCCTTGTGTCGTATAGCGAATTGCGTTGGAGAGGAAGTTTTGTATCACCCGCCGGAGCAGTTTTGAATCTGAGTAGATCCATGCTGTGCTTGGTACTACATGCAGCTTGAGGCCTTGATCTTCGGCAATCGCTGTAAAGTCTGTTGCCAGATGGCGCATGATATCGTTAACCGGGAATACGCCTAGGTCTGGTTCCAGTGCGCCTGCATCGAGCTTGGAAATATCGAGAAGGGTGCTGATGATCTCTTCCGCTGCTCCGAGTGAACTGTCGATGTGGTCGACAAGTTCTTCTGTCTCAGGACTGCTGGCTTTACCTGCAAGTGCTGAAGTAAAAAGGCGAGCAGCATTCAGAGGCTGTAAGAGGTCGTGACTGGCAGCGGCCAGAAAGCGGGTTTTACTTTGGTTCGCTTTCTCCGCAACCGACTTGGCTTTTAGCATCTGCTCGTTGATAACTTGCAGTTCCTGGGTTCGCTCTTTAACCCGCTGCTCAAGATAGGTGTTTGTTTCTTTTAGCGCCTGCTCAGTGCGACGCATGGCTGTAACATCCTGGAATGTCGTTACATAACCGCCGCCGGGGATTGGGCTGCCATCTATCTTGACGACGGTTCCGTCTGGCCTCTGGCGCTCGTAGGAGATACGTTTGCCTTCTCGCATGCTGGCGTAGTGGTCTGAAATGATTTCATCAATACGCCGTGCTGGCAGGTGGACGTTTGTCAGGTTATAGCGCATCAGATCTTCTGCAGGTCTACCGGCTTTTACAAAACCTTTCGGATAGCTGAAAAGCTCAAGGTATCGTTGATTCCAGACCACCACCTGCTGTTGCTGGTTGACCACTGACACGCCAAGGCTGATGTTCTCAATAGCTGATTGCAACAGCTCGCGGCTGAACGTCATGGCTTGCGAGGCTTCGTCGACGATGCTAACTACGTCTTCGATCTGCATATCGCGGCCCGTGAGGGTCGATTCCAGGACGACCCTTGCGGTAGATGCCCCAATTACCGAGGCAAGCTGGCGCTCTACGTATTTCATCAAATGGGAGGATGCAGGGCGGTGCAGGTGAAGCCTCACCGCATTGCGGCGCTCATAGTTATGAAAAATTGTTTCAGAGCGCTCCTCGCCCATAAACCTGTCGCTAAGTGCCTGAAGGTCTGATGTGAGTATTTCACCTTGCCAGCTCTGGTGATGGACGGTATCGCCTTTCGGGTGAGGGTCTTGAAAGAATGAGGCAATCTGAATCTTCTCGCGCACCCTTTGCCGCGTGACTAGTGACAGCAGGACGTAAACCAGAGTGTTTGTTCCCAAGCTCCAGATAATGCCGTGGCTGGTCTCGTCGAGGTCCAGTCCGAACAGCGCGGTTGGTCTGGTCCAACTCAGGCCCCACATGCCTTCGTTGATGAGTGAATCGCTAAACCAGCCTGTTGATGCAAGAGCGGGCAGCAAAAGGGTGTAACACCATATGAAAAAGCCAAGCCCCAGACCCCATGCGGCGCCTGTGGCATTACCGCGCCGCCACAGAATGCCTCCTACTAATGCTGGCCCAAATTGTGCCGCTGCTGCGAAAGACAAAAGCCCGAATGACGTCAGGCTGTAGTCTGCCCCTGCCATACGGTAAAAACCGTAAGCCGTCAGCAGAACCACAAAAATTGCCACCCTGCGTATTCCCAAAAGCAGGGAGCTTAGATCGGCCTGCCGGTTCATCCGAGGCCGAAAAAATTTGAGTAGAGCCGGCATGATAATTTCATTGCTTACCATGGTGGCGATCGCGACGGAACATACGATAACCATGGCGGCCGCTGCCGACCCGCCTCCGAGGAACGCGAGAATCGCCAGCCACTCTTTGCCAGCCATGATTGGTAGCTGAAGAATAAGGATGTCCGGGTTGCTCGCGACTGCTCCTGGTGCCAAAAGACCAGCCGCTGCAATGGGCAGAACGAAGGCGCTGGCCACAATGAGATATACGGGCATTGCCCAGCGTGCGACTTCGAAGTCCCGATGGTCAGCATTCTCGACCACCATTACGTGGAACTGCCTTGGTAGGCAGATAATGGCAAGCATGGCAACGAGCGTCTGTGTGATGAACGCAGGCGCCTCAATGCCATCGGTTGTAAGAATACCGGTCAGATCGGCTTGCTTTATATTGCCCACCAAGTCGCCAAAGCCGTTATAGAGCCCATATCCGACGAACAGCCCAACCGCCACAAAGGCAATAAGCTTGATCAGCGACTCAAAGGCCACGGCCTGAATCATTCCACGGTGGTGCTCGGTAGATTCCAGGTGGCGGGTACCAAAAAGCACGGTAAACGCGGTGAGAGCGAGGGTGATGTACCAGGCTGCGTCGCTCCAGGCCGCAGTGCTCAGCTGTTGGGCTCCGGTTCCGGTGTTGGAAAGCACGCTGAAACCCATGGCGATTGCTTTCAGCTGCAGAGCGATATACGGCACGCTACCAATCAGAGCAAAGGCGGCGATCATAGCGGCTAATAGCTGGGATTTGCCATAGCGAGAAGCAATGAAGTCTGCGATAGAGGTACTGTTGTTGCGCTTACTTATATAGATGATGCGTCGTAGCAGTGGCGCACCGAATACAAAGACGAGCAAGGGGCCGAGATAAATAGGCAGAAACCCAAGACCTTCTTGAGTGGCCCGGCCTACGGCGCCATAGAATGTCCAGGAGGTGAAGTAGACCGCCAACGACAGCGAGTAAACGTGCGTTCTGGCAAGGCGCCGGCTATAAAGCCCCGGATGTTTATCACCCGCCCAAGCGATGATAAACAGGATTGATATGTAGGTGATGGAAATTAAAACCAGCAGCCAGACACTAATCATAGTTCTTTATTTCCGTCAGGTAGGGCAGGTTACCTGGTCTCAGTACCAGAATGTCAGCTTGAACATACCGTTGAATAAAGTTTGTCGCTTCGTTCCAAAACCTTGAGGTTGTCTATCCGTGGTGTTCCATCGGAGCCAAGTGGGACAAGTTCGCGGGTCGCACAGTTAATGATTTGGACCCTGTGAGATACCGAATCCGTTATCTTCTGTTCGAAGCGATACAGTGTAAATCTGACGATATCAGAGTTGCTGGTATCTTCTCGGCTGATGCTGTCTGTATCCACGGTGGAGAAGGCGGTCACATACGGGTAGGCCATGGACCAAGGCCGCCAGAAGATGCCTTTTCGCTCTGTACTCACGACCACGGCTTCATCTGGCAGGCGCGACTGTTTGTGGTCAAACCAAGTGTATTCTCCATAGATCAAATACCCAAGCATACCGATACCTGCAAATACCGGAATAATCCATTTAGGCGCCATGTTGCGGGTGGCAGCGCGGATGCCCAGAGCGATACCGGCGGCACCCAGCCCGCAGAAGACGGTGGCGACAAGAGTCCAGAACATAAAATATTTTCCTTAAAAAAGAACGGGCTCCCTCATTGAGGAAGCCCGTCCAGAACAACCTGACAACTCGATGAGTTAATCAGGTCAGAGTGTTGCTTAGTGGTCTTGAGCTTGTCCGGCACCGCGGGGGTAACGAACGCTTTCAACCAGTTCCTGAATCTCAACGGGCGGCTCATCAGTCGCATTTGCTACAACAAAGGCTACCGCAAAGTTGACCAACGCACCAATAGCACCGATCGACAGTGGAGAGATACCAAACACCCAGTTTGCAGGTGTATCCGCAAGGTTAGCTGTGCCTGGGATGAAGAACCATCCTTTGTACACAAAAATGTACGAGAGAGTGAATACCAGACCGCTCAACATACCCGCAATAGCACCGGTGTTGTTAATGCGCTTGGAGAATATGCCCATCATCAGGGCCGGGAACAGAGAGGCTGCCGCGATACCGAAAGCCAGTGCTACAACCTGTGCTGCAAACCCTGGGGGATTAGCGCCGAGTTAGGTTGCAACAACAATCGCAACGGCCATGGAGATGCGGGCTGCAAGCAATTCGCCCTTATCTGTGATGCCCGGATTGATTGAACCCTTTATCAAGTCATGGCTGATTGCCGAAGATATGGCTAACAGGAGGCCAGCCGCGGTCGATAGTGCAGCAGCAAGGCCGCCTGCAGCAATCAAGCCGATAACCCAGCCAGGAAGGTTAGCAATCTCGGGGTTGGCAAGTACGATAATGTCGCGGTTCACATCCAGTTCATTGCCTTCCCAGCCGCGAGCTTCAGCCTGAGGCTTAAACGCTTGGGCGGCTTCGTCGGATCCGTCGTTATACATCTGGATGCGGCCGTCTTCATTTTTATCCACGTACTTGATCAGGCCAGTAACTTCCCACTCTTTAACCCACTGAGGGCGATCCTCATATCGAATCGGCTCGGCAGCGGTGCCATCCGGGTAAACGGTTGTCATCAGGTTCAGGCGAGCCATGGACGCAACAGCGGGCGCTGTCAGGTATAGTAGGGCAATAAACACCAGTGCCCAGCCAGCAGACCAGCGCGCATCAGCAACCTTCGGTACTGTGAAGAAGCGGATGATAACGTGGGGAAGGCCGGCTGTACCGATCATAAGAGTCAGGGTGAACAGAACCATGTTCAGGTGGCTGTCAACGTCTGCAGAATACTCACTAAAACCAACATCAGTAATAACCTGATTCAGCTTGTCGAGAATCGGCATTCCGGAATCAATGTGTGTTGAGAACAGACCCAGTGCCGGAATGGGATTGCCAGTCAGCTGGAAGGAGATAAATACTGCTGGAATGGTGTAGGCAACGATCAGTACGCAGTACTGGGCAACCTGGGTGTAGGTAATACCTTTCATGCCACCAAGTACGGAGTAGATGAAGATAACGACAGCTGCGATCATCAGGCCTGTTGTGGAATCAACTTCGAGGAAGCGTGAGAAAGCGACACCGGCACCAGCCATCTGGCCGATTACGTAGGTCAGGGATGCAACAATCAGGCAGATAACAGCAACCAGACGGGCGTTTTTGCTATAGAAACGATCGCCGATAAACTCCGGAACTGTAAATTTGCCGAACTTGCGCAGGTAGGGAGCAAGTAGCATCGCTAACAGAACGTATCCGCCCGTCCAGCCCATCAGATAGGCGGAGCTTGCGTAACCACTGGCGGCAATAATACCGGCCATGGAGATAAAGGATGCTGCAGACATCCAGTCGGCACCGATAGCCATGCCGTTTGTGATAGGGTGAACTCCACCGCCAGCAACATAAAAGTCTTTGGTGCTTCCGGCCTTGGCCCAAACAGCGATGAGTATGTAGATGAGGAAGGACCCACCTACAAACATGATGTTGATTGCAAATTGGCTCATAAACTTACTCCTCGTCCACGCCGAATTGTTTATCGAGTCTGTTCATGCGCCACGCGTAGTGGAAGATAAGTGCAATGAACGTGAGGATGGAGCCCTGTTGAGCGAACCAGAAGCCCAGATCGGTGCCGCCGATAGGTATGCCGGAGAGCATAGGGCGCAGAACGATTCCAAAGCCGTAAGAGACCAGA
>NZ_JAVIXR010000024.1 GCF_031157525.1 Marinobacter sediminicola
CACACACGAGTCAGAGCAGCGGTCAGAGTCGTCTTACCATGGTCAACGTGACCAATAGTGCCCACGTTAAGGTGTGGCTTAATTCTTTCAAACTTAGACTTAGACATTCGACCAATCCCCCTAATCAACCTGGATAGCAACGTTGACCGGATAAATAGTGGAGCTCATGACCGGAGTTGAACCGGTGACCTCATCCTTACCAAGGATGTGCTCTACCGACTGAGCTACATGAGCATTGCAAATCAAATTGGAGCGGGCAGCGGGAATCGAACCCGCGTCATCAGCTTGGAAGGCTGAGGTAATAGCCACTATACGATGCCCGCGAGCAATTAAGTGGTGGAGGGGGCTGGATTCGAACCAGCGAAGCTTTCGCGTCAGATTTACAGTCTGATCCCTTTGGCCACTCGGGAACCCCTCCGAGTCAGGCGCAATATCACGCACCTGTCACAACAAAAAGTGGAGCTGGCGGACGGAATCGAACCCCCGACCTGCTGATTACAAGTCAGCTGCTCTACCAACTGAGCTACGCCAGCTCACATTCGCTTGTTCAGCGAGGGCGGTATACTACGGATTATTTTCGGGAGTTGCAACACTCTCGCAGCGGTTAGACTCAACAAAGTCAAATTCCGCTCCATAACCCGCCTCCAGCGCCTGAACCATCTCTTCTGCAAGATTTGGCTCACTCTCAAAAGCGAGCGCGTAGCTTATCTGATTTCGATCGAAGTTGACTAGTACCACGTTAAAATTCTTGCTCTTTTTTTCTTCCAGCACGGATATTGCTGCTCTACGAGACTCAAATAAGCCGAGAGAAATCGCGTTTCTATTTGCACCCTCGGTTACCAGATAGGAATCTACGCCTCGCCTTTGCATTTCCCGGAACTGCTCCAACGCTGCTGAAGGGGGCTGAGGGGGAATAATAACCCAGTGCAACGAGGGCAAAGGCCGCTCAACCTCCTCCAAGAGCACACTTTCAGCTCTTGCAAGCGCTGAGTGTGACTTAAGAGCCTCTGCAACTTGCAAACTTGCAATCCAGCCCAGCCTGACACACTCCCGCGCACTGGACACAGGCGCCGTTGAGCCGGCACCACCATCCTGCACTTTGAGACTTGCTACTCGCGGCAGACTTCCGCCCGCAGTGGAGCCAAGCTTAACATCCACTGCGGTGTAATCGCTCAGTTGCCACACACAAAGATTTATGACAACCAGCACAAGCGCAAGCCATTTCATACTTCATGGGCCTCTGCGTCGATCAGACCAAGCCCGTCCATGACCAAAGATGGGCAGATTTCTGCAACCAATCCAAGCTCCAGAAGCCTGTCTGCATCGCCCCCCGTAACCACAATATCGCTGATCCTGAAGGCTATAGAATCGCGCTTAATTCGCTCAACCAGCGCCTCGAACAACCACGCGATACCATGATTAACGCACTCGCTGGTACTTACCCCCGGGCTAACATTCAAGATCTGACTTGGATCAAAATCTATGCGAGCGGCATCCACCTGCAAACTGCGACGCATCATATTCAGGCCTGGCAAAATAAACCCCCCAAGGTGACGCCCGTGAGAGTCGACATAATCAACGGTTATCGCGCTGCCAGCGTCAACCACCAAGAAAGCCTGCCTGTGCCGCTGCCAGGCTCCGTACATGGCGTGCCATCGATCTGCGCCCATTTGGCTGCAATCTTTATACGAACTTCTAAGCCCCCCCCTCGCAGCCTCCGCCCAGTAGAACCTGATCGGCGCGTCAAATCGACTGGACAGATGCGCCAAAAGGCTCGCCCTCTTTGTCTCCGAGGCAACAGTAGAGACCGCCACCCTGGAAACACACCCCTCAATCACAGTCAACCCGTGTAAAGGATCGGCATCCGCAATAACACCCACACCTTGATCAACAGCCCGCCCCGACTCATCAAGACGCCACTTTAGCCTGGAATTCCCGGCATCAATCAACAGTCTCACAAAACCACCCGCAAGCTGATTTCCCCAGCACGAATTGGAACAATCCCTCCCTCCGGCGTGCCAAGCAAATAGTTCCCACTACCGTCAATGCCGTTACCGACCCCCTTCAACTCCCCGTCCTTTGCCTGGATAAGGCGATTGCAGTATATATCGCGGTTCTGCCAAGGCTCGCGGAATACCCCGAACCCCTTACTTGAAAACGTGTCAGCAGCATCAGCCACTGCACCAATGACCGCCGCGGCGACCTGATTTCTGGACCACTCGGTATCCGGACAGGCACTTGCAAGACTGCTCCATGGCTGATCAACACCTTCAGCTTTATGCATGTGCACGTTAATTCCGATACCCACAACCACCCGCACAACACCTTCTTGCAATTCACCCTGCAATTCCACAAGGATGCCTCCCAGCTTGCCTGCTGGAAGAAATATATCATTGGGCCATTTCAACCCAACATCCGGAACACCCAAGGTCTCGAGCGCCTCCGCAACCGCTACCCCAAACACGAGGCTAAGTCCGTCCAGCACCGAAAAACCGCCATGAAAGACCAACCCCATGCTCAGGTACAGATTTTCTCCACGCGGACTTTGCCAACTTCGCCCTCTACGCCCACGACCAGCTGTCTGGGAGTCTGCAATGGATATCGGGAGCTTGCCGTCACAACCCTCAGCAACTTGCCTAAGGACCTCAGCGTTTGTTGAATCCACTTCATCCCGCACTCTCAAATCAACCCGCGCTGCCAATCCAGCATCAAGCTGTTTGATGATCAGAGCAGAATCCAGAAGATCAGCCCGAGACATCAGCTGGTAACCGCGACCACGAATGCTCGCCACCTCAAAGCCCCGGTCCATTAGACGCCGCACCTGCTTCCAGATCGCCGTACGGCTCACACCCAACTGCTGGGCTAGGGATTCACCAGAGTGAACCTGTCCATCACTGAGAAGGGCAACAAGGGCTTTGAGTTTCATCAGATATTATCCGGCCGGAATGTTTGGTATCGGCGGATTAAACACCAGGAGGGAGCAAAAAAGCAAAACTGGCGGCCGAGCAGTAGTCGCTCGACCGCCACTACGATCAGGGAATGGGCGTCGCTGTGAGGTTCGCTCTTATGTCGAAGTTCTGCATCATGACGCCGTATACGGCTGTTTGAGCACCACCGGTCGGATGCACAAGGTCAATATTATTGATAGATAACTCTTTAAACTGACTCTGAGCCTTCACCGCAAACCCGAGGGGGCGATTATTCAGATCACCTTGGGTTGGGCTGCCTACGTAGCGATATCCGTGGACCGCGTTAGGATCCATAATTTTTTCATCGCCTTTTACACCCAGAACACCCAGGGAATCCGGCCCATTCTGCTTCTTGATCACCTTGGTCTGATATACGTCCACAGCAAGATCGGTGCGAACTCCGAATGTGTTGTCATCTATACCGTCACCGTCAAAGTCACCGCCGTCGCTGGTATAGATATCATTCAGAAGAACACGGGTGCCCGTGCCGTTTACTGGGTTACCATTGCCATCCAGTTGCCGATTGGTCTCCCATGTGAAGGCGTTCTTTTTATCACCTGAAGCTCTGGCAAGCACATTTTTCAGTCGAACCGTGATGCCTTCTTCGCCCCTTGTCTCCCAGATACCACCTGAAGCCTCGCAGACGATTTGCGTACCACCGGCACCACCGGCGCACACATCACCAGCACCACCCGGCACAATAGTCATGCTACTTCCAACTTCATAGTTTTGAAGAACAAACCGACCAAAGCTGCTGCCTGTCGACTTATCACCTACCCGCAGGTTACCAACATCCATAGTGCCCCAGGACTCCCCTGTGACCATGACCAAGCCTTCATCCGTTGCATCAATAGTCATATCCCGCACATGAGCGTCGTACTCAAGCTCGCTGATCCAGAGGCCCTTCTGGCTAACTTCGCCCGCCCCCTTATCATAAGCATCGGCAATGATCGCAGCCTTGCCATTCCGGATACGCACATCGGAGTTGACCGCAATTCCTTCACCACTGACCCCACCAGCACCCAAGGTTATCTGACCATCAAGCTCAAACTCGTAGGCGGGATAAAAACCAAGAGCGAGCAACAGTTCGGTGCCACCTTGCAGCTGCGCATCGTCACTTCCAACTTTCAGGCCATTTATCCGATACCCTGCTTTAACGCCTTCGAAACCGACTCGAAGCCCGTCAAAAAACTGGGTACTGCCCCGAACTTCTTCCCGGGTGACATTCACGGTAATATCACCACGCCCCCATGACTGAAGGCCGCTGAAAATCACTCTATTACCATCTTCCGTGTAGGCTATGTCTGCCCGACGCAAGCTCCACTCGGCGGCGAGCCGCAATCCTTGCGGCCCTGCATCCGCATGCCCACCGCCTTGCAAATACACTGCATTGGTGTAGGTGCGGCCATTGTATGCGTGCTCCTCAAACAGGAAGCTTACATTCACCTCACCGATACTTTTAAAACCGCTACCCATCTCAATGGCACCAATACCGAACTCACCGGTAAATGAGCCAAGGGTCAACGCCAGCGCAGGCCTATTCTGCCAATCTGGCGCTACGTCCAGCCGCAAATCCTGCACGTTCATATTGCCTGTTATGTTCCTGAGCGCCAGAACATTACCATCATCGTGATACAGGAAAGAGGCACTGTGGATGGTTGTCTGATTATCAAACCGCAGCCCTTCACCCTCACGACCTCCCGCCCGGATATCGGTACTGGAAGAGAGATTATACTGGCCACTCAACCCACCATAGGAAGGCAACAGAGCGCCGGAGCCGACATCATTGCTAACACCGTGGTTCAATGGGTTGCCACTATATCGGATAGCCTCAACCTGCCAGGAGCCTACCACCCTGGGAGCATCCAGCTTGAGCGTGTCGCCCACGACATCCAGCGTTATACCCAAGGCTTCAACATCCATGGTAATGCCGTCGAGAAACACTTCATTGCCATTGGTCCGGTAGCCCAAGCGCCCCCCGGTCATGGTGTAGGCGGTATCAAATGTATAGCCTGAACCGCCCACGGCACCGCCCGATTTCATATTCAGATAGCCCTGCAAGGAATGGTCCAGAAAAACACCACCCATGCTGAGACCCGGTGCTCCAGCAAGCCGAATATCGCTAAACTCAATTCGGCGATCTTCCACCAGGTAGTCGAGATTCAGGGATGCATCAGAGCCAATATCTACCTTTACTACATGGCGCGCCTGGCCAGAGGGATCAGAAGCGGAACCTACGCGAAACCCTTCAAGATGAATACCTTTGCCATCATCGTAATACGAAACCTTGTCTGCCGTGACTCCAAGCTCCATTTCAAGGGTAATACCGCTCTGCCCACTGACAGATGCCAACTCCTGATCATCAAGGCTCCTCATGTCAGCGGAAGCTGCAGAGACCGCACCCAAAATAAGAATCCCGGAATGAATGGCGAGAGTGTAGCTGCGACCTTTATCGATCTTCATGTTTGCACCTCACCTATTAGGGGTTACCCGCTGGAAAAACGAGCAAGTTGCCTTCCATGATTACGTCGCCCTGCATCTCTACCGTAAAGATATCAGTTTGCTGAAACCCAATGTCGGTCGGGCGCGGGGTGGTACTGGCAGCGACCTTGAAGCGCACATCATCGAAACGTACGATATTCGGCAAGCCGAGCTCCAATACATCCCCATTGAAAAGTGCGCCATCCCCTCCAAAGCCGGTATCGATAGTTCGCATGCCCAAAGTCAGCCCCTCAAATGCGAAGCTGCCTCGCAGTTCATCAAGAACCATCCACCCGCCCGCTTCCTTTAAGCGGTAAGCCAAACGAGCACCACACTTTTTGGTCACATCATCACAGCGCCCAAAATAGCTGTTCTCAACTGGGCCACCCAACTCGTTGATACTGATATCTCCGGACAGGTAGATACCGCCTTGACCAGAGACATCTGACAGCGCGTCATCGCTGATCTGAGTCATTTCTGCTGCTGCAGGCCAAATCAATGAAAACAGACACAATCCGGCCAGAACCTTAACCATTGCGCTATCTGCTATGCTCATCGTTATAAGTCCTTGGTTCTTATGTTCAGGTGCTGAATCAGAACGCCTTGTATCCGGGCAGAACCGAAGTCTCTATTGCCTACACTAAAGTTACCAATGCTGAGATTGCTACGGTATTCAGGATCGGTGTAGTAAGCGTTATAAAAATCCCAGGCCTCTGGATTACTGCTCGCGCGAAGTCCGTTAGCACCTATTTCGCCAGCCAATGGCTTACGGATGGAAGCAATATCAATGACAAAGTTACCGCCACCGTCTACATCAAGGAACAGGGGCTGCAATTGGTTGCCCAAGGCCAACTCCATGACAACATCAGACATATAGATTCTGGAACCGCAGGCGGTGCCATCCTGGGCACAGACATCAATAGCCAACTCAGGTGAATAGAAGTTCAACTTGAACTGAGCAACCATCTGCTTGCGAGCTTCATCTCCCCAAAGGCGCAGGTAACTCCCGTCTACGACGGAGCTTTTCGCATGAATATTCACGTTACCAGTGCGGTCTGCTCCTATGCCCACATTCACTTGCATACCAATATCTGGCCGCTCTCCAACAAAGTCGGCTGTAGCTGGACGGCTTGAACAGGTGCCAGTCCCTGCCACAGCACTTGAGCTCAGGCAGTCAAACCCTTCAGCAGCCGCTACCATCGCAGGCGCCGCAATCTCGAGCACTGCTTTCTCCGCAATGCCTATGTTATTGCCGTCCAGCACATCTATGCGCCAGGGGTTTATCAAACGCCCGATATTAACCGGGGTCAGGTTCTCTCCATAATTACTATTGGCACCAGAAACATAGAACCGATTTACGGTGATATCCACATCCCGGCCATCGGTGCTTTTAATGCCTGCAATGCGAAAGACGCGCGCCCGATCGCCATTGGCGTCCGGCTGATCTGTACCGTGGGAGAATTTGAAGTTTTCGAGAACCACCCCGATCCCTGCCCCATCGATTTCCGACATTTCGTTCTCGGAAAGCCCCTCAAGTTCCGCAAACCCGGCACCAGCGAAACACAACCCAAACAAAGCGCCTAAAGCCTGCTTGGCAAACTGTCCTGAATATCTGCTTACAGACGCCATCATAGTCACCTAGAACAACCCCAGACCGCGGTCGATATATTCAGTACGCAAGCGCGGGATGCCGTGCAGCGCCTGCTCGAGATTCACGACTGTTGCACCGTTTGGAATATTGAAGAATGCACCCTGGGTAGCGCGTATAAAATCCGCAGGGGAAAGGTTCTGCCTTTTTACATCCTTGAGCCACTCCAGATCTTTTGTCTGAAAGGACATGAACACACCATCGACCGGACCAGTCAGGTGAGGCTCCCCACCCACTTGACTAACCTCACCAATAGGAAAGCTGTTATACGAGTCAAGCCGGAAGCAAACGCCTATGCCAAGAGCCTTGCAGTCTTTGACCATCACCTCAACATCACCTTTCCCGCAGAAAAACCCACAGTTGGGGTTAACAAGATTAATGGTAGAGCTCGCGGTTCCGCCTACGATCCTTAGAAGTCCCCGCGTAATACCGGCGACATCTTTAATGACGATCTTTTCGCCATTTAGAATACCTGCGTACTCCGCACGTATCGGATCTGCCTCACCTATATTCGGACCCTCTCCGTGCACCAACTGCGCTTTCGCGTAGAGGGGGTCGCCGCTTGTCAGGTACGGGGCCAATGCGACTATAAGGGAGTCACCAAAACTGCCATCAGACTCTGCATTTTTGAGACCTTCCCCCCTGTCAAGAATCTCTATGTTCACGTTACCCGTCAGGTTTTTGATCGAGCCAGAGAGCACGCCCATCGCGTCGCCAAAACCCAGCCGAAAGCCGACAATTTCGTTGGTGATTTCATCCTGGGCAAACTCGAAAAATGGATTACTGATGGAGAAAGGTACGATCTCGCCCTGTGCATAGGCACCGCCATCAGGCTTACCCTGCCTTGGCATAGAAGGGTTGGCACTGTAGTAGGCTTGATTATTGATGTAGCCCAACGCGAAGTCTTCGATGTAAACATCGGACGTACCTGGCTTTTCTCCAGCACGCTCGTATCGCCCCATTTCGATAGCATCAACGTTGGTTTGAACCTCTATGTCCATCCCGAGGTTTACGCGCGTATAAGCTGTAGAGTCGTTTGCATCTGGATGATACTGGCGATCAACTGATACGAATGCCTGCCCGGTAACCTCTGACATTGCATGGTCAGTAATTGGACTTAGCTCCGCATTTACAACAACAGGCAGCACTGGCAAGAGAATTACCGCAACTAATCTGATCGTCATTACATCCCATTGCGACCGCTTTGTTATTTTGGCGGCTCATCACATGGTGAGGAGTGCGCGAGGTGCGCCGGCGCTGCTGGTAAGAGCGCCACTGGATTACATTTTTTTATAAGTTCTTCTCACTGAGCCTAGCAGCATGCACGACATCTAACTGTGCGGCTTGTCATAAATCAGCATTCAAAATTGTCATAAATCAGGAATCGAAATAGCCATATTTCAAGCATAAAAAAACCCCAGCTTCTTGCGAAGCTGGGGTTTGGTATTAAGAGTCTGACGATGACCTACTCTCACATGGGCAAATGCCACACTACCATCGGCGCAGGCCTGTTTCACTTCTGAG
>NZ_JAVIXR010000025.1 GCF_031157525.1 Marinobacter sediminicola
TTTTCTGTGATGTTGATTCTTTCGTTGCGTCATCCGCAATTGTCTTGGGTGTTATATAGTCAAGCCGCACGAGCAATTAGTATCGGTTAGCTCAACGCCTCGCAGCGCTTACACACCCGACCTATCAACGTCCTGGTCTTGAACGGCTCTTTAGGGACCTCGAGGGTCCAGGGAGATCTCATCTTGGAAGGGGCTTCCCGCTTAGATGCTTTCAGCGGTTATCCTGTCCGAACATAGCTACCGGGCAATGCCACTGGCGTGACAACCCGAACACCAGAGGTTCGTCCACTCCGGTCCTCTCGTACTAGGAGCAGCTTTCCTCAAATCTCCAACGTCCACGGCAGATAGGGACCGAACTGTCTCACGACGTTCTAAACCCAGCTCGCGTACCACTTTAAATGGCGAACAGCCATACCCTTGGGACCGGCTTCAGCCCCAGGATGTGATGAGCCGACATCGAGGTGCCAAACACCGCCGTCGATGTGAACTCTTGGGCGGTATCAGCCTGTTATCCCCGGAGTACCTTTTATCCGTTGAGCGATGGCCCTTCCATACAGAACCACCGGATCACTATGACCTACTTTCGTACCTGCTCGACGTGTCAGTCTCGCAGTTAAGCGGGCTTGTGCCATTACACTAACCGTACGATGTCCGACCGTACTTAGCCCACCTTTGTGCTCCTCCGTTACGCTTTAGGAGGAGACCGCCCCAGTCAAACTACCCACCACACAATGTCCTCGATCCCGATAAGGGACCAGAGTTAGAACCTCAAACATGCCAGGCTGGTATTTCAAGGTTGGCTCCACGCAAACTGGCGTTCACGCTTCAAAGCCTCCCAGCTATCCTACACAAACATATTCAAAGTTCACTGTGAAGCTATAGTAAAGGTTCACGGGGTCTTTCCGTCTAGCCGCGGATACACCGCATCTTCACGGCGATTTCAATTTCACTGAGTCTCGGGTAGAGACAGCGCCCCCATCGTTACGCCATTCGTGCAGGTCGGAACTTACCCGACAAGGAATTTCGCTACCTTAGGACCGTTATAGTTACGGCCGCCGTTTACCGGGGCTTCGATCAAGAGCTTCGCACGAATGCTAACCCCATCAATTAACCTTCCGGCACCGGGCAGGCGTCACACCGTATACGTCCACTTTCGTGTTTGCACAGTGCTGTGTTTTTAATAAACAGTCGCAGGGGCCTGGTATCTTCGACTGGCTTCTGCTCCGTCCGCGAGGAACTTCACATACCACCAGCGTGCCTTCTCCCGAAGTTACGGCACCATTTTGCCTAGTTCCTTTACCCGAGTTCTCTCAAGCGCCTTGGTATTCTCTACCTGACCACCTGTGTCGGTTTGGGGTACGGTCTCGAATAGCCTGAAGCTTAGAAGATTTTCCTGGAAGCAGGGCATCAATGACTTCGCTCCCGTAAAAGGGTGCTCGTCGTCACGTCTCAGGATTGTGGATCCGGATTTGCCTAAACCCACTCCCTACACGCTTAAACCGGGACAACCGTCGCCCGGCTCACCTAGCCTTCTCCGTCTCTCCATCGCAGCTATCCAAGGTACGGAAATATTAATCCGTTTCCCATCGACTACACCTTTCGGTCTCGCCTTAGGGGCCGACTCACCCTGCGCCGATTAGCGTTGCGCAGGAACCCTTGGTCTTCCGGCGTGCGGGTTTTTCACCCGCATTGTCGTTACTCATGTCAGCATTCGCACTTGTGATACCTCCAGCAAGCTTCTCAACTCACCTTCGCAGGCTTACACAACGCTCCCCTACCCCGCATACAAAGTATGCAGCCGCAGCTTCGGTATCCAGTTTGAGCCCCGTTACATCTTCCGCGCAGGCCGACTCGACTAGTGAGCTATTACGCTTTCTTTAAAGGATGGCTGCTTCTAAGCCAACCTCCTAGCTGTCTGAGCCTTCCCACATCGTTTCCCACTTAACTGGAATTTGGGGACCTTAGCTGGCGGTCTGGGTTGTTTCCCTCTTCACGACGGACGTTAGCACCCGCCGTGTGTCTCCCGGATAGTACTCACAGGTATTCGGAGTTTGCATCGGGTTGGTAAGTCGGGATGACCCCCTAGCCGAAACAGTGCTCTACCCCCTGTGGTATTCGTCCGAGGCGCTACCTAAATAGCTTTCGGGGAGAACCAGCTATCTCCGGGCTTGATTAGCCTTTCACTCCGATCCACAAGTCATCCCCTGGCTTTTCAACGACAGTGGGTTCGGTCCTCCAGTTGATGTTACTCAACCTTCAACCTGCTCATGGATAGATCGCCCGGTTTCGGGTCTATGCCCAGCGACTAATTCGCCCTATTCAGACTCGGTTTCCCTACGGCTCCCCTAAACGGTTAACCTCGCCACTGAACATAAGTCGCTGACCCATTATACAAAAGGTACGCCGTCACAGAACAAGTCTGCTCCGACTGCTTGTACGCATACGGTTTCAGGATCTATTTCACTCCCCTCACAGGGGTTCTTTTCGCCTTTCCCTCACGGTACTGGTTCACTATCGGTCAGTCAGGAGTATTTAGCCTTGGAGGATGGTCCCCCCATATTCAGACAGGATACCACGTGTCCCGTCCTACTCGATTTCACTAGACTCAGGTTTCGGATACGGGGCTATCACCCACTATGGCGGCACTTTCCAGAGCCTTCTCCTACCAGTTGTCTAGCTTAAGGGCTAGTCCCCGTTCGCTCGCCGCTACTTAGGGAATCTCGGTTGATTTCTTTTCCTCGGGGTACTTAGATGTTTCAGTTCCCCCGGTTCGCCCCTTACACCTATGTATTCAGTGCAAGGTACCCGACCGAAATCGGGTGGGTTTCCCCATTCAGAAATGCCCGGATCACAGCTTGTTTGCCAGCTCCCCGAACCTTATCGCAGGCTTCCACGTCTTTCATCGCCTCTGACTGCCAAGGCATCCACCGTATGCGCTTAGTTGCTTGACTATATAACCCCAAGACAACTGTGTTCCATTCATCAACGCCCTGGTAAACCAGGAGGCCAATAAGTGGAGACAGTTCCTTGAAGCGATATAACAACCACTTCAACGACAACACCGGATAACGCTTGAAAAAATCGCTATCACATTGAACACATTCTCTCGGAGATAATGAGAAAATGTCTTCGTGTTCTATCTCGTCCAATTTGTTAAAGAGCAAATCTGACCCAGTGATCAGAAAGAAGGATTTCGAACTTAACAAAGTTGAAACACTTGTTTCTGTACACTGACCGAAGTCAGGTGACCAAGTAATATTTGGTGGAGCTAGGCAGGATCGAACTGCCGACCTCCTGCGTGCAAGGCAGGCGCTCTCCCAGCTGAGCTATAGCCCCAATTTAAGCTATGCCACCTCACTCATACTGAGTAGAGATGTAAATTGTTCAGATCAAGCCATCGAGGGGCGCCGCATAGCCTGCTATGCAAGTCACTCGATAACGCCGAGCTGAGCAATTTTGGTGGGTCTGGGTGGACTTGAACCACCGACCTCACCCTTATCAGGGGTGCGCTCTAACCACCTGAGCTACAGACCCGGTTTTGCTTGCCACAGACAAGCCAAGTCGGGCCTGAAAGACCCTTGCTCTCTTTATCAATCAACCAAGTAATTCGTGTGGACTCTGACCGAAGCTTCAACTTCGTTTAAGGAGGTGATCCAGCCCCAGGTTCCCCTAGGGCTACCTTGTTACGACTTCACCCCAGTCATAAACCACACCGTGGTAATCGTCCTCCCGAAGGTTAGACTAACTACTTCTGGTGCAATCTACTCCCATGGTGTGACGGGCGGTGTGTACAAGGCCCGGGAACGTATTCACCGTGACATTCTGATTCACGATTACTAGCGATTCCGACTTCACGGAGTCGAGTTGCAGACTCCGATCCGGACTACGATACGTTTTGTGAGATTAGCTCCCCCTCGCGGGTTTGCAACCCTCTGTACGTACCATTGTAGCACGTGTGTAGCCCTGGCCGTAAGGGCCATGATGACCTGACGTCATCCCCACCTTCCTCCGGTTTGTCACCGGCAGTCTCCCTAGAGTTCTCAGCATTACCTGCTAGCAACTAGGGATAGGGGTTGCGCTCGTTACGGGACTTAACCCAACATCTCACGACACGAGCTGACGACGGCCATGCAGCACCTGTGTCAGAGCTCCCGAAGGCACCAATCCATCTCTGGAAAGTTCTCTGCATGTCAAGGCCAGGTAAGGTTCTTCGCGTTGCGTCGAATTAAACCACATGCTCCACCGCTTGTGCGGGCCCCCGTCAATTCATTTGAGTTTTAACCTTGCGGCCGTACTCCCCAGGCGGTCAACTTAGTGCGTTAGCTGCGCCACTAAGGATTCAAGATCCCCAACGGCTAGTTGACATCGTTTACGGCGTGGACTACCAGGGTATCTAATCCTGTTTGCTCCCCACGCTTTCGCACCTCAGTGTCAGTGTTGGTCCAGGTAGCCGCCTTCGCCACTGGTGTTCCTTCCTATATCTACGCATTTCACCGCTACACAGGAAATTCCACTACCCTCTACCACACTCTAGCCGAGCAGTTCGAAGTGCCGTTCCCAGGTTAAGCCCGGGGCTTTCACATCTCGCTTACTCAACCACCTACGCGCGCTTTACGCCCAGTAATTCCGATTAACGCTTGCACCCTCCGTATTACCGCGGCTGCTGGCACGGAGTTAGCCGGTGCTTCTTCTGTGAGTGACGTCAATCCTCAAAGGTATTAACTTTGAGGCCTTCCTCCTCACTGAAAGTGCTTTACAACCCGAAAGCCTTCTTCACACACGCGGCATGGCTGGATCAGGGTTTCCCCCATTGTCCAATATTCCCCACTGCTGCCTCCCGTAGGAGTTCGGGCCGTGTCTCAGTCCCGATGTGGCTGATCATCCTCTCAGACCAGCTACGGATCGTCGCCTTGGTGAGCCATTACCTCACCAACTAGCTAATCCGACTTAGGCTCATCCAATAGCGCAAGGTCCGAAGATCCCCTGCTTTCCCCCGAAGGGCGTATGCGGTATTAGCAGCCGTTTCCGACTGTTGTCCCCCACTACTGGGCAGATTCCTAAGCATTACTCACCCGTCCGCCGCTCGTCAGCGGGGTGCAAGCACCCCCTGTTACCGCTCGACTTGCATGTGTTAAGCCTGCCGCCAGCGTTCAATCTGAGCCATGATCAAACTCTTCAGTTTAAATCATATTAAGATCCGAAGATCTTATAACCTTTGCTCAAGACAAAACTCAATTTTGACGAGTCGCTTGCCTTGGTATTTCTTGTCGAAATACTCCAGCCAGCGCCCACACGAATTACTTGGTCAATTTGTTAAAGAGCGTTTGAGCCGTTGCTCAATCAAGGTGGCGTATTCTACATCGTCTCGCCGCCTTGTCAACCGTTTAATT
>NZ_JAVIXR010000026.1 GCF_031157525.1 Marinobacter sediminicola
GGCTTGAATGGCGCCTTCAGGAAGGGGCTCGTCATGTCGGGAACGGGAAGATCAAGCAGGTGCTCGACGATGAGCACCGCGAATAATCTGAGAAAATGCCTAACAAGGCGCAGCAGTTCGCGGCCGATGGCCGCCGGACGCCCTTTACGTGGCTCCTTCGTCGCCACTCCAAGGTCGCCGCTGTGCTTCGGCGTTAAGTGTCAAAGGATTGATCGATGCAAGGTGAATGTCTCTGCGGAAACGTGAAATTCGAAATTGATGGGGAGATACGCAATCTCTATCAGTGTCACTGCTCGCTATGCCGCAAAGCCACAGGGGCTGCCGCTAACGCTGCCACGTTTGTGCAGGGTTCTAATTTTCGTTGGGTCTCAGGTCAAAGCGAGATTCGGACGTACCAAAAGCCAAGTGGTTTCCGGAGCGATTTCTGTTCGAGTTGTGGGAGCCCGGTTCCAAATAGCCTGCGGGGCACCGAGATGGTTTGGGTTCCAGCTGGTTTGCTCGATGAACTGGCCGTATCAAGGGTTTCTGTTCACCTCCATACAGCATCCGCAGCGCCATGGGAGCAGGAATCCACTGAGTGCGCACGATTGGAGGGCGGTCCTGAGAGCCTGGAATCACTTAACAAATTGTTGTAGTACGTTCCGGGCCTCCGGCCCTACACCGGACGCCCATTTCGCTGCGCTACATGTGCGCCGCTAAACAAAAAGCGTTAAATGCCTATGGATAAATCTGAAGAGATCGCCAAATACCACGAGCTGGCTAAAGATGCCGGGAACCGCCTACGGGCCTATATTCTCTCCGTTTCGTCAGGCGCTACGGGTGTGTTTTTTCTTGCACTCACCAAGTCCGGTGGGAGCGAGTTGGGTGCTACCGACAAATGGTTGCTGTCAGTCGCGCTGGTCTCGTTCGTTGCTACAGTGGGTTTGTGCTTGTACGAACTTCGGGTCGACGCAAAAAGGTTCTTCGCGCTTACACAGGAGTTGAACAAGCCTGAATCTGAACAAAGCTGGGATAAAAATAAACGCTATAAATCAAAGCGGTATTGGCTGATTCATGGTTCGTACCTAACACTTGCTGTCGCCATTTTGGCAACGAGTGTTTACCTTGTTCGTGCCATTTTCAGCATTTAACCAAGTGTTCCAGTACGTTCCGGGCCTGACGGCCCTCCACCGGATGCCCTTTTCGCTGCGCTACAAGGGCACCGCTGAACAACGGCGTTATACAGACTAAGGAGAGTCAGATTTGAAGTTAGCCAATGTAGTCCCCTGGGGCCGATCTTTTGAAGAGTATCAGGCGATGTTCGGATTATCCGAGGATGACCTGAACAAGCGTATCCTTGGTTGCGGTGATGGCCCCGCAAGTTTTAATGTAGAGGCAACAGAGCGTGGCTGCCAAGTCACTTCCTGTGATCCGGTTTACGGGTTTCAGGTCAACGAAATACGTCGCCGGATTGATGAAGTGTACCCGGAAATCATGACTAAGATGCGGCAGGACGCAGACAAGTATATTTGGGAGTCACTGAGTAGCGTCGAGCATCTTGGCGAGATCCGTATGAATGCCATGTCGAGATTCCTGGCCGACTTTGAGGCGGGTTTTCAGCAAGGGCGGTATCTATCAGCGTCTTTGCCGTCGCTGCCGTTTTCCGACTCCGAGTTCGATTTGGCACTCTGCTCCCACTATCTTTTTCTCTACAGTGACCATGTGGATGGGGCTACTCACCTCGCATCAATGTGGGAGCTATGCAGAGTGGCGACCGAAGTGCGTGTCTTTCCTGTTGTGTCCTTAGACGGAGAGGTCTCGAAGTATTTGGATCAGGTAATGACCGCATTATCTGCCGATGGGATTGATGTCTCATTGCAGCCTGTTAGTTACCGGTTTCAAAAAGGTGCTACTGAGATGTTGGTGGTAAAGTCCGTATAACCAGTGGCTGTTGGCGGACGCGCCTACGCTGCGCTCCGGCACGCCGCAAAGCCAAGCGTTAGTCGGAAGGGGTATGGCGAGAGATCAAAGATTGGTGTTCAGCCTTCAAGAAGGCCCGGGATATATAAAAGGGACGCAATTCACCGATGTCGACCTTGCTGGCGTCTCCGGTTACGTAGTCTTTCTGAACCTCGAAAACGCTGATATATCAGACCAAGGAATACGCGTGTTACCTGAGTTACCAGAATTACGCGGCATCGATCTGGATGGAACTGAGGTAACAGACAAAGCGATGGAGCGCATTGCGGAATTCAAAAACCTTGAAGAAATCTGGATAGAAGGGACTTCGGTCTCAGATGTAGGGTTCAGTTGTCTGCATTCGCTAAAAAACCTCAGGTTCATCTCGATCGTTGATTGCGAGAACATTTCTAATGAAGCGATAGAGAGGTTAGAAGTGTCAATTCCAGGAGTTGAGGTACATTGACCCTGTGTTCACCGACTAACAATCGCAGGCACGGCGACGCCTTTTCCATTGCGGCTTCGCCTTCATTTCAAAGCCGCGCATGCTGCGGGCGTTATGTTCACTGAGTGAGCATCGAGCATCATAAAAGGAGATAGCATGAGCACGCATACGTCAAATCAGAAAATTACTACTGCTAAGATTCGGAAAATGAAAGGGAAAGGCAGCATTGTCTCTCTGACGGCTTACACCAAGCCAATGGCGGGCTTTATGGATCCGTATGTAGATCTCATCATTGTTGGTGATTCAACGGGTATGGTTGCATACGGATTTGATTCTACCTTACCTGTAACACTGGATATGATGATTGCCCACGGTGCAGCAGTTGTTCGTGGTATCGAGCGGGCTTGTGTTGTCATTGACATGCCCTTTGGCTCATATCAAGAAAGTAAAGAGCTGGCGTATCGCAATGCAGCACGCATATTGACGGAAACCGGTGCTCAGGCAGTGAAAGTCGAGGGAGGCTTGGAGCTTGTTGAAACGGTGGAGTTCCTGATCAGTCGGGGAATTCCTGTCATGCCCCACATAGGCCTTCGTCCGCAGCATGCAAATGCTCTTGGAGGCTTCAAGGCTCAGGGGCGAGATGACGATGCTGTTGCGTTGTTGGTTAAAGAGGCACAGGCCTTTGAATCAGCAGGTGCGTTCTCGGTATTGATTGAAGGTGTTTTTGAGAAAGCAGCAAGGAAGGTTACTGAAACCATTGCCATCCCCACCATCGGCATTGGTGCTTCTCCTGAGTGTGATGGACAAGTATTAGTGACTGAGGACATCCTTGGTTTGTTCTCAGATTACACCCCGAAGTTCGCCAAAAAATATGTAGACCTCAGTGCCCAGATCAAAGAGGTATTTGCAGAGTTCGAAAAAGAGGTAAGAGCTGGAATTTTCCCTTCAGATGAGCATTGTTTTGGCCTAAAAAAGTGACATAACAAATGGCTGTTGCCGGACGTGCCTACGCTGCGCTCCGGCACGCCGCAAAGCCAAGCGTTATACAGGGAGGTGTAACCTAAATGAGAGCTCTCTTGCTTAAGGGCCCGCAAAACATTGTTCTCGAAAATGTTGCTCCACCACAGCCTAGTCAAGGCGAGGTGATCATTGATGTAGAGGTAACAGGGCTTGGTGGTAGCGAAGTAGCGGCGCTTCAGAATCCAGGGCTTAGGCCTCTTCCAAACGTAATGGGGCATGGGCTGTGCGGCGTAACAACCGCAGGTCAACGAGCAGCGGTTTTTCCACTATCAGGTTGTGGGGACTGCCTCTACTGCAACCAAGGCCAGTCCCAACTTTGTAACGACTGGAATCTGATTGGGGTTCACAGATCTGGGGGCTTTGCTGAACAGGTTTCGGTTCCAGAGAGTGCTCTCGTTCATCTGCCCGCTTCATTAAGCTGGGAGCAAGCGTCGTTCATCGAGCCGTTCGCAAACGCCGTGAACGCGTGGGAACGCGCTCAACCAAAGTCCACCGACTCTGTTTTGGTGATAGGAGCAGGTTCACTGGGTTTGGGTTTAACAGCAATGGGTCGGGATCAGGGCTGCGAATCAATCTTTGTCTCAGACCTATCTGCCAAACGTTTGACAGCTGCTTCGTCAATTGGCGCTTGCGAGGTAGCTCGGACCTTCGGCCGCGAATTCGACATCGTGTTCGACACTGTTGGCACAGAGGTAGCTCGCACTGAGTGTATCAATCGAACGAAGAAAAATGGAAAAAGCGTTTTCCTTGGCTTTGCTTCGCAATCTTTAAGTGTTGATTTCACAAGCATGATTCGAGAGCAGAAAACATTTATTGGATCGTTTGTTTTTTCGAGGGAGCAGTTCACGAAAGCAATGGAGCTTGTGCAGGGTTGTAGTTCTAAGTGGGTGAGAAGCGTGAGTTTCAATGAGGTGGAAGCCGAGCTTGTGGCATACGCAAATGGCGATTTTGAATCAATAAAGTCCGTGCTTCGACCGCAAAGATCGGTATAACCAATAGCGTAAGACGGACGGCTTTCAGCCGCCGCTTCGCATAGGCGTTATGTTCTAGCGAGGACTGCATGAGCATCAAGAAATCATTATATTATGGTAAAACTCGCCGCAAAGTAGACGAGCTTTGGTTCGAGATG
>NZ_JAVIXR010000027.1 GCF_031157525.1 Marinobacter sediminicola
GCCTACTTCCATTTCAATATCTCCGTAAATCTGGATGTTTTTTGACCATAGCAGATTTTCTTAACGGAGAATTTCGTGCTGGTAACTGTGCCGACCGACACCATTAATAAAATTTAACAAGAGCCAAGTGGTGACCACATAACGCCAACAGCATGCGCGGCTGCGAAATGAAGGCGAAGCCGCAATGTAGTAGACGTCGCCGTGACTGTGATTGTTAGCTCTAAACGGTTGCTTAATCCTCGGCTAGTAGGGCAGCTGCTGATCTCATCTTACCCATTACTAGCCCAAATACTCGACCTGTCTTTTCTGCGTAGTCAACAACTGAGCTTTTAGGAGGAGCGCCAACTGGAGTGTATGGGTCAAAATAGTCGGGCACGTCCGAGAACTTCATTTCGAGCGTTGCACCTGCCCATTCGAAAGCTTCACTCGGAACAATACCGCCGTAGCTGATATTTAGTTGTAGGATGTTAACTGCCGAATTTTGAATTTCCGCAAATGCTCTTTTTGCTGCTTCTAACTCGACGTGCTGAGTTTCAGAGCTGTCTTTGTGCCAATCTACGTGGGGTGCCATGTCAGGATTGCTTTCCTTAAGTTCTTCATATGACAAGTAGCTTTTCACGGCAATCATGTTGTTTTGAAGCAAAATACTATTTTTAAGTACGGGAACAAAGTGCTCACTAACTTTGGAAAGTACACCAATTTCGATAGTTGCTTTTCGATGACTCGACTCAACCTGGCTATTGGTATATTGGTTATAGCCTCCTAGAGAAATGACACCGATCATTGCCCCATACTGGAGTACAGCCCAAATGCGAGGCTTCTCAGACTCTGGACTTTTTCGAGTAATGAATTGAGATAAAACGCCCGCGATTCCTAAAATCACGATCGCTATATTAATCATTTCACTCTCCTTTCCGGTGTGGTGAGAGCCAACGCTGAGGTAACCGGCGCCGGAGCGAAGCGGAGGGTACCAAAAGCGCCACGCTTTTGGCGTCCGGTTGACCGTTTTGTTAGTGATTTTGAGATTAGGGCGCGGCTTTTCTCTCTCCAAAGATATACCCAGCAGCTAATAGCGAAAGCTCTTTTAGGTGATTCCAAATCTGCTCGGCTGCTAGCCCCTTATCCTCGCTATACATAAGGTAAACCAATGCAGCCGCGAACAATGCGACGAAGATCAAAACTGACAAAAACAGAATAGCAATGGAAGAATTTCTAGGTTGATCAGACATACACACCTCAACCGTTGCTAAAGCAACTTGAGATGCGATGTCAGGGTCTGGCCGCACTCACAGAATGGGTCATCGCGAAACAAGATATTTGCGGAGGCTTTCGCCACCGAGCTCAACGGCCCGTGAACCTATTATACCAATTAATTAGACAGGCGACAGGATCACTAACGCCAGCCAGCATGCGCGACTACGAAATGGAGGCACAGCCGCAATGTAGTAGGCGTCGCCGTGCCTGGCATTGTTATGTTTCCAAACTCTTAAACAGTCGGCTCAACTCATTAAACACTTTGATACGACCTGAGAGTATTACCTCGCGCCACTCTTGAATTTCATCCAGCGACATCCCGTGATCACCAATGAATGCTTTTGAATAAAATTTGGTCAGCTGTTCACCATATTTCCGAACTAAATCCTGGGCCTCCTGCTCCCCCATGAGCAAAAGCTTTGATTCAGCACTGGCTAGCACCTTATAAGAATTGAACAACTCCGCGCGAACGTGGCGAAGTTCTTGCTCTAACGTTTCGTTTGGCGATTTCCCATTGGCACGTTTGCGAGTCCAATCAAGAATCCGTGCCCAATAATTCAAAGAGATATGGGAAAACTCCTCTACTTCTTCAGCAACTTGATTTATTGCGTCGCGCTTCCTCTGCGTTGCCTCCAGACTTTTATCCGAGACATGCTTGTACCGCGTGACCGCATAAGTTGCGATACCGCTGATTGCAGCGCCTAGCCCAATTTTTACAGCCGTATCAACGATGTCTAGCCAAGTCGAGGCCAAAGACTACCTCCAGTCAGAAACATGACGCCTACGGTAACCGGCACCGGAGCGCCAGCGAAGGGAACCAAAAGCGGAACGCTTTTGGTGTCCGGTTGACTGGCTGGTTAGCACTTCGGAACCTGATAAGTGCAATAATCACGCGGGCCAGACCAAGTTATCGCCGTGAATGAGAAATCCATCTCCCCTTGCTCCTGAAGCTGCTGAAGCACGGCTGCGGGTGGCCATCCACTCGGAGCGTCTACAAAGGCGTACCCTTGTGCCGACAACAGCTTTACCAGCATAACTAACTCGGCGTTGTCCCGGAACGAAATCTCTCGCTCAGGAAAATCAGCTGTTTTTAGAGTCCCGCCTTGAATGCTGGTGACATATTTTTGAGTCATGGCTCTCTGGTGCTAACGCCAGCAATAAACGGCGCCCTGACAAGGGCGTCCGGTGGAGGCCGAAGGCCGGAACAAATTTGATTGCCTTGTTAGGCGCTTCTCACTTTTTGGATGCAACAGATTGCATTGCCTCAATCAGAGCTTTCGCAAAGTAAATGTTGTATTTGAGTGAGGCGCTCTCGTAGGCGTATCGCCATTTTTCAAAACCATTGCTGATAGCATTTAGCTCAAGCTGGAGTTGGGCATCACCCCATCCGTATTGTGCTATGGAGCTGTGAGAAACAACTTCCTCTTGAACATCTTTGGGCAGACCATAAAAGAGCTTTGAAATGTTGTGCCCCTTGGGAGGAGCTTGAGAAACAATTCGATGGAGTTCTTTCAAGTGAAGCTCTACTGAAAATGCTAAGCAAACGATATCGATGCCCATCGCTGGTAATGAGCCGTAGGCTGTTTCTCTGGCACCATCAGCACCCTTGCTTATCAGCGCGTCGTTGCTCTCCCTTAAGATTTCATAAGCATTTAGGAAGTCCTGCGCGTGCATTGACAGTTGACTCATATGAATCTCGCCTAACGCTTTTGTTTAGCGGCGCCCCGACAGGGGCGTCCGGTGGAGGCCGCAGGCCGGAACGTACTACAACTACTGGTTATGACTAGAACCGGTTACGCTCAAGCCAAGTGATAAAATCCGGGGCATCCTCGGTGAACCGGTTTGTTTCATGGTCCCACAAAAAGATTGCAGGCGAATCTCCGACTGACCAGCAGAAAAGATCCCCGCACCCATTGCTAGCAAACGCAACATAGGCCCGGCTATCAATGTACCTTTGGTTCTCTACCAGCTCCTGGGGCGGGAGGATTTCAGCACTAAACCTCAAGTCGCTTAAACCGCCCAATCTGACAAAATCACGGTACCAGGCTTTAAACTCCGTTTTCAGACCGAGTTCTGCTTGGTTGATCTGACTTTCGGTAGGTACCGGATCGTCGAGCCGATATTTTTCGTTTTGGCTCAGGATGCTCTCAATCTGATGCATAGCTTTAGTCATAACGCCAGCCATAAGCGGCGCCCTGACAAGGGCGTCCGGTGGAGGGCCGAAGGCCCGGAACAACCTTCATGGCCTTGTTATGTTTTTAATCTGGAACACAGTCATGAGTCCAGAAAATATCGTCTATTTCGAGGGCTTCCAGATCGCCTTCAATTTTTTCATACAACTTTATCTTTGGGTGTGCCTCAATATATGCACGGAGGTGCTGCCTAAAGTAAGCCATTGCATTGACTAACACATCAAACTCAGACCATGCCTCAATGGT
>NZ_JAVIXR010000028.1 GCF_031157525.1 Marinobacter sediminicola
GGGGTGTCTTTTCTTCTGGAAAAACAACTCGCTTCGCTCAGACATCTTTTTCCGGCCAGAAAAGACACCCCGCCCCACGGCTATCAGGCTTTGCTGCAATTCTCCTTTTTTAGTCGTGAATGTATTTGTTGTACGTGGCAGAATCTTTGGCCCTGAAGGTTTCCTTCGGGGCTTTTTTGTTTATTTATTCGGGATTTTCTTTTTATGGCCATCAAGCATCTGCGCACCGCGTTTTCCAGTCAGTATCAGCCGGGGCAGCCTGCCCGCCTGCAAAGTGGTGAGGCGCTGCAGGAACCGGGTGGCGATTATGAAGGGCTGCACAAGCAGATGAAGCGGCTGTTTAACAGCAAGCCGGGTAAGAAGTACGGGCGGTTTTCAGAAGATATTGGTGAGAGTCCGTTTAGCGGTTGGCTGAAGGATTATCTGGAGGACAAGCAGAGTTTTGCATCGTTCACAGATCGGGTGTTTGGGCAGTGGCAGGAGTTGCTTACGAGTTGCCAGGAGGAATTTGTGGGGCAACTTGTGGTTGTTCACGAGGCCCTGGCAGATTCCGATGTGGTTTATGTGATGATTCTGGAGAGCGACGGCGCTTTGCGCTTCGATGGCAATCAGGCCCTGGATACAACGGATGTGCTGAGCACGTCCCGCCTGAATCTTGCCATGCGGGTTGAGCTGGATGACTGGCTGGGTGATAACGCGGCTGAGAACTATCTTACGTTGGTGCATGCCCGGGGCACGGGTGAACCGGGGGAGCTGTTTATCCGGCTGTGTGGTTTCACCAACCAGATCGATGTTGAAAAGGAAACTCTGACGTTTCTGGATGCTGTGGAAGCGTTTGCGAAGTCTTCGGAGCCGGAAAAGGCCGGTGAGGTGCGCACGCGGGCTTATGAGTTCTGCAAAGAGCAGCATGCTTTGGGTGAGCCGGTGGCTATTGAAGCGTTGTCTGGCTATCTGGATGAGGATGAGCCCGGGCGTTTCAAGGAGTTTGCCAGTAAGTCTGCGGAGATGCCCGAGAGCGGCGTGCTGCACCCGGATCATCGGAAGGTGAAGAAGCTGGTGCGGATTGCGGGCTCTGGCGGAGGGATGAGTGTTTCGTTTTCTTCGGATCTGGTGAATCAGGCGATTTACTATGATCGCGACAAGGATGCGCTGACGATTACTCGCCTTCCTAAGGCTTTGCGGGAGCAGTTGGAGCGGTATTTGGAGCATCGCGAAGACTAGGGTTGGCTTCGCTTGCCTGCTGCTTTGGGGGCTGGCTCCGCGGCGCGGTAAAAGGTGTTTTCGTTAGCTGACCTCTGCCGGGCTATCTTCATTCCAGCGGGGGCGGTTGGCTCTGAGCACCCTTACTTCCTGCATCCAGCCTACTCCGTCAATTAGCTCACCGGTTTCGTGATCAATGGGCGGGTATGGCAGGTTTCGGTCGTCGCAGTAGCGCTTGACGACAGGCTGGCACCAACTGAAGAGTAGGCGGTTGTATTCTTCATCCGGTATGCGCCGATTATCGAACAAGCCGGCCTCTTTGCGCTGCCTTTGGGCTTCGGAGAGGATGATCGCGCAGGCGGCGGATACGTTGAGGGACTCGACCATGCCCATCATGGGGATAACAATGTGTTCATCAGCTTGTTCCGCTGCTGCTGTGCTTACGCCATCGACTTCGTTACCCATAATAACGGTGCATGGCACGGTGAAATCTGCGGAGCGATAATCGATCGCTCTGTCTGACAGCTGTGCCGCATAAAGCTTATGGCCCTGCCCTTTCAGATGCGCTATGGCCTCGTCCATAGTGCGGTGGGTATGAGGCGTTACCCACTTGAAGCTACCGCCGACGGTTTTCCGAAATGCCCGGAAGCCTTCTTTTGGCCAGACCACGTGCATATTGGCTAACCCGAAGGCGTCGCAGGTTCTCAGTATGGCGGAGAGGTTTCTTGGTTTGTGAACCTGGTCGGTCAGGACTGTCAGGTCCGGCTGTCGAGTGTTCAAAACCTGTTTGATGCGGGCAAGGCGTTCGGGGGTCATGGGCTTTTGGAGTTATCTCGAAAGTTCGGGAAGCAGTTGGCGAGGTTCTTCCCGAAACAAGCGCACATGGATGTGCTCGTAGCGTGTTTTGGGAA
>NZ_JAVIXR010000029.1 GCF_031157525.1 Marinobacter sediminicola
TGGCCGCAGTCAAGCCCACATGGATGTGCTCGTAGCGGTTTTTGGGAGGAAGCCACCACCGCTCTCATACTCCGGGCTTCAATCACATGGGAGCCGAAGCTCAATAAAGCACCGAATCCACAGGTAAACCACGAAGAGAGTTAGCGTAAGCCTCAACTATCTCAACGTCGATAAAGTGCCCGATAATCCCCGGATTTTCATGCCGGAAATTCACAATGCGGTTGTTCTCCGTGCGCCCTGAATACTCCCCGGGATCCTTCTTCGATAGCCCGGTTACCAGAATGCGCTGAGTCGAACCGACCATCTTGCGGCTAATATCCATCACCGTCTGGTTGATCCGGTCCTGCAGGATTTTAAGGCGCTGCTTTTTTACTTCCATCGGCGTTTCATCAGGCAGATCCGACGCGGGCGTGCCAGGGCGAGCGCTGTAAACGAAGCTGAAGGACATATCGAAACCGATATCGTTGATCAGCTTCATGGTGTCTTCAAAGTCTTTCTCGGTTTCACCCGGGAAGCCAATGATGAAATCTGAAGAAAAACTGATATCCGGACGAATCTTGCGCAGGCGACGAAGCTTGGACTTGTACTCCAGGGCCGTGTGGCCGCGCTTCATGGCTGCCAGAATACGATCCGAGCCGCTTTGAACCGGCAGGTGCAGGTGACTGACCAGTTCGGGAACCTGTTCGTACACTTCAATCATCGCATCGGTAAACTCAACCGGGTGCGAGGTGGTGTAGCGGATGCGATCAATGCCGTCGATCGTGGCAATCAGTGTGATTAACTCAGCCAAGTCCATCACGTCGCCATCGTGGGTTTCGCCACGGTAGGCGTTCACGTTCTGGCCCAGCAGGTTCACTTCCCGCACGCCTTGTCCGGCCAGGTGAGCCACTTCGGCGATCACGTCGTCTGCCGGGCGGCTGACTTCTTCGCCACGGGTGTAAGGCACCACGCAGAAGGTGCAGTATTTGCTGCAGCCTTCCATTATGGAAACGAACGCAGAAGGGCCATCCGCTCCGGGGTCGGGCAGGTTGTCGAACTTTTCGATTTCCGGAAAGCTCACGTCCACTACGCCCACGCCGTTACCTTTCATGCGTACTTCGGTAATCATATCCGGCAAGCGGTGCAGGGTTTGCGGTCCGAAAACCATGTCGACGTAGGGTGCACGATCCAGAATCGCCTGGCCTTCCTGGCTGGCGACACAGCCGCCAACGCCAATAATCAGTTCCGGGTTCTTTGATTTGAGCTTTTTCCAGCGACCCAATTGGTGGAACACTTTTTCCTGTGCTTTTTCACGGATGGAGCAGGTGTTCAGCAGCAGGATGTCGGCGTCATCTGGCGATTCGGTCATTTCAACCGCTTCGCCGGTTTTAAGAAGGTCGGCCATGCGGGATGAATCGTATTCGTTCATCTGGCAACCGTGGGTTTTGATGTACAGCTTTTTGGCCATGGGTCTCAACACAACTGGATGTATTTGGCGCCCGGAGCAGAAATTGGCCGGATTGCGCGCGCTGAAAAGGAGAACTGAGCATTATAACGGGGTGATCAATCTGCAACCAGCGTTGTCTCGGTAATCTGCCAGTTTTGCTGTGGTATTATGCGGGTTTTCTGACAATTTGAGCATGAAGCAGTTGGCGAGGTTCTTCCCAAAACACGCTACGAGCACA
>NZ_JAVIXR010000002.1 GCF_031157525.1 Marinobacter sediminicola
AACTGAATAAGCAGGAGTAGCATTTGATGTTGGGTAAAATCCGACTCAGTCCCATTTTGGAGCTGTGCGTGAAGGAACTGGACGTAATGGAGCAATGCTGGATCTAGGTCTACGAAACAAGGCAGCTTATCTAGCGCCGGGGCCAAGCCTTCGGGAACGTCTGCAACCAAAAACCGGTTATCGTCGGTCGCAGCGTATCCATGACCAATTCCTGCGGGAATGATTGCTGCTCGACGCTGAGCAACCTCGCCTTCCCTGGTATCTACTGACAGAGATAATGTTCCGGCTAAGGGTAGTACCAGTTGATGATGGTCGTGGGAGTGACTTTTCCCCTCATCATCGTACGTTCGTATGTGCAGGCCAATCTCTGAATGCTTCATGTCACCAGTATAATCAGAAACATTTGAGAGTCCTCACATAACCACTCTTTCATCCGCGTCTCATCCATGATCCAGCCGGTTCATGAAAACGCGGGAAACTGGGAGTCATGAAGAAAGTGCATAGATTAAACTTTATACTCTGTATTGCTTAGTTGGTCTCAAAGCGACTGTTCGCTTTTGTTTAAGAGCAGGCACCGGGAACAAGCTGCGGGCATAAACATCACTCATCTTGGAGGTTCAGTTTAATCATCCAGACATCACCCCTGTCAGGCCTGGCTGACCACGACGAAGTGCCCCGTGAACAACGAGTCGAAACGGACCTTTCTATAATGCCCAAGAAACTGACAGCGTCCCAAAGCTGAAGTTATCTTTATGACGCTCGTCTTCGCTGGTCGAGGCACGCAGTGTGACGGCGGCCAGCAGGTAACCCCACTGCCAGGTAGCGCCCAGACCGAGCTGACCAATCAGCGGCCCTTCGTCAAAACGGTATGCCCCGGCATTGTCGTCAATATAGGAATAGCCTACATACTCCACGCCCAGCCCCACATACACGGACCAGCTACTGCCTGAATCCTTGAAAGAGCCCGGCAGGGCGACAGTTGAAGAGGTGCCTGCGTAATCCGGCACAAAATTTACTGGAAGATGCCTACCAAGCTGCCAGACCAACCCGGCTTTTGCAGAAGTTCGAAAACTCGACAACAACCCAGCCCCAATCACCGACACACGCTGTTCAATGTTGCCGCCCTGCCCGAGTTGCAGCAGCTTTCGGCCATGCGCACCCTGAATGCCACCCACCACATCGGTTCCAAGCTGATTGCCCCAGCCTTGCGGCTTGTCGCTTCCAGTGGTTTTATGCACCCATTTCTGAACCGACTCGGCACCGCTTTCGGACCCAATGACGCCAATGTGCGCGCCAAAACCGGTAATCGTATCGGCGTCCCAGCTCCAGAGCGTGCCGCTGAGCGACAGGTGGCCGGCATAGGGAATGTCGTCGAATTGCGGATTTTCAACCGTGATATCTTCCGGCGTAACCATGAATTGCCGCAAACTCAGTGTAACCGCATGCTCTGAATCAGACGCACCTATACCGGGCAGAAAGCGCAGCTCATCACGCAGAGTTCGCGCAAATCTTGCCGACGTTCCATCGTTCTCGTCAGCGGTGTCCGTCAGATACGACAAGCGTACCCCGTTTGTATATCCGCGGTCGGTTCCAGTAAGCAGGTCGTTATCCCAGGACAGGTTCACGACTTCTGCCTTCAGGCTGGCTGGCAAAACACTAATAACGAAAAACAGCAGGAGGGTACATTCGCAGCGACGATTCAAATCCAGTCCCTCCGGTTGATACTAAGAGTAACGAACATGGCCTGATGTCAGGTCTCAGAGCAACACAGGTTCCGGCAACCAACCCGCCAGCCCCATGAAATGGAAAAGGATGGTCAGCCCGCCAAAAATCAGAACCAGCGCAATGCCCAACTGGCCGCCCGGGGCCATAAAGCCACGGCGCCCATCCTTCAGTGTTCGGGACTTCCGGGCCAGCAGCGCCGGAACAATACAGGCCCAGACCGCCGCGGCCGCACCGGCGTAGCCAATGGCCAGAACGAAGCCAAACGGAAAAAACAACGACAGCAGCAATGGCGGAATAAACGTAATTGCCCAGGTTTTGGAGCGCCCTTTGCGATCATTATCGAAGCCCAGCAGGTCGGCCATATAATCAAAGGTGCCCAGACCAACGCCGACAAAAGACGACAAAATGGCAGCCGTTGAGAAAGCACTGATGGTGGTCGCCACCCGCTCGGAATTGATGGCAAAACCAAGAGCCGCCAGCAGAACATCCACGTCACCGCCCTGGGCGACCACCGGGCCGAAATTCGCTCTCGGCAGATTGCCGAATATGCTGATCAGCCACACCAGGTAAAACAGCAAAGCCAACAGTGTACCGCCCAGAATGGCTTTCTGCGCCTTACTCTCCTCGCCATAATAGGCGCGCATTGATGCCACCGAATGATGATAGCCGAAAGACGTCAGCGCCACTGGCAACATCGCCATCGCATAGGGCGCATATTGGGCGTCGGCATTTGCGGAGTCGAACAGGATAGCCGGGTCAATTCTTACCGCCAGGCCAGAGACGCCGAGTACAAAACTCAACAGCATGAACGTGATGAGCACCACCGACAGTCGGTCCACTGCATGGGTTGAGTGCCAGACAACCAGTGAGGACAACAGGACAAAAACAACTGAAGCCAGCTGACTGTCGACCCCGGTCATGCTCTGTAGGATCAGGCCAGACGACGTGATGTAGGCATACAGGAGAATGCCGCCCACAAAGTATACCGTCAGATTACTGAATGCGTTCACCCGGGAGCCGAGCAGAGATTTGGTAACGGTATTGAACGATGCTCTCAAACCGAAGTGCTTGAAGGCTTCCAGCAGCATCCAGCCAGACAGTGTCATCACCACCATGGTAAGCACCAGTGCCAGGCTGGACCAGGTCGTCCAGGCTCCAGCACCGGAACTGGGCAAGCCCAGCATACCGGCACCAACACAAACACTGGCAATAATACTCGCCCCGCCAATCAGGGAAGGCCTGGCTCTGGATTCTGCGCGCTCGGTCAATGGGCCTCCTTCGTCGCGTATCAGCTTTTGGATTTAACAGCGGGCTATCTGAACCAAAGGAACTTATCCCACCATTCTGTGGATAACTTTGTGAAAAGGCGCGGGACAAGCCTGCTCAGCCCAGTTAAAACGGGCGTTCGACAAACATGACCGTTAACTGACCAGATCAATTACTGCTCAGCATTATCCTGTTGAATCGTCAAACAATATGGACGTTTTAATGCAGAGCGAACATCGCCCATAGAGAAGACTCGGGAAAACTCGGCAAAGCGTTGCCCCTGAAACCACAGGTGAATCACTGGCAGTGAAAAAATGCTCCGTGAAGCACACAATGGCGCAGCCGCCTGGCAATCTACATACGCCATCACCAGCTCAGGAAACTCTTCCCTGGCCATGCGCTCCAGCTGTGGTTTCACTGACTGGCATACGCCACAACTAGCGCCACCGTACAGCACAAGGGCAGCAGAACTCGTGGTTACAAGTTCCACCAGCGCGTCTTCACTATCAATCACCCTCATGCTGCTCACCCGCCTTCAGCAACCGTTACTTTTCAGCCACTGATCGATCTGGCCCTGGTTCATGGCGCCACTTTGCCGTGCAAGCTCGCGGCCATTGCGGAACAGTATTAAGGTAGGGATGCTGCGAATGCTGTACTGGCCAGCCGGTGCCGGGTGCTCTTCGGTATTGAGCTTCGCAAAGCGCACCCTGCCCTTCCAACCCTGCGCCGCTTGTTCAAACTGAGGCGCCATCATTTTGCAGGGGCCACACCAGCTGGCCCAGAAATCCACCAATACAGGCAGGTCGCTGCGGCCGGTGTGAGGCGCAAAGCTTTGCCCTGTGAGCTCAAGCACCTTCTTTGGCCACAGGGGCTGTTTGCAGGCTCCGCAGTTACCGCCAGAGGCCAGACGAGCGGCCGGCACACGGTTCAGCTTATCGCAGTGTGGACAAACCACATGTTTAAGATCGTCACTCATGTATTCACCTCACAACACACAACGTCGATTGTCCTACCTGAAGTCTAGAAGTTGGACAGTTCATCCTGCAGGTCTTTTTTCAGTTCGTCTGCTGCTGTTATCCACAGAGTTTTATCGGCTCCCGGGAATACGCCCACTTGCAGCCCGTCTTTCGCCAATCCGGGTACCCATTTCTTGAAAAAATCTGGCAGCGAGATGCTTTTCGGAGTCAACCCATCTGCCCCCTTGGCGTATTCAACAGCAAATTCGGAACTGGGCCAAACCGGCAAATGTGCGACACCGTCGTCCTCCGACACTATGGACAGGAAGCGGCTTTCCGAATTAACGAGTATCCAGATCTCCCGCTCTTCCAATACTTCGCTCAGGAAGTAGTCGTATCTCTCTTCACCATCCATTTCGAGTACGCTGGCTAGCTCTTCGCTATTCATAAATCTGAATCTCTGTTTAGTGAATCAGGCTCAAGGTTAACTCCCTGAGCTTTTCGGTACATCCATGCAAGGCCCAAGAGAGCGAGCCCCAAGCCCATAAAGGCGGCAACTCGCCAAAAGCCCTGTAGCCCCGCCATATCGATCAGGAAAATCTTGCCGATCACAAGGCCCAGCAAAGCCATGCCCACCTTGTACAAGATGATATGGGTGCTTTTTGCGGAATAAACAGTGGAGTAGAGGATTGCCGCTATGGCGTAAAGCATGCCGACAACCGAATAGGTATACAGCTCGCCCTCTGTCATGCCATGCCACAGCGCCATATCGCTGCCCTGCCAGAGCTGGCGAATTTCCAGAGCAGTGAATAAAAGAAACCCTGCCCCTGCGACACACATTGACCAGAGCTTGGGTGCAATCTGCGGGAACCGGCTGATAACAAGAGCCAGCAGTACCGGGCCACCAAAAGCAGGTAACAGCATATTGAAGATGGGCGTGCTGCCAATGAAACTGCCACTCCACCAGGGGTTATGCAAAGTGAGCAGCGTGAGGTAGCTGAGGGCGGAGAGCGCCAGCAGAACCCATGAGAACAACCTATAAAGCCAAGCCAGTGATTGACTCGACTTGGCTCGGAAAGCATAAGTCACACTGAGCGCGCCCCAAAGCAGCGTATTCATGGTTGCTTCGATCAAGCTGTATTCGTGAACAAAAATGTCGCCATCGTACAGCCAGTAACGCAACTCCGCGCCCAGGAACAGCACCAGCAAGTGCAGGGTTGCGCCTTCCAGCCAGGGGCGAATCGAATGGCCTTTCTCTGAAAGCCTGGTAGCAACCGCCGCCAGCAATGTAGCACCACCATAGGTCCATAGCGTCCAGTGCACGCTGGCATCGTAACCTTGTATCCATGGATTGAAAGTGAGCCGCGCAACCACCAGCGCCAATACGCCCTTCAGTAACAGGTACAGCTCCGGCATCTGATAGCGCCGAGCCAGCCAGGTAAGGCTGACGAACTGAACCGATAAGGCCAGGGTGAGTGATGCTTCACGGAAGGCCATCACTGTGGCCAGTGAGTAACTGACGTGCGCCGCCATCAAGGCCCAGACCACGCCGTTCCCATAGCGAGCCAGCCCTTCCATACGCCAGGCCAGAACGCCGTAAACTGCGCCAAGTACCAAGGTGGCGACCGCCCACACAACCGATGTTTCGCCATAGCCTTGCAGCAACAGCCAGCCAAGCACCAGCCATACCAGCGGCGAAAGCAGGGTTAACGAGGCCCATCGCCGCTGGTCGGCATAGCGCCCCCACAGCCAGAGGCCCAAACCAGTGGTGGTGATGGCAGCGGCAATCAGGTAGCTGACAAAACCCGCTTGCTGCGCCAGGGGAATCTGCATCAGGAAAAACAGATCGCCCTCCATTCGGCCCATATACAGCAGCCAACCGGCAGCACTGGCTAACACGGCACCCCAAGGCAAAAACCACAGCGTACCCCGGCTCTGAGGAATCAGGGATGCGACCGGCAGAATGAGCAGCCAACTCCACAACGACGGGTTATCAACAGATTGATGTGCAATCGAAATACCCCAAATCGCCAACAGCGGTAGAAGCGCCTCGCGCAAACGGGACGGAGCAGCCTGCTCTTCGCCCGGCAAGAATGCAAAAGCAACAAACAAGGCGGCCAAATACATCGCCGTTGCCAACTCAGCAGGGGCTGCAGCCACGGTGGCTGCCCACCAAAGCAACGCACCGGCCAGTGTGGCGTACCAGAGCCAATCACGGAAAACGTAACGCATTAATAGCAGCGAACTGATCGTAATCAGGAAGCTGTACGAGAGCACAAAGGCGACGCTGCCGTCCTCGCCACCGATAAGCAGAGGCACAATATAGGCGCCACTCAGCCCCATAATGGCCAGCAATGGGCCATGCACCAGAGCCAAAGCCATGGTAGCCAGAGACACAGCCGCAAGCAGGATTAACCCGACAACCGGGCTGATTAGCTGGTAATGGTGAACACCGGCAAGCAATGCGGCGTATAGCGTAATACTGCCCCCACCCGCCAGGGCTGCGAACACCTGATCTGTACTCATGTGGCGTCTGCGCAGGTATTCCGCGCCTGCGTGCAGCGCAAGGCCTGTAGCCAGGGCGAGTAACAGTTGAGGTACAGGGCCAATCAGCCCCGCGCTGATGGAATGGCTGACCATAAATATTCCCGCCAGCGCCACACTCAGGCCACCCAGCCAGACCATCCAGTTTTCTTTCAGGGCCTTTTTGATACCTGAATAATCACGGGCCGGTGAAACTGAATCCAGCAAGTCACTTGCCTCAACCTCGGGCTTTTCGACCCATTCATTCGTCGCTGCTACAGGAACCGCCTCTGGCTCGCGCGCGGGCGCCGACGGCTGGGAATAGGCCAAACTTTGGGTTTCAGCCGATGCAGGATCATCTGGAAGTTGTTTATCCAATGCACCAGGGCGTCGAAGAGCTTCGATTTCCCGACGCAGTTCCAAAACCTCCCGGCCCAGGGAGTCAATGCGAGAAGAGTGTACATTCCGTTGCTGAAAAGCCATAAAGCCCAGAACAGAACCTACAGGTATGAATATCGCCAAGCCTACGCCAAGCAAAATAAGTATGGCTTCCAAATCCCTTTATCCTTCTGAAGATTCCATGAGGTACAGCGCGAGCCGCCGATGCAATGTGCAGTCTAACTTCTCCGGGGAAATAGCTCACCCACAAAGGACACTACCCAAAGCCCGCACTTTACGTTAAGGTCAACTTTACTCAGTTTAATCCGGTTTTACCCAAACTGCTCGAACTGGTAACAGGAGCCTTACGGCAACACCGGCAGGGTTGCACAATGCGTTCTATACTCTGGAAAACTCCGGCAAATAGAACAAGGCTCCATAACTTAACGAGGCCCTCACAAGGGGCATTTTGTTCCTCAAGCCATCACCCCAGGAAGAGGATTATGACAACAACAAAGTACAAATCCGTTTATACCCCTGTTTTTACAGACGGTTCGGAATATCACATTCCGACACTGAAGCTCCTGAAGCAGGACGGTTCGCTCTACAAAGGCAGCAAAGCGCCTGACATCAGCAAAGACAAAGCGCTGCGAATCTACCGCGCCATGGTCACTACCCGCATTCTGGATGAGCGTATGCTGGGAGCCCAACGACAAGGCCGCCTCAGTTTCTACATGCAGTGCACCGGTGAAGAAGCCTCCGTTATCGGTAGCGCCGCCGCCCTGAACGACGCTGACATGATCATGGCCCAATACCGTGAGCAAGGCGCCTTGGCCTATCGCGGCTTCACCATTGATGAGTTCATGAACCAGTTGTTCGGCAACGAGAAAGATTACGGAAAAGGCCGTCAGATGCCGGTTCATTATGGTTCCAGCAAACTCAATTACATGACCATCTCATCCCCCCTTGCCACTCAGATCCCCCAGGCCACCGGCTATGCCTATGGCCAGAAAATGGCCGGCGACGGACATTGCACGATTGTTTACTTCGGAGAGGGTGCCGCATCGGAAGGCGACTTCCACGCGGGCCTCAACATGGCCGCTGTGCATCGCGTACCCGCTATTTTCTTCTGTCGCAACAATGGTTACGCCATTTCCACCCCGGCAAATGAACAGTTTGCTGCCGATGGCATAGCGCCTCGCGGGTTCGGCTATAAAATGGACACCATTCGTGTCGACGGCAACGACATCCTGGCCGTTTATCAGGCCACCGAAGCCGCCCGCAAACTGGCCGTGGAAGAGAACCGCCCGGTACTCATCGAAGCCATGACCTATCGACTTGCGGCGCATTCCTCATCCGATGACCCCTCCGGCTATCGAAGCAAAGATGAAGAAGCCGTGTGGCGTGAAAAAGATCCTATCCTGCGCATGCAAAACTGGCTCACCAAGAAAAAATGGTGGAGCGAGAGCGAAGAAAAAGAGCTGCAGGAACGCATGCGCCGTGAAGTGTTGGAAACCATGAAACGGGCCCAGAAGCTCCCGCCGCCTCCCTTGGAATCCCTGGTAACGGATGTTTACGACGAGGTGCCACCGCTGCTGAACGAGCAGTTTGAAAAACTGAAGGCGCACATTCGTAAATATCCGAATGAGTACCCCAAGTCGGCTGCTCACGTTCAGGGAGGGGCATAACATGGCCAAGATGAACATGCTGCAAGCCATCAACGACGCACTAGATATCGCGATGGCTGCAAACGAAAAGGTTATGTGTTTCGGTGAGGATGTGGGTGTCTTTGGCGGTGTTTTCCGAGCCACCAGCAACCTGCAACAAAAGTACGGCAAAGACCGCTGTTTCAACACGCCTCTGGTGGAGCAAGGCATTATTGGCTTCGCCAATGGTCTGGCCGCCCAGGGCTCCTTCCCGGTAGCCGAGATTCAGTTCGCCGATTACATATTCCCGGCCTTTGATCAGATTGTTAACGAGTCGGCCAAGTTCCGGTATCGCTCCGGAAACCTGTTTAATGTCGGCAACATGACTATCCGCACCCCCTACGGCGGCGGCATAGCCGGTGGCTTGTATCATTCCCAGTCCCCTGAGGCTTATTTCGCCCACACGCCGGGTTTGAAGATAGTAGTCCCGCGCAACCCGCATCAGGCGAAGGGGCTGTTGCTGGCCTCCATCAATGACCCCAACCCGACGATTTTCTTTGAACCAAAACGCTTGTACCGAGCCTCAGTTGGCGAGGTGCCTGAGGGGGAGTACCAATTACCGCTGGGCGAAGCCGAAGTTCTCAAAGAAGGCACCGATGTAACGGTGCTGGGCTGGGGTGCTCAAATGGAAGTCATCGATAAAGCCGTCGAAATGGCAGAAAAAGAAGGATTCTCCTGCGAAGTGATTGATCTGCGCACCATCCTGCCCTGGGATGTGGACACCGTTGCTGAGTCGGTGCTTAAAACCGGGCGCCTGGTGATCACTCACGAAGCGCCGCTTACGGGTGGTTTTGCGGGCGAGATTGCCGCCACCATCCAGGAACGCTGCTTCCTCTATCTGGAATCGCCGATCGCACGGGTTACCGGGATGGACACCCCCTTCCCGCTGGTGCTCGAGAAAGAGCACTTCCCCAACCACCTGAAGGTCTATGAGGCCATTCGGGAAAGCGTCGAATTCTAAGCAGATATCCGGACAGGAGAACAACTATGAGCGATTTTATACTGCCCGATATCGGCGAAGGTATCGTGGAATGTGAGCTGGTCAAATGGCTGGTAAGTGAAGGCGATTTGATCGAAGAAGACCAGCCGGTCGCAGAAGTGATGACCGACAAGGCGTTAGTGGAAATTCCCGCCCCCTATAAAGGCCGGGTTACCAAGCTGTACTGGAAAGAAGGCGACATAGCCAAGGTACATGCACCATTGTTTGAGCTGGTGGATGAAAGCGGTGAGGAATCAGGTGGTGCCGCCGCCAGCGAAGAAAGCAAAAGTGATGAGCCAGAAGCCCAACCGGCTAAACCCCAACCCGGCGCAAAAGCAGACGACACCCCGGAGCCTGCAAAAGCCCCGGTTTCAACAACACGGCAGGACGGGCAAAAGATTCCCGCCAGCCCCGCCGTGCGCCGCCTGATTCGCGAGAACGATCTGGCGCTGGAGGATGTACAGGGCTCCGGAAAGGATGGGCGCGTGCTGAAAGCCGATGTGCTGTCCCATCTGGAGCATCCTGAAACTGGAAGCTCCTCCGCACCTGCAGGCAGGCCCCAACGGCCAGCGCACAGTCAGGAAGTTCGCGTAGAACCTATCAAAGGCATGCAGGCTGTGATGGCCAAGCGCATGGTGGCATCGGCCTCTACCATTCCGCACTTCAACTTCAGCGAAGACATTGATGTGACGGAATTGCTCGCCCTGCGCCAGCAACTCAAGCCGGAAGCAGAAGCCCGTGGTTCTCGCCTCACTCTGATGCCTTTCATTATGAAAGCCATCGCGCTGGCAGTTCGCGAGTATCCAATACTCAATAGCCAGATCAACGAGGACGTGACTGAAATTCACTACCAGCCGAGCTGTAACGTGGGCATGGCAGTGGATAGCAAGATCGGACTGCTGGTGCCCAACGTGAAGAACGTTGAACACCTCACTCTGCTGGAGATTGCCGACGAGGTAACCCGTCTCACGGAAGCAGCACGGGAAGGCCGGGTAAGCCAGGCGGATCTCAAAGGCGGCACCATTACCATTTCCAACATTGGCGCACTGGGCGGCACTTACGCCTCACCCATTATCAATGCACCGGAAGTGGCGATTGTGGCCTTGGGACGCACCCAGAAGCTGCCGAGGTTTGATGCAAACGGGCAAGTGGTAGAACGCTCCATCATGACTATCAGCTGGGCGGGCGACCACCGCATCATTGATGGCGGTACCATTGCCCGGTTCAACAACCTGTGGAAGAGCTACCTGGAGTCACCACAATCCATGCTTCTCCACATGGGCTGACCGGTATGGCGCCACCCAACCAATCATTGCCGATGCCGCATCAAGCCCAGCTTCAGCAATTCTACATCCCGGAAGAGCAGTCGATTTATCTGCTCAGTCACGACGATGCAAAGAAGCTGAAAGACTGGGTTGAGCTATGTACTGATCAGCTCCGGCAGATGGGCTATGCGGACATAGCAATGATTGGCAAGGGCGCCTTTGGCTTTGTATTTGCGGGCCGGCTACCGCTGGAGGGTGCGCGGGATCTTGAGCATGTTTTCAAGTTTACCCGCATCACCCTGCCCCAACACCTGCATGACAGGCTTGAAGATGAGGCTTACATTCTGGAACAGGTGGAGCACCCCCGGGTGCCCGGCCTGATTGCCTACCACCGAGCCGGTAGCCAACCGATTCTGGTAATGGAGCGAGCCCCCGGCTTTAACTTGGAAGAAGTCTCCCTCCAACGAGGCCGCTTGAGCCCTCGTCTGATTATCCGCATTGCCGATCAGCTGGCCGACATTCTGCGCAATTTGCGCCGTGAAACCGATAGTGGCAGACGCCCGATTGTGCACGGAGATATCAAGCCATCCAATCTGGTGTTTGATGCTGAAACCGAGAACATCGCCCTGATCGACTGGGGTTCCTCCGTATTCGCTCAATTGGATGCTAACCAGCAATTCCTCAGCCCCAGCGTAATGGAGCTGATGTCCGACAACCTGCAACAAACCAACGCCCGCTTGGGCGATGTGTACTTCATTGGTGAAGAGCAACTCTATGGCGGACTCTCATCACCACGATTTGACGAACAAGGTGCGGCAGCCACCCTTTATGCACTGGCCTCGGGGCAATCTTGTCGTTTTGGCCACCTAGCCATACCCGCCACTTCCCTCGGTTTGCCCATGGAGTTTGCCCGCATGCTAGATGGCATGCTGGACCCGGATCCTGCGCAACGTATGCGGGCCGGTGACCATTATCTGAAAGAGATGCCGCGCATGGCACGCACGGTAATGATCGATTTGCCAGAGCCGCCCCCTACGCAACTGGTGCCTATCTGGATACGTATCTCGGATCGGGAAATCGACACTGTGGTGTACAGCTCCCGAAAGGCCTTTTTGCGCCAGGAAGGCGCCGACGAGTCCCTGAACGACGTTAATGACGTGCAACTGGATCGCTACTACAAAAACTTCATGCAGGGCATGGGGGACACCGAAAAAGCTTTCCTGGCGGCTGTCAGCCGGCTTGGCCGTTATCCTGTGGAGGGTGGGCTCGCGGTTCGCTGGGAGCCAGACGGCGTTTACGTCGATACTTCCCTGAACCTGCACGACCCTGAGCTACGAACCTCCTTTACCACCGCCGTGAACAACATGGTGAACCTGGCCCAGGCTATCTATCGCCAAGGTATCTTCAAAAGCTGTCTGTTCAACGCCCGGGACACTTTGCATATTGAGCGGGAAGAACAGGACCAACCCTTCATAGCGCCACCGGAGATGCGGCTGCCGTATCAGGTGAGTTCCGCACCTGAAGTGGAAGATCGCTCACGAATACACTCCTACTTTGAAGATGGGCCAGACCCGGAGGAGTTTTTGGTGCTGCCCGAACCCATCATCAAATCACTCGAAGCACTCAACAGCATCCGCCACACCGGGATGATTATCTTTGAGGCTCTGCCCCTTCACCTAAAAATCCATAGCCAGTACCGACTGCTGGATCCGGAGAAAGAAGACGAGTTCCGCCAACGGCTGGATGAGATTCTGGCTGCTGTCGATCAGATCACCGGGCTGGGCGTATCCGGCTTTATGAAAATGCCCTATAAAGACGCGCGCTTTTTCCCTTATATCGAGCGGTTACCAGAGCGTTATTACCCACGAAACCCAAGGCTGGAAGCCTCGGAGGCAAGCTAGTTACAAACCACCCACTTATCCGCTTCGCAAACACCGCGGATTGGTTTACGATGCGCCGCCACACTATGCTCCCGCTAATAGCGTCTAATACCGTCAGGCCGCCATGTCCTCAAATTACCTGTATACCGATTTGTCCGCCTACTACGACCTGATGTGCGCGGATATTAACTACCACGCCCAAAGCCACGGCGTGCGCAGGTTGCATCAGCTGTTTGGGAATGAAGGCAACACTCATCTGGACCTGGCCTGCGGAACCGGCCCCCATGTACGCCACTTCATCGATTTCGGGTATCAAAGCAGTGGTCTGGATATAAACCAGCCCATGCTGGAGCAAGCGAAGGCCCGGTGCCCGGAGGCTCACTTTTCATTAGGAGATATGTGCGACTTCCAGGTGGACGAGCCGCTGGATTTGATCACCTGCTTCTTGTACTCCATCCACTACAGTGGTGACATCGAAAAGCTGAAGCAGTGCATTGCCAGTGCACACAGAGCTTTAAAACCCGGTGGTGTGTTCTGCTTCAATTCCGTCGACAAAGACAAAATTGATAACAGATTATTTGAGCGGCATACCGTTACTCAGGGGGACAGCCTGTTCTCCTTCAGCTCTGCATGGCATTACCGTGGCGAAGGCGAGAAACAAGGCCTCAAGCTGAGCATCACAAAAACCACCGGTGGCGTCACTCAATCTTGGGACGACGAGCACCCGATGGTGGCGGTAAGCTTTGAAGAACTGGCGAACATTCTAAAACCCTACTTTGATGTGCATATCCTTGAGCACGACTATGAAAAGATCATGCCGTGGAATGGTACGTCGGGGAATGCGATCTTTGTTTGTGTGAAGCCGCCAGCGCTATAAACGAATCACCTGTCCCGCTGGGCACCTGCGGTTTCGACAAGGATTTCGACAACCGAATCAGCCATACCGGCACACCGCAGGCCATCGAACGGGAATATCGAGTCAAAGCCGCCTTTAATCTTCTCCTCCATAACGCTGCGCAGTTGCCGGCGCGCCCGGAACAATCGTGTTTTAACGGTAATCACACTGATGTCCAGGTCTTGCGCAATCGCGGCCACGGACATACCTTCTGCTTCCCTTAAAATAAAGGGCACCCGCAAGGTACTTGGCAGCTCTGTTACTGCGGCTTCAATTAAAGCTCGAAACTGGGCTCGCCCCTGCTCGGCCTCCGGGCTGGGTATTTGAACTCCCGGGAAAGCGACTACAGATACATCCGCATTTTGAGACTCATTAATAGAGTCGTACTCCTGCGCCGGCCTGATCTTACGCAGCCTCATTTTGGCCGCGTTCAAGGTTATGCGGGTGATCCAGGTAGCAAGCTTGGCATCTCCCCGAAATTCATCGATTCGTGTGAAAGCAACAAGGTAGGCCTCCTGGACAACCTCTTCTGCAATCGCATCGTTATCAACAATTCCTCGCGCAATCCTGAACAGCCTTGGATTCAAGCGCCTGATAATCTCCCGAATGGCAGCCTCATGACCCTCACGAGCCAATGCAACCAGCTCGGGCTCTGAGGTATCAAAACCTACTCCCTTAGTGCCTGGTAGTTCAGCTATCAGTTTCATTTTAACTCCGAGGCGCTGATGCTGCCTGATGCCAAGATGCTTTCTACCGAGGGAAATGCAGCCTCTATGCTTTCGGCTACGCCTCCGGCACCGACGGCGGAATTATCCCAGCCTTCCTCACCGGGATCTCCAACCACCACCCGCCCCACCATTCCAGCTTGTTCGTGAGGTATACAGTAAAAATCATAGACACCCGGTGAGGTTAATATTAGCTCGTAAGTATCTTCTGGCAGCAAATAGTCACTATTGAAGGGGATAGCCTTTTCCGGGATGCGGCGCACTCGGCCAAGCACCTCCGGATGATAGGCCGTCACTGTGTGGGCGTTGCCACTATCTCTGTTTACAAACCTCACACGGGTTCCCGGCTTAACAGCCACGCCAAACGGGTCAAACCAGACCCGTTCACCGCGGGCTGTTCCTCGCATCTCGATCAGCACTGAAGGCTGACCGGATGCGAGCACCGGCAAGGTGACAGCTAACAAGGCGCCGCTCGCCCCGATCAGCAGCTCACGCCGTGTGAGTATCATTTTGCCAGCCTCCCTTTTGCGGCTTCATCATGGAACAGCACTACGTGGGCATGGGGAACCTCAACGCCCGGGTGCCCGGCGTTGTAGTAAATGTCGACGGAGGTCACCTTATGCGCCCCTATTCCCAAATCGTCATAAGACACCCCGTTTTCCAGTTCCTTCAGTGGGGTCATGTATATGGTTGCCGATAACTTGCCGTCACGGTCGTAACCCAAAAATGGGCCGGCCGGAAGCGTGTCCGGGTCAACGAACAGTGTGCCCAACCCGGGAATGAAAGCCGGAAGGGGAAGAACATCGCTCACTTGCACATATGGGCTGGCAGGGGGCATTTCCTCAACTGCGCCCTGATCGTGTGCAAAGGCAACTGATGCGGCCAGAAGGCCAAGGGTAAGAGTGAGTTGCTTGTACATGAGTATTCTCCATTGCATGTTGCGCCAAATTTGGCTTGTACTTGTATAGATGCAACAGAAATAGAAAGGTTACACACCGCCGGCCAGTCGCTGGATTTTTCACCCCAGCCCTGATACCTTCCCGCTCAGATTTATCCCAAGATAAACATACCTTCAAGGACTGAAGATATGCCCCAGGCAAACGGATTGCAGTTCACTGCACGTGTTGGTGAGCTTCCCTCAGATGTTTTTTCTGTCGTCAGCTTTGCGCTTACCGAAGGGCTATCGGAGCTTTTTCATGGCCGCCTCATATTGGCAAGCATCGACCCCGAGCTTCAGGCTTCGGACATTCTGGAGCAATTTGTAGATTTGGCGGTTTGGCAAGATGGCATACCACTTCGCCGCTTCACCGGTGTGGTGAACGAGTTTGCCCGGGGCGACACCGGCCACCGCCGCACATGCTACGAACTGATCATCCAGCCGCCGTTATGGCGCCTGGGGCTGATGTACAACAGCCGTATCTTCCAGACCCAAACCACAGACACCATCGTGCGTACCCTGCTGGAAGAGCGAGGCATTGTAGATTCGGTATTTGACCTCAAGCGTGCGCCCCAGGAACGGGAATACTGCGTACAACACCGGGAAAGCGATCTGGCCTTTATAGAACGCCTGGCCGCCGAGGAGGGCTGGCACTACCGCTATCAGCATGGCAGCGTCGACGGAGATGAACAGCCAGGCCTGATCCTTGCCGACCACCACGGCGACGCACCAAGGCTGCAGCCTGCCGAATATAACGGCAAAGCCGGCGGCAGCACCAAACAACCCGCCGTGTTCCGCTTCCGCTACGAAGAGCGGGTTCGTGCCGCCTCGGTAGCCACCAAAGATTACACGTTCAAAAACCCCGCCTATGGGCTAATGCACGAAAGCGCGGCTCCCGCTGAGAACCAACGACAGGATTACCAGCATTTCGACTACCCAGGCCGCTTCAAAGCCGACGCCAGCGGCCAGCCGTTTACCGAAGCCAGGCTGGACGCCCTCAGAAACGACGACAACACCGCCAACGGCGAAAGCAATCGCCCGGATTTCACCTGCGGTGCGAAAGTAGAACTCACCAACCATGACAGCGCGAGACTAAACCGCGACTGGCTGCTAACCGCCGTCACACACACCGGCAAACAGCCCCAGGCACTGGCAGAAGAAGGCGGCACCGGCCCGACCACCTACCACAACCTGTTCAGTGCGGTTCCCGCCAGCAAAACCTGGCGGCCTCTATGCGCCCACCGCCCGCTAATGGACGGCCCGCAGATCGCTATAGTCACCGGCCCCGAAGGCGAAGAAATCCACTGCGATGAATACGGCCGGGTAAAGGCGCGCTTCCCCTGGGACCGCTACTCCGAAAACAACGAGCACAGCAGCGCCTGGCTGCGCGTAAGCCAAGGCTGGGCCGGCGGGCAATATGGGTTCATGGCCTTGCCAAGAATCGGCCACGAAGTGATTGTCTCCTTCCTTGATGGCGACCCGGATCAACCCATCATCACAGGACGAACACACCACGCCACCAATACACCGCCCTACTCGCTGCCCGAGCATAAAACCCGCACCACCCTGAAAACCCAGACCCACAAGGGTGAGGGCAGCAACGAACTGCGGTTTGAGGATGAAGCAGACAAAGAGCAGATCTACGTCCACGCTCAAAAAGACCTGGACCTGCTCACCGAAAACAACCGCACCGAAGTGATCAAAAACGACAGCCACCTGACCGTGGAAAATGACCGCTTCAGCCAGGTAAAAGCCAACCACCACTCAACGGTAGACGGAGAACACCGGGAAAGGATCGGCGGCGATTACAGCCTCACCGTTAACGGCAGCCACCACAGCAAACTCGGCAAATCCCAGCTTGTGGAAGCGGGAAATGAAATTCATCACAAAGCGGGTATGAGGATTGTTATTGAGGCTGGGGCGGAAGTGACGCTCAAGGCCGGCGGGAGCTTTGTGAAGGTGGATCCGAGTGGTGTGACGATTTCGGGGCCATTGGTGAGGATGAATTCCGGGGGTGGGCCGGGGAGTGGGAGTGCGGTGGGAGCGGCTAGTCCAGAGCTACCTGCAACACTCTTGGACTTGGCAACAGACACTCGTGACCGAGATGCTCTCGGTCTTTCCGAAGCGCGCGTTTCAGCGAGTCCTGAAAGCTGGTCTCCAGAAGAGTTGACCACAGTAGTGCCTCCTGCCTCCGCTTTTGAAAAGGCAAGTGACAAGGGAGCTCTTTTAGTAAGCGGCTGCGCCCTTGACGATGACGGTAAGTGTAAGGTCCACGATCATGGCTGAGCAAAGGACTACAGCGGCCATCCCGGAACTTGCACCCAGTGTTCCATTTGTGATTCTGGATCTCGCTTACCACCCATCGGTTTTGGCGTGGATCTATGAGGAGATCGAGACCCAGAGCCCCGGGAGCTGGAGACCGTTACTGTTTGGGACGGCTTTTCAGGAGCGCTGGCAAATGGGTCCTGCCCTAATTGACCTTCACAACGTTCCTGGTGCTCAGGACGCTCTGATCAACAAATACAAAGACAGGTTCCCGGGGGTCTTTCTGGCAAACCCGACAGAAAACCTGGATGAGCTGGCCGGTTGGCTCCAACAGTTTTTGTACATGTCGCGCGGGGCGCAACTGAGTTTGATGCGATTTTATGATGGACGGGTATTAGGCTCGTTTCTGTCGGTACTTGATCAACAACAGTACAAACATTTTGTTCCACCTGAGACCTGCTGGTATTGGCAGACCGATGCACAATGGTGGAAGACATCGTCAGATGACGAAGCGGTTGAACTAGACAGGCCGAGCGGGTTCACGTGGCATTTTCGTGATTCACAAGTTGAAGAATTCACCGCTGAGCGAAACGGTGCATTTATTGATGTGCTTACAGAAAAATATGGGAAGTTCATTCCTTCTGAGAACCCCAGAAATTATGTCGACAATACAGCGAAGCTTGCAGATTCAATTGGGCTGGATTCCAAAGCTGATGTTGAGAAAGTTCTTCGGTTTCTGATTCAGAAAAAGAGTCAACCAGATGCCCCCTTCTACTCATCACTTATTAAGAGAGTGGATCTAACCACTTACCAAAAACTGGACGCCATTGAAAACGGAGCGAGCTGATCATGGATGATGTTCAAGCCCCAAACACTGCAGGTGATACAGCAGAACTGCCAGAGCCTGCCTATGAATGCTCGGAAGAATCGACCAGTTCTGAGGCCAGTGAATGCAGCAGTGCCGGTTATGCTTCGATCATTTACATTACCGGTCAGCGCTGTTTCTGGCTGCTTACCGATAATGCCGTCAACGCTATACAAAAAAGCAGCGCCAGCTTGTCGAAAATTATCAAGTCGGAACAAGTCTCTAAACGAATAGAGGGCATCAAGGCTGCCGGGATATCAGACCTTTTTGTACCCGCTCACCCTCGAACGTTTCTACCCAAAATATTGCAGGATGAATGGCGGAGCGCAGAAAGAGAGATAGAGCGGCTTGAGGCTGAGGCGGCCCAGCTTGTGGGCACTTTCGAAGACCTTAGTGATGAACACGCGCGCCTGTATGACGAAGTTCACAACGCCCCTGATGTTACAGCGTCCACAAAACGACAATACAGCGATGTGGCAAACGCTCAATACTTGGCGAAACAAAATGTGCCAAAGAAGCATCGAGAGCTTAGGGCAAGCATATTCAAATGCACGAAACGTATCGAAGAACTCCGGGAAATGGGCTTTTCGGCTGCGGAATCAGCAGGCTTCGTAATTCAGAACGAGACCCTTTATTCACCTCACCAGCAAAAGGTTTCTGAACTTTTACGGGGATACAAAAAGGCAAAAGCTGATTTTCTCCGCCACGAACTGCCGGACGAGGCAAAGTATCATTCATTTATGCGGATGTGCCGTTATCACAAACGAAGTGTTGAATGCCAACTGTCTCCAACTAAAGAGAACCTGGTAGAAATTGAAGAATTCCTGGAGGAATATTACGGGTTCTTCAGTTACGTTGGGCCTTACCTGAAAAAGGCCATTGAACTGGCCTCCAACGGAGTGGCCGTTGCAGAGTATGTGCTCGCGAATCATGGTGACATTCGCTCGGGACTGGAAAAATTGTCCGGGTATCACCAAATGGAGCGCGACTATCAGAAGGTCGAGACGGATCTCGAAAATGCTGTTGTGGACTGGGCCAAGGTTCTTGGCAGAAATGGCCCGATTCCGAACGTCGAGATCGAGCACTACCGCAAGCTTCTTGATAAGCACAGCGCCAGAATGTACCGGTTTCAGAAGCAAACAGAAGCACTTTCGAGAACGATGGAGCCAGCCCGGCTGTTCGTCTGGGATCCTGAAGACTTTACGGCCAAACCGTCCAAGGTTCTTATCAAACCAGGTATGCCACTGCGCGAATATACTCAAATAGGCAGCGAGAGTGATTTGGACCATTTTTGCCTAAATGACCTACCAGGGGTTGGGAGATATCTGGATGGCAAGCACCCTCTTCCAGACCATGATATCTACAGCCAGGAAACAGCGAAGCAGATCGCGCTATCATTGAAAAAAGCTCAGCGGCCCGAACAAGACGAGATCTTGGAAAAGGTTCTGAAGGGTCTGGGGTGCGTGAAGCTGAACCTGGATCTGGCCTGGTTTAGTGATCACGGGGTATTCCAGCCTGATCTCTTCTACAAGCAGGTTCAATCAGACTATTCAGTTTCGGCGCTGCAGTCAGACGACGAGAAAGAGCAGTGGGGCATCAATTTGCGAAGCGTGCTGTTTGAAAAAGACGCGCGAAAGCACCTGATGCTCTTCGATGATAGCTACATGGCTCAGTTTTCCCGTTATGTATTGGGCGGGATCGACCGTGACGTTTCAGAGTACGTTAGAGAGAACGTCAGAGTGACTGCACTCTCCTCCGCATCCGGTCCAGACTCCGGTGCCGAGGGTTCGGCTACCATAGTGAAAAATAATGAATCAAGCGACAAAAAGACACTCAGCTACGGGTTGGCCAACGCCACCATTGGTGGAAAGCTGACTGTAATGCAGGGAGACCTGGATCTCCTGGATGTCAAGCTGCCAGAGCCGAGTAAAGCCAAGCCTTTGAGACTTCCCTATTGGACAGATAAAGGCGAAGACGAAATGAATATAGGGTGCTTTTACTGTGAGCTGAACGCCAAACTTAGCGGCTATGTTGGTGCCAACGTAATATTGAGCGGAGGGCTCGGAGTCGACCTTGAGAAAGGGAAAGGTCTAACCTTCTCAGGGATCAATAACGGTATGCCTGAAGGGCAACTGGATGCCTTTGCAGGAGCAAAGGTTAGTGTAACCGCCACAACCAGCCTGTACTGGGACCTGCCGAGCGAGGCGCGAAAGAAAGTTAATTTTATGAGAGCCCACGACCCTGTAGAGAAATGGGCATGCGTTGGAACGCTTAACCTTGGGCTTACTGCAAGCTGGGGGGTAGGATATAGCAGGTCGTTCCAGCTAGGCATGAAAAATGGCAAGCTGATATTTATCAGTGACGCAGGGCTCACGACCGGACTTGGCCTGAAAGGGAAGCTGGCGTTCGAGATTGATTTCAAAGCAGTATCCTACTGGATAGCCTTGGTTCAAAACGAACTCCACAAGAACGATTACCGTCACATCGATTGGGTAGCGCCAGATGCGTTCGGCTTTTTAAGCATGATCAGTTTCCTACAGCTTACCACTGCACTTGATGCGGCCTTTTTTGCGGCTCGCCATTATCGCTTTGTGCAGGAAGTGTTTGACTCAATTAACCAGAGTGAAAGAGCCGGGCTGGTGGCTTTGAAGATAGCCCAGGCAGCAGAAGATGCTGCAAAAGCTGCAAAAGCCAAAGATCGTGAAAAGGTCGCGGGCTATCAGCAGTGGTTCCGTGGACTGCAGCCGGAAGCGATCGGGCCACTGTTGCATAATCTGGCATCCGAACCGGTGGCTTATACCGACAAAGAAAGAACTAGGCCACCCACTGAGATGCTGAAGCTGCAGCAAGCCTCAATTCTCCAATGTCTTAAATGGATGGAAGGCAGTGAGCTGGTTAACGCGGAATCCTACCTCGGCCAAATTCCTAATCGTATCCAACGACAGTTTGAGGAGTCAGTTACCCGGATGAACACTCATGGCACCAAGCCTGGCGAGAATCGTCTGATTTTTGCTCGGAATAATATCGCTCGATTGGATGGGTTTATGGGTAGAAACATTGTAGGGCCTGGCGATGAGCGGCGTCTTCGGCAGTATCAGAAACTTCGGGAGAAATTCAGCCTACACATCTGGGAGCAAGCGTAAGCCATGCCGAGACTTCTAATTCAACAATCATGGGCTGTGCTGCTTTTATTTACATTGTCTTTTTCTGTTTGTGCGGAGACTGACAAAGCACGGGCTGAGGCACTGTTCCAAGAGGGGATGACTCTTTACCAGCAACAATACAGCTCGGCCGCTATCACTCCGCTGGAGAAGGCGGCAAGTCTTGGTCACGCGACAGCAGCCTATCAAGTTGGCGAAATACTTCGCAGGCGCCATACCTACATTACCGAAGAAGCGGAAGCATTCTACCGCCAGGCCGCTGAAGGGGGCGAGGTTTATGCCATGCTGCGACTGGCTAAACAAAGCAAGCTGTGTGGAACGCTTCGACAATGTGATTACGACCGAGAGCGATGGCTTGACCTCGCGTTAGAAACAGCACTCCCCCAAGCCAAAACAGGTGATACAAGTGCCATGATGGCCGTTGGAGCGGCCTACGCGGCAGCAGGCAAGCCTGAAAAGGACTTCGAATGGGTTGAGCGGGCAGCCAAAGCTGGTGATGCCTTTGCACAATACTGGATGGCTATCATGCTGGGTGAACTTGGTCGGGGCTTTTATTGGACCGACAAAGGCCGCCGCGAAGACGTACTCGCATGGCTGCGCGCCTCGGCAGAGAACGGTTTTCCCAAGGCGATCTGGAAGCTTTCAGTGGAGCTAAAAGAAGACGGCAGATTCCAGGAGGCAAACAAGTGGGTTGATTTTATGGGGAAAACTGATTACTTCAACGCGCTCTATAACTACGGTTTGATCCTGCTTGATGGCCCGGGCGGCATGTTCCGATATCCGGAAGCCCGGCCGGTAGAAGGTCTCGCAATGTTAATTGCACTGCATCGCCAAAAAGGCAGCTCGGAAGTGAAATTGGCAATCGATGATTATAAGGAAACTTTAGATAATGAAATTATATCGGAAGCCGAAGCTCTTTCTGAGTCATTGTTGGTAGATACCCCGATTCTTTTTTACCTCCCCAAGTTCGGAATTTAACACCAAAAGCCTTCAATCAATCACACAAAACAAGTTTTCAAGGAGGAAAACATGCCCACGTCAAACACCAGCCACCCCAAACAAAAGAACCGCCTGATAACCTTGGTTCTCGCTATGTTCCTCGGGATCTTCGGTGTCGACCGCTTCTACCTCGGCAAGTGGAAATCCGGTATCGCCAAAGGCCTTACCATTGGCGGCCTTGGCATCTGGTGGTTCATCGATGGCGCGATGGTTTTGACTGACGCTTTCCTGCACTCACTCGGAAAAGACACCGGCTTTGTCAAAGATGCGCGCGGCCAGGATCTTCGTCTTGGGCTTTCCATGTACCGATTCAAAGACGGACGTATCCAGCGCGACTGGTTCTCCAGCTGAGTTGGTATCCGCTAGCTGACAGACAGGATTACAAAAAGTGAGGCTTGATTGAGCGCTCGTTAGCCTGAAAGCGACAATCACGGCCCTGAAAATCACCAAGGATGGATGTACCCCGTGCCTACTCGCAAAAAGCTGACTGGCGCTCTGGATACGTTATATGAAGTGGGCATGGCAGCCCAAACAAAAGCCGAGATCGATGAGTTGGGCGCACATAGCGCTTGGTGTCGGTGTGTTCGCTTTGACGTATTTCGGCGCTGCGCTTTTTGATAGCTCACTCATTTTCCTCGTTGGTACGGGGGCGGCAATTGCCTTTGTATTGGACGCCATTCGACTTCGCGCCAGAGTTGGTATCCTGTGTGTCCAACTGGTAGAACGCTCTGCCCAGCTGGACTATGGACTGGTGCCGGTAAAGCCCGAGCCTAGCAAGGCCAGAGCCGCCCAACTGGAAGAGATAGAGAGAGACAAAGACAGCTCAGCCCGACGTATTTGGAATACGATGCAAGCTCGCCATCACGGCCTGATTCTGGGGGGATTACAGATCGCAGCATGGAACGGACATGGTCTTTTAGCGAAAGAATTATAGAGTTCGATAGTAGTGCGGAATTGTTCAGGGTTTATCCAGAGTTCGGATACCCTGTTTTCCGGGAGTTTTTTAAATCGTCCCCGCTGGATGGTGGTACTGCAGAATCCATGTGGGTCGCTGGTTGCTGGGCTTCTGGTTCTTCAGGCACTTTAAAGAGCGCCACATGCGACATCCTTGTCGAGCATATAGAGTTTTACGGAAAAATATCACTTTCCGGACAACTCATTAAATATGCAGGAGATACAAGGACAAGACTTATCAACCTATTAAAACGCTGGCCTCGAGAAGCTTAATCTTTTAAAACGAAGAACCCCACTTGACAATCTCAAAACCAATATTCTTTTAGTGCTCGTCAGTTTGAGGAGTCGGTAACCCGAATGAATGCCCAGGGAAAGAACCCGGACGCTGATCCGTTAATGGTTGCTCGAATAATGTAGCAAAGTTGGATGAGTTTATGGGCAAGGGGTTGGCGTCACCTTCAGATGAAGATCGATACGAGGACTATAAAAGCTTGCGAAAGAAATTTAGTCTCCATATGTGGAGGCAAGTATAGATGATACGTCACTCGTTTTTTTCTGGCGCCACTCTAGGGTTGCTCCTTGTCGTTACGACGCTTTTCGCCCGTGCAGAAACAGGTGGTGAAGTTGCTGAAGTATTGTTTCAGGATGGCTACACACTCTACCAACAGCGATACAGCCTCAACGCCTTTGCTAAGTTCAAGGAAGCTACGCAATTAGGGCATGTGGAGGCTGCTTACTATGCCGGTAATATACTTCGCCGGAACCACATCTGCATCACAGAAGAGGCTGAAGCATTCTATCGCCAAGCAGCGGAAGGCGAAGATGTCTATGCCATGCTGAGGCTGGCTCAAAAAGGCAACTTCTGTGGAACGCTTCGGAATTGCGATTATGACCGCCAAGAGTGGTTGCAGCGTGCGCTGAATTCGGTCCTTCCCAAGGCTGAAGCTGGTGATCTTGAAGCAATGAAGGAAACCTATTCTGTTTATCGGGTGGCTGGTGATAAGAAAAAAGCTTGGGGCTGGATTCAGCGAGCAGCCGAAGGCGGTCACGCGTTTTCTCAATATTGGGTGGCGATCTTGCTTGAAGAGCAGGATATGGGTTTTTACTGGACAGAAGCTGGCCGCCGAGCTGATATGCTCAAGTGGCTCAAAGCCTCGGCAGAGCAAGGGTTCCCCAAGGCGATGTTCAAGTTGGCAGTTGAGTACAAAGAAGATGGACGATTTGATCAAGCGAATGGCTGGGTCGATCGCTTGGGACAGACGGATTATTTCGACGCTTTATACAATTACGGCTTAATTCTGCTGGAAGGTCCAAAAGGAATGTTTAAATACCCAGCCGCCAAGCCTGTAGAAGGGTTGGCAGTGCTCATGGCCTTGCACCGTCAAACCGGAAGCGCTGCAGTTCAGAGAAGCATTGATAAGCGACTGCCTAGTTTGACCACTGAGGTAGTGACTGAAGCAGAGGTGTTGTCCAGAGAATTGCTGGTCGATACTCCGATTCTTCATTACCTTCCCAAGTTCGGAATATAACACCAGATCCTAAGTGCTGATTGAAAGATGGCCGTTTACAGAGAGGCCAGTTTAACGCTGCCGTAAAAAGCCCAGCTTTCACCTATGGGAGCAAGCAAGAAAAAATAATGTACAATCGCGCCAGTCACAGAGTCTGTATAGCACTGATACTTCTCTCGTTGTCGTTTTCCATTGCGGCGAAGCCAAGGATCGGTCAGGCCGAAGCATTGTTCCAAGAAGGAATGACACTCTATCAGCAACGTTATAGCGCTGTTGCCATTACGCCGTTAGAGCAAGCGGCGAAACTTGGTCATGCAGGGGCAGCTTATCAAGTGGGAGAGATACTTCGTCGGCGTTACACATACATTACTGAAGAAGCGCAAGAATTCTATCGCCAGGCTGCAGAAGGGGGCGAGGTTTATGCCATGCTGCGGCTCGCTAATAAAAGTAAGCTGTGTGGAACGCTTCGAAAGTGTGAATACGACAGAGATCGGTGGCTCGAACTCGCGATAGAGACTGCATTGCCCAAAGCGGAAGCGGGCGACACAGATGCCATGATGGAACTCTTTTCAGTATATTGGGCTCGTGGCGATAAGGATAAAGCATTCGACTGGACTGAAAAGGCAGCACAAAAAGGCAACTCGTTTGCTCAATATTGGTTGGCTGTCGGTTTGCTTGATGAGCGTAAAATGGGCTTCTATTGGACCGAAGACGGTCGCCGCCAAGATGTATTTAAATGGCTAATTGCTTCGGCCGAACAGGATTATCCCAAAGCTATGCTCAAGTTGGCAATGGAGTATAAGCGTAGTGGTCACAATGATGAAGCCATGGTTTGGATTAAGCGCATGGGGCAGACCGACTACTTTGACGCACTGTATGAGTTCGGTCTAGTGATGGTAGGTCGGCCACATGAGGGCGAACAAAGCCGTCCACCTAACGAAGTGATAGAGGGACTGGCCACGCTTTTTGCGCTGTACCGCCAAACCGGCAGTTCAAGAGTGAAGGAAAGCACCGACCTGCGACTGCCGGAGATCGATCCTGAACTGATCAAAAAAGCGCAAGCTAGGTCGGAGAAGTTGCTGGTCGATACCCCGATTCTTCACTACCTCCCCAAGTTCGGAATTTAACACCGTACATCTTCAGTCATTCATACAAAACAAGTTTTCAAGGAGGAAAACATGCAAACTTCAAACACCCCAACCAAAAGAACCGGAATCTATCAGCGTAGTTGTCCTGTTGGCAAGTTCGCCTGAATTTAACCAATCCGGGGCGGCAGAGGAAGGCCTAACCTTGTCAGGGATCAGTAACGGTATGCCTCAGGGGCAACTGGATACCTTTGCAGGAGCAAAGGTTAGCGTAACCGCCTCAACCAGCCTGTACTGGGACCTGCCGAGCGAGGCGCGAAAGAAAGTTAATTTTATGAGAGCCCACGACCCGGTAGAGAAATGGGCATGCGTTGGTACGCTTAACCTTGGGCTTACTGCAAGCTGGGGAGTAGGGTATAGCCGGTCGTTCCAGCTAGGCATGAAGAATGGCAAGCTGATATTTATCAGTGACGCAGGACTCACGACCGGGCTTGGCCTAAAAGGGAAGCTGGCGTTCGAGGTTGATTTCAATGCAGCATCCTGCTGGATGGCGCTGGTTCAAAACGAACTGCACAAGAACGGTTACCGCCACATCGATTGGGTAACGCCAGATGCATTTGGCTTTTTAAGCATGATCAGTTACTTGCAGCTGACCACTGCGCTTGATGCATCCTTTTTCGCAGCTCGCCGATTGAGCTTTGTGCAAGAGGTGTTCGACTCGATCAACACGAGTGCAAGGGCGGGGATGGTGGCATTACGGATAGCTAGAGCAGCAGAAGCTGGAAATAACGAAAAGGCTGCGGGCTATCAGCAGTGGTTCCGTGGACTGCAACCGGAAGCGATTGGACCACTGTTGCATAATCTCGTTTCAGAGCCTGCACGGTATGAAGGAGACGATGACAGTGAACCGAAAACCGCAGAACAGATGCTGAGAGAGCAACAATCAGCGATTCTACAGTGCCTTAAGTGGATGAACATAGAAGATGAGGTATTAACATAATCTTACCGAGGAACTGAACCAAATCGTGCGCAGCGCCAGTTTGAAGAATCAGTAACCCGGATGAGTACACATGGAAAAGAACCGGAAGGGAATCTCATCATGGTGGCGCGAAACAATGTGGCGAGGCTGGATGAGTTTATGGGTAGGGGTTCATCAGTTGCTGCTTTTAAAGGCAGAGAGATGTATAGGAAATACAGTGCACTGAGGAAGCAATTAAGTTACCACCTCTGGAGTCAATCATAAATAAACCGGCATTTATTATCTTTCCAAACCTTGATTTGTTTGCAGTGTATTCTCTGTTCCTTTATGGCTTACGCCAAAGAGGCTGGCGATACCGCTGAAAAACTGTTCCAAGAAGGTTATGTGCTTTACCAGCAGAATTCCGGCACACGATCGCTTGAGAAGTTCAAGGCAGCAGTAGAACTTGGCCACGTTGAGGCAGCATATTACGCAGGGAACATTATCCGTCAAGATTACACATACATCACGAAAGAGTCAGAGCATTATTTCCTCCAAGCTGCGGAGGGGGGTGATGTATATGCCATGTTGCGCCTTGGTCAAAAAGGAACTGTTTGCGGAACCTTAAGAGACTGTGATTATGACCAAGATGCGTGGGTTGATAAAGCGCTAGACACTTCGCTTCCCAAGGCTGAGGCTGGCGATAGTGAAGCGATGATGGAACTTTTTTCTGTGTACTGGCAAAGGGGGGAAAGGTCTAAGGCTTTCACTTGGACTAGGAAAGCAGCGGAGCATGGCAATGCTTTTGCTCAGTACTGGCTAGCCGTGGGATTACTGGATGAGCGAGAGACGGGGTTCTACTGGACTCAAACTGGCCGCCGAGAAGATATATTTCGATGGCTCCGAGCATCGGCGAAGCAAGGATTCCCAAAGGCAATGCTAAAGCTGGCCCTAAAACTCCGAACACTTGGTGAGCACCGGGAAGCCCAGCACTGGGTTGAGGAAATGGGAAAAACGGACTTTTACGACGCTATTTTTGAGTCCGGCTCGGCGATTATGCTTGGGCCAGATGCTGCGGCTCTCTATGGTGAGGACTCCGTTTATGGCTTTGCTGAACCGAGACCTGTGGAAGGTGCCGCCCTTTTGCTAGCGCTTCACCGACAAACCGGCAAAGAGAGTCCGCTCGACATGGTCGAGAATTATCAGGATCACCTAACACCTGAGATGATGGCCGATGCCGAAGCGTTGTCGAAGGAACTGCTAGTCGACACCCCGATCCTCTACTACCTCCCCAAGTTCGGAATATAGAAAAAGCTACCAATACCAATCACCACACAAAACAACCTTTCAAGGATGAAAACATGCACACCTCAAACCTCGATCACCCCAAACAAAAGAACCGCCCGATAACCCTCGTTCTTGCTATGTTCCTCGGAATCTTCGGCGTTGACCGCTTCTACCTCGGCAAGTGGAAATCCGGTATCGCCAAGGGCCTTACGATTGGCGGCCTTGGCATCTGGTGGTTCATCGATGGCGCGATGGTTTTGACCGACGCTTTCCTGCACTCACTTGGAAAAGACACCGGTTTCGTCAAAGATGCACGCGGCCAGGATCTTCGTCTTGGGCTTTCCATGTACCGTTTCAAAGACGGCCATATTCAACGCGACTGGTTCTCCAGCTGAGTTGGTATCCGCTAGCGGACAAACAGGATTACAAAACGTGCGGTTTGATTGAGCGCTCGTTAGCCTTATGGCGGCAATCACTGCCCTGAAAATCACCAAGGATGGATGTACCCCGTGCTTACTCGCAAAAAGCTGACTGGCGCTCTGGATACGTTAAATGAAGTGGGCATTGCGGCCCAAACAAAAGCGGAAATCGATGAGTTGGGCGCGCACCTCCCCCTCTGCCAGGATAGTTGGTTGATTGTGGAACTACCTGGGCAGGAAAAACGGCCCCCGGAATGATTCAATTTTCCGGAAATGAGTTGAGGAATGATGCCACTTACCGATCCCTGGCATGGGTTGAGCAGCAATTGCGTACGGTGTTTGATGCTGAAGAAAGACAGCGGATACTGCAGCCGAAACGAACCCCGGTTGTCTGGACGGGGATAGATTTCTCACTCCACGAGGGGACAAGGGTTCACAACGCCGCCGCTACGGCGACCTACAGAAAAATTTATCATGACGATGACCAGATCTTCGGGCTCGAAGGAGAGTTGATATATAGCCCCCAACCTGGTCTTGAAATGCCCCCAGTAAAGGTTGATATTTGGTGATTGAAAGCGCGAATAACCTGTTTAACAGGATAGTAGATAAGTTTGGGGATTCTTCAAACTCGTTGCTACTTAATGGCAAAACCAGTAGTGGCTACCTGCCATCTCAGCCCGGGCTTATAGAATCGCAGGATGCGATGTCACTTTCTTTACGAACGGCAAGCTCTGACAGTAAAGGTACCCTAACCGGTGTAGGCTTTTTCCTTGGTGGAGCTGGGTTAATACTCTTCCTACTCGACGGTTTGTTCGGAAAGTCACCTGGCTTTGATTGGGTTTTAATGTTGCTTTCTTTTTTGATGGTATTAGCCCCCATTATTTGGGAAGTAAGCCGTCCACCACACTTGCCGATCATCTTTAATCGACGGACACAAGAAATCTATTACGATATGACGGGTCAGCTCTATCATGCCACCTGGGACGGCATTGAAGCCGTGGCGTATGAATATAAAATGGTTAACCAGTATTCCGGTTCAATCGTTCACGGCAATCTTGAAATCATTCTGCAAAAATTTGGTGACCCTGAAAATCGAATTGCAGTGAATCTTTCTGGCGTGCCTGCGGGCAAGCGCCTTCCCACCTTGGTGGGCATTTGGGAGTATTTAAGGTGTTTCATGACCATCGGCCCCTGGTTTGATGAAACAGGCAAGAAAACCAAATCCAAAACTCCATTTATAGAGAAAAGCTTAAGATCTGGCGGAGTTTCATTTCTCGACCAACTGCGCCAAGGCAGAAAGCTCCCGAACCGGGAAAGGCAAGAAGGCAAAGGCATCTCTGGCGGCGCTTTTTTTTACTGGGTAGATTCCTATTTCTTTTTTCCTATGGCACTTGGAATGGAGTGCGTCCAACGAATCGATAGACTGAGAAGCAAGCGCCATTGGCCGGAGGTTGTACAAGAGCGCTTGGATCCGAACGGCCCGACCACGCGATTGATCGACATCGAAGAAAGCTATGTGGAGCAGAAGCAAAAGGAGCGGGATGAGCTTCATGAGCGAATGCGCAGAGTTCTGCCAAAGTAATTTGTATTGACCGATTGCTTAGTCTGCTTAGATGAAGACGTTAACTACGTTCTTCAGGTTTTTTGCGAATCTTCTCGGCTTAATCATGTGCCTTAATTCGCGGAACACTTGGGTTTTGTACTAATCATTTCTCTAAAACAAGTTTTCAAGGAGGAAAACATGCAAACTTCAAACACTAACAACCCCAAACAAAAAACCGCTTGGTAACCCTGATTCTGGCAATATTCCTCGGAATATTCGGTGTCGACCGCTTTTACCTCGGCAAGTGGAAATCCGGTATCGCCAAGGGCCTTACGATTGGCGGCCTTGGCATCTGGTGGTTCATCAATGGCGCGATGGTTTTGACTGACGCTTTCCTGCACTCACTTGGAAAAGACACCGGCTTTGTCAAAGATGCGCGCGGCCAGGATCTTCGTCTTGGGCTCTCCATGTATCGCTTCAAAGACGGCCGCATTCAACGCGACTGGTTCTCCAACTGAGTTATGGATTTATAACCGAGAGCAGGATGAAGATAAAATCCGCAACCGACCGTTCACTTCTGTGGATAGCAATTAAAGATAATCTCGATAGCTTCTTTTTGATGCTGGGCATAGGCCTGATTTGTGCAGTTGTGGGAGGGGGTGTTTTCTACCTGGGCTTTGGCCAATGGGGCGCGATGATGTTCGGAGGTTTCTTTGCCCTGATAGGTGGATTCTTTTCCGTATACTCGTTCGTTGCTACCTACTCAAGCATCAGCTATTACTACGAACAAGCCTTGCTGCGTAAACACGGCGTAGAAGTCGATGGCGTATTGACTCGAAAAACAGCTGACTGTCAGTTTCACCAGGAGTACGACAATAACAACCGGCCGCTCGGAGAGGGTTACCACCTGTGCAACCTGTTGGTTGAATTTGAGTTTCAGTTCCAAGGAGAGAAATACAGCGGCGCTTACTATCTAAACAAACTGGACACTTTTGACAAGCTCCAGGAAAGTGATCCGGTTCCACTGAAAGTGCTGAAGTTTGATCCAACAGCGCACAAAGTGCGCGAGCGCCGCTTGGCAAATATGCTCAAGGGGCGCAAGCCACAAACGCCCTCTCTCGTTCCGGAGGGAGCGGAAATCAGCCAGCTGATGTAAATGCCTTACCTAACCCGCCAACTTAGGCAAAAACGAAGTATCCACCCAATACCTCTTCAAATTCCCCTCATCCACCAACACCGGAACTTTCTCCTGGTTAACGTGGTCAGTCGGATCAAACCACAAATTATCACTATGGAAAATATGAAGTTCACGGGTTTGCGGGTGTTGCCACTGGCATACAATCCTGAACGGATTGCGGCCATTTACGGTCAGGCTGGTGTTCTGCTCTACGCGCTGAAACGCTGCATGTATTTCGACACCGTTTTTCTGCAGGTAGGCTTTTGAGCGGCTTTTCATCACGCCAAAAGCGATTATTCCAACGCCAATCAGCCCGAACACTGAGCCTATGCCACCAATGATTAAAGCGGCACCCCACAGAGAGAAGAATCCGTCGATCATGGCGTCTTCAGGGTTAGCAGGCTCATAAAACACGGTTACCTGTTCGCCCCGGTTGTATGAAGGCGGGTTAGAACCCGAGTTAGACTGGAATTCAATTTCGCGACCGCCGGCGGCCCTGAATTGAACAACAGGGAAGTAACTGGTGGAGTCACTGGAGCGCGAGCGTATTAGCTCAACGACGGTGCCCTGTGCGGTTTCGGAACGTTCCAAAAATGATGTGGTGTTGGTGTACAAAGCAAAGGCACCGACCAGCATGGCGGCACCAACAATGGCAAAAACGTATTTGATTACATTCAGAGTCTTCAACGATATCTTCCTTTTCAAGCGTTGAGATTTAGCTACAGCGCCCTTACCTTCGGGCGCTCAAACTGCGCGCAGAATTATACCGTCAAATTACTGCAAAATCCTGCACGATAGCCGCTCACATCCTGATAAGCGGCAAGTCGTCATCACTGCCCAGCCTGCGCACTTCCCGCAGCAGCTCATCCCCATCCGCAAGCCCCAACTGCAGCACGTTTCGGAAGCTTTGCGTTATGCGAACGGAATAGCCAAGGTCGTGCATGAGCGAACTGGCTTGCAGGTTATTGAGCTGGCCTTTGCGCACATCCGTGAAAATTCTGTGCCGAAAGCCAGCATCAAACTTTGCAGCTTCGCTATCCACCCAGTCCAGCCGGTTGCGCCAAACCTCGTCAGGGACTTCCAGCCTGCTAACTTCACGCACCTGCCTTAACACCCACAACAGGTGCCGGCGCAGCTCCATGTAGTGTTCGTGAGCAAGCGAGCGTTCGTCGCGCAAATATCGGCCAAGGTTCTTCTGCAGGGCTTTTGCATCTTTCACTGCATCTACCAGCTGTAGCGCTGTCATTTGACAGGTCATCCAGAATTGCTGGTGCTCCTCATCTTTCGTGGTGTCCAGCCGGCTCATGAACCCCAGCAGATCGGAATAGACCACTTTGATATGGCGCCGATACAGGTCCTCAGTATCCAGCCCCTCGGAATCATCCGGCCTGGAATTCAAGCGCGCTTCATCCACTTCACGGGAGATCAATTGCTCAACAGGCTGGTACAGCGCATGGCAGATCACCTCAAGGCTAAGTCGCCCGAGGTGCTGCAATTCCTGAACCACCGCCCGGGAGGCCGTATCAACAGAGGCCAGCGCAGCTTCGTTCAGGTAACGTGCGTGGCTTTCAGGCAGTTCCCGCTGTTCCACAGGATTGCGAGGGCCGGTGGCGGCATCGGTAATCAAAACTGCTGGCTCTGCCCTATCTGGCAATACCCTACGCAACCCGCGCTCCAGCTGTTTTTGCCAGGGCCAGAACAGCAGCACACCAATTACGTTGAACAGGGTCTGGAACATGGCCAGTTGCAAGAGCGTGTTTTCTCCAGCGCCAAACACGGCCATCAGTATTTGGGATAGCCAGGTGAGTGGTGACAAAAGCAGGAAGGTAACCACACCTGTAAGGATGTTGAACAAAGCGTGTACCAACGCAAGCCGCTGGCCACTGCGATTGCCCCCCAGCCAGCCCACAATGGCCGTGGTTACGCTGCTGCCAATGTTGCCACCGATTGCGATTGCAATACCCTGCCAAAGCTCTATCTGCCCGCCTGCCAAAGCAGCCAGAACCAACATCAAGGTAGCGTGACTGGACTGCAAAACGGCCGTTAACAGGAGGCCGATCGCAACAAAACTGAGCTGAACGAGAAAGCTGCTGTCCACAGAGCCGGCAAAATCAATAGCGCCGCCAAATTCGCTGAACCCGTTCTTAATCTGGTCGATTCCCAGAAAGATAAAGGCAATGCCCAACACAATGCGGCCAAATGCTTTGCCTTTTGGGGAGCTGAAGCCGGCTAGTACACCAAATACCAACAACGGCAGTGCCAGAGGGCTCAGACTGAAATTCTGCCCCGCCGCGGCAAGTAGCCAGATGCCTCCGCTGGTTCCCAGATTAATACCCAGAAGAATGGAGATACCGCCCGCCAAGTGAATCAAACCGGTGCTTATAAACGCAATGGTCAAGAGGGACATCAAGGTGGTGGATTGCAGAATCATCGTGCCGCCCACACCGAACATCAACCCTTTGAACGGCGTAGCCGTACTGCGCTCCAAAAGCTGTTCCAGCCGGCCGCCCGCAAGCTCCTTCAAGCCTTCTTCAAGGCATTGCATGCCAAACAGAAACAGCGCCAGGCCAGCACAGAGCTGCAGCCAGCCAGAGCTATACCAAAAACTGGTCGACAATATCACCAGCGCAAGTGTCGGCAATACAAACGATTTCATTCTAGTCATTTGCACTAAATCCGGAAGTTGGCATCAACGCGGTAGCGTTCTGATTACGATAGCAGATAAGTAGCAAATCCAACTCTGTGAGTTCACGCTAGACTGGTAGGTATAAACATCCGGAACCCGCGAGAGATTCTTTGAAAAAGCTCCTCCTGATTTTTGCAATGGCCCTGCTTATGGCGGCGATTTTTACCACTTCCGCCAAGCCGGTGCCCATTGAACACAAACTGATTAACCTTCATGCCGCTGACGTACTCGGTGATTTTCCCGGCATTGATCAAGAGCCCGTCGAGATACAGGCCATATTGTTGGATATGTCCGACGACCCTCTCTTGCTTTTAAAGGCTCAGGCTGCCTTCATGAGCTACCCTGAGATGGCCCGTAACCTGTTTCCGATTTATGCGGAAGAGCCGGGGTTCAGGAATATTCTGCGCCGGTATGGTGAAGATGTTCTCCCCCCGATTCAGCACTTTGTAAGCCAGCCCATCAGCACCATTGAATGGATAAACAAAGCATCTCGTCAGTATCAGGCCGCAAAGCGGTACTTTGCCGGTGGTCCAGAACCAACAGAGCCATTGGAGCCAGGCGCCCCGCCCGCCAACCAGAACGAAGATCTCACGCCGGAAGAGCGAGGCTGGTACGCCATCAATTTTATTGAAAGTGAAGGCCACGATTTTCTTGGTCAATTTATTGTCGATAACCAAGGCAAGACTCAATGGATAGGCACCGAACGGGTGCTTGAAGGGCTGAATCAGTTTTTTGCCAGCGGCATTCGTGATCTGGAGCGAAACTACCGCTCTGGAACTGAGATCACAGCCAGCGACGTTGGCTGGGCTTCGGTGGACATGCTGATCTTTGCCAGTGCAGTGAAAGTGCTCCAGGCTGGCCGTGTTGCAGCCGTCACCACAAAGAGTGCAAGCCGGGGCACTCGCTCCGCCGCTTTGGCCGCACGGGTTACCCGCAGCGGGAAAATGGTGCTAAGCAGCGCTCGATACGCCAAGTGGCCCTTGATTGTCGGGGCAGGCTACCTCGTTATTACCCACCCCAGCCTGATAAACGACTTGCTGGCAGGTGTGGCGGATGTACTCGGGTACCCGGTGCTGGCGGTTCAGTTTGTGGGCTGGTTGCTACTACTGATCCCTGCCCTATACATCGGCAGCTGGCTGTTATGGTTGTTGGCCCCGGTGTTGATGGCGCTGTTCCGGGCCTTGAGCCTTCTGGTGGCCAAGCTAAGTGGCAGGCGGCATAGCCAATCGGGATACGGTAAGCTATAGGGCAAACTTAAAGCCTTATCCCCCGGAACCACTGACAATGGCACTCCCCTACTTTCTTGGCTGCCCTCAGTGGCAACACTCCGCTTGGAACAGTCGGCTACCGTCAGATACGAGCCCGCTGCGCCGGTATAGCCGGATTTTTAACTGTGTGGAGGGCAACACAACCTTTTACGCGACACCCAGCCGCGAGCAGTGCCTTCAATGGCGTTCCCAGGTGCCAGACAGCTTTCGCTTTCTGCTTAAATTTCCCCGCAACATCACCCACGACCGGCTGCTATCCGGCGTAGACGCGGACATGCGGGATTTCCTGACTATTGTCGCACCACTGGAGGATGTACTCGGTCCGTTTTTGCTGCAGCTACCTGCCGCATTTGGGCCCGTGCATCTGAATAATCTATGGCAATTTATTGATGCCCTGCCAGCACCACTGACATGCACTGTAGAGGTTCGTCACAGCGCCTTCTTCAGCAAGGGCGAGGCTGAAAGAATCCTGAATCGTGGCCTTCGAGAGCGCAATATCGCACGCGTATGCATGGACACCCGGGCCCTGTTTGCGGCCACTCCAGACAACGAAGTCACCATAGAGGCCCAACGCAAGAAACCCCGAGTGCCGGTGCACTTACTTCCCGGCGATGCAGAGCCTGTAATCCGCTACATCGGTCACCCGAATCTGGAAGCCAACCGGTACTACCTGGCACCCTGGGTTGAACGCGTAGCCACATGGATTGAGGAAAACCGGCGCCCCTATTTTTTCCTGCACATGCCGGATATTGGCGACGCCCTTGCGCTCACGGAAATCTGGGCTGAACTTTTAAGCGCTCGCGTGGATGGGCTGGATGCCCTGAGGTTCAATGAAAAGCAGCCCCAACTGGGCCTTTTCTAAAACTGGGAACCATTGTAGAGACATGATCTCCCTTGTCTTCACTCGAGCCAACTCACTTTCACGACGCGCAGAAACACAAGGTTGCCGATGAAAACATTCGGTGCCAAGCTTTCGGCACGAGACAAACTCGCACACAAATAAGGAACACGACATGGGAAGCTCGAAACTCGTAGGTATTGTGTTACTCGTAGTAGGCATCGCCCTGCTCTTTTTTGGTTATCAATCAACCCAGTCAGTTGGCGATCAGATAAGCGAAACACTTACTGGGCGTTTCACTGACGATACTATGTGGTATCTGATTGGTGGTGCCGCCCTGATCGCCGCCGGCGGATTTCTTTCATTTTTCAAAAAATAATCACTGAGGACAGTTATGACGATTCACCTGGAACTTGCCCCGCTAATCAGCTTGGGTGCAGGCATTGGCGTTCTGGTATTCCCCCGCTTGCTCAACTACATCGTTGCAGGCTACCTGATTACCCTTGGCGTTCTGGGACTGCTGGGACACTCGCTATAGCATATCGCTTTCGCGAATATGGCTTATACCTACGAGGCCTGTAGGAAATGTCTCACAAGCCAATGGGCCAATCTCCCGTACCCCCCAAACACCCTGTCGCTAGAATAAGCAGTGTCAGGGATGACAAGCCAGCAAGGAACGTTGGCACAGGGATGAATGCTCCATGGAACCGGAGCGCCCATAAGGATTTGGGGCGATCAAAGGGATGTTGAACGGTCGAAAGGAATTGGAACTGCCCGAAGGATATGGGCTTTCAAGGATGACCAGGGATGAAGCGCTCAGGAAGAGTGCAGCCTGAAGGAACAGGCGGGGGTCAGCCACGGAGCAAGGGATACATGGAATGTAATCCTTGTCCGTGCACTGCTTTTCCCAGACATTCCTTCACACCTTTTTCGTATTTGATCTCCACCCAAAACGCCAGAACCCCTGCTTTTGCTGCATTGCACCCTGACTCAAAACCATAACCACACAATTAGTCTCAGGAGTCACTTGCATGAAGCACACATCTTTTTTCGCCACACTCGTTCTACTGTTCAGCCTGGCAACGGGGTTTGCCTATGCAGAGCAGCCAATCATTAATATCAACAGCGCAGACGTAGCCACTCTGGCAAACCTCGACGGCATTGGCGCCAGCAAAGCAGAAGCTATTGTCGCTTACCGCGATGCCAATGGTCCTTTCAAAACACCTGAGGAGCTATCCAACGTTAAAGGTATAGGCGCACGCACTGTAGAAAAAAATGCTGAGCGGTTAACGGTAAAATAAACATTGCCCTAGATCGTGTCAGACGGCGGCCTCCAGCCGCCATTTTTCAACCACTGCTCTCTTCTCCATTCCTACTCAAACAAAAGTCGTCTGGCAACACCCCGGCCGCCCCTCTATGATTGCTGGACAACAATGATAACCAGCTCGAGTGGCACGCTATGGCAGATCCCATCAAGATTTACCCGCCAAAACCTTCCCACGTTTATTTTTACGCGACCTGCCTGATAGACATGTTCTACCCCGATGCGGGTATGGCCGGGATACAACTGCTCGAGCGCGAAGGTATCAAGGTTTGCTTTCCCGAAGACCAAACGTGTTGCGGCCAGCCGGCCTACACCTCTGGCTATCATGATGAAGCCCGGGCGGTTGCTAAGGCCCAGCTCGACCTGTTCCCGGAGGACTGGCCCATCGTTGTGCCATCCGGTTCCTGTGGCGGAATGATGCGAAAGCATTACCCCAGCTTGTTCAAGCACACCCGCCAGGAAGCCAAAGCCATCGACATTGCCGCGCGAACCTGGGAGCTGACGGATTTTCTTCTGAACGTTTGCCATATAAAACTGGAAGACGTGGGTGAGCCCACCACGGTTGCAATGCACACTTCTTGCTCAGCTCGCAGGGAGATGGGCGTTGCGGAAGTTGGCCCCCGGCTCATTGGTCAACTCAACAATGTCAGCCTGGTTGAGCAAACCCGGGCGGAAGAGTGTTGTGGCTTTGGTGGCACGTTTGCCGTGCGCCACCCGGAGATTTCAGGGGCCATGGTCAGCGAAAAAGTAGACACTCTGACCGATACTGGCGCCGGTGAGTTTGTGACAACGGATTGCGGCTGTCTTATGAACATTGCCGGCTATGCAGAGAAGAATCGCAAACCCCTGGCTGGCCAGCACATCCTGAGCTTTCTCTGGAATCGCACTAACCCCGGAAAAGGGGGCGAGTCATGAACTCTGAATCATCAGCAAACCCACACCACATTGATGTAAAAGAATTTCACCCCCGTGCCCAGGCTGCCATTGCAGATCCCAAACTACGCCAGAATTTCCGCAGGGCTATGGACGGGCTTATCAGCAAGCGCAAAGACGCCTTTGAAGGCATGGACCTGGAAGCCTTAAGAGAACTGGGCGCCAACATCCGCCTGCGGGCACTGGCAAACCTGCCCGATTTACTGGAGCAGCTTGAGACAAAGCTCACCGCAAACGGTATCAAGGTGCACTGGGCAATTGATGGCGACGAGGCTTGCCGGATCGTGCGGAATATTTGTGTAGCCAGGAATGCCAAAACAGTCATCAAAGGTAAATCCATGGTGTCTGAGGAAATGGAGCTGAACCATTACCTCGAAGAACACGGTATTGAAGCACTGGAATCCGATCTGGGCGAATACATCGTCCAGCTTGCCGGCGAGACACCGTCTCACATCATCATGCCCGCGATTCACAAGAATACCGGTGAAATTTCTGAGCTCATGCACGAGAAAACCGGTACTGATCTGTCCAGCGATGTGGAGTACCTCACCGCCAGCGCCCGCCAGCAGTTACGTGAAAGGTTCATGAATGCCGATGTGGGTGTTACAGGTGTAAACTTTGCAGTGGCTGAAACCGGGACGCTTTGCCTGGTGGAAAATGAAGGCAACGGCCGCATGACCACCACGGTGCCGCCCTGCCATATTGCGGTTACCGGTATAGAAAAGGTGGTGGGCACTCTGGAGGATGTGGTGCCACTTCTGGCCCTGCTTACCCGATCCGCCACCGGGCAGCACATCACTACCTACTTCAATATGATCTCTGGCCCGCGCAAGCCTGAAGAACTCGACGGCCCCGAAGAGGTTCACCTGGTGCTGGTCGACAACGGCCGCTCGTCCATCTACCAGGATGACGAGCTGCTGGACACCCTGCGCTGCATTCGCTGCGGCGCCTGTATGAACCACTGCCCGGTTTATACCCGCGTGGGTGGCCACACTTATGGCACCACCTACCCCGGCCCAATCGGCAAAATCCTGATGCCCCACCTGATCGGGCTGGATGAAGGCCGGCACCTGCCAACAGCCTCAAGCCTGTGTGGTGCTTGTGGTGAAGTGTGCCCGGTTAAAATTCCGATTCCGGATTTACTGGTACGCCTGCGCCAGGAGTCCGTGGATGGCGACAAACTTAACCCCGCTAAAGTGCGAGGCCATGGAGCGAAACGTGGAACCCTGGAAGCACTGATCTGGAAAGGCTGGAGCTGGATGCATGCGCGGCCGGGCATTTACCGGTTTGGTACTGCAGTGGCCGCCCGCCTGCGTATGCTACAACCCGGGCAGCTTGGGGGCTGGACAAAATATCGAACGGCACCAAAGCTAGCTAACAAAACACTCCATCAAAAAATGAAGGAGCGCGACCAATGAGCGCCCGGGACAGCATTTTACAGCGCCTGCGAAACCGAAGCGGTGGCGAGTTAAGCGTGCCAGAGTGCGACTTTTCAGTATTGCAGCGGCCGGTGTCCTCTGTGGCGGAAAGGATTGAGCAATTCCAGAAGACCATTGAGTCCGTGCACGGGGAAGTACATAGTTGCACGCGGGATTCCTGGGTTGCTCAGCTTGCCGACATCCTTTCCGCGCGCGATGCCCGCTGTCTGCTGGTTCCCGGAGCACACGAAATTGGCCGCAGGTTACGTGAATCCGAACAAGATGACTTGCCGGAACTGCTGATCTATGACGAACCCATTGAAAGCTGGCAGCCTCACCTGTTCAACAACGTTGATGCCAGCATCACCTCCACCCGGGGCGGCATAGCCGAGACAGGGTCTTTGATCCTGTGGCCCACTCCAGACGAGCCTCGCCTGATGAGCCTTGTTCCGCCCATCCATATTGCGGTACTGGAAGCCTCCGAGCTCTACGCAACCTTTCACGAGGCCATGCAAGCACAGATTTGGGCTTCTGGCATGCCGACAAACGCTTTGTTAGTCTCCGGGCCATCCAAAACCGCGGACATTGAGCAAACTCTCGCTTACGGTGTCCACGGCCCGAAAGAACTCATCGTACTGGTTATAGAATGATTCGAGGTGCTCTACTGATCGCCCTGGCCGCCCTGCTCTGGGCGACAACGGGAATAGTTGCAAAGTTTCTGTTTACCGAGACTGACCTGCAAGCTACCACCCTGGCCTTTCTCAGGCTGGCCGTTGCCCTACCATTCTTCTGGGTACTGATGCGCAGGGAACAACGACAACTTCAAAAAGCTGCTACCAATGCGCCAGGCAGCTCATTGCGGCAGCTAAGTTTACGATCTCTCGCGCCGCTTGCAGCGCTTGGTCTTTTCCAAGCCATCTATCAAGGCAGCTATCTGTTGGCCGTGGACCTAACCGGCGCGGGTATCGCCACATTGATCGCCCTGTGCTTGCCGCCGGTGTTGGTCGCATTGCTTTCGGCGCCGTTACTGGGGGAAAAGCCAAGCCTGATAACTGTTCTGGCGCTGATGACTGCTGTTATGGGCACCGCAATGTTGGTGTTCAGTGATATGGATACCAGCGGTACACTGCGCCTGGCCGGTATTCTCATGGCACTGCTGGCCGCGCTGGTTTACACGGGTTTCACCCTGACCAGTCGCTACAGCTCCACCGGCACATCCGTTTTTACCACAGCATTCATTTGTTTTTTTACGGCCGCACTCATCCTACTTCCTGTGGTAGTGCTCAGTGGCGGGTTTGAGGGGCTTGAAGAGCTTAAGATTAGGCACTGGCTGATGGTAGCCGTGATAGGCATTGTGCCCACCTGCATTGGCTATGTGAGCTTCTTTGCAGGAATGAAAACCACACCAGCAACGCTCTCCAGCATTATTGTTACGCTGGAGCCACTGTTCGTTGCCTTGCTCGCCTGGATAATTTTGGGAGAGATTCTGGGGCCGGTAGGAATTGCGGGCGCATTCATACTCACTGCGGCGGTTATTGTGGCCTCGCGTTATGGAGGAAAGCCCGGTGCCGCTCCTGCAAGCGGCACCGCAACGTCAAACTGATCAGCTATCCTTGCGCTGCTTTTCCAGCATATTAGGCTGCAGAATCTCAATCCAGTAGCCATCCGGATCCTTGATAAAAGCCAGGCCTTTCATCTTGCCATCGTCGGGCTTCTTGACGAACTCAACCCCCAACTTGTCAAACCGCTCGGCAGCCGTGTAAACATCAGGTACTGCAATACCAATGTGGCCAAAACCCTGTGGCTGATCGTTGCCATTGTGGTAGGCGAAGTCAGCGTCGTTTTCAGTTCCCCAGTTGTGGGTCAACTCCAGCATTGCCTCGCGCCCGAACGTGTAGGTGGTTCGATGCCCATCGTCTGAAGGCACATAGTTAGCTTGGCGGTCATCAAGGTAGGCAAGAAAATAGAGCGTAAACTTCATTTCGGGGAAATCAAGTTTGCGCACCAACCGCATTCCCAGCACACGGGTATAGAAGTCCATTGAGCGCTCAGGGTCTTTAATGCGCAGCATGGTTTGGTTAAATACATAGCCTTCCGTTTCTGGAACCGGCTCTTCGTATAGTCCGGGGGCTTGTTCAAAATGCTTGGGCATGGGGCTTCCCTTATTTGCTATCGAGAATTCAGGTTGTATACCTGCGTCCTCGTCTGCACAATTTCAAGGGGTGGTCATTCCGCAACGCAGATCAAAAGCGGCGCACAAGCTATGATAAACTTGCGCCCACAACCTGTCCCGCTGGTTCCGTGCCTGTTCCCGGCCTGCCAGTTTTCAAAACGCTTTCAGAGAACCTGTATGGATTTCAAGGTGCCTAACACCCTGGCAGAGCAGATCGCCAACTATCTGGCAGAGCGCATCATGACCGGGCAAATCCAGCCTGGTAAACGCATCCAGGAAGCCACTCTCGCCACCGAGCTCAAGGTGAGCCGCGCCTCGGTAAAAGAAGCGCTTTACACCCTTGAGCGGTGGCATCTTGTGGAAATCACCCCAAGAAAAGGCGCATCTGCCTCAAAACTGGATGCTGAACATGCGTCTGAGCTGTACGACGTTTACATGCACCTGCTGATGATGCTGGCAGCTAAACTATGCGAACGTTGGCAGGAAAGCGACCGGGATCGAGTGATGGCCGTTGTTTCTCAGGCAGTGGAGCAAATGCGAGCACCATCGGCAGATATTACGGCAGTAGTGGAAGCCAGCTTTGAGGTGATGGAGGCTTGCTGTGATTTAGTAGGTAACACTTATCTCACAGAGGCTCTTTCAAACTTCAAGCCAGCGGTTAGTCGCGCATATTATCTGAGTGCCGAGCGTTATCGACATGGCCTGACCCAGACAAGTCAGTTTTTTACCCGCCTTCCGCAGGCTGTTCTAGCGCGGGATGTGAAGCAGGCTCAGGCTCTGATTCGAGAGTTTGCTGAGCACCAAAAAGAAATGATTCAAAGGGCCCTGAGCTCCAGCTAGAGGCGGCAGCCCAGCAGGCAGACCATATTCCAAGCCGACCCTCCAACTGTGACCAAGCGCACAGACATATCGCTGCTTCCTACTTATCGTAACAACATGTAACAAAACCTTATTCCCGCTGCATTGGTTACGCTGTCCCCTGCGGCCCGGGAGTCTGGCAAAGACTCCCTGCTAACAACAACAAAACAAACCATGAAGCCGGGGCCGTCATGATTCATCCGCACACCTGTCGCCGCACCACGCGATCAACAGCGCTTTCATTATGGGTACTTGCTCTATCCCTGCCTGCTACTGCCATGGCCGAATTTCTGCCATTGGATGACAGCACACTGTCGGGCGTATCGGGCCAGGCCGGCATTACCATCGAACTGGAAACCAAAATCAACATTGATCGCCTGTCGTGGACGGATGAGGGCACACTAAGTGTGAACAACATGCGGCTTTCCGGGCACAACGACACCACATTGGATAACCTGAAGCTTACAGTGGATATTGCTGGCACCGGTGAAGTTCTTGAGCACGGTTTCTCAGAAATTGCGCGCCGGGCAAATGCCGGGCTGCTTAGCACCACCGATCCCGATGTAGCCGATGCTTTGGCGAAATATTCCGTTAATGGTGAGTTCGGCAAGCAGTTCAATAGCGGCGATCTGGTTATTCACTTGGGTGCAACCAACGATGGCGCCCAAACCAGTTTGACCGACTACCTTCAAGCGATAGATTTTGAGCTCGCCGTAGGAAGCGTTACGACCACTGGCACAGAAGGCACTGCCACTCTGTTTTCTGATGTATTGCTGCAAGGCTACGTAGGCCCTACAGATCTGGTTATCCGAAACGATAGTGCTACCACGCGCACTCTGGCCAATGGCAACCAGGTATCCGGAGCCGAGTTGCAGCTCGATACCCATTTTGAAGTCACGAACGGAAGCCTGAATTGGGATGCTGCAGATTTAATCTTTGTGTTTAACTTTGCAGCCGTGAGAATTGAAGGCCTGCAAATTCATAACCGGCGCGGCAACGACACGCTGGGTCACTTCGGAATGGCGAGCGCAACGGCAAAAATCTCCCGAGGCACCAGCGCCGCTACTGGAAAAGACGGCCTTTCGATTCACGACGTCGAATTCCGGGCTGATATCGACATGCCCATATTCAAAGTGGGCCAGGCCAGTATTGGCAGCGTTAGTTTCACCGATTTCGCCATTACAGATACCACCATGATGGTTTACGGTCACTAGAGTCTTGTAAACTGCCCGTCCATCTTTGACGGGCAGCCCATGAACGAACACATTAATACCAACGATCAGCATCCAGCTTCTGCAAAACGCCTCGCACTGTTCAGCCTGCTCTTTATCGCGCTCACGGTGGCAGGGCTTTACGCCGTGTACGACCAGTTCGCAGGGCAGAGCATCAGTTTCGATATCCGGTTGATTGCACCACAAACCCTCACCGCTCTCACTGGGCTGTTGCTGGTGTATTTCGTTTCTGATGGCTTACGTTTGCATTTCACGCTGCGTGCGCTCGGCCACCACTTATCCTTTCCCGTTATTTTCCGTCTGGTTTTTATCAACTTGTTCTTTTCCAACGTCACGCCTATGGCCACCGGTGGTGGCTTCGCTCAGATATGGTATCTGCACCGCCATGGGGTTCCGGTGGGCAGAGCCACGGCTGCAACCACCATCAGGACCGTGCTGGCGGTGCTTTTCATTTTCTCCCTAACGCCCGTCTTTCTGCTGACTCTGGATGCGTTTAATGGCCAGAGCATCACAGGTGATCTGGGCATGGCATTAGCAATATTCATCCTTATATATCTGGGCTTTTTCGTCATTCTTCTGTTCCGAACACGCTGGCTTATCGGGCCCTTCAGTGGGCTACTCAGGATTCTCAATCGCTGGAAACTCATAACCGATACTCGCCATATGCATTGGCAGTTCAAGGCTAAGCGAGAGATGCTGCGCTTTTCCCACAGTTTTGGGGACTACCTGCAGGGCAAGCCGCTCTTTGTAGTGCTTTCCGTTCTATTTACAGCGGTATTCCTGCTGAGCCTGTTCAGCTTCCCTGCTCTGCTGATTCATAGCCTGGGGTACGATATCGACTACCTGATGTCGCTGGGGCTTCTGGTTGTGACAACATTTATAATGTATTTCTCACCAACCCCGGGCGCATCGGGTATTTCAGAAGGTGTATTCGGAAGTTTCTTCAGCGGCATTCTCTCAGGAAACCATCTGATTCTGGTTATTGTGAGTTGGCGCCTGATAACTATCTATCTCGGCATGTTCATCGGCCTGGGCGTGCTGCAGAAAGAACTCATTAAACGCCGCAGGAAATCCGGATAATGTTTCGAAATCCACTTAAGTTACTGTTCTATCTCTGCCTGCTGACCGTCATTCTTCTCCTGGGTTACAAAACCTACCTGAACGTATTTCTGGAAGATTTTGCGGGCGTGCATACTGCCCAGGTGGAGCAGATTCAGCGCAACGTCCCAAACGATCAGGCCTTCAGCTTTGCTGTGCTGGGAAATATCAACAACTCGGTTGGGGTTTTCGAAGATCGCATTATTCCGGAACTAAACACCTCGGGAACGGACTTTCTGGTTTCTGCCGGCAACGCAGTGAGCAGCGGCGGCGAGGACAAGTATCGCGCGCTCTATGGAAGTCTCCGCCACCTGGATATTCCTTACCTTCTCACATTCGGCGCCCATGAATTCGACAACTTTGGCAGCTTCCGCTTTTATGACCACTTTGGCCCGCACTTCTATAGCATTCAAGCGGGCAACAGCCGGCTTATCTTTCTCGACAGTACTGGAAAAACGCCCTGGGAGTGGCAGGTGCGTTGGCTGGAAGATCTCCTGAGCCAAGACACCTCAAAGGCACGAATCCTGTTTATTGGCCACCCGCTATTAAAGCCAGTAGAAGATGCCTTGCTTGATCAGCCCGAAGATTATCTTGAGCCGCCGGAGTTTCGTGATGCACTCCTGAAGATGGTTGAAAAACACAACATTAAATTCGTGTTCTCCTCCAACCTCTCGCTGTATTCTGAAAAACAGCTGGGCAACACGCTGTTCGTCACCACGGGGGGTGCCGGCGGCTTAATACTGAACAACGACACCAGTTTTTACCACTACGTGCGTGTCAGCGTCAGCCCTGAGGGCGAGGTCAGCCATACGCTCCGAAAACTGGAAGTTGGCCAACACCCTATACTCAAACAGCTCGAAAGCCTCTGGTTCTTCGTGTATTCACTGTTCTATGCCGGCTACCTTAATTTCATTCTTATAGTGGCAGTGTTTGCCGCCATCACTATCAAACTCTACGCCATGATTTTCATTGGCAAGGACTACTACCCCGACTACAACCTGGACCCTACGCCCTGGCTGAACAAACCTTTAAGGGTGGCCATGTTCACCAATAATTATCTACCCTTCATCGGCGGCGTGCCTATTTCCATTGCGCGACTAAAAAAGGGGCTGGAGCAGCTTGGCGACAAGCTTTTAGTAGTCGCACCGCGTTACAAAGATCAACCCGTAGTAGAAGAACATGCGCTGCGGGTACCTTCATTGCTTGCCATGGGGGAGAAGCGAGAGTTCCGCCTGGCCAACATATTTCTTGGTCGTATCCGCAAACGTGTGCGCGCCTTTCATCCAGATATAGTCCACCTGCACCACCCTTTCTGGCTGGGCTCGCTCGGGTTGTTCATGGCGCGCCGCCTGAAGGTGCCGGCCATTTATACCTACCACACCCGGCTTGAGCACTACGCACACTTCGTACCCTTGCCTGGGCTTATTTTCCGCAACTTGATATCCCACGCTCTTATCAAACGCTTCGCCAATAAATGCGATGGCGTTATCGTACCCACCTATTCCACTGAGGAATATCTGCGCATGATTGGCGTGAAAACACCCACCTTTGTGCAGCCTACGGGCATTGAGTACACGCGATTTCAAGCGGTAACGGATGAGGAGATCACAGAACTCCGACAGACTCTGAACCTTAAGAATGAAACGGTTTTCGTCAGCGTGTCGCGATTATCGAACGAGAAAAACATCGATTTCATGATCGAGGCCATCGGCAGGCTACATCAGGAGTCGACTAAACCCTTTCACTTTCTGATGATCGGCGAAGGCCACCAAAAAGAGCGCCTGCAAAACAAAATTCAAGAACTGGGACTGGAAGATCAGATCACATTGGTTGGTGCTGTGCCGCCGGAGAAAATGGCAACGTGGTATCGTTTGGGTGACGCCTTTTTGTTTGCCTCCAAATCTGAAACTCAAGGCATGGTCATTCTGGAGGCTATGGCTGCCGGTTTGCCTGTGGTTGCGGTGCGTTCCAGTGGTATCGACGACGTTGTGCGACACGGTATAAATGGCTTCAAAACGCCCGAGAGACAAGATCTATGGTGTGCTCAGGTAAAAAAATTGCTGGAGGATGAGGAATTGAGAAACACACTTTCAGAACAAGCTCTGGCATTTTCGAAAGACTTTTCCGTTGAACAATTTGCCTCGAATGTTCGCGAGATCTACGCTACAACTTTGGCAATCAGCGAGAAGCGTCAACTAAAACGGAGAAATGCATGAGCGGCATTCCTGTAGGTATCAGCACGTGTCTGTTGGGCAAAGAAGTCCGTCATGATGGTGGCCACAAACATTCTCGCTATTGCACTGAGGTGCTGTCACGGCATTTTGAATTCCGTCCAATTTGTCCTGAACTGGAAGCTGGCCTGGGTGTCCCCCGCCCCGCCATTCATCTGCGCGAATACCCGGAAGGCATGCGCCTGACAGAAACCAAAGGCACTGCTGACCACACCGGTGCCATGCAGGACTTCACCAGCGGGATCATGCCAGACTTGGCCAGTTTGCGCGGTTACATTCTGATGGCCAAATCCCCTAGCTGCGGTATGGCGCGCATCAAAGTTCACAACCCGGAAGGCCAGGTAGTGCGACGCGACGGGCAAGGCATGTTTGCTGAAGCTCTTATGCGCGCCTACCCGCTGATGCCGGTTGAGGAAGAAGGCCGGCTGAACGATGACGCACTGCGGGAAAACTTTGTAGAACGTGTGTTTGCCTACGACGACTGGATGCAAAATGTTGCCGGCGAAAACCTCACGGCTAAAGCACTGATCGAGTTCCATACCCGCCACAAATTCCAGCTCCTGGCACACTCGGAAAAGATCTATCGGCAACTGGGGCCAATGCTAAGCGATCTAAAATCAGAAGCTCTGGAAACCATTGCCACCCGCTATATCCAGGGTTTTATGGAAGCCATGACCGGTAAGGTAAGTCGCGGCTCACATATAAACGTGATGCAGCATCTGATGGGCTATCTGAGAGATGCCATGGAGGGTGAAGATCGCAAGGTTCTGATAGAACAAATTAACGCGTACGGTCGCGGCGAAGTGCCGCTGATTGTGCCCATGACATTACTGCGAATGGCACAACGCAGGGAACCGGCAGATTATCTGAAACTGCAACAGTACCTGAGCCCCTACCCGGATGAGCTGGGGCTCAGAAACAAGGTGTAATCAGGCTGAGCCTGCCTCAGAAGCCGTAAAGCAAGGTGATCGCCGTTTCGGTATCTGTGGACTCTACACCCGCAGGCGCATCGGAAACGTGCTTCAACCGATAGGCTGCTTTCATTGACAAGTTGCCGACCAGGTTGGCCTTGATAGCCGTTTCTGACTGGCTGATCACGTTGTTCTCATCGAGTCCGATTTCCGTGCTCAGCTTTTGGTGAAACAGCGCATTCTCTGAGAGCGCGTAGTTGAATTGAGCCGCCAGCCTCGCAATGGCCTCTTTCTCGACGTCTTCGCCGTCGGCGTTCAATACTTCCAGCTTGTTATATCGGTAACCAGCACCGGCCGAGAGATCGAGGAACGAACGCTCACCCCGCTGCCAAACCCGGTTTCCATAACCGGTAGTAGCCGTGGATTCGAAATCATAGCCGGAAAAGCGATCTTTCTCATAAGTGCCGCGCAAAAACCAATACTGGCTTTCATCAAACTTGTAATTGGTTTCCAAGGCTGCCTTATACTTCTCGGCTGTGGTTTGATCGGCACCTGTGGTTTCGTTTTGGGATTCAGAGTAGTTAGAGCTGAAATCAGCAATATTGCGCCAGTCTATTACCTCATGCACCAACCCAAGGCGCCCGTTGATGTTGGTTTCTTCGGTATTACCAGAAGTCATAAGCACACCGAGCTCTGCCTCGCCTTCCCAGTTTTTGGCATCCTGGCCGTAGGCCAGTGGCGCAGCTGTGATGGCAATAACGGCAACGGTTTTCTTAAAACTCATGAAATCTCCTTGAATAGTCAGTTCAGGCGCATGAACAAATATTAAGGAGCGGGGGCGTTTGAACGCTCACCTTTCAAGCTTTTTTTGGCCTGGCGCTCCCGTTCTGACTTCTTGCGCGCTTTGCGTTCGGCAATTACCCGAGCGGCGTCGCCACCCACATGTGCCTCTCCCCGAGCCTCGGCCAGTCGCATCTGAAGCTCTCGCTCCGCGAAGCGTGCCTTCTGCTCGTCACTCAGGGAATCAATACACCTGTGGCAGCTCACGCCTTGTGCATAGTTCGGGTGCTCTTTATCAGCCTCGGTAATCGGCCGACGGCAGGCATGACACTGGTCATAACCGCCGCGCTCCAAACGATGATTGACCGTCACCCGGTCGTCAAATACAAAACATTCACCTTTCCAGAGGCTCTGCTCTTCCGGCACATCTTCCAGATACTTTAAAATGCCGCCTTTAAGGTGATAAACCTCTTCAAAACCCTGCTCTCTCAGGTAAGCCGTGGACTTTTCACAACGAATGCCACCGGTGCAGAACATGGCCACTTTTTTATGCTTTGCCGGGTCGAGGTTCTGCTTCACGTATTCCGGGAACTCGCGAAAGGTGTCCGTGGCGGGGTTAATGGCGTGCTCGAAAGTACCAATTTCCACTTCGTACTGGTTGCGGGTGTCTACAAGAAGCACATCCGGATCTGAAATCAACGCGTTCCATTCAGCCGGCTCCACGTAGGTGCCCACAATTCGCTTCGGGTCGATGCCATCAACGCCCATGGTGACAATCTCTTTTTTGAGTTTCACTTTGGTACGTTTGAAGGGCTGAATATCTACGTAGGACTCTTTGTAATCAATACCGTCAAAGCGATCATCTGCGTTCAGCCAGGTTTGTACAGCATCAATCCCGCTCCGGCTTCCGGCGATGGTGCCATTAATACCTTCACGGGCCAGCAACAGAGTGCCGTGCACACCGTTAGCGTGCATGATATCCAGCAGTGGGTGGCGAAGGGTTTTGTAATCATTCAGAACGGCGAACTTATAGAGCGCGCACACAACAACGTTGTTGCTCATGGGGAATCTCCTGCAGGCCGGATCGTAAATCCGGAGCATCAATGTATTTATCTGGAAGGTTCAAGCCAGAGAGGGCGAAGATTCTAACCCACTCAGGCTTTTGTTCAAGTCAGGGCTGGCCGAAGCCAGCATCAGGCAGTTACTTTTCAGCGTTGGCGAGCTCCCGCTCAACAATCGCAGAAAGCTGGCCCCAACCCGGGCGAGTCAGGCGAATGTTATCCACCAGTACGGTGGGCGTACTGGTCACTTGCAGTTGCATGGCTGCGCGACGGCTCGCTTCGATCACTTCCCGGTGCAACTCGGTTGTCATGCAACGGCGTAAACGGCGCTCTTCAAGCCCAAGATCCTTACCATAACGCGCAAAGGTGGCCACCGGGTCGTTGGAGCCACTCCATTCGCTTTGTGAATCATAAAGGCGTTCATGCATCTCCCAGTATGCGCCCTGATCGCCGGCGCAGCGGGCAGCCTGGGCTGCTGGAAACGCATTCTGGTGCTGTTGCAAGGGAAGGTCGAAATACACAAAACGGACTTTCCCTGCCTCCACATATTCCTGCTTCAAACGCTGGCTGGCTGGCGCAAACAGGCCGCAGGCCGGGCACTGATAATCCGCAAACTCACGCACAACCACCGGAGCGTCGTCCGCACCGACAGAAACACCATACTGATCCAACTCCGCCGGGAAGGCTTCCGCGTTAGGCGCAGCAACAGGCAACTCATCTGAGTTTGGCGTCGGGGCGGCTGTCAGGAAAAAGGCACCAGTAACAATCGCAGCCAGAGCCAACACACTCACCACAATAACCAGCGGCTTTTTCGACTGGGTTTGCCGGGGTGGCGGTGCACCGGTTTCTTTACGACGTTTTGCTTCACCCATGTTTAACTCCTTTTATTTTGCAGAGGTAACCTGATAATTGTTAGCAGGCGAACATTCCCACAATCACTCAGGCAGGCTAAGATCCTCTATATCCTACATAAGTTCCAATATAAATTAAGGAGATCTCATGCCACTTCCAGCCTTCCGTGCGGATTCTTTAAGCCTGCCACTCATTGCCGCCCCCATGTTTCTGATATCCGGCCCTGAACTGGCACTTGCGTGCTGTCGAGAGGGCATTGTTGGGAGCTTCCCCGCTCTGAACCAGCGCACAAGCGAAGGCTTTGAAGAGTGGCTGGTTCAGATGAACGAAGGCCTCGGCAAACTGAACGACGCACAGCCGGATGCCAATATTGCTCCTTATGCAGTCAACCTGATTGTACATCGCTCCAACCCTCGCTGGCAGGCCGATCTGGAACTTTGTGTAAAGCACCAGGTGCCCATCATCATTACCTCGCTAGGGGCTGCCAGCCAGGTGGTAGAGGCCGTGCATAGCTATGGCGGCGTGGTGTTCCACGATGTAACCAATCAGAAGCATGCTCGTAAAGCTGCCGAGGCTGGAGTGGATGGTGTTATTGCGGTATCTGCCGGTGCCGGTGGTCATGCGGGCACCACCAACCCGTTTGTTCTGGTTCACGAAATCCGGGAGGTGTTTGATGGCACGGTTTTGCTCGCCGGTGGGCTTTCCCACGGTGAAGATATATTGGCGGCTCAAGCCTTGGGCGCAGATTTGGCCTACATGGGTACGCGCTTTATCAACACCACTGAATCAAACGCCGACGATGCCTACCGCGACATGATTATCGAGTCGGAATCCAGCGATATTATTCATACCCCGGCGGTTTCCGGTGTGCCGGCCAGTTTCATGAGGCAAAGCCTGGAAGCCGCCGGATTCGATATGGCCAAACTAAACCAGCCGGGTGAAATCAATTACGGTGAAAAACTGAAACCAATGGATGATGAAGCCAAAGCCTGGAAGACCGTTTGGTCCGCCGGCCAGGGTGTGAGCCAGATTACCGATGTGGTCAGCGTAGAGGCTCTGGTATCAAGGTTGAAGCAAGAATATCAAAGCGCGCGTGCGCGGCTTTGCACCTGATGCATCATTGAAAATGCCCCCGGTTCCGTTAAACACGGAACTGGGATGCATTGCTCTGAAGGGCCACCAGTAGTTCGCTGATTTCAAGACTGGCCGTATCGGAACGCTGGATGGCTTCCACAGTTACCTCAGCTGTATGCGCAATACCTTCCACACTTACACTCACCCTTTGTGCTTGCTGGCCCTCTTGCCCTGCCACAGATGCGATGTTCAGCGCCTGTTCCTGCAAGCTACTGAGTAGCTGATTGATCTGGTCAAAATGCTCATCGGCGCGGCGGAACTCCGCAGACGATTCCACAACCTGCTCTGATACTTTGCCAATCACCGATACGGCCTGTTTGCTGCCCTGCTGCAGTTGCGCAATGATGGCTTCAATTTCGGTAGTGGATGCTTGAGTTCGGCTTGCCAGAGTTCTCACCTCATCGGCAACAACAGCAAACCCACGGCCCGACTCACCCGCTCTGGCTGCTTCTATCGCCGCGTTAAGTGCCAGTAAGTTGGTCTGCTCCGCAATGGCGCCTATTACCGACAAAACCGACGTAATTTGTGTGCTTTGCTTATCCAGTGCACTGACGGCTTCCACGGCCCGCTGTACATTTAGCACGACATCGTCGAGGCGCTTAAGGACATCCCGGGAGATAGCCGCTGTTGCATCACTCTCAGCGCTAACACTTCGTACTGCTCCGGCTACTTCCTGAATATTCTGTGCAACTCCCTCAATGCTGTGGGACATGGCCGCCATGGTTTCAGATACGTCCACAACTTCCTGCTGCTGTGTACTGACTGCTGCAACCGCATCCCGGCTGACCTCACCCTGTGCCCGAGCCTTTCCGACAGCGACCTCCGCCGAATTTTTAACATCGGTAACCAACTCCTGAATGCGGGCAATAAACTGGTTAACACCTCGAGCCATCTCCGTCAGCTCATCATTGCCTTTCAGGTTCACCCGGCGAGTCAGGTCTGCCTCCCCATCGGCAATGCCGCGGATGGCGGAATTCAGGCGCAGAACCCTCGGCAACACGCTCCCTCCAAGCACCGCTGCCACCAGAATCAGAAGAACAACCATAGAGCTAACCGCAACCAGTGTCAGGCTCGACGACAAGCCTGCTGCTTCGCGGCGAAGGGCATCAACTGTCTTGCTGATATGGGATTGCGCGCCGGCTCCAATATCTGTCAGTTGCTGCTGAAGCCTCTGGTTAACCTGATCGGTTTCAGCCTCAAGGGTTTTCCTAGAGGCATCAATGCTGCTGGCAAGGGCAGCACTGAACTCTGCTTTTAAAGACGCAAGGTCGCGATTAATACCATCCAATGCCAACCCGATTTTCAGCTGCCCAATCGCCGAACCTTTTGGTTTGATGTCTGCCGTTATAATGACAACATTCGGATCACGGCTTGCAGCGTCCAACACCCGATTGGCCGCACCGCCCCCGTCACCTTGTTCCATCAGAGCGAGCACCCGTTCATCGGTACGATCAACGTAGCGGGTCATGCGTTTACCGTACTGGTCAAAATAGATAGCGAAGAGCACAGACTCCCGGGCGTCTGCCAGTTCCACGAGCTCGGTCAACCGTGGAATATCCCTGTCCCAGATCAGTGGTGCAGCAACCGCCGCCAGTACATCTGCCAGCCCTTGCGCCTCTGCCATAACAGCATTGCGGACATTCTCCGCCACGCGTTCCTGCTGCTGGCTCTGCTGGAGGGTTAGTTCTTCAGACAGCTCCCTTACACTTTCTTCGCGCATGGCTTGCAAGCGCAGGCGAACATCGTCGCGGGTAGCTTCAAAGGATTCACTGAGCTGATCGCTGCTGGTTTCAAGTGCGGAGCCGGCGGTGTCTATCAAGCGCTCAACCTGATTTGTGATCAACCACTGACTGATAAAAACCTGTGCCAGTCCAGCCACCACCAGAACAATAAACACTGGCCGAAACAGCCTGCTGGTGAACAAATTTTTCAAGAAACGAGAGGCCATACACCAATCCCTCAACATGCTACTCCGGCGAGCGGGGTATCTTTATTTTTGTCATTTAGATGCTTCTTTATAACAGTTGTAGCAAAGCCGACGACAAAGGGGGACTTCTTTATGCAGGGATTTGTTGGAGAGGGTAAAACAGGTGGGGTTCAAGAGGGGCGCCCCGGCGGTTTTCCGGGGCGCCGAAATTCAAAATTCAGTCAGCCTCGTCCAGTTTAATTTCGACAATAAAGTAAGCGCCAGAGCGCGCCTCGTACTCTACTTCTACCATCGGGTTCTCACCCAGATCTACTTTTTCCTTAAGGCCCGCCTTAGAAGTCCCATCGTATTCAGTCGCATCATCAAGACGCATATCTACACCAAGAATACGGATGTCGTTCCCTACAATCGCCGTAACTCGCCCCGAGAGTTCGAATTCCAAATCAGGCGTTTCATCGTCTTGTTCAATCTTAATTGCCTCAAGGAAGACTCTGCCTTCACTGTCCCTGCGCTCGATTCCCTCAACCTCTAGAACCAAGTCCGCTTCAAGATCCAACAGCTTGAGACGTTGCTCCTCATCGCCAGTGATAATCGTCAGAGACGTGAGCTGCACCAAAACACCACCTACATACAACTGACTGTTCTCGTAATCTATCGCGGAGGTTTTGCCGCCCTCAATCTCTACATCCGCCTCACGCAGGGTGATTTCATCTGCCTTTACAACTCCATCAGAAACGAAGTTGCCCTCTACCTGAATCAGTGCCCCCTGAACCAGATCGCTGCGCTGAATACCGTCATCAAACTCAGTTTCACTCGTCACTTCGACGGTTAACCCGTTAATCGTGAAGGTGCTGCTGGCCTCTTCAAATGGGCTGGTGACAGGCCCTACAAACTCGATATCCGTCTCCATGCTTTGACGGTAGCGCCGGAAATCATTCGGCTCTATTTCATTGGCCTGCAAAACACCATCACGGCTCAAGTTACCCTCAACCTCAACCACCAGTGAATTAGCGAGCGCAGCACCGTCGATACCTTTGAATTCCGCATTCCTATAGTTGACAAGCTGAGTACCGATGACAAAGGTCATCTGACTGGTGTTCAAATCAGATATATGCCCCTCCAGCTCTACTTCATTGAAATCATCGAAATCATTTACATTTTGGTGCGCGCGGAGCCCAAGATAGCTGGCCCGAAAATCGCCGTTAGGCATCCTCCATCCAGACATTCTCGCAAAGTCACCCGTCACAAGATCTTCGATCACTTTTCCTTTCACAACTGTTCGTGAGTCAATTCGGACTGTCTGTCCAAGAATGCTGATCTCGGCAGTTTTTGAAGCATGGTTCCAAGCTTCAACAATGACTACCGATCCGCGCAAACTGTCATCATACTCAACTGATTCGGCACGGCCTGTGGAGTCAGCTCGCCACTCACCTTCAACTCGTAGGATCATTCCCTCATGAAGCTGCCTCTCGGTGCTGATACCGTCATCACTGCGCACACTGCCATCAGTAGAGAACTTCACACCATTCACAAAAACACTACCAAACCCCGATACCGGCCCCACGCTGGACCCGGTGCCGCGAATGCCACCATCCGCTACTTTAAACTCACTACCACAGGCGGAGAACAGCCCGAGAGTCAAGAGAGCCGCCAGTGCAGTCAATAAACGTTTGCGGGATATCGGTTTCATTGTGCTCACCATTTTGGAAAGGCCTGTTGCATCACAATTTCGGACGCCTTATCAAGTATCATCGCTGTACCGCCGCCCCGCGTTCTCGCCGGGTCTATACTTTTGGCGTCTGATTCCAGGCGAAACCTCAAAGCTGGGCACATCCTGTATATAGGTACTGCGCCTGAGAAGAATTTGCCCGCTATCCAGCTGCTCAACCACGCCTTTTCGTAGCAGCTCGTTTAGAACCACAGAAGAGGAAAGCCCGGGATTAACCGCCTGCACCAGCTGGCTGAACGAAGGTTCTTTCAGATGATTCATCGACAGCAGCACCGGGTGCAGATTTTCATCAAGAAATCCAAGCGCACTGATCCAATGCCTGACGACTTCACGACTTGGAGAAGACAATATAGTGCTGGCAAGCTCGGTAGGCTCCCAGCGACACACAAACTTAGGCTGGCTGCTGGAATTCATAAAGCCCTCTCACTTTTAGAGCCGAGTGGAGATGTTTCTGCAACAGTAACTTCTTCAAAAATGAAAACACTGACGCCTGTTCTATAGGAGTCCTGAGGTGAGTCCGCTGCCTGGTTGCCCGAGACATCGCGGTCTTTTGGACCCAGCCAGGAGTCCAACTGCTCCAGCATTTTCTGGGATTGCTCTGCCGCCTGCGCGCGCCAAGCCTCCATCACTTCCGGTGGAATGTTGTTATACGTCAGCGTGCGCTGGAACAACGGCCGTTGACTGCCAGCGTTGCAGACCAGGTTATGATCCACCGTCGCTATAAGGTCTGATACATCCTCACCAAAGATCTGGAGCATTTCCTGACTGTCTCCGACCGGCACATAAGCTCTGCGCGTAAGAGTCAAATTGCCGGTGTCACTATCTACAGACACCACCCCAACCCTTAACAGCTCATCCAGCACAGAACGCGGGGGCATATCTCCACTGTACTTTTTTGCCAGTTCGCTAAAACTCAATGCCCCATCAAAAGGCAATATAGCGGGCTCTCCTGCAGCGCTCTGAAACTTGGCATCATGCACCCAACCAGACACTACGCGAGATGCCCGGTTGGCATGCAGCACTTCAGATTTCCCTATGTGCTGGCCCGCAAGAATCTCCCGCTGACGTTTAACTTCTTTGCGCGTTAACCCCGTCATAACCGCCGCACCCGAATCGGTAGGCTTGCGCCGTTCACCCGGGAAGTCCTCCAGCGCTGCTTCCACATAAGCTCGCTTGACCAGTTCGGCAAACTCACCATAGGGAATGCCGTTGCGCAGCAACAACCTCGCAAGAGGTCGCAGAATGCGGAACAGGGCCTGGTGCAATGAGTTGGAGAGGGCTTCTTTCATGATTGGGATTATATTCCCATTTTTAGCGACAGGCCAGACCTTCTGTGTTATCAGTTGGTCTGGCCCGGTTTGCTATTGGTGATACACGCGTTTAATCGTCGGCTTCAATCTTTACGATGCGGTACTGACCGTTCACTTCTTCAAAATCAATTTCAACGTCGTCGCCTACCTGGAAGCCAGCCAGGTCAAGATCAGTCTGAAGTTCCAGCCCCATAACGGTGACCGTTGTATCGGTGAGGCTGCTGATTTTGCCTTCCAATTCCAACTCACCGCCGTCATCACGCTCAATATAAAAAGCAATCAAACCGCCGCCGTTTTCCGCCGTTTCCCGACCTTCAATTTCGAGATAATCGCCAAGGTTCAGGCCTTCAAGATCCTGGTTGCGCATAACGACAGATTCTTGAGCGTCTTCGGTGTCTTCGTCTTCAATCAATGTGATTTCAGTTAATGTGACCCGCACACCGCTGACCATCAAGACTTCCCCACCCTGCTCTTTACTTTCGATAAAGCCAGACAGTTGGGCATCGCCATCACGGGTTTCAATTTCTTCGGCAACGATGATCCCGTTGCGGTATTCACCCTCTACTTTGATTTCCGCGCCCTCAGTAAGCTGCTCAACGGTAATATCATCATCAAAGTCAGTATCGTCGGTGAGCTGAATAAGTGTTCCGTTAAGGTAGAACTGCCCGGTTTCTGAATCGTAAGCCGAGGTAATCGCCCCGGAAATTTCGACGTCTTCATCCTCTTCGAATATATCGTCTTCGAATTCAATCTCGACAGCGGTCAGCTTGCCATTCTCCAGCTTGCCTTCAACTTCAACGATCACACCGTCTGCAAGATCTTCCGCAGTACCGCCATCAAACGTTGCTGACTGGTAGTTAACAACCAGACCATTTATTTCAAAAGTATCTACGCCAAGGTTTGAAACAGCGCCCTCTACCTCCACTTCATAACGCCCATATGGCCAAGGCGCACTAGCGTCCATCACACCCACAAAACTTGCCTGAAACTCGCCATTGGCCAAGCGATAACCACTGATGCGAACATGATAATTATCCGTGGTGCTCTCCACGCCGGCTTTTAGTTCCACTGGCGTTGCGCCTTTAAACACTGTGCGGTTGTTGATCGCTATACTTTGTTTGGCGACGACAATAACGCCGGTTTTCGTTAATTCATCCCAGGTAATTGAGTCAACCGGGCCACGCAGGGTGTCGTCGTAATAAATATACTGCGCCTCGCCCTCGCCATCGCGCCCCCAGGTGCCGGTTACCTTCAGAATCATGCCTTTTTCCAGCTGCGTCTCCCGCTCTATGCCGTCGTCGCCTCGGTACTGCGCATTATTAATCTGAAAATGTGTGCCGTTAACGTACACGCTACCAAATCCGGAAACCGGGCCCATGCTGCTGCCATTAGAACCGGCAGTCGTTGTGCCCGAATCAGAACCGCCACCGCACGCTGCCAAAGATCCCAGAACCGCGCCTGCGATGGTCATTTTAATTGCTGAATAGAGTGTGTTCCGCTTCATTGCTTTTCTCCCGGACCGACAACGGCCAATGCTGCTCTGTAATACATCGCGATGAATTGGGATTAAATTCCCAAGAATGTATTTGGGAATTTAATCCCAACCTAGCAGCTTGTCCAGAAAAAGACTCAAAAAACTTATGAACTTTCAGACAGAACCTGCGTAACGTTATGACCACTGACCAAAAAGTGAGGAGAGATGATGTTGGGATTTCTAAAGGGCGATCCGAAGAAAAAACTACAGAAGGCGTACGAAGCAAAGCTGGAGAAAGCGCTGCATGCGCAGCGTAATGGGGATCTGAGGAGCCACGGCACCCTAACGGAGGAGGCAGAAAAGATTTACGCCGAGATCAAGGCGCTCGACGAAAACCGATAACCCGGGGTTTAGCAACGCATCACATTACTCGTCCGTCAGTTGCTGCAACTGACGGCTAAGACGCGCCACCTCGCGGCGCATGTCCTGAACCTCATCAAGAAGCTCCAGTGACATCGCAAGGCCCGGCAGATTCATCTTCAAGTCCCGCTGCAAGCGTCTGGCTTTATGCAGCCGGGCGAGTGCTGCCACATCAAACAACCATTGGCGCGCCTCTGCAGCCGGTTCTAGCGGTGCAATAATGCCGTAGTTCACCAGTTTGATGACAAACTCAGCGTGACACTCACCTCGTTCGCATACTTCGTGAAGGGTAAAGGTGCTGCCATTTTCATCCATTACTTCAACGGTCAGAATACTGTTTCTATCACTCATCCTTTACTCTCCCCTTCACAGATGGAGTTTGCTGCGTGGGTTGAATGCCTTCTCGGCCTCTGCAAGTTGCTCGTATAGCTTTTCTGCTTCTGCAGAGTGCTGCTCCGGTATTGCGATTTGCAGCACAACAATCTGATCACCTGGATGTTTGCCCGGTAGCCCCTTGCCTTTGAGGCGGAGCTTGCGCCCGGATGAGGTTCCCTTGGGTACCTTCACATTCACCTTTGAGCCCACAGTCGGTACGGTGATGGTCGCACCCAGTGCTGCCTCCCATGGTGCCACCGGCACGGTCACAACCACATCCCGCCCCTCCACACTGAATAATGGGTGCGGCGCCAATTCAATCTCTATCAGCAAGTCACCTGGCGCAGCACCACCAGAGCCCGGAGACCCTTGGCCTTTCAGGCGCAAATGCTGGCCTTCGCGCATTCCAGCGGGGATTTTCACCTTCAGTGTTTTCTGTCGCGCTATAACACGGCCATGCTCGTCGGCTTCATGCACCGCAAAGGAAACCTGCTTTTCGGTTCCATTGAACACCTCCTCAAGGAACAGCGCTAACCGTGCATGTACGTCCTCACCACGCATCCGCATGCTCTGCCGGAAACCGCCAGCACCAGGGCCAGACCCACCGCCAAACATCTGCTCAAAAAAATCGCTGAATTGCCGTGAATCTGCATCGGTGTATCCACCACCACCAAACCCTGAGGCACTCTGCCATCCGGGAGGCGGCTGGAAAGATCCATCAGCCTGCGCACCGTATTTTCGAAGCTGGTCGTATTCCGCGCGTTTTTCCGGGTCTTTCAGTACTTCGTAGGCTTCGCCAAGGTCTTTGAACTTCTCATCGGCGTTGTCCTCTTTACTGACATCCGGATGATACTTTCGTGCCAGCTTTCGGTAGGATTTTTTGATTTCCTCGGGGGAGGCAGACTCGCTCACACCAAGCACGGCGTAATAGTCTTTGAAGTCCATTGAACTCCTCGCATCTGATTAAAAATTGCTCTCTGGCTATATATGATTGGCGCAAACACTGGAAATACAAGCTCAGCCCCGCGCTTTCGTAAAGGGTGTAGTACCCTTATGAGTAGCCTCACTATAAACCTTAGCTTAATACCATTATCGAGAAAGGATCTTATGCCTGACAAGCCACCCAAGCCCGTATCCGCTTCTGCCATTGAGAAGCACGTGTACAAGGTTTTCCCCAATGACATGAACTCTCACGAAACTGTGTTCGGTGGCATGATCATGGCAAAATGCGACCGCCTGGCACTGGTGGTGGCCGAGCGCCATTCCACCTGTGTTTGTGTGACCGCTGCAGTGGATTCCATCCATTTTCGCGCCCCCGCGAAAGGCAACGACACCTTGCTGTTCAGTTTAGCTCTGAATCGCAGTTGGGGCTCATCTATGGAAATCGGCGCCAAGGTTGTGGCGGAGAACAGTTACACCGGCGAAACACGACATATCCTCTCGGCCTTCTTCACTTTTGTGGCGCTGGACGAGAACGACAAACCTGTAGATGTGCCTGCCGTTATTCCCGAAAACGCCAAACAGAGACAGCGTTTTGAGAACGCCGAGATTCGCCGCGAGGGGCGCCTGAAGACCCGAGCCGAGCTGGCAAAAGTGACCGATGACGATAGGGATTAACCGGGCTGAGATTCTGTAGAGTGCTGGGCTATGATAGGGTCTCGCATATTCAAACCACCCTACCTGTTTTACTTAGGAGAACTCCATGATCTGGACAGTGTATCTCTCTGGCGAAATTCACACTGATTGGCGTGAGCAGATTCAGGCAGGGGCAGAAGCCGCTGGCTTGCCGGTGGAATTTACTGCGCCTGTTACCAATCACGAAGCCAGCGATGCAGCGGGCGACATGCTGGGTAAACCGGAAGTGGCATTCTGGCGTGATCACCAGTCATCCAAAGTAAACGGCATTCGCACCAAAACGCTGCTGGAGCAGTGCGATTTGGCAGTGATTCGTTTTGGTGACAAGTACAAGCAGTGGAACGCAGCCTTTGATGCCGGCTTCTGCGCGGCTATGGGCACGCCCTACGTTACTCTTCACAACGACGACATTATCCACCCGCTGAAGGAAGTAGACGCATCCGCAATGGCGTGGGCGCAAACTCCCGAGCAGGTGGTCGAGATTCTGAAGTACGTTACAACCGCACAGTAAGAGCTCAAAATATCTGGCGAAGAGTCAAGCCAATGACTACTTCGCCAGATGCCCTACATAAGCCGCAACAAAGGCTGCTTCCTGAAACACCTTCAACCCTGTCGCTGCAAAAGGAATGGGCATCGGCTTGGCAGACAGTGTCGCTTTAATGGTTGAAGATGAAAGCAGCTCCACCTCAACATCCGCCTCTGGCATCAACTGAATGGCCGCTTCCATTTTAAAGCTAATGGCACCACCGGCAAACTTGCCTTTGGGCATGCGCTCTTTGATGGCCACTTTTTTCACATCATGCTCTGCAAGAAATTTCGCAAAAGACGCCTGAAATTCCTGCAGATCTTTGCGGGTATGGTTCTTCTTCAGGGTAATCTTGCGAACGTTGCTCTCGGGTAGGGTGAACTGTCCCGCATCCAGATTCAGCAAACACACCACGGCGTCGCTGGCACTGAGCTCAACACCACAAATAAGCATGGGCACTCCTTTTTCGGTGAATAAGGATTTCTGTGTATCAGGCACAGCACTTTTTGAATTTTTTCCCACTGCCACAACTGCAGGGGTCGTTTCGGGAAGGCGTTTTGGCCTGGGTGACAGTGCCGCCCTTATTCAAGATGGCGGTAAGCTCCGTTATGGATTCAACGGCACCCTCACGGGCATCAACGGTAATGTCGGCGTGCAACTGGGCTTCAGCCACCAGCGCCTCAACCTCTTGCTTGCGCTCCTCACTGGTTACAACCAGTTGCAGTGGAAACTTCTTGCTACCGCTTTTTTGACTGGCGTTAGTTTTGAAACCGCCGTAGGCCGTGTGATGCTGCCGTGCGTCCTGCCGGCCTTTGAAAAAAAACTTATCAGACATGCTGAAACCCTGATGAATTAATAGAGGGGCTATTTGCTATTGAGCAAGGCCGCCACCGAGACGGCCATCTTTTAGCATGCTTGCAAGATAGGTTATATAGCGGATTAGAGAAATACTGAAACCTACACCGCTTGCGTACCATGCCACACAGGCAGCGCCATATCCTCCGGCTCCTCGTTAGGGCCGCCAGTCCGGCTTTTAAACGCACCTTCTTCAATGGGTACGCGGAACAGGGCCGTTGCTTTACGCTCCTTGACACTGGGCGCGCGCACCTGTTCCCAACGCCCTGGCGAAAGCTGGTTGATAACAGCCTTGAACGCCTCGTCGAATGCAACGTCATCCAGCACTCGCTGGGCCTTTCCGAACAGCACCAGTGATGAGTAGTTTGCGCTATGGTGATAGGCCGATTTACTCATCACCCACTCCTCCGTTACTGCAAAAGAAATACACAGCTGCGCACCGGATTCCAGCCGCTTGCACACGCGGCCACCGCTCAAGCTATGCAAATACAAATCATCCCCCAGCCGCCACGCAGTCAGTGGAATAATTCTGGGCTCCCCATCTTCCACGAACCCAACGTGGGCCGTCTTTAAACGGTCTATCAGCGCGTATGCCTCCGCACGCTCATAGCTTGCACGTTTGGCGGCCCGCTTCACCTGGCTGCGCGGGCAACATGAAAGGGAAGACATGGCAGAGGGGTCGGTTTCCTTCAAAGACATTATAGGTTCCTTTCGTTAAGTACCCCGCTATTAAAGAAAACATCTGATACCATCAAAAGATCCAGATTATGATTTTTAGTAGGACCAGCCAAAGTGATTAACGATATTCGTTTGGACTCTGCAACTCCGCTTCAACAACAACTGTACCGGCAGCTGTCCCAGCGGATTATCAACCAGCGTTACCTTCCCGGCAGCCAACTGCCATCCAGCAGGCAACTGGCAACCGATCTTGGGGTGAGCAGAAACACCGTGAACGCGGTTTATGACCAGCTTAAATCGGAAGGCTTTCTGCTAAGCCGTCCAGGCAAAGGGGTATTCGTTAATGAGGACATCCGCGCCAGCCTGAACACACCTGATCAGGCGCCCTCCCACGCGCCAAGTAATGCTGAGCCACTGCCACCCTTGCCCATCGTGCCAAGACACAGTATGCGACTGGGCGAAGACGCCAACCTGCCCTTTCAGCCGGGCCTGCCAGATCTGGATGCCTTCCCGATCCGCAGCTGGAACCGAATCCTGCATCATCAGGAAAGCCGCAGGCTACTCAGAGGGTACGACTGCATTCAAGGCTACCAACCCCTCAGAAAAGCCGTTGCAGAATATGCACGGGAATCCCGCGGAGTGCGCTGCCACGAGCATCAAATCATAATCACCAACGGTGCACAGCAGGCATTGTCTTTGATTGCAGATGTACTGCTTCAAGCGGGTGATCGGGTGTTCTGTGAGAACCCGGGTTATCGCGGCGCCCGTTACGCACTGGGGCGTTATGGAAACCCGATATTGCCCGTGCCATTGAAAGGCCAGGTGCTGGATGTGGATGCACTTGCGGATATGGGCCCTGCCAAGCTGTTGTTCTGCACCCCCACGCACCAATACCCCATGGGCGGAATTCTGGATATTGCGCAGCGCATGGCGTTGGTTCAGTGGGCACAACGCAATCAGACCTGGATCGTCGAAGACGACTACGACAGCGAATTCCACTTTCACAACAAACCCTTCGCCGCTATTCAGGGGTTATTCGATAACACCCCCGTTTTGTACGTAGGCAGTTTCAGCAAAACCCTGCTTCCCGGCCTCCGAGTTGGGTATCTGGTTGTGCCCGAATCCATGGTGGAGGCGTTCCTGTGGGCCAAGCGAGTTACCGGCGGTGAAACGCCACTGCTTGTTCAAGCGACCATAGCGGAATTCATTACAAGCGGACAGTTCACCCGCCACCTGCGCCGCATGAGGCAGCTCTATAAGGAGAAGTGGACGTACTTCCAAAAGCTTGTGTCCGAAGAGCTGGGCGAGCTGGTCACACCCGTGGCGGAGAGTGCCGGAATGCATCTGGTTCTGGAGGGCGATTTTGACGACGCCGACATCAGCCAAAGGCTCAGGGCCAAGGGCTTTGGCAGCACACCCTTGAGCGTTCATTTTATTGGGGAGGAAGCCCGAACCGGATTGGTAATGGGCTTTGCCAGCGCCAACGAGCGCGAGATCAAAGCCGCGGTACTGGCACTGAAGTCGCTCCTGCAAAAGCAGTGATGGTTTCGGACGCCAACTCACTTAGGCCTGAAGCAATCCGTGTAACTTTTGTCAGGTCTTGTCCTTTCGCATTTTTGATTCAAGCCGTTGGGTTTATGCTGAAAGGGCAAGTTATTTTGATGGCAAAGGAGTCAACATGACAGACCACATGCCGGATGATTTGTCCGCAGTTGGCCGTGATTTGAGGGCCTACACCGATGAACTGCGCCCCAAGCATCCTGTTGTTAGAAACATCAAAGGCGAATGGGTGCTGCTCCGGCATGCCGACGTTTTGGCTGCTGCCCTGGACCACGAGCGTTTCTCCAGCCAGGTTTCTCGCTATCTGCAAGTTCCGAACGGGCTTGATGGAAACGAACACACACTCTACCGAAATGTGATTGAGCGGTATCTCTCCCGGGAAGCGGCGGAGCCATTCGTTCCGGTTTTCATACGCGTCGCTCGCCAGTTGGTGGCGGAGCTACCCAGGGGTGAAGTGCTGGATGCTGTAAGCGACATAGGTGCCGTGTTCGCCGTTCGCGCCCAGTGCGCCTGGCTGGGATGGCCGGCAGAGTTAGAGCCAAAACTGCTGGCATGGATGAAAGCAAACCATGCCGCCACCCGCTCTGGCGACAACGTTCTGATGGCAGATGTTGCCGAGCAGTTTGATGAGATTATTCGTTCAGTTATCCAGCCTCGGCGTGCTGCTGGCGCAAGTGCTCCCGACGATCTGACTACAAGACTATGCCGCGAGACGGTGAATGGGCGCCCACTGACAGAGGCGGAGCTGGTTTCCATTCTGCGCAACTGGACAGGCGGTGATTTGGGTTCCATCGCTCTCTGTGTTGGCGTACTCATCGCCCATCTGGTTCAACATCCTGAGCTTGCTGAGCGGATACGAGGCGCTTCAAATACAGAAGTAGAAGCGATCATTGATGAAATCCTTCGTCTCGACAACCCGTTCGTATCCAACCGGCGGGTAACTACCTGCCCCGTTCACATCGGTGGCCGTGATATTCCGAGCGGAGCAAAAATCAAGTTGAACTGGACATCCGCCAATCGCGATGAATCTGTCTTCGACAACAGCCGGTTTGATCCTGAAGGCAACGCAGCGAATAACCTGCTCTATGGAGCCGGCAAGCACGTGTGCCCAGGCAGACTGCTAGCCACTTGGGAATTGCGCATCGCGCTGCAAACCATAATCACTTCAGTACAGGCAATTGATTTGATACCCGGCGAGCCACCAGAACGGGAAGTGGCACCAGTGGGTGGGTACCACCGAGTGCCGGTGGTGCTAAGGTGACGCATCCTGCACAAGGCAGTTAATCAGCGTAATGGACACATCCCGAAAAACAGCATCTGACGCTACAACGCTCGGAAAGCCGTCATAAACGCTGCGCCGGCATGTTGAGGTCCGTGTTTTTGCTTGCTTAATGCAGGCAGCATTGGCGTCAGCCCCCTTTGCCTTGCCTGTTGCCTGCTCACACAGCGACGGCAGCTGGGTATTCAGCCAATCCACCGTTGTGCTGAGTTTTACGGGGTTCGCCTGGAGGTTGGTAAACCGGCTTGCATCAACCGCTTGTGGCTGCTCGCGGGTTTGATCCCAAAGCACAAATGCCAGAGCAGCCAAAACCAGAATGACGGTAACAGTGGGGAATTTCATATGTGCCTCACGTCGTTGGTAGCGGATTCATTCCGGAAGGCGCATGTTCCGTCGATGTCTCGCTATGTTTCAGCAAGTTCAAGCCAACAGGAAACAGGTTCCTTGTCGATATCTTTTCATTATCGACAAGGGAATCCATGCAATCGCGAGTGCACACGTAAAGATTCCCCTTTCTCTTGGGCAACGACTTTCCCTTGCTCAAGCAGGTTTTGAAAACCTTAGCCTCTTGCTTTAACTGCAACACCAAAGGCAAGTGCCTGTAGGTGCCAGGAACTGTATATTTAACCCTCACAAAAAACTCTGGTTGATAGAGGTAAAGAGGGTTTATCACCAAGCCAAGCAGCTTGTTCTCTCGCAGTATTCCCCCATCCGATTCCAAAACCTTCAGGCTGACACTATTACCTATGGTTTGATCCACAACCTCATCAAAAAGCTCTGTATCAACCATGTCCTTTAAGGTCACATCCTCTCTGTACAAATTCGGGAACAGGTCTATTGTGCCGGCAAAAGAATGTTGAATTTTATCTTTGGCCGCTGCGTCTGCACTTAGTCGGGCCTGAAGAATATACAACGGATCTTCCCCTTCGATGGCAATCTCGACGATGCCCGTTATCCCGATGGGGTTAGGCAATAAGTCGAAAAACTCCATGCTCCCGACTTTCGAAAATTCACTGGATGCATAGTGTCTTTCAATATCAGCCGAGAGCAGACTTCTCAGGGTTTTCTCGTTCACTTTTGTTGTTGTATCACTACTCGAAAGCGGATAATCCGGGAAATAATGAGTGAATGTAATATCAAAAAACGAGGTACTTGAGCAGTTCACCTTCAGAATTCCGGATTCAAGCGACAAACCATCAATTGAAAATTTCGGAACATCGAGTGAACCGTAGTGCGTTCTAAAATAATCATCCTTATTAAAATCGACCCATTTCAACAGAGTTTCAATCTCTCTTGGCTGGTTGTAAAAGTCATGTCTGTTGAACTGAACCTTCACCTCGGAGAAGTTCATATTTATTGGAACAACCGTGCCTATTTGAAGGTTGTCTTTTTCAATTATTCGCCCTTTCTCATCATTATGCAGAGACCTGACAACCAGAAAAAACACTGTTATCAGGAAAACTATCCCTATATCGACAAAGAACGTAAATATGTTCGAAGCCAAGCCATAGAACGCGCCGCGATCATATATTTCGTAAATAACGTAAAAAACAAATGCCAGATACGCGAGAGAGAAAAATATCGCCTTCTTTTTATTAGTTTTGACGAGATAAAAGAACTCATACTTAAAGGAAAGATTATCAACGACTCTTTTTATACTTCTCTTCATGCGTTACAACATCCTTAGCTTTCAGGAAACCATTCGGGCACTACCTGGAGGTCTGCTTATTAAATATGGCGGTGCGCAGAGAAGAAACGAATATTGTTTCTGCCCATGCTTTTCGCGGCATACATTGCGGTGTCCGCATTTCTGATGAGTTCAACAGCGGTGTCGCCATCCGCAGGGTACATCGAAATTCCTATGGACACACCGATTTGGAATGCCTTTCCATGAACCATTATTGGCTCATTGATTGAGCTGACGATACGGTTGGCAACGTCGCAAATTTCGCCTTCTTGCTGTGGGCAGTTGAGGATAAATATGAACTCGTCGCCACCAACACGGGCCACGGTATCGGATCTTCGAACCAGTGTAAGCAGCTTGCCCGCCACATCTTTCAATAGATCATCGCCTACGTGATGCCCAAGCTGATCGTTCACGAGCTTAAAACCATCAAGATCCAGAAACATGAGCGCAAAATGGGTCTTGTCCCTCTCGGCACTGAGTAGTTTTTGGTCGATCCGATCCATCAACAGAGTGCGATTCGGCAGGTCGGTTAAGGCATCGTGAAAGGCCAGATGCTTAATATGTTCGTCCTTGCGCCAAAGAGTTGTAATGTCACTGAACACGGAAACGTAGCGCACAGGTTCACCGGACTCATCGGGCACCATGCTGATCGTCATGCGCTGCAGGTATAGCTCGCCATCTTTACGGCGGTTCCATATTTCCCCATGCCAGCGTCCATCTGCTTTAATCGTCTCCCACATAGCGGCGTAAAAGGCTTGGTCATGCTGTTTTGATTGCAGAATACGAGGAGTTTGGCCAACAGCGTCTTCTTCTGCATAGCCTGTAATTTCAATAAAACCCGGATTTACAGACAAGATAGTTCCGTGAATATCCGTAATCAGAACACCGTCCGGCATGCTCTCGAACACACAAGCAGCCAGTTTTAGCTTCGCTTCAACTTCCTTGAGCACCGTTACTTCACTGGCCTGAATGGCAAACCCTTTGACCACGCCATCGGAATCAAAATCTGGAATATAGTGGCCAATGATATGACCAAGGCTACCATCGGCCTTTTTCAGGGTACGTTCAAAACGCTGAGTCTCGCCAGCCAATACTGCCCGAATATGAGGCTCATTCAGCGCAAACAGCTGCTCGCTGACCAAATCCTGAAAGCGGATGCCGATTACCTCCTCAGGTGGTATTCCATACCATGCACTGAATGCATTATTGGCATACCTGCAACGTAAATCTGTGCCCCAATAACCCATCATATTGGGTGTGCTATCCACAATAGTTTTTAGATATTGCTCGCCCGCGATAGTGGCGGGATTTGCACTCTGCCCTTTGATGTTTTTCTTTCTCATGGGCTACCACTAGACATATATGCTTGCATTCCAGAAAAGGGATTGACCGTTATGCACTCTGCTGTGCCCGTAAATTTAACACAGTCTGGCTGATTTTCTTCATTGCCCAAAGCGCTGTAACTGCATTTCTTGCAGACGGCTTAAAGTGCGACGAAACGGAAAGGCGAGCGCCCCGGTGCTATAGAGTTCTTTCAGAGGCACCGCGGCATCCAGATACAGAGGAATCCCCCGGTCGTAACATTCGTCGACCAAAGCGATAAATCTTCGCACGCCGTCATCTTGATGAGTAAGTGCAGCCAGCTGACGATCCCCTGCCTCTACCTGGGTTACTCCATCCTCGGTGCCACGGGCAATTGCGGCTTGCATAGACCCGCCGCTTAATTGTGGCACATCACCTAAAAAAACATGGGAGAAACGATCACACAGATCGATAAAGTCCTGGGACGCCAGCTTCTGTTCGCACAATTCGTGATAACGACACCACAACAGATGCTCGCTGCGCAGCACTACGTTGATCTCTCGATGCCCAAGAGCAACAGGCTCTCTAATCGGTTGCTCGTTCTCACCAAGCAATTCAGCAAATGCAGCCTCCAGAGATTGGGGCTGGTTAACCCAATAACGCTGCCGAAGCTCCCCTGGATGAAGCCGATGATCCTCGCCACCATCAACGCTCAATACCTGCATATGCCCCTTGAGCGCGGCAATGGCCGGCAACAGGCGCTCACGGTTAAAGCCGTCTTTATACAAATCATCGGGCGGCTGGTTGGACGTCGCCACCAAAACCAATCCTTGAGCCAAAAGTTGCTGAAACAAACCTCCAAGCAACACAGCATCGCCAATATCGCTGACAAACAGTTCATCGAGGCACAGCACTCGAGCTTCAGCTGCCAACTCCTGCGCGAGCAGGTTGAGAGGATCCTCTTGCCCGGTCAATTGAAACAGGCGTTGATGTACCCAGCGTATGAAATGGTGAAAATGCTGGCGCCGAGCCGGCACGGTTAGCGCTTGGTAAAAGCGGTCCATTAACCAGGTTTTGCCCCGACCAACAGGCCCCCACAAATACACGCCCCGAATATCGCCAGTGCCTGCCTGCAATTCCTCATAGCAGCGCTGCAAACTTCTGGCAGCCTGGTCTTGGGCAGGATCTCTTTTAAAACCGGAATCAAATGCTTGTTGATAGGCTGCGTAGGGTGGAAGAGCCTGAGTAACAGAGGAGCCTGCATTCATTGAACGGGAGCTTCCACTGTCGCAACAGAAGGCTGCCTACCCTTAACATTTTGCTTGTACCAACGGCGCCCCAACACCCCGTGTAAATGCCATGAAAATGCTGGAATCAGCCCACGGCGGCGCAGCCAGAATCGATCAGGCACTGGCGCTGCTGGCTCAATTTCCTGCATGCAGATTTCAGCTAGCACAACTCCCGGGCCTTGCTCGTGTGTCCGATGAGCAATCAGCTTTCCTTGGCCATCAATAACGGCCGCCTGGCCTTCGAGGTGCCCACGATAAGTTAAGGGCAACCCCGGCATGGGGCAGCTAAAATCGTTACAGTGTGATGCATGAATAATTGGTGCGCCTACTAGCCGCGCGGTGTCTTGCACGGTCTTCAGGCTATTCTCCCGGTTGGCGGGTTCCAGCCATGAATAGAGCACCGGCCAGTTTTCAGGAATGCTCCACCAATGGGAGCCGCCAATGATGACATCCACCTTGCCCCGCAAACGCCTGGACGTTGCTGTACGCAAAAACTCCCAACACATAGCTGTGCCTACCCGAACACCATCAATTACGCCAAGCTCACCCGTATCTCCGGCATCACCACCTTCGTAAAAGGCGCTCTCCCACATGGTCGGGAGATCCTTATCGTGATGCCCCACAAGCTCGCCGCGGTTATAACACTGGTACCGGTTACGCACGCTGCCGTCTGCTAGCCGGCACAAAAAAGAACCTCCCAGCACAACCTTGTGCTGGGAGGAAAGGCTTTGTAGCAATTGTGCAGAAGGGCCATTTTCATCTTCAATGGCATTAACAAGAGAGGGCTGCCAGGACACCCCGGTATTAAAGAACTCCGGCAACGCAATCCATTGAGCACCTGCCTGGCTGGCATCTTCAACCAGAGCCTTGCAGCGGGCCAGGTTGTACTGCGTGTCACCTATGCAGGTATCCACCTGCAACGCTGCAACTCGGGTTGTCAAAACATCATTCATAAAAGCATCAAATCGGATAACGTGAGATTACCGCCAAGTCGTGGCGGCCCGGAATATCATCTTTACGCACTGCCATCACTTTGGCACCTGAGCGAAGTGCCCGGCCAGCAATTTCATCAATTATCCCATAACTGGTGGCGTCTTCGTGAGAGCCAAAATCAACCTCTCCGGTTTCATCATCAACAAAGCCATCGACCACGCTGTCGATATCAATGAGCAAACGGTCGATTCCACCAAACGTTGCCAACCGGGCTGCATCGGAGATGTCTGTAGTTGATCGATTCTGCCCAGCCCGCTCGTCGAACAGTCGGTGAAAATCCTTGATCTGGCCCGCGTAGTGGGCATCCAGCACCGGCCTTGCCGCGCTTGCCAACTCCGCATTGCTTAGGTGCTCCGGGTTGCCGGCAATAGCGTCAGGAAGCGCAGGAATTGCGCTCAAGGACCGAAATAGTGCCTCCAACGGCTTCGCCGAAGCAAGGATGAGCGGGCGGTCCGAGCGCATTAGCACGGGGCGCAAAACACTGTTGATCCTGCGCACATAACGTGCCAGATAAGAGCCATGCTCTTGGGCGCCATGCCTGTGGCCGGTACCCGTGTAGTTCTTGATGGTCGCGTCACCCACTACGGAGGTAAGATCCTCAGGCATATCCGCCACTGAGACCTCTCGCGCTGGCAAGTCTGCCGACACCTCAATCAATCTCACGGCGTTCTCAGAAAGCGCCAAAATATGCGCTGTATGCGGGAAAGTTACAGCCCGCAGCAATGGCTTGAGATGGAATCGGTCAGACACCTCAACGATATCTTTTAGTTTGTTGGCCATCCGGTAGGTATGCAATGACTCCGGCGTAGCCAGAATTGCCAGGCTGTTTGCCTGATGACTCCAGAAATCCAGATCAGCCGCCAAATCATCAAACTGTTCCTGCAACAGCGCAATGCGCCGCTTATCAAGGCCTTTGGCCTCCAGTTGACTCACAGCCTTTTTGACCAGGTTGCCGAGATTGATTCGGCTCGCTTCAACTTCACGACTAAGCGGTGTGGTCGGTAGGTAAATCGAGATGGCCGCATCAGAGCGAACCAGGTTGAGGTCGCCAATTTCCTTGGCGCTTGGCATGTCTACGTAGTACATAGAAAAAACCTCCTGCAAGTTCAAAACCCTGGCCGGGCGAGGTCGCCCGTACCAGTTCGAACAATCCATTCGGATCTTTACTGGGCGGTTATACCGCCATCCACTACAAATTCAGAGCCTGTGGAGTAGCTTGATTCATCTGACGCCAGAAACAATATCAGGCTTGAGACCTCTTCAGATTTAGCCAAGCGCTTTAAGGGGATAGACTTCGCGAACTCTTCCACAGCTGCTTTAGTGTCGCCTTGCATAATCATGGGGGTTTCTATCACGCCCGGGTGTACAGAGTTCACTCTGATACCGGACGACGCAACCTCCAGAGCCGCTGCTTTTGTCATACCGCGTACGGCAAACTTGGAATCGGTATAGCCAATGGCTCCACCCACCAAACCATTGATGGACGACACGTTCACGATCGAGCCGCCGCCGGCTTTTTTCATTGAGGGAACAACGGCTTTCATCCCCAAAAATACAGACACCTGGTTAATGTCCAGTATGCGGCGGTAATCTTCCAGAGATGTATCCAAAAGGGATTTCGCCATTGTTATGCCAGCGTTATTTACCAGCACGTCCACCGGTCCAAAATGCTCCTCGGTTTTGCTGACAGCGCGAGCCCAGTCTGATTCGCTGGTCACATTCTGCTTCATAAAAAGAGCGTTTTCGCCCAACTCCGCTGCCAAGGCCAGGCCCTTCTCTTCATTCAAATCGGTCAAAACAACCTTGGCGCCCTCTCTTATAAAAACGCGGGCGTGGGACGCCCCCATTCCTTGGGCTGCACCGGTCACAATCGCAACCTTATCTTTCAAACGATCCATCTTAATCCCCTAATTTTCAGTAACTTAATTAACGAGGGCCAGTTACATCAATATAGCAGAAGGGGTGAAAGACCGCGTCGGTATTATCCATGACCAATCGGGGCTTCAATTTAACTTGCGCCGGAGCAAAGCCAAGCTCAACACAGTAATTTCACTCCACGGCGGCCTAGCTCACGCCAACAAACGCCCAATCATATACCCCACCTGCATATCGCTTACCCGTCCCAACTGTGTAAAACGAATAGTGCCGTCCTTATCAATCAGTACCAATGAAGGCGTACCCTGTAGATTAAGCTTCTGCATCATCACGGGTACGGGGCCTGTCTCGGAGGGCAAGTCAATTGCTATGGGAAACTGCAGCCGATACTCATGGATAAAAACCTTGAGCGCATCGGGTGTCATCACATGGTGGTGCTCAAACACTGAATGCAGGCCAATCACCTGCACCTCATCACTTCGATACATCTCATGGATTGCCGCGGCTTGCGGCAATCCGTGGGTCACACAGCCCGGGCACAGCATCTGGAATGCATGCAGTACAACCACCTGCCCCCGCAGCTTTTCCAACTGCAATGGCTCATTTGTATTCAGCCAACTGGCTACCGTTAATTCCGGAGCAATAACGCCTGTGCCGAGCATGGCCGGGCCTCCCTATATGTACACCCTCAGGTCACTGCGGGGATGTGGCCCACATCTATCAACGCTTTATTGGCGAACCGCAGAGACTTCGATTTCAATCAACCAACCAGGATTGGCCAATGCCGCTACTTCAACCGCTGAGCGAACCGGCAAATTAGGTTGCGCCTCCGTGCCAAAGAATTTGGTGTAGCCGTCCATAAACCCTGAGAAGTCCACCTTCCCATCTTGCGCCACAAGGAACACCTGCATGCGATAGATATCACCCATGGTCAGATCAAGTGACTTTAGGGCTTTCTCAATAGCTTGCAGGACAGAGGTTGCCTGTTCCTCCATCGAACCATATGCCGCCGTGGTTCCCGCGTCAGCTTTGTCATTGATAACAGCCGGAACCTGGCCACTCAGGTGCACCAGCGCCTTACTGGCAGGTATTTCAACCGCTAGTGATATCGGAAAATCCGAGTTTGGTAATTTATGGCGAATTACATCGTGGTCGCCAGAATGGCTGTCTGCATAAGCACTTGCGGCACCCGCAAATAGGCCGGCAATTGCTAATGTAAAAATAGATTTACGCATTCATCACTCCTCACGTGCGCAGCTGAGCACTCTCAGTAACACACACTATTGGTTAGCGGTTAGTCATCGCTTTCACATCGTCCAGTGTCGCCTTCTTTTGGTAGTCATTTCCAAAATGAGTTCGCACATAGTTCACCACTTCCACAATCTGTTCATCTGTCAAATAGTGTTTAAAACTCGGCATACCCCCCAACCCATTGACCAAAACATAAATAGGGTAGCCCGGCGCTGCCACCTTGGCGTTTTCGGCCAGTGCGGGATAAAACCCGGCACCTTCAGAAGCACCTTTACCGCCCTCCATGTGGCAACCTTGGCAGATGCTGTTGTAGAGGTCCTCACCGGTTTTCTGTTCGAAACTACTACTTTCAGAAACTGTCGGCGTGCCGGCGACAGCCGAAAGCGATGCGAACGCATAAATGCCAAGCATAAGAGTAAGCATGGTTAACTTTTTCATGGTGGACTCCTATCAGGCTGTTTGCTTCTTGGATTGAAGCGCGTGTTGGTGCAAGCGTTTGATCGCGTCCAACGACGACAGGATCGCGCCTTCCATCCATGCCGGTATATAGGATGCATGCTCACCGGCCAGCACAATGCGCCCATCAATCTCACACAGATTCTTGTAATGAGCTTTGCGGGTTTCCGGTGTCCATAAGCCATAACATCCATTAACCCAAGGCACCCGGTGCCACGCGACGGAAATACCATTATCGTATTCGTCCATGTATTGCGGGTGTATTTTCGCCCCGTATTCGAGGGCTTTCTTCACCCGCATTTCCGGAGACATCGACGTAAACTCATAGGAGTTCTCATCCCACAAGTAAGCGCCCAGCAACACCCCTTTGCCGGAAGAATGGTAATCAGTACTTGGGTAGCTGATTAGCTCGATGGGCATGTCGGTAAAGGTCACACCACCGTATATGTGGTCATCCTCTTCCCAGAATCGACGCTTGAACTGCAATCCGACTTTAACACTGCTGTCATAGGGTACTGCGCGAATGGCGCTCGTCAGTTTGCTGCTGAATGTGGAGGGTATTTGGCCAAGGATCGAGAGCGGAATGGTGCAGACGCACCAATCGGCGGTTTCCGTCATGGTTTCGCCCGGATTCAGACTATCAACATAGTTAACAGTCACCCCGTTGTCGTCCTGATCGATCTTCGTCACTTTGCTGCTGTAGCGAATCAGGCTGCCAACTTCCTTCTCAAAGGCTTTGGCAATCATATCCATACCGCCGATAGGCTGGAACAAGGTGGCTTGATAATCGTATGAGTGGCCCTCGTTCAGATGCTTCCAAAGCGTTGAGTTAAGCAGCTCTGCACGGCCCATTGGCTGGGAGAATTGCTGTTCAGGCATTAAGCCACCGGCGGGGTCAATGTCGAAGCCCCGCATGAGGCTCGACTCTACGCTCTTAACGTATTTGTCGTCATCGTTGAGTGCACCCCATTCACGCATAACCAGTAGCAGACGCTCCGTGTCTTCCTTCGTCATGGCCTGATCGAGCCCTTTCTGATTGACACACTTGGCAAGCAATTCTGCAACGTGCCCCTGGAAATCCGCCTTTACTTCGCGGTAGCGCTTGGGCTTACCACCAAACGCTTTGGTGCTGTGGAAGTAGGCGTTGTGGTTGATCTGGGTAAACACTTCCAGCTTTACATCAAACTGCTTGCAGTAGTGCAAAACCGCGTGGTGGTGATAGGGAATACGCCATGGGCCAGGGTTGAGATAAAGACCTTTGTCGAACTTACATTCCTGGGTAGCGCCCCCCAGCTCAGTGTATTTGTCGCCGCCGCGTAACGTCCAGCAACGACCTCCCGCTTTCTGGTTGTACTCAAGAATCTTCACCTTGTACCCGGCTTTGCGAAGCTCGTAAGCCGCAGTCATACCGGCAAGACCACCTCCGAGCACGAGTACGGACGCCCCTGCTGGCGCGCCGCTCAATTCATAATTCTTGCTGTCAAAATTGGATTCGGCTGCAAAACCAAGCGTTGTCATGGCCTGGTACATTGCAACGGCTCCGGCCGTCTTACCAATCCACGAAAGCAGCTCCCTTCTACTAAAACCCTGAGTCGGTTCCATGTTCCACGATCTCCCCAGTAGGTACGATCATCGACCTTGAATACATTAACCAGCAATAATCATACGATTAGACAGTTACTGTTACCGCTACTTCAGGTTCAGAAAATTATTATATCTGCCTCCATAAACTTAGTATCTGCACACAAAAGGCGCAAACACTGCACCGACGATTGAATGTGGTTTTTTTGCGAGAACATTGCGCTGAGCTTTCTAAAGCCAGTTCTACTCCAGTGCTCCATTAACAATCGCCCGCAACTCCTAACGGATGGGGTAGGTCGATGAAGGGATCAGTTGCGTCATGAAGATCATCACCAGCTCCTCAACCGGATCGACAAAAAAACTGGTGCTTGCCAACCCGCCCCAGCCATATTCGCCGACAGACCCGTTTGTCTGGGATTTGGCAACGTCGGTTTTTACCGAAAAGCCGAGCCCAAAACCTGTGCCAGGCATCTCCAACGGATCGAAGATATTCTCGCGCAGGTACTCATCGAAAGGCTGATCCGCCAGTAACTGCACCAGATACCCCAGCACATCGGTGCTGACGGAATAGTTCCAGGCGGTGCCCGGCGAGAACTCAAGAGGCAGTTCCGCCAGCTGATTGACCAAGGCCTCCATCGTCAGATCCCGACTACCATCAAGCCTTAATTCGCGATAAGCGGCATCGACGTTGGTGCGATTCATAAACCCTTGCGCTTTTACATAGGCAACCTCCCCTCTTCGGGCCACCAGAGTCAGCGCGCCGGGCAAGTGTCCGGGCTGGATATAACGGCATTCAAGATGACGCTCAATATTGAGAAGCCGATCCGATGCGAGGCCAGCGATCTGTTTTATTTCCGTCATGGAGGAGGCGCCTTTTTTTGCCTGGTACCTTGATTATTGCACCACTGAGCCAGAATCTGCAGCAAGCTCCTGTAACGCCAGCCACCTAATCAGTATTTACCCGGCAATTTTCTTGAACTTTGCACGAAAAGGCTGAACACTCTGGAAGCGAACAATAATCAATTCCTGGCCACAGCGAGCTGCCCTTTGACGACACCATCAGATAAAGAGGCCAATTCAGCAATCACGCGCCCTGATACAAGCGGCGTGGCCGAAAGCGCTCCGGAAAATTCGCATATTTACAGGCTAACAGGAATATACCGGGCTCTTAGCGAAATGAATCAGGCCATTAACCGAATGAGTGGCGAGGAAGAATTGTTTCCGCTCGTGTGTAGATCGGCCGTTGATTTAGCAGGAATCAGCATGGCGTGGATTGGGGTTTGTGATCCTGAATCAAAACGAGTTGTTCCTGTAGAAAGCTATGGCGCCGGAACGGATTACCTGACGGATATAAATACCTCAACACAGCCAACCAGTCCGGAGCACCTCGATGCGTCAGCGGCTGCGTGTTGCAATAATAACGCTGTCGTCAACAATGACTGGGCAAACAATTCCGGTTCAGCAGCCTTGCCCGATCATATAAGCGACCTTCGCTGGGGTAGCAGTGGCAGCTTCCCCATCCGCCGAGATGGAAAACCTTTTGCCGTTTTTTCGGTGTATCACTGTGCAAAAGGCTTTTTTGACGATGAAGTCACCAAACTTTTCAACGAACTGGCCCGGGACCTCACCTTCGCGCTCGGCAACCTTGATCGAGAAAAGCAGCGCCAGGATGCCGTGGAAGCGCTCCGTCTCAGTGAGCAGCATTTCCGGGCCTACTTCGAGCGCACCATGTTTGGCATGGCGACCACCAGCCCGGGTAAAGGGTGGATAGAGGTTAACCAAGCACTGTGCGATATGCTCGGCTACACACAGAGCGAGCTGCTGGCATCAACATGGACAGATCTGGTCCACCCTGAAGACTTGAAGGACGGCCAAATCGAGTATCAGCAACTGATTGATGGCACAGTGGATGAACAGTCAGTTGAACGGCGTTTTATCCATAAGTCCGGCCGTTTTATCGACACTCATCTGGCCTTGCGGGCTGTTCGAAATGCGGACAACGGCTTTGTGTATGTGGTGGCGCTAATTGAGGATATATCACCTCGAAAAATGGCAGAGCGCCGTGAACTGATGCGGCAAGAAACTCTGGAGCAAGTCGCTAAAGGCGGCTCCCTGGACGAAACCCTATCGCAAGTCATTGCATCGGCAGAATCAATTCTCCCCAATTCAATGTGCTCTATCCTTCTGATGGACGAAGAAGGAAAACACCTTTTGAGTGGCGCAGCGCCAAGTTTGCCGGAGTTCTTCTCCAAGACCATTAGTGGCGTTGAGATCGGGATGGGTGTTGGCTCTTGCGGAACCGCAGCCTTCACGGGCGAGCGCGTTGTTGTTGAGAATGTCGCCTCCCACCCCTACTGGGAAAACTTTAAAGATCTGGCCGCCTCCGCTGGGCTTGGGGCCTGCTGGTCGGAGCCCATCCATTCTTCATCGGGCAAGGTTCTAGGCACATTTGCCATTTATCGTAAGGAACCAAGCGCACCGGATAAACAGGAAATTCTGCTTATAGAGAAGGCTGCCAATCTGGTCAGTATTGCCATCGAGCGAACCCATGCAGAAGAAGAGCTCCACTTGGCCTCATCTATCTACGAAAACACAGCTGAGGCATTGCTGGTTACCGATGCAAGCAACAGAATCATTGCACTCAACCCAGCCTTTACCCGGATAACGGGCTATACCCTTGAGGACCTTAGGGGCAGAGACACATCGGTTCTTCATTCCGGTCGCCACAGCGCCGATTTCTACCAAGCTATTTGGGCCGATGTCGCCCTCAAGGGTTTTTGGCAAGGAGAGACCTGGAATCGTCGAAAAAGCGGCGAAGCCTTTCCCTCGTGGCTCACTGTCAGCGTGATTCACAATGACAAAGGCGACATCCTGCGTCATGTCATTATGGGCTCTGACATCACCGATAAGGTTCGTACAGACGAACTGGTTTGGCGTCAGGCAAACTACGACTTCCTGACCGGCTTACCCAACCGCCACATGTTCCAGGATCGGCTGGATCAGGAGATTCGCGCATCTTTAAACCACGGATCGATGCTGGCGCTCTTGATCATTGACCTTGATCACTTCAAGTATGTTAACGATTCTCTCGGGCACTCGATTGGGGACCGCCTGCTGGTGAAAGCGGCAAGCCGGATCAACGGCTGTGTCAGCGACTCAGATACCGTGGCCCGCATGGGCGGCGACGAATTCACAGTAATCCTGCCCCGGCTCACAAATACTCTTGAGGGCGAGAAGGTGGCTGAACAAATTATCAGTGCGCTGGCAGAGCCTTATTCTATTGACGGCGAGTCCATCTATGTTCAGGCCAGTATCGGCATTACCTTCTGTCCAAACGATGCTTCAGATGTTGATCAACTCATCAGCAACGCCGACCAAGCTATGTATGCATCCAAAACATCCGGGCGAAACCGCCTGAGTTATTTCACTCAGTCCCTTCACGATGAAGCCCGAAAGCGCCTGATGTTGATAAACGACATGCGCTCGGCCGTCAACAACGGGCAGTTCGAGCTTCACTTCCAGCCCATCGTAAATCTGACAACGGGCAAAGTCTGCAACGCCGAGGCATTGATTCGCTGGAATCACCCGGAACATGGAATGATCAGTCCGGCTGAATTTATTCCTCTGGCGGAGGAAACAGGATTGATCGTCGGAATCGGCGACTGGGTATTTCGGGAAGCGGCACGCCAGACAAAGCGCTGGAGCGACCTGCTCAATACCGGAATGCAGGTGTCGGTAAATATGTCTCCTGTACAGTTTCAGAGCAGCGCGCTGAACATTGCAGACTGGCTGGACCACCTCAAAACCCTTGGACTGGATCCTAGCTACCTGAGCATTGAGATCACCGAAGGGCTGTTGCTGAATGCCAGTGACGGCGTTAAAGACAAACTATTGAGATTCCGGGATGCAGGTATCCAAGTGGCCATTGACGACTTTGGTGTTGGCTACTCCGCTCTGTCCTACCTGAAGCGGTTCGACATTGATTACCTCAAGATTGACCAGTCGTTTATTCATAATATTGAAACGGATCAAAACGACCTGGTGCTGTCAGAAGCCATTGCTATCATGGCCCATAGGCTCGGCCTGAAGGTTATCGCCGAAGGTGTCGAAACCGAAGCACAACGCCAACTGTTGTTGGAAATCGGGTGTGACTACGGGCAGGGATACCTCTTCTCTCGCCCATTATCAGTTACAGCGTTTGAAGACTTCCTCATGAAAACATTAAAACCGAATTGAAACAGTTGTGAAACACCTCTCTCAAATAGGCATTTTTCTGATCACCATCAGATATATATTTACGCAATCAACTTTCCCATGGCGTTACTTAAATCTAAAATACCTGTAACGGACTACTCTCTTTTCTTTTATCAGGGCAACTGGCTTATGAACTGCACACTACGGATAGCGCTTTACGCTATCGCAATAATCTCCCTTTTTGGCTGCAGTGAGTCAGAGGAAACCGCTTCCCACCCTGTGGTTCAGCCCGTCAAAGTGATGACCATCGGCAGCGAAGACGCGACCCTGGCCCGTGAGTTCCCTGCCACCGTCAGAGCAAGCCAACGGGTTACTATGGCCTTTCAGGTACCCGGTCGGTTAGTCGAGTTCCCAGTGCAAGAAGGCCTGATCGTCAAAAAAGGCACGCTGCTCGGTAAACTGGACCCATCAGATTACAACAGTAATTTGGTCGCCGCGCGCACACAGTTGCAAGCGGTAGAGGCAAACTTCAATCGCGCCAAAGATCTGATCAAGAAGAAATACGTCTCTCAGGCTGAGTACGACAAGATCGAATCCAGTTACAACGTTGCCCAAACTGAACTTGAAAAAGCCCAAAAAGCGGTGAACGAAACCAGTCTTATTGCGCCCTTCGAAGGCGTTATTGCCCGCACATTTGTCGACAATTTTCAGGAAGTGCAAGCTAAAGAGCCGGTCTTGAATCTACACAACAATCTCGCACTGGAAGTCGTGGTTGATATACCGGAAAATCTGATTGTGCGTTACAGCAACCAGGGTACGGCGATCGACCTGAGCGCCCGGTTCGACGGCATACCAAACCGCACCTTCCCGCTCGCCATTAAAGAACACGCCACTGAGGCCAACTCCGATACACAGACTTTCCAGTATGTGCTTTCCATAGAAGACACCGCAGGCCAAAACCTGTTGCCTGGAATGACCGCCATTGTTCGCGCACAACAAAAACCAGACAACAGCAACAGTGAGACACTCATAGCAGTGCCGCTGTCGGCCGTAGTTGCTGACAGCAAACAACAGAAAATCGTCTGGATCGTCGATGAAAATGGCAAAGTCAGCAAACGCCCTGTGGAGACCGGTGACCTGGTGGGCTCAAGCAACATTCTGGTCACCTCCGGACTGGAAACAGGCGACACCCTTGCCATTGCCGGCGCATCGTCGCTTACGGAAGGCATGCAGGTAAAACCCATCGACAAAGTGGAGTTCTGATCCACTATGAACATTGCTGCATGGAGCATTAAAAACAGCACCATCACCTGGATCGTTGTCCTTGTCATGGTGGCGATGGGTTACCACTCTTTCAACAATCTCAGCCGCCTTGAGGACCCGGAATTCACCATCAAGGAAGCCAAAGTCGTCACGCCGTATCCCGGGGCGACTGCCAGCGAGGTTGAAGAGGAAGTCAGCAACCTCATAGAACAGACTGCCCAAAAGATGGGTCAGCTGTTCTATGTGGAATCCCATTCTTATCGCGACAAATCCATTGTTTCGGTAAAAATACTCGATCAATACGATAAGTCCCGATTGCCGCAAGTCTGGGATGAGCTTCGACACAAAATCAGTGACGTGCAATCTCAACTTCCCCCGGGAGCCGGGCCGTCTCAGGTGATTGATGATTTTGGGGACGTTTATGGCGTATATCTGGCCATCACCGGTGATGGATACAGCCAGAACGAGCTCTACGAGTTCGCCAAGTTTCTGAAGCGCGAATTGTTACTGGTTGATGGCGTCAAAAGCATTGCGCTATATGGCGAACCGCAGGAAACCATTTACGTGGAGCCCTACACGGAAAAAATGTCGGCATTGGGCATACCCCCTACCTCGATATTCAACGTGCTGGGCGACAAAAACACGGTCGCTTACGCCGGGTACGCCCGCGCTGGCGATGCCCGCCTTGCCGTTCAGGTTTCTGGCGAACTGGACTCCGCGGAGCAATTCAAATCGCTGATGATTGCAAGCCGGGGCAGTAGTAGCAGCCAAATCGTACTGGGCGATATTGCCAACGTGTACCGTGGGCAACAGGAGCCAGCCACAAACGTACTGCGTTTTAACGGTGAGCAGGCAATCGGCCTGGCCATTTCAGCCCGCTCCGGAAGCAATGTCATCACCATGGGCGAAGGCCTCGACGCCAGGCTGGAACAGCTGAAGCCCCAAATTCCATTGGGCATGACCCTCAATCCCATATCGATCCAATCCGATGCTGTATCAGAAGCCATCAGTGGCTTTACCGTCAGCTTGCTACAAGCAGTGGCCATCGTGGTACTGGTCTTGTTGGTGTTTATGGGCCTGCGCAGTGGACTGATTATCGGGGCGGTCCTGCTGATCACCATCATGGGCACGTTCATTTTCATGAACATTTACGCCATCAACCTTGAACGCATTTCACTGGGCGCGCTTATCATTGCCTTGGGTATGTTGGTGGACAATGCCATCGTGGTCACAGATGGTATTCGTATGCGCATGCAGCAAGGGGAAGACGCCCTCTCCGCTGCCAGTAAAGTTGTCAGCCAGACAGCCATTCCCTTGCTGGGCGCCACAGCCATTGCCGTTACGGCCTTTGCCGCCATCGGCACATCTGACGACTCCACCGGCGAGTACACCCGCTCCCTGTTTTCGGTCATCCTGATTTCCCTATCGCTGAGTTGGTTCACCGCAGTAACCGTAACGCCTTTACTGTGCCATAAGTTTTTGAAAACGACCGTGGCTGGCGATGACCAGCAAGCCTACTCATCGGGTTTTTATCGTAAGTACCAAGGCATGCTTCACAAAGCCATACAGCACCGCTGGCTGACCATCGGCATCACTGCGATGCTGTTTGTAGTAGCCGTGGTGGGCTTTGGCTCGGTCAAACAAAGCTTCTTCCCGGACTCTACCCGTCCACAGTTTTACGTGGATCTGTGGTTCCCGGGTGATGCCGATATCAGTACCGCATCCGAAGGCTCAAGAGCATTTGAGGATATTTTAGCCGGTTACGAAGGCGTCACTCGGGTAACTACGCAAGTGGGTGGCAGTTCACCCCGGTTCCTGCTGACGTATTCACCGGAGCAGCCTAGCCCCAACTTTGCTCGAATTCTGGTAGATGTTGAGAACTATGAAACTCTGGCCCAACTGACTGAAAAAGCCCAGCAAGAGCTTGAAACGCTCCGCCCTGGCGTTGGCGTGAACGTCAAAAAGTTTGTGCTCGGGCCCGCGACCGGTGGCAAGATTCAGCTGCGCATTTCCGGACCAGACCCCGAAGCCTTGCGTCAGCTGGCTGGCAAAGCCAAGCAAGTGCTGGCTGCACACCCCAACGTAAAGGGGCTGCGGGATGAATGGGGTGATCTGGTAAAGGTGATTAAACCGGAGATTGCAGACGCTCAGGCCCAGAAGCTCGGCCTGGTGCGCGCTGATATTGCCCAGGCAACGGCCTTTGCTGTTGATGGCGTGCGCGTAGGTACCTACCGCGAAGGCGATGAATTGCTGCCGATCATTGCACGGGCGCCGTTGGGCGAGCGCATGAGCCTGAACAACCTTGACCAGGTGTCTATATGGAGCCCGGCTGCTCAAAGCATGGTTCCGCTGGGCCAGGCTGTCTCTGATTTCGATGTTGGTTTTGAGAACGCACATATCTGGAGACAAGACCGCATCACAATGCTGCGTTTGCACTTCGATCAGCGCGAGGGGTTATCCTCAGAACTTCTCGCTGACATCAAAGCCGATGTAGAGAAGGCGTTGAATGCCGATGTACGTGAGTATCTCGGATTATCAGACGATGCAGACGTCGAACACACCAATAAAACAATCCCTCTGCGATACCGTGACCGAATCCCGGTGGCAGACATGACCGGCTACTATTTTGCCTGGGGCGGCGAGAATGAAGACTCTATCAAGGGCTCAACGTCTATTGCCGAGTCTATTCCGGTGTTCTTCGGGCTGATGGTGTTCATCGTGATCGCCCTGTTCAACTCCATTCGCAAAACGTTTGTGATCTGGCTTGTAGTGCCACTGGCCATTATTGGAGTAACGGCAGGGCTGCTACTGTTCAACCAGCCCTTTGGCTTTATGGCCCTACTGGGCTTTATGAGCCTGGCCGGCATGCTGATCAAAAATGCCATCGTGCTGGTCGACCAGATTGACGTCGAACTGGCCGACGGCAAAGCGCCTATTGAGGCGATTGTTGATTCCGGAACCAGTCGACTGATTCCCGTAGCCATGGCTGCATTAACGACGATTCTTGGCATGCTGCCTCTGTTGACAGATGCTTTCTTCGTCGCCATGGCTGTCACCATCATGTTCGGGCTCGGCTTTGCAACGATCCTCACACTCGTGGTGGTGCCAGTTCTGTACGCAACCTTGTTCCGGTTTCGCAACTAACGTTCGTAAAGAGCAGTCCGGCTGAACGGCATTTTGTTCAGTCGGACTCTGCACCAATTTCCTGAAATGCCTGAACCAGCGTCTCGGGCTCCTGAGCTCCGGAGATAAGGTACTTGCCGTTGACTATGTAAGCCGGCACACCCGTAACACCCGCCTGCTGGTATTTGGCTTCGTCTTCTCGCACCGCCGCCGCGTACTGGTCAGACTCCAGTACTGCTTTGGCTTTTGCGGAATCCAACCCCAAAGACTCCACGCACTTGATCAGAACATCGTGGTCGGAGACGTTCTCTGCCTTACCGAAATAGGCAGTGAACAGCGCTTGCTTCAGAGCGGTCTGCTGGCCCTGTTCGCCGGCCCATTTCACCAGTCGGTGGGCATCAAAGGTATTGCAAACCAGGCGCTCCTGAATCTTTTCAAAGTTAAGTCCAAGATCCGTCGCGACCGCCATCATCTGGTTTTGCGTGGCGCGCAACTCATCTTCGCTCCGCCCATACTTACGGGCGAGCGCCGGCAAAATTGGCTCACCATCTCCTCGGCTATCCGGGTTCAGCTCAAAAGCATGCCACTGAACCTCAAACTCATAGTCTTCTGCCAGCTGTTCCATGGCGCGCTCCAAACGGGCGTAGCCAATGGCACACCAAGGACAAGCGATGTCGGAAACAATATCAATACTCATCTTGTTCATAGCGGATCCTGTTAATTGTCTGGGTCAACCAAAAGCCTCAATAGGTTCAATTTGGGCGCTGCCGGGCATCCAATGAAATCTGTTAGAATCGCCCCTAACCAACACCACCCCCTGATACATTAACAGGCCACCCTGCATGAAGCTCAATCCCTTTAACACCCGCATCGGCCTGGCTCTCGGGGGCGGCGCCGCCAAAGGCATTGCCCACATTGGCGTTCTGAAAGCGTTCGAAGAAGAGGGAATCCGGATTCATTGTATTTCAGGTACCAGTGTGGGTGCGCTGGTTGCCAGTTATTACGCCTTTGGGCGCCCGGTGGAATCCATACTTTCCATTGGTTCGGCGTTGAATCTATCCAAGATCCTGAACTTTACCTTTGAACGCGGGGGCCTGTTCAGCACGCAAGCTATTCGCGAGATGATTCTGCGAGATCTGGGGGACTGCCTCATCGAAGACGCCAACATCCCGCTCGCTATTTGTGCGACGGATATTGAAACTGGCAGGCAGTTGATATTCAAGACGGGAAACCTGGCAGATGCTGTTTGTGCCTCCATGGCTGTGCCTGGTCTGTTTGTTCCGGTCGAGGTGAACGGACGGATTCTGGTAGACGGCGGGCTGGTTGAAAATGTTCCGATTTCACCCTTGGCAAAGATGGGCGCGGGTATCACCGTGGCCATTGATCTGAGCCATGTCAGCCAGTACCAAAAGCCGGAGGACACCTTCGATGTAATCAGTAACGCCATCAACATTGCGATCGACTTTAACACTCGCAAACAATTAAAAGAGGCGGATATTGTAGTGCCGCTGGATTTAAGTGGTTACAGCCTCACAAACAATGCAAAGCTTGTGCAAGAGCTCTACATGGAAGGCTACCGTCCCATGAAAAAGAAGATTCAACAGGTGCTCTGGTACAAACGGGCAAATGTTTTTATGTACCTTCTCAAAGCAACCAGAAAACTGCTCCCTCTGAAGGTGCCTGAGATTATTAAAGATCTAAAAAACCACTTGTTGGCCTTTCGCAACCGAATCTAGCAATTTAAACAGTAATAGCAGTGATCCAAAAATGCGCATACAGACTACTCTGTAAACCTGCCTATTGTTTGAAGCTAACGGAGTTTTTGCATGATTACAGTCCACCACCTCAACAATTCCCGGTCACAACGCATTCTCTGGATGCTGGAAGAGCTGGGAGTGCCCTACGAGATCCAACGCTACGAGCGCGATGCCAAAACCATGCTGGCACCGGCAAGTCTCAAAAAAATACACCCGTTGGGTAAGTCACCGGTGATCACCGACGGCGATCTGGTAGTGGCGGAGTCCGGTGCCATTATCGAGTACCTAGCCCACACTTACGGCAAAGACACCATGCTGCCAGACGGTGGTGGCCAGGCGTGGCTGGATTACACTTACTGGCTGCACTACGCCGAAGGCTCATTGATGCCGCCGCTGGTTATGCGCCTGGTGTTTGAGAAGGTAAAAACCAGCCCCATGCCCTTTTTTATCAAGCCAGTGGCAAAGGGCATTGCCGATAAAACCAATGAGGTTTTCATCGGCCCCATGATCAAAACTCACCTGGATTTTGTTGAAGCCCACTTGGCAGAAAACGCCTGGTTTCTGGGAGACAACCTCAGCGCCGCAGATATCCAAATGAGTTTCCCTCTGGAAGCTTCGGTCGCCCGCGGCATCGTAGGTAAGAACCGGCCTCACATCAGTGCCTGGGTCGAACGCGTGCACGCCAGGCCCGCCTATCAGACTGCCCTGGAAAAGGGCGGTGAATACGACTTCGCCTAAGGGTAAGTTAAGCCGCCAGCGCCGCCCTCACCTTTTTCCCCAGATGGCCCATATCAACACGGCCAACCACCTGAGGGCGCAGCGCACCCATCACTGAGCCCATGTCCTGCATGCCTTTGGCACCGGTCGAGCTGATTGCCTCCTGGATCAGCTTATCCAGCTCATCCTCAGTCAGTGCAACCGGCATGAATTCTTCGATGATCACCATTTCCGCGCGCTCGATATCGCCCAGTTCCGTACGGCCAGCGTTATCGTACTGACTGGCGGAGTCGCGGCGTTGCTTGAGCATCTTATCCAGCACCTTCAAAACGTCGTCGTCATTCAGGTCGCGGCGCTCATCAATTTCGATCTGTTTAATCGCAGCCTGGGCCATACGCAGTGTGACGAGCCGAGTTTTATCCTTATTTCGCATTGCGTCTTTTACTGCGGTACTTAGTTGTTCTTTGAGTGATAATTCAGACATTATCGGTCTCCTGCTGCATGGATTAAGGGCTGTAAGTTTGCATTATGCAAAACGGCAGATCTAGCGGAAAATCAGCTGCGCCGTGAAGTTTGACCTGTCTCTGGCTGCGGCACTTTTATTTTGCCGAAGCTCCCCAATATAGAGGTAGATACTTGGCGCCCCTACTGCACAGGACCTGACAATGAACGATATTCTCAAGAAGTTCCTTTTTGTTTCCAGCATCTACCTGCTAGCACCGACTGCTGGTGCTTTCAGCCTGAACGACACCATTTCCACTGGCACTCAGGCTCTGTCCTCCACCAGCGAAGTCAGTGGTGAAGCACAGCAACTGCTCGGACTGTTAGAAAGTCAGCTCGGCGTCACTGAAACTCAAGCAGTTGGCGGCACCAGTGCCTTACTGCAACTGGCGAAAAACGATCTGGGCAGCGATGCCATAAGCACTCTCACAAACAAAGCGCCGGGGCTATCCAGCTTGCTTGGGGCAGGCGACATAAGCCAAGGTTTGCTCTCTGGTATTTCATCCATGGACGGGGTGCAATCGGCCTTCTCAGCTCTGGGTATGGACAGCGCCATGATTCAGCAGTTTGTTCCAATTATTATGGGTTTCCTGGGGGACCAAGGCGTAGGATCTTCATTGCTGGGGCAGCTACAAGGCCTTTGGTCGCCTGCTAGCTAATTGCCTCGCAATTAGAGAAGATCACAATCAGGTTGCAGGCGGCGATAAAACTCAGCACCGCAGATGGCTCAAAAAGCGAACACCAAGCCAGCGGTAATTATTCCAAACAGGATGGACAGCCCGACTAAGGTTTTCCATGGAAAGGGCGGCGGGGGCGGCTCCACAGAGAGTTGCTCCTCCAGATAGTTTCTCAGTAAACGCGTATTGCGAGTATTGGCCTTATAAATGGCATCAAAGGCATCCCCCACCACCGGGACAAGCCCACCAACGAAATCGATACCCATATTTCGCAGGATACATCGCTTCACATCCTTGCTGGCTCCAGCCCGCTGAGCTTCGACCAAAACATAGCCTGACAAAACTAAGCCTGCCGCGTCTCCCACCACCGGCACCAGACCAATAATGGCCTCAGCCCCAATCTGGAATCGAGTAAACGGAATGCCAATGCTGCTGTCAGTAAAACGGCTGAACTTATCAAGCCGTTCAAGTATCGCCCGCTGCCGGGCTTCGGTAGGCTTTGCCATAAAATATCCCGAAAAAGAAAACGTCAGATAACTGGTGCCAGATGGAATGGTAAACACCCAGCCCGTGATGAGACTATAAAACCCAAGCGAGAGGAACAGGCCACCTGACTGTAGTGGAGCAAGTATGACTGATGATAATGCTATGAAACACCTGGATCGCTGCGTTGAATTGGCCACCAAGGCGCTGGAGACCGGCAACCCGCCGTTTGGTTCAGTGCTTGTGGATGAGAGCGGCGCAGTAAGATACGAAGGCCACAATCTGACAGTGGGGGGTGACAGCACTCAGCACCCGGAGTTTGCAATCGCCCGCTGGGCCGCAGCGAACATGACGCCGGGTGAGCGCGCAGCATCAACCGTCTATACCTCAGGCGAACACTGCCCAATGTGTGCCGCTGCACATGGCTGGGTTGGCCTTGGCCGTATTGTTTACGCCAGCTCCTCCAAGCAGCTGGTCGCCTGGCTGCAAGACATGCAAGCGCCGTTACCACCTGTGGCAACTCTACCCATCACTAGCGTAGTGCCCGACGCACAGGTTGAGGGGCCATTTGCAGAGCAGGCTGCTGCCATTCATGAATTGCACAAGCGGTTTCAAGGTATCAACAAATAAATTTAGTTAGCGCTACTTAAAGCGACTGGCGCAGCACATTCTCGATAGTTGCCGTTGATAGCACAACAGGATTGGCCTTCATGGAGGAAGCCCCAACGGCAGCTTGTGTCGCTGCAACTATGTGCTCTTCTGTTACACCAATTGAAGCCAGTCCTGGCAAACCATTCTGAACAATCCATTCACGAAAACGCTTTAGAGCCTGGCTTTCCGGCACCTCAAACACTTCAGCAATCCAACGAATTACATCATCGATACGAGCTTTATGCCCAGCCTCGACTACGTTATCCCGGTTTGCTGCAATACCTGCAGGCAATAGAGCACCGCAGATGGCTCCGTGGGGCGCACCGCACAAACTGCCTAGCGGGCCGGCAATGCCATGCACAACTCCCAACCCGGAGTTCGCAAGAGCGAGCCCACCAAAGAGGCTTACCTGCGCCAAAGCATCACGAGCGTCCTTGGACTCCCCTTCCATCAACTGTTTCAAAGCATGAAGCCCCTTGGGGATAGCTTCTTTACACAACATATCTGTGAACAGGTTTGATCGCGACGAGAGATAGGGCTCGATGACCTGAGTAACCGCATCCAAACCTGAGTAGAGGCTGACTTGTTTGGGGCAATTATCGGTGAGCGCCGGGTCGACCAGCGCCAGATCCGGAAACAACTGGTTATCCCTCAAGCTCACCTTACGCTGGGCCTTAACCACGTCGATAACCGCATTTCGAGTTACCTCTGCACCGGTGCCCGAGGTGGTTGGCACCAGTATCAACGGCAGGCGCTTGGCAGATAACGGCAGCCCGCTCCCTACCACCTCAAGATGGCTCAACAGCTCCGTGTGGCTTGGCAGCATGGCTGCAAGCACCTTTGCTGAATCCATAACCGAGCCACCACCAATGCCAAGTACCAGATCGACCCCGAGTGATTTACCCTGTTCAACGGCGGCAGTAAGCGTGTTCAAGTCAGGCTCTTTTTCAATGGTCAGAGTCTGTACGATATCGATAGACGTGAATGACTCGAACACTGCCGAGAGCCTGCCCGGGTTTTTGCCGTGCACAATCAATGCTCGCGAACCCAGTTTTGCTGCCCTGTCGTTCAACTGAGCGATGAAACCACGCCCGAACAGAATCTCGGTTGGGGTCACCAAGCTAAATGTGCCTAACATAAACAATGCCGCCTTGAAGATTGGAAGGGATGCCCGCTTTATGGAACCTCAGCGTACCTTTTCCTTTATCATTCGGGAATGTGCGATTTTCGATTCAATGCGCCACACACTCACTTGCCTGTAGATACGCCTATCACTATGCCCACCGCCACATCGACCGAGCCAACCATCTCCGAAGCTGAGATAGAACAGGCCATTCGCTCAGGCATCGAGCGTTACTTCGACGGCTGCCGGGCACGGGTGCCGGCGTTTATTGACCGCCACTTCCACTACCCCGGTGCCCTGGAAACCAACCGGATGGCGCTGGGATGGGACATGTTGCGGGCCCCGATAAATCTACTGTGGGCGCCAGTCTACGCCCTGGCATGCCTGATAAAAATCCTGACCCCCAAACGCACAGGCCTGATGTGGCTGCACGGGTTGGCAAACCGTGTTCCCGCAGGTTTTACCACCCGGGTACAGCAGCACATCTCGCACCTTATTCTGGTAGATCTACTGAATGATGGTCAGGACGCTCCCTTGCTGGAGAGCCATTTGATTGAGGCGTTGGAGACTGTCTATGAGCGCCATGCTTCTGGGCCAGTCGATCATCAGCGGTTTAGCAAATTGGCTGAACCGCTGGTCGCGGACGCTCTCAGCCAGTACCTGATAACCCGAACAGCGTCTGCCGATATCACCAACAGCATTTCCTGCACGGTGCTGGGCGCGTTCGCATTCCAGAAGTTTACGCCAGGTGGCATTGGGCTCGGGGTGGTGCTCGCTTCCATGCTGGCAAAAACCCTGGCCGCCAAAGACTTCATTTTGGGCGAGACAATCGGTGGGTGGTATTACAGCTGGTTTCCGCCGGAGCCTACGCTGGCGACAACGGCCAGCGTTATGATCGCTGTTATGGCCGCACTGGCGGCGTTTGCGGCCCTATCCGGTGTCATCTTCGATCCAGTACAAGCGGCGGTCGGCTTGCATCGTCGGCGCCTGCATAAGTTACTGGATCACCTGCAGCGGGACGTCACCCTCAGCACCCAAAGCAGCTTTCGCCCGAAAGATCAGTTTGTGGCGCGGATTCTGGATACCTTCGACATGATCAAATCCGGCCTACTTTAGCTATTCGTCAACCTGGAGCGTTTCAAGCAGCTCATCTATGTCTGCTTTAAGTTCCTTATCATCAATTTTATTCGCGTTAACTTTTGCCGCTTGGAGGTTTTTGATGGCGGCATCCGTTTGGCCCAATTCAACCTGCAAGGTGGCCATGGAAAATGCGATCGACGACATATGATCTTTTGCATTGATTGCCACGGCTTTTTCCATAGCCTTGTCGTAGCCTGCCAAAGCCTCTTCCAAGTCTTCTGTAAAATCGGCAAGCGTTTCCCATTGTTCCGGGTGGTCTTTGTCGGTATTTTCGTTATCGATGCAGACAGATTTCAGCTCTGCATAGAGCGCATCAAAAGTCGCAGCATCATCGTTTTGGTCAGCCTCCATAAGCTTTTCCGCTAGGCTGTAAACGGATTTATATATCTTGGTACTAATCATCACTTATCACCTTTCCAACCCCTGCGGGCGTATCTAATAGTATTGTTCAATGATTTTCTGAATTTCACCCTCACTTTCGAGTTGTCTGTGCGCCTCTCTAAGCTGCGCCAGCGTACTGTCATCAACACCCGCCCGGCTGATGCCGTGATAAAGTTCCGAGCCGCTGAGGGCAAAAGGGTGTATGGCGAGACGCCGGTATGCCGGGAGGTGCCGAATCTGGTATGCCGTTGCGATTCTTGATTCGAAAAAGCCCAGTATCCGCCCATTGGCTACTTTAAGATAATTGAGTTCCCCCTTACTGACCGCCTCAAAGCTATCAGCAAACTCTGGATCGTTTTTCATCCGAGTCTCGAACTCGTGTGAATAGAAGACACCCGATTGATACCCATACTTCATGCCCCGCGCCCGGCTTTCCTTGACCAGGTCATCCAGTGACGTAATAGGCAGGTTTTTATTATCCTTGCTAACAACAAGAACCATCTCATCCAGATACACCGGACCAATCCATTCTATATATTCAGAGCGCTCCGGAGTTTTGGACATATTCGTCATGTAGTGCAACGTACCAATTTGCATCGATCTCAAACCACGTTCCCAGGGCTGATCTAAAAAAACCGGGCGGTAGCCGGCTCGCTCGATGATTCTCGATGCAATCTCCACACTGTACCCTGTCCAACGACCTTGGGAATCCAGGTGGTAATTGGGTGGGAAATCCGTCACTCGCACTTTCAGCGTATTTTCAGCGAAAGCAGCACCCGAGCAGAAGAGCAATGCCAGCAGGAAGGTACGCAATCCGTTCATAGCTAAATTCCAGATGATGAGTTATTCAACTTAACATCATAGAGCCTGAAACTGCGACAGGTATGCAAACCCGCAGGCTTTACGTTTCATAGGCCTTACGATAATTACCCTGATAATCAAAGATCCGCTCCTGCACGTGCCAGTAATGCTTCTGTTTACGGGCAATAACAAAATCCGGCGCAGGCATCAAAGCCTGCATCTCAAGCACCTCATCAATCCTGCCAAACGCGCGCGGAGCTTGGCTATTCGCTAAACGCCGGCCAAATAGTTTGTTGAAGACGTTACGTTGCGCCGGTTTGCTGAAATCAAACGACTCGCTGAGTTCTTCACCGTCTTCGCTGTGATAGGTGATTTTCAGTTTGCTGCCCGTGCCACTCAGGGTGATGCCGGCGCAACGGATCACCATGGCATCTTTCAGTTTCAGAGCATCTTTTAGCTGATCGTCCGGGTCAATAATGGCCTTTTTACACTGGTGGCAATTACGGGCAGCGATATCATTCTCAGCATTGCAATGTGGGCATTCCTTGAAACGGAAACGGTAATCGCACTGTTCCGGGCGTCCGTTCCGCGCTCCAGGCTCATCCTCTTCCACAGGTTCCAGCAGCCCCTGACAACGGCGACCGTAATGCTCGATCACATGGCCGTCACTGTCTGTTTTACCCCAGAAGACATTGGCAAACCCGCAGCCCGGGCAAAATACCTGCACCGGCTCGCTATCGGGGTTCGGTTTCTTCTCCCCCACTTCCGGGTGATGGAGATTCACATTATTGCCGGCGTAATCGATCACCATGCAATCCTGTTTGCCTTCATCCAGACGAAGACCACGACCTACGATCTGCTGATACAAACTCACCGACTGGGTAGGGCGAAGAATGGCGATAAAATCCACGTGGGGGGCATCAAAGCCGGTGGTGAGAACAGATACATTCACCAGATACTTTAATTGCTGCTGCTTGAAACCCTGAATCAGGGAATCCCGCTCATTCTGGTCGGTAGTGCCGGTAATCAACGCCGTTTGGTGAACTGGCAGATAGCCTGTGATCTCCTTCGCATGATCCACGGTTGCCGCAAAGATCATCACCGCCTTGCGCTCAACCGCCAGCTCCACCACCTGCTCGATAATGGCCCGGGTTACACGCTGGTGTTTGCTCAACAGTTGGTTAACGTCTTTTTCGGTGTACTCGCCAAAGCGGTTCTGAGACAAGGTGGAGAAATCGTATTGTGTTACCGCTGCATCGACCAACTCGGGTTTAGTGAGATACCCCCGGTTAATCATATAGCTCAGCGGCAGTTCGTAGATGCAGTGCACAAAGGGCTTATCCTGCTCACTACGAACAAAGCCCCGGTAGTGATAGCGATAGATCCAGCCCATGGCCAAACGATAGGGTGTGGCGGTCAGGCCGAGTACTTTAAGGGAGGTGTTCTGCTGCCGTAGCAGGTCGATAATTGTTTGGTACTGACTGCTGTCATCATCGCTAACCCGATGGCACTCATCGATGATGATCAGTGAGTATTCATCTCTGAACTGATCCAGATTGGCCGATACGGACTGCACACTGGCGAAGGTGACCTGATGCAGGTTTTCCTTGCGCTTGAGCCCGGCTGAGAAGATGCCGCCCGTAAGCCCATAGCTCTGGTATTTGGCGTGATTCTGCTCCACCAGTTCTTTTACGTGGGTCAGAACCAGAATTTTGCGTCGGGCAAGGCGGGCCAATTCAGCGATAACCAGGCTCTTACCCGCACCGGTTGGCAGCACAATAACGGCGGATTCATCGGATTTTCGAAAGTGCCTCAAGGTGGCGTCCACGGCTTCCTGCTGGTAAGGCCGCAGTTTGAAAGGAGCATTCATTAAAGTCGGATAACTCCGCCACCTTGATCGAACAACCAGCGGTTCCAGTCCGAACCCAGCATGGTTACACCACCAAGGTAGTTATCATCCACAAGGTAATACGAGAGTGTGCGATCCCCCCTGTTGAAGTTGTGCATCAGCCGCACCACAAAGTTGCGTCTGGTCGGTGTCGAGAGCAAGAAACAGACAAACTGGCCCGACTGAGCCCTCAGACTGCCACTTCCAGACGAATCTGAATGCCGCCATTTGTCACTTGGTAATTTCAAAAACTGATCGATCTCCGCCAAACGGCCCTGCTCACGGGCTCGAGCGACAACCCACTGGTTATCCGGGTGTCGCTCAAAATACAAACCCGATTCATCTCGTTCCAACATTTCCATCTGCTCAGCGAGCCCTTCGTTTAACCAGGCAGGCGCATAGGGAATGATCGAATCGACAACCGCGTGGCTTACCTCGTGCTTGATCGTTTTAAAGGTAAGGCTCCGGTGTTCCCGAATATAAACAACAATCTGGTGTTCGGAGGGTATATACAGTCCGTACGAAGCAATGGAGCTGCCTCTATTATTACCAATCAGATAGTTCTGATATTCAGCCTTACCCCTGAAAATCAGAATATTGACTGGCACCGTCCTGTACATATCAAAGGACATGACACGATCAAAAAACTCGTAAACATTATTCACGCCATCAGCAATCTGCTGATGTTCCTCACCTGTCAGTTCAACATCTACAGCTTTAATGTCGATCTCATAGCGCGCCCATTTCGACGCGCCTGGCTTAACCCTGACCTCTTCCTGCTCAATGCGGTGGTCTTTTCGATCACTGAAGTGAACCTTCCCGTCTTCGTCCACCCACTTATAGATCTGTGCGTAGCCGGGGCTCGCAAACACCGCAAAGAGCAAAAACACGAGGACTGGATGCACGGCTGTCCGAACCGTCAATGATGACCGCCGGGGCCATGTGCATGGCCATGTGCTAACTCTTCCGGATCAGCAGCGCGAACTTCAATGATTTCGATATCAAAGGTGAGGGTTTTGCCCGCCATCGGATGGTTCGTGTCCACATCGGCAAATTTGAGGCCGACCTTGGCGACAACCACATGACGGCGGCCGTGCTCTGTTTGCACCTGGGCGACCATGCCCTTCTTCCAGCGTTTGGCTCCCATCAAATGCTTGACGGGTACGCGTTGAATGGCATCAGCTTTACGCGGCCCGTAAGCTTTTTCCGGAGCGAGGGTAACGCTGAAGGTATCGCCAGCCTCGCGCCCCTCCATAGCTTCTTCCAAACCTCGGATAACACCACCGTGGCCATGCAGGTAGGCATTTGGCTCGCCGCCGCGCGAGCTTTCAACAGCATTGCCTTGTTCATCACTAACGTTGTAGTGGAACAGGACCACTTGGTTCTTTTCGATGGGCATAGGGTTCTCTGCGTTGGTCAAAAGTACGCCATTATAACCAGCAGCGGCGCTGACTTCAGCGACTAGTTTGCGGAACTGGCGTCAGGGCTTGGCACTTCACCATCAACAAGGGCTATAAACTCTGAAACTGGGACAGGATGACTGAAATAGTACCCTTGATAGAGATCACACCCGAGCCCTTGGAGAACATCCAGATGGGACTCTTTTTCCACGCCTTCAGCCACAACACTAATGCCAAAATTCTTGCCTAAATCAATGATGGATTTCACCATAACCAAATCCATTTCATTGTTAAGCAAGTCGCCCGTAAAAGAGTGGTCAACCTTGATTTCATTGATCGGGAGATGTTTCAAATAACTCAGCGATGAATAGCCCGTTCCAAAATCGTCCAAAGAAAACGACAACCCGAACGCAACCAACTCATTGAGCTTTTCTATAATTTCGTTGGTGTCACCCAGCAAAACCGTCTCGGTAATTTCCAGCGTAAGCTTGGAGCGATCAACACCAAACTCTGAAACAATCCTTTTCACATTCGCCACGAAATCCCCAGACCAAACCTGCTTGGCACTGGTGTTAATTGATACGCGCAAATGTTGATATCGCGAATCGGATTCCCACTCCTTTAGCTGTTTGCAGGCTTCAGCCAACACCCATTCACCCATCGGAGAAATCAGGTTCGACCCTTCCACTACAGCGATAAACTCGCTCGGGCGGAGCAGGCCACGCTCAGGATGGTCCCAACGAATCAGTGCCTCCGCAGATACCAGATTCTGGCCTGGATCGTACTGAGGCTGGTAGTGCAAAACAAAATCACCTTGAACCAACGAGTGCCGCAACTCCTTTTCCAGGCGTGCCGTTCTATCAATTTCATCCTGAATGACCGGATCAAATACGGCAAAATCATCACGCCCCTTGCTCTTTGCCTGGTACAACGCCAAGTCAGCAAGCTGGAGCAACTCAGTGGCCATTTTCAAGCCAGGCTCAAAAATGGTGATCCCGATGCTTGCCGTCACAGCGTATTCAATGGGAGGGCGATTATTGTTCAGTTTTATACTGACTTTTTTACCTATGGCTGTGCGGACATCCTGAGCAATCAACTTTGCTTTAACCGCCGCTTTTTGCGGATCGGCATCCAGATCACTGAGAACAACAACGAACTCATCGCCGCCAAATCTGGCAACGGTATCGTCGCCACGCACCAGAGAATTAAGCCGAGCCCCCAAGACCACCAGCAAATCGTCACCGGCTTGGTGACCATAGGTGTCATTGAGACTCTTGAAGTTATCCAGATCCACAAAAAACACTGCGCCGCATTTTCCGGAGCGTTTGCAGCGATCAAGCGCGAGACCTAGCCGGTCGCTCAATAGGGCGCGATTCGGAAGCTTGGTCAGGGGGTCGTAAAAAGCCAGTGACTCAATTTTGGATTGATCAATTTTCTGCTGAGTAACGTCTTGGATAATGCCTGCCAGCAACTCCGGTTTACCGTCTTCATCGCATTGTACAATGTCGCCCCGATCCCAAAGCCATATCACTTTGCCATCAGGCCGCTTAAACCGGAACTCAATATCATAGGGGGTATTGTTTTCCAACAACGCCTGAAGCGCATCGGCAACACGTTGCTGGTCTTCCTCCATAACGCGGTCCATAAAATCCGAAAACGACGCTGCGGACCGGTAAACGCCTGTGATTTCCTCCCAACCTTTATTGAACAACACATTATTGGTTCGTGTGTTCCAGTCCCACATGCCTTCCCGGGAAACGGCCAGGACATGCTCCAGACGCTTGGCGTTAAATTCAGCCAGGTTCTTTAACTCGGTTATTTCGGTGATGTCGCGGGCGATAACAGCAATATTCAACTCGCCGAGACTGTTTTTGAAAGGGATTTTTAGAGACTGGAAGTGGCGAATTTTGCCCGTATTGTTATCGGTAGAATCTTCGTAAACTGTTTCAGGCTTGAAGCGTCGCATTACGCTCTGGACATTCTCTTTGAAAAACCTGCCCTGCTCCTTATTACCTGTAAAAAAGGAGTCTTCTTTACCAATCATTTCTTCTGGGGTGGTGCCATAGAGTTTGGCGACGAAATCATTGACGAAAACAAAGTTGCCATCCCAGTCTTTGGCCAGGATAGGCTCTGGTATTGCGTTAACGATGTCAGACAGCAACCGGTTCTTTTCTCTTTCAGCATCCAGTTGTGATTTAGGTGAATCGCCCATGAAAATGCTGCCTGTTCTATAGAATCTTGAAACTAGCGCAGTGGTTATGGGGTGTCAAAAAAACAAAGCGTCTAGCGATATACTGTGCGCCTGAACGTATTCACACGAGGGGTCTGAAACAAGACCGCTTATGACGGTTTGGCAAGAAACCACCATAAGCTTGGCCAACGCGATATTATGAAGCCATCAAGCTCATCCAGAGACAGGGTAATCTAATGAAATTAAATAAACTTCTAGCCGCTGGTGCAGTCAGCACCGCGATTTTTCTAAGCGCCTGCGCAAATACACCAGAGGCCACAGATAACAATGTGACTACTGAAAACCTTATAAATGGCGGCGAGTGGATTGTTGAGGACATTGGCGGCAACGGCATTATCGACAGCTCCCGTGTCAGCATTGTATTCATGGAAGACAATCGGGTGGGCGGTAGCTCATCCTGCAATCGTTACAGCGGCGAATACCAACTCAATGGATCCACATTGTCTGTTGGCGATAACATGGCATCTACCCGTATGGCTTGCCCGCCGGCGCTGATGAATCAGGAAGAATCTTTTTTGAAGCTGCTCATGAATGTGAACCAGGCGCGCTTTGGCGATCACGGCGAATTGCTGCTGAGCACCCCGGATGGCGAAACAATCCGCGCTTTCCCGTCGTCACCCAAACCGTAACAAAGACGCCCTCATGAGCGATTTCCGTAGCGATACCGTTACCCGCCCTACCGCTGAAATGCGCGAAGCCATGGCGAGCGCCGAGGTGGGCGACGACGTTTACGGTGACGACCCCACCGTTAACAGCTTGCAGACCTTCGCTGCCGACCGGTTGGGCTTTGAATCAGCGCTGTTTACCGCCACCGGCACCCAGGCCAATCTGATCGCGATCATGAGCCATTGTGGCCGGGGCGATGAATACCTTTGCGGTCAGTCTGCGCACAACTATCGTTATGAAGGCGGTGGCGCTGCCGTGCTTGGCAGCGTTCAACCGCAACCCATCGAAAACGAGCCCGACGGCAGCATCAACCTTGAAAAAGCGAGAGCTGCCATAAAGGCCGACGACGTCCACTTCGCGTCTACCCGCCTGCTCTCACTGGAAAACACCATTGGTGGCAAAGTGCTGTCACTGAATTACCAGCGCCAGGCTCGCGCCTTTTGCGACGACCACAATTTAATGCTGCACCTGGACGGCGCCCGGGTGTTCAATGCAGCGGTGAAATCCAACTGTGATGTCACCGAGATAACCCAACACTATGATTCGGTCAGTGTCTGCCTCTCAAAAGGTCTGGGCGCGCCTGTTGGTTCGTTGCTGCTGGGTTCAAAAGCCTTTATTGAGCGAGCAACACGGCTGCGTAAAATGGTGGGTGGTGGCATGCGCCAAGCCGGCATTCTGGCCGCTGCCGGTCGAATTGCTCTGGAACAAGGACCACAACGGCTGTTTAAAGACCACCAAAACGCCGAATACCTCAGCGCCGGACTGGCCGGAATCCCGCAGCTGGAAATCAACCCCGCAAGCACCCAGACCAATATCGTCTACGCCCGCTGCCGGTCCGACAGAGCTGCGCAACTGCGTGACTACCTGATTGAACAGAACATCCTGATCACGGCAGGCAACCCCATTCGCTTCGTGACGCACCTGGATGTGAACCGCCAGGATGTCGACCAGTTGCTGGATGCTATTCGGCGGTTCTATCAATCTTGAGATTGGGGCGGACGTTTGGCGTTAAGCTCTGACCTGTCTTGGCATCAATTTTTCCTTGCTCTTGGACTAACTGGCATGGAAGGAATGCCAACGCCAGAAGCAGCACTGTGTTATGCGCCCTTCTTCTTTCGCACATCTTTTACCAAATAGGAATTTCCCGGCCCACGCTTTAGCTCAAACAAATCTATTGCCTTAATGAGACTGCTCAGATTTTTGTAGCCATAGTTTCGTGTATCGATTTCGCAACCTCACTCAGAACGGCTTCAAACTTGCTCGCTGGTGCATTATCCGCATCAATAAACAACGCAATTTTCTGCTTGGATTCACTCATTTACATCTATACCTTTTTGAAAGCATGGTGCTGGCAGGTCAGGAAGGGACATAATCTGTGACGACTCCTTGTATATAATGCCAGCAGCACCTGCGGAATATACAAATTGGTTTTTTACCACCAACCAATGCATACAGCCCGAGGCACCCCTGGAATGATTAAACCCCTTCAATGGCTGATCAGGACCACAATATTTTTGTTGGTTCTGCTGGCAGGCCCCGCGCTGATTGCGGCCTGCAGCAGTCAGTCTGGCCAGAACTGGCGGGACACCGATCGCTCCAGTGCAGGCATTGCGCCGCTTCCTGGCGAGACTGAAGAGGCCATTGTGCAGGTTTATGGTGCCCGAGCGTATAACTGGCGCGGCAATTTTGCGGTCCATACCTGGATTGCGACCAAGGTGGGCGGGGCATCTACTTACGAGGTTCACGATGTCACTGGCTGGGGTCACAAGAAGGTGCGGTCCCGCCCCGGCGAGCCGGATACCGCCTGGTACGGCAACCCGCCGATGTTGCTGGCAGATTTCCGTGGTGAGAAAGCAGACGCCGCCATCATCAATATCCGAAAAGCTATCGACACCTACCCCTTCCCGAAAGAATACAAAGCCTGGCCCGGGCCCAACAGCAATACCTTCGTAGCCTGGATAATCCGGCAGGTACCCGAACTGGATGTTGCACTGCCCAATATTGCTATCGGAAAAGACTATCTCGCTGACGGAGTATTTGCGAAAGCGCCCAGCGGTTCGGGCTACCAGTTCTCCCTCAATGGTTATTTCGGCCTTATGGCGAGTATCCGGGAAGGTGTTGAACTGAACATTCTCGGCCTCAACATTGGCATTGACCCCCTAGCTTTGGCCGTCAAATTACCCGGCATCGGTCATATTGGCCTGCGCGACCCCTGGATGGATCGCTCGACGTGGCACAAAGCGCCGGTTCTCAAGACGTCAGAAACCACAACAACAAGCCAGCCCCCCCGACAAGAAGCACTGCAAAATGGACAGCCAGGTTCTTCCGGATAGTTGGCGCGGGCTTAGCGGTGAAACTGAAATAATCCTCACCAAACAGCCCGACGCCGCAGCCCTCACAGTAGTTTTTCGAGTAAGAGACCCGGAGCTCAGATGGCTCAAACTTTTTCCGGCAGCTGTAACAACTGGGGTTAATCACTTGAGGCTCCGCAAATAATTCAACAAATCAAAGTCTAATTGCTGCCGCAAAGCGGCCGCTTCCGGCGCGACAAGCAGCCAGCCAAGAGCGCCCAGATTAGCGAGAACCGCCAGCCAGAAAACGAACTGATAGCTCCCCTTTCGTGTTTTGTGCCGAAAAACTTGCTGAGCCATAAGCGCTCCGGGCCAGCCGCAGCATAGCTCAAAGAGGTGCAGCGTGTTCTCAGCCGTACGCTGCCCACCCCGCTGCGCCGCGCGTTTATCGATCCAGTACATCACAAACAACACCAGGCTCACCCCGCCATAGGCAGCCAGGATAGAGACCGGCAAATTACCTCGATGGAACAGACCCGCCAGAATGGTGAAGAACACTAGAACAACCGCCGCGGCCACCCAGACTCCCCGAGCAATGCTGGCGCCAACCTTTGCCGCTCCAGCGTACTGAAACCGCCCTGCTCTCGGCCGGCCCTGACTATCCTTCGCGATAGTATAGGCTACCTTGCGATCTGAAACGGGCCGCCCCCGGCCAGCATATGTGCTGATATGAGCAAAGACCCGCTCACCACCGCCCTCAGGAGTAATGAAGCCAAAACCCTTGGCGTCGTTCCATGCGGTGAGTAATCCTTTTTGGTTCAATTCATTTCTCCCTTCAATGGCTGATCAGAACTGGCGGGACACAGATCGCTCAATGAAAGCAATCAGCCGTATATTGTTGCCGCCAATGTCGATTACCCACCATTTGCCCTAGCATTTGAAATTGTTGAGGGCTGGGAACACCCGGCGGCAATCCGGGATTCTGGCAGTCCTTTGCAGCGGGTGTGGATTATACTCAGGTTAAGGATGGCCGGTTACTTGTCCGGCTCAAGGAATAGAGAAAACCGGGACAGATTTATTTTCCAGATGGATAGCCCAACAAGGAGGCACCATGTCGTACACCAGCCGATATACACCCGAAACCCTGAGCCGTGATGAGCTGGACCAGAGCACGGGCCCAATGGTGATCGAATTCGGCACCAACTGGTGCGGGATCTGCCAGGGTGCTCAGGCGGACATCAAGGCGGCAATGGACAATCACCCAGACGTTCCGCACGTAAAGGTTGAGGATGGCAAAGGCCGCAGATTGGGGCGGACGTTTGGCGTTAAGCTCTGGCCGACCCTGATTTTTTTGAAGGATGGTGAAGAAATAGCTCGGGTCGTCCGCCCAGAAGACAGCAGCGACATCGAAGATGCACTGCTAAAGATTCATTAAGGCAGGCGCTGGCAATTAGCTCAATCGGTGCGCATCTCACGAATGCGCATCGGCATGGCATCGATCCGGCGGAAAACTGCGTTGAGGTTGAGGCTGGATTCGCAGCTTTTGATCCCGCCGTCTTTTCCGATCAGCAGCATCGCCAAAAACCATCGGCCGCTGTTCAAATCAGATCCTCCGCAAAGCATCAGAAAATAGAACTGTCCCGGTGTTCGTTATGGTTCGGCACTTTTCAACCCTTGCCAAGCTTATGTTGGTCTAAGAATCGTTGCCCCTGTATAGAAATTCCTAACTTCGAGGAGAGTTTTTGCTTCTCTTTATAATCCACTGGAAACATATAAATATGCTGAACAACCATCTCTTTTAAAATTCGCACTCCAACTGGGTTGTCATGCAGATACGACAAACTTTTAGAAAGAGATTTAATATCTAGCGACTTATTAAACTGGAGTTCAATTGACTGCCTTATAAGCGTAAACGCTGGGGTCTGCTTTTCCTTTTCCAGAAGAAAATAAATCTCAAGCGCTTCTTTTGAACCTATGGATCCGGCAACCTTTCGAACGACGGAATTTATTACTCCATACGTTAAATGTAAATATGCATTTTCCGCCTGCTTTTCAATCTCACGATCTGAAATACCAGGTGATTCCGAAAGATGCACAGCGATCATTTTTATAATTTCGTTTTTTGCGGAATCGGAAATCTCAATAAAGTATTTTAAAAAACGAAGCCCAGTACTAACACCACAATCAGCCAATTCAAATAATGATGACCTCGTAAGGGTGGCGTGACGATTTCTAATAATCTGACCTGCTATTTCAATGCCTTTAAACGCCTTGTTAATATTTCCAAGTAAGTCATGTGGCTCACCTTGCTGAACTTCCTCACTGCGCTCCAGTCTATCAAGATTTTCATTATGATCATCTCGCTCTTTTTGAATCTCTCTTTGCTCTATGACCAGCTCAGGTATTTTCCTCATAAAATCATTCATAAAGGCCAACTGACCGCGCTCAAGTGATGTAGGCACATGGGCATCAAAAAGTTCACGCAACGTTGACTTAATTTCATCAAGAACCCAAGAATCCTTAGTATGATGAGAGATAAATATCAAAATATTTGCATAATCTTCTCTGTGTAAATTTCTTAATAAAGCCTCAACAGAACGCTTAACCTCACTAACTTCCGAGTATGACTCCGCAATCTTCTTTCCAACAAAAAAATAGTAAAGATAAGGATACTTAAAAGATAAAAATTGGTCACGATCTGTTAAAATAGAGTTTGATCGTAATCTTGAAAAAGCATCGACAAAATCTACCGACAAAAATCTTTTCGAGTAAGAATCAACGAAATATTCCACCCTCGCTTCGTCTAACCCGCCATCTTTCTGAAACACTTCCCACGAAAACTCGGTTAATATATTTATATACTTATCAAACTCAACCTTCTTGATACCGGCCTTATCAAAGGCTTGGTATATCAACTGCTGATAGCAGTGGCCATATGATGTAAGATCAAGATTTAGCTGACTATTCGCTTCAAACATCTGAAGAAGCATCAATATATATATTGGTCTCGGAGGAACAATATTTTTTTTAATAACCGTATCTAATCTGGCTTTGAGCTCATCACACTCTGAATACAAAGAGAAATCATCTATACTTTCTTCTTGACCAAGCGCTACCCACTTCCTTACAAGCTCTTCCCGCTTTTTGTTCCCTAATGATAGAACCTCACCATGCACATAGTCATGAAGACCCCTAATCTCACCTTGAACATAGCTAAATGAGCTATGGCAAGTCATAATTACGAACCCAAACAAAGAGTTTAACTCTTCTATAAGCCTACCTGCGTACTTGCTATTCAACCCAATTTCATCAATATTATCTATTAAAATAATCGACTTACCAGAATCGATTAAATCGCAATACGAAAAACTCTCATATTGCCAACTTAAAGACTTACTAATAACCTCAATCAAATCTGATTTTTTTATATCAATTGCGTTCAAATATACAGGTACAAAACCATCGTCATAAAACCTTGAACACAATCGCTTTAAAATAGAGGTCTTACCTTGCTGTTCTTCTCCAGACAACAGATAGAAGCCAGAATTTTTAATAACCGAATCAATACTTTTTATAGAAACAATTTCTGAATCAGAAGATTCATCAAGCTCAATGTCCGGCATCACAAAAATGTCTGCCAGAGAAACCGTATCGACCTTCCTGTGAGTAAGTGCGATCTCTGTGTCATCTAACCATGTTTTAAATGAAACACTTACTCCTACACTACCCGCTATGCTAGGAACATCTTCCTCTATGAACTTCGGCTCGAAATTTTCGATATGGCTTTTTAAGCCATTTACAACGTCTAACCAAGCGCTGTCAGGATCGCTCCAAGTTGTTATTGGTTTTGCGTCTTTCGGCACTGCTTGGTACTTTGAGAACTCACAATCGCTCCAGTCACATGGTCTTACGAGAATGGCGATTATTTCAGCGACTCCGTCATCCTTCCTTTCCATGGCTCGCTTAAGCTCTACATCGAAACAATAATCTGATGCCAGAAAGCTCGGACTGATCAACAACACGACAATATCAGCTTCCTCTAGATTACGATCAATCTCTCCCTTCCATTCAGAACCTGGAACAATCCGCCTGTCATGCCATACGTCCACAACCCCTCGTCTTTTTAAAACAGAAAGGTGATCTTCGAAATCCTCACGGTGGGTTTCATCTTTATGCGAATAACTAATAAATAGTTTTTTGCCCATCAATAACAACCCTTCCCTGTAAATGCTTGCTGTGCGACTCTGACGCGACTGGAGTTCGTCGACTAGAATAGATCATCTTGCTCATCACTGCCTGCATTTTAGATGCTAAAGAGCGATGTCGTGTTCCCTCACAGCTCCATGTTTTGACTCTATTTTCTAAACCAAAGTTCTCACGCAGCAGCCAGCAATGCTCCAGTAGCAGCAACCACTCCACCCAGCACTCGGGCAAACCGGTAATCCGTTCTCTGCATCAAAGCACCAAGCCCCCGGCCTACAAACGTAAGCGCCAGCGTGGCAATAGAGAATCCAGCCAGATAAGCCACCAACGCAGCCCCTGCCGGCATTTCGGTAGCATGGGCAAAGCCATGAAACACCATGAAGGCCGCAACCAGTGTTCCGCCCACAACCGTCGGTGGCTTAGCCATGGTAGCAATCAGAATACCCGCCAGTAGCACGGAGAGTGCAATGCCTGCTTCCAAACCAGGCAGACTAAAGCCGCCCCAGGCGATGCCTGCACCAAGGATCATCCCGCCAATTACAAACAGGGGTGTGCTGTTTTTTAGTGTGGAGGACTGGCGCACGCTCCAGAAACCAATTGAGGCCATAGCCAACAGGTGGTCCAGGCCCTGCATGGGGTGTAGCAGACCGCTCGCGAAGCCGCTGCCTGCGTCGTGGCCGGCGTGCGCTGATGCGGCCGTGGCGGTAACCATCAGGCCGGTGGCCATCAGTACTCGGGCGATTGCTTTCATGGTGTTTCTCCAGGTTTTCAATAGGGTCTGTTTACCGGGCCGTCAGGCTGTTTCAGCAAGCTTTGCAGAGCGTCGTGTTTTAGCAGGAAGTCGGCGTCTTCTCTTGTGTAGATATCGTTGGTAACCACCGCTAGGCCGTAGTGATCTTTCAGGGCCTTGCACAATTGGCGCAACAGGGCGGTTTTGCCGGAGCCTACCCGGCCGCCGACTCCAACTCTCAAACAATGCTTCATGGTGCGCTCTCAATTTTTTTTGTAATCAGTGTTGAGTCTTCAGCTTCTCAAAAGCCGCGGTTATTGGGTTTCGTGTAAGGCGCTCCGCCAGTTCCTCCAAAGCGTGATCGGGCGGAATGCGAATCCAACTACGAAATTCATAAGGCCGGACCAGGTTATCGTGGATTTCCGAAGTTCCCACGTTGGTGATCCGTTCATTCAGTTCCAGCATAAGGTTCTCCGGTTTCCGGCTCAGAAAAGGTGATAACGCTGAGCCAGCGGCAGTTCAGCGGCGGGCTCACAGGTAAGCAGTTCGCCGTCTGCATGCACTTCGTAGGTTTGCGGGTCTACGGTGATGTGCGGGCAGGCGTCGTTCAGTTTCATATCGCTCTTGCGCACCTGCCGCACGTTCTTGCAGGCCGCCAGCGGGCTGTCCAAGCCCAGTTCTTTGCCAATACCTGCATCCAGCGCGGCCTGGCTTACAAAGGTCAGGCGGGTGGCACTGGCGGCTTTGCCGAAGGCACCGAACATGGGGCGATAGTGCACCGGCTGCGGTGTGGGGATCGAGGCGTTCGGATCACCCATGGGGGCGGCCGCAATCATGCCGCCTTTGAGGATGGTGGCCGGTTTCACGCCAAAGAACGCGGGGCTCCACAGCACTAAATCCGCCAGCTTGCCCACTTCCACCGAGCCGACTTCGTGGGCGATCCCGTGGGTGATGGCGGAGTTGATGGTGTATTTGGCGATGTAACGCTTGGCGCGGAAGTTGTCGGCGCCCAGGCTTTCATCTTCCGGCAGCAGACCGCGCTGCACTTTCATCTTGTGGGCGGTTTGCCAGGTGCGGCACACCACTTCGCCCACCCGGCCCATGGCCTGGGAGTCGGAGGAGATCATGGAGATCACGCCGATATCGTGCAGGATGTCTTCGGCGGCGATGGTTTCCCGGCGAATGCGGGAGTCGGCGAAGGCCACGTCCTCGGGGATGCTGGGGTCCAGGTGGTGGCACACCATCAGCATGTCGAGGTGTTCGTCCACGGTGTTGACGGTGTAGGGCCGGGTCGGGTTGGTAGACGACGGCAGTACGTAATCCTTGGAGCATGCGGTAATGATGTCAGGTGCATGGCCGCCGCCTGCGCCTTCGGTGTGGAAGGTGTGGATGCAGCGGCCTTTGAATGCGGCCAGTGTGTCTTCCACGAAGCCGGATTCGTTCAGGGTGTCGGTATGGATGGCCACCTGGATATCGTATTGGTCGGCCACGGTCAGGCAGTTGTCGATGCTGGCCGGGCTGGTGCCCCAGTCTTCGTGCAGTTTTAGGCCGATGGCTCCGGCTTTGATTTGCGCTTCAAGGCCTTCGGGCAGGCTGGCGTTGCCTTTGCCCAGAAAGCCGATGTTCATGGGCAGGCTGTCTACCGCTTGCAGCATTTTGCCCATGTGCCAGGCACCCGGTGTGCAGGTGGTGGCGTTGGTGCCGGTGGCCGGGCCGGTGCCGCCGCCGAGCATGGTGGTTATGCCGCTCATCAGGGCTTCTTCTACCTGTTGGGGGCAGATGAAGTGGATGTGGGGGTCCACACCACCGGCGGTGAGGATTTTGCCCTCGCCGGCGATGATTTCCGTGCCGGGGCCGATCACGATGGTAACGTCTGGCTGGGTATCGGGGTTGCCGGCTTTGCCGATGGCGGCGATGCGGCCGCTTTGCAGGCCAACGTCGGCTTTAACAATGCCCCACCAATCCAGAATCAGGGCGTTGGTGATGACGGTGTCCATCACGCTATCGTCGGCGCGCTGGCTTTGCCCCATGCCATCGCGGATGACTTTGCCGCCGCCGAATTTTACTTCGTCGCCGTAGTAGGTGTGGTCCTTCTCGACCTCAATCCAGAGCTCGGTATCGCCCAGCCGCACGCGGTCGCCCACGGTGGGGCCGTACATGTCGGCGTATGCCTGCCGTGTGATCCTCATTTCTGCACCTCCAGCTTGCCCATAACGTCGCCCCGGAAACCGTAGATCTCGCGATGGCCGGCAAAGGGAACCAGGGTGACCTGCCGCGACTGGCCGGGCTCGAAGCGGATAGCCGTACCCGCAGCCACATCCAGCCGGTAGCCTTTTGCTTTATCGCGATCAAAAATCAGCGCAGGATTCGCCTCGGCGAAGTGGTAATGGGATCCAAGCTGAACCGGGCGATCGCCGGTGTTGGCTACGTCCAGCGTGATGCGCTCGCGACCAGCGCAGAGTTCGATGTCGCCGTCCTTGAGCTTGTACTCTCCGGGAATCATGGCGCGCTCCTCAAACAATGGGGTTGTGGACGGTGACCAGTTTGGTGCCATCCGGGAAGGTAGCTTCTACCTGCACATCCAGGATCATGTCTGCGATGCCATCCATTACGTCTTCGCGAGTCAGAATCTCCGTTCCACTGCTCATTAGCTCCGCAACGGAATACCCTGCTCTTGCACCTTCCATGATTTCAGCGCTGATCAGGGCGATGGCTTCGGGGTAATTCAGTTTCAGGCCTCGGGCTTTGCGGCGTTCGGCTAGCAGTGCCGCTGTGAACAACATCAGTTTATCTTTGTCTCTAGGCGTCAATTCCATGATCTTTCACTCCGTTTATCGCTACGCAAATCAAATGGTGTTCGGGTCACCCAGATTCGGGAAACCCTGGCCCAGCTGATTGGAAGGCTCCGGTTGTTTGAAAGCTTCTGCCCGCTGAAAAATCGTCACACTGTCAGGTGCTTTTTAATCAGTTCATCGGTCAGGCATGCAATTTTCCCTTCGGCCACGCGTCGACCCCGGTCGAGAATGGCGAAGCGGTCGGCGTATTTGCGGGCAAAGGGCAGCTTTTGCTCCACCAGCAAAACTGTGAGGCCGTCTTCCTCAATCAGCTTGCGGATAACCCCGCCAATCTGGGCAACGATGTTGGGCTGAATGCCTTCGCCCGGTTCGTCGAGGATCAGCAGGCGGGGGCCAATCACCAGCGCGCGGCCAATGGCGAGCTGTTGCTGCTGGCCGCCGGAAAGGTCGCCGCCCCGGCGGTGGCGCATTTCTTTCAGCACCGGAAACAACTCATACACCCGCTCGGGAATGGTTTTAAGACCGTCTTTGCGCACGGCCAAGCCGGTACGGAGGTTTTCTTCCACGGTTAGCAGCGAGAAAATCTGCCGCCCCTGGGGCACGTAGCCAATGCCGAGGCGTGAGCGGTCTTCGATTTTCCTTTGGGTGAGCTCCACATCCTGGGCGAACGCGAGTGAGCCGCTTTTCACGCTTTCCTCGCCCATGATGCATTTCATCAGCGTGGTTTTGCCCACGCCGTTGCGGCCCATTACACACGTGCACTGGCCTTGGGGTACGTCCAGTTCCAGATCCCAGAGGGTGTGGCTTTCGCCGTAAAACTGGTTGAGCTTGTCGATCCTGAGCATCGTGCTTTCAGTCGTCATCACGCCTCCTCCCCGAGGTATACCTTGATCACATCCGGGTGATTTGACACCTGGTCCATAGAACCTTCCGCCAGCACACTGCCCTGATGCAGAACGGTCACTTTGCGGGCGATGGAACGCACGAAGCCCATGTCGTGCTCCACCACTACCACCGATTGCTTGCCGGCAAGGCTGATGAGCAGTTCGGCGGTGCGTTCCATTTCCTGTTCGGTCATGCCAGCCACTGGTTCATCCACCAGCAGCAGGCGCGGCTTCTGCATCAGCAGCATGCCGATCTCCAGCCACTGTTTCTGGCCGTGGGAGAGGATGCCGGCGAGAGCGTGGTGCAGCTCCTTCAAGCCGATCATTTCCAATACTTCGTCGATGCGCTCCCGGTACTCGGGTTTCATCAGGGCCGTCAGCGTCGGGAACACTCGCTTGTCTGCAGCCATAGCCAGTTCCAGGTTTTCGAATACCGTCAGCGCTTCAAATACCGTGGGCTTCTGGAATTTGCGACCAATGCCGAGGGAGGCAATGTCTGGTTCGCTCAGGGTGAGCAGGTTGTGGCGGCTACCAAACCACACCGAGCCGGTGTCTGGTCGGGTTTTGCCGGTAATGATGTCCATCATGGTGGTTTTGCCGGCGCCGTTAGGGCCGATGATGCAGCGCAGTTCGCCATCGTCGATGGTGAGGTTGAGGTTATTGATGGCTTTGAAGCCATCAAAACTCACGTTCACGTCTTCCAGATACAGGATGGGGCCGTGCCGCACATCCACCGGAGATGTTGCCGGCGTGAGAAATTCAAATACCTGATCCCGATTAGTCAGCTCCTGGAAAATGCTCATGCCGCAGCCTCCTGTGCTGAGGGCGTGTTACTGGCGTCGCGGGACTTGCCTGGCTTGAACAAGAGGCCGGCAATGCCTTTGGGTAAAAACACGGTTACCAGAACAAACAGGCCGCCGAGAGCAAACAGCCAGGCGTCTGGCATGATGCCGGTGAACACGGTTTTGCCGTAGTTCACCAATATCGCCCCGATAACGGCGCCATATAAGGTGGCACGCCCACCCAGTGCCACCCAGACCACTATCTCGATAGAGAACAGCGGCGAGAATTCACTGGGATTGATAATGCCCACCTGGGGCACATAGAGCGCGCCCGCCACACCGGCGAGCATGGCGGAGACCACGAACACGAACAGCTGCACCCGCTCCACCCGATAACCGAGGAAGCGTGTGCGTGCCTCGGCATCCCGGCAGGCCACACTCACCCGGCCCAGTTTGCTGGTCACAATGCCGCGGCAGATCACATAGCCAATGGCCAGTGCAATGCCGGTGGCGATGAACAGGCCAAGCCGGGTGGCATCAGTGCGCAGATCAAAGCCAAGGATGTCTTTGAAATCGGTCAGGCCGTTGTTGCCGCCAAAGCCCATCTCATTGCGGAAGAAGGCCAGCATCAGCGCGAAGGTCAGCGCCTGGGTGATGATGGAGAGGTACACCCCGGTTACCCGGGAGCGGAAGGCGAGGAAGCCAAACACCAGGGCCAGAAGGCCCGGCGCCAGCAGCACCATGATGAAGGCGAACCAGGCCATGTCGAACCCCAGCCAGTACCAGGGCAGTTCCTGCCAGTTCAGAAACACCATGAAATCCGGCAGGATCGGGTCGCCATACACGCCGCGATCGCCAATCTGGCGCATCAGGTACATGCCCATGGCGTAGCCACCCAGCGCGAAGAAGGCGCCGTGGCCCAGGCTGAGGATTCCGAGGTAGCCCCACACCAAGTCCACCGCCACCGCCAGCAGCGCGTAGCACAGGTATTTGCCCAGCAGCGTCACGGTGTAGGCGCTTACATACAGAGCGCTGTCCTGCGGCATGAACACATGCAGCACACTGACAATCGCCAGGGCCGCGAAAAGAACGCCCAAAAAAATACGGGTAGAACGCTCCTGCAAAGGTCTTGTTAACCACATAGTTCAGCCCTCTGCTGCACGGCCCTTCTGGGGAAAGAGTCCCCGAGGGCGTTTTTGAATGAACAGGATGATGAACACCAGCACCAGAATCTTGGCGAGCACGGCACCAGCCCAGGGCTCCAGAAGCTGGTTGATGGTGCCCAGCGCCATACCCGCCAGCAGGGTGCCCCAGAGGTTACCCACGCCGCCGAACACCACCACCATGAAGGAGTCGATGATGTAAGCCTGGCCCAGATTGGGCCCAACGTTGGTGATCTGGGAGAGCGCAACACCGGCCAGGCCCGCCACGCCGGAACCCAGCGCAAAGGTAAGGATGTCCACTTTGGTGGCTTTGATGCCCATGGAGCGGGCCATGGCACGGTTCTGGGTAACGGCGCGCACTTCCAGGCCAAGGCGGGTTTTGCGCATGATCAACATCAAACCCGCGAACACCACCAGGGCAAAGCCGATCACGTAAAGGCGGTTCAGGGTGAGTGACAGCGCTTCGTTGATCATCACCGAGCCGCTCATCCAGTCCGGGGTAATCACGGTACGGTTGAGGGGGGAGATCACAGTACGCACCAGCTGCTGCAGAATCAGGCTGACACCAAAGGTGGCCAGCAGGGTTTCCAGCGGGCGACCTTTCAGGTGCTGGATCACCGTTCTTTCTATAGCGACGCCTGCCAATGCCGCCACCAGAAAACCTGCGGGAATGGACAGAATCAACGCCAAACCGGGCTGGCCCGGCATCAGTTGCTGCATGCCCCAGGTGGTGTAGGCACCCAGCATCATCAGTTCGCCGTGGGCCATGTTGATAACGCCCATCACACCGAAAGTGATCGCAAGGCCAATGGCCGCCAGCACCAGAACGGAACCGAGAGACAGGCCGAAGTACAGGGTCTCGGCGGCACGGTTCAGCGTCAGCTTTTGTTCGATGCTCGCCATGGCTTCGGTGGCGGCAGCAACCAATGCAGCATCGTCGCTGCGCATAGCCTGCTGCAGAGCAGCGCGGGCTTCTGAGTTAAGGCTGCCGGAGAGGGTCGCTACAGCCGCAACATCACCCTGCTCTTCCACTTTATAAATCGCCAGGGCTTCAGTCAGCGCCGCCCGAACGGCGTCGCTCTTTTCGTCGTTCATCAGTTCGGGCAGTCGCTCGGCGAGAGTGCCATCCACGCTGCCTTTAAGAGCGCGGGCGGCGGTTAAGCGGCTGTGCTCTTCCGGGCTCTTCAGATCAATCACCGAGAGAATGCCTTCAAGCTCATTACGCAAGGCATTGTTTACACGAACGGTGTCTATGTCGCGGCGGGAAATTTCACCGAGGTTCTCGCCGGTGAGTGCGCTTTCCACGGTCCAATTCCGGCCCCGGTTTTCCAGCACAATTATGAATTGACCGCTGGATTCGATACGGCCCAGTTTGTTGTTGGCAAACGATTCTAGCCAGCCTCGAGAACGCACATCGCCACTTCCAGCAATCTGGAGAACCGCCGCTTTCTTTTGCGTGGATGAAGATTCGGCCAATACCGTGAGCAACTGGTGTGCTTCGGCGTCTTCTGTTTGCGCCAGCAAATCGCCGGCCCACAAAAGAAAACAAGCAAACAGCGCACGGCCGAGCAGTTTGGAGGTGCTCATCATTGAGTCCTGTCCGGTTGAATAAGAGCGTATGGGAAAAACGCCATGTTAATGTGCAGGCGAGGAAAGCCCTCACCTGCTTCAGTTCGACTCAAACGCTACTTGTTAGCCACGTTCGCCTGGGCGCCACAGGTGCCGGAAACCACATTGAAGTTTCCGCAGAACAGCGGCTTGCGCCAGTCACTGATCAGGTCTTTGGAGCCCGGCAGGAAATCAGACCAGGCGTCGCCGGCAACGGTAGACGGCGTTTCCCACACCACAGAAAACTGGCCGTTGTCCTGAATTTCGCCAATCAGCACGGGCTTGGTGATGTGATGGTTCGGCATCATGGTGGCAAAGCCACCGGTGAGGTTAGGAACGGAGACACCAATGATGGCGTCTTTCACTGCGTCCACGTCCGCAGTACCGGCCTTTTTAACGGCTTCAATGTACATATTGAAGCCGATGTAGTGCGCTTCCATGGGGTCGTTGGTAACAGCCTCTTCGTTCCCGGTATGAGCAACCCAGGCATCAATGAAGTCGTAGTTGGCGTCACTCTCCACGCTCATGAAGTAGTTCCAGGCCGCTAAATGACCCACCAGTGGGCCAGTGTCTATGCCAGACAACTCCTGCTCGCCCACGGAGAAAGCAACCACCGGAATGTCTGCGGCATCGATACCCTGGTTACCCAGTTCACGATAGAAGGGCACGTTTGCATCACCGTTGATGGTTGAAACTACTGCAGTCTTCTTGCCGGCCCCACCAAATGCCTTGATGTCGGAAACAATGGCCTGCCAGTTGGAGTGACCAAACGGCGTGTAGTTGACCATGATGTCTTCAGCCGCGACGCCCTTATCTTTAAGGTAGGTCTCAAGAATCTTGTTGGTGGTGCGTGGGTACACATAGTCAGTGCCGGCAAGAACCCAGCGCTCAACGCCGATGTCGTTCATCAGGTAATCAACCGCTGGAATGGCCTGCTGGTTGGGTGCCGCACCCGTGTAGAAAACGTTCTGGGAGGACTCCTCACCCTCGTACTGAACCGGATAGAACAACAAACCATTCAGTTCTTCGATCACCGGCAGTACGGATTTGCGGGACACCGAGGTCCAGTTCCCGAAGATTACGTCTACCTTTTCTTTTGCCAGCAGCTCGCGCGCCTTTTCCGCAAACAGCGGCCAGTTGGAAGCAGGGTCCACAACCACCGGTTCAAGCTGACGGCCCAGCACACCGCCGGCTTCGTTCTGCTTTTCGATCAGCATCAGCATGGTGTCTTTCAGGGTGGATTCACTGATCGCCATGGTGCCGGAGAGGGAATGCAGAATGCCGACCCTGATAGGATCTTCCGCGGCAACGGAGTTGAACGAGATGGAAAGTGCCAGTGCAGAGAGGCCCAGCTTCACGTGTTTTTTGATGCTCATTTCATCGTCCTTTGCATTCGAGTGGGTTGCGCCGTTCGTCAGTAACGCAACCCTCTTCTGCATCAGCCGTTCCATGGCATAAAAACTTATGTTTTTTCAATAAATTAGAATGAAAAACGAGGAAAAACGAGGCTCTATAACCAATAGCCAGGAGCCCAATAACGTGCACCTGGAAGCAAGGCGCTCTGTTATGGTGCAACCTGGTGGCGATGAAAAAGTGAAGTGATCAAGACCGCCCTGCGTTTATTGCCTCATCGTATGGCAACGGCCGGGCAAACAGATAACCTTGGGCCTGGTCGCAGCCGCGCTCATACAGCAGTGCCAACTGCTCCTCGGTTTCCACACCTTCTGCAATGACTTTGAGCTCCAGTGCATGAGCCATGGCGATGATGGTGTTTACAATCACCTTGCTGTCCGGATCTGTAGTGACTTCGGCGATAAAGGATTTGTCGATCTTCAGGGTATCTATAGGGAAGCGCTTGAGGTAACTCAGGCTTGAGTAACCCGTACCAAAATCATCCAGGGAAATGCTCAGGCCCAAACCAGCCAGCTCTGTCATCATTTCTATTGCCGACTCAACGTCGTATAGGAGAGCGCTTTCGGTGATCTCCAATTCCAGGTTAGCCGGCTGCATGCCGGTTTCTTCGAGGATCTGCTGAATAACCCCCACGAGATTTTTCTGATGAAACTGTCGGGCGGAGAGGTTCACAGCCATTTTCAGCCCGTCCCCGGCGGCGCCCTGGCGGCAGGCTTCGCGCAGCACCCATTCACCAATAGGTACGATGAGCCCTGATTTTTCTGCCAGAGGGATAAAGCGGTCTGGCGCTACCATGCCTTCCGCCGGATGATTCCAGCGCAAAAGGGCTTCCATACCCACAACCTGCCCCGTGGCAATTTCAATCTGCTGCTGATAATGCAACTGGAACTGGTTGCGACCCAGAGCGTGCCTTAACGATGTCTCCAGCGCCAGCCCATCACCGGAGGTATTGTCGCTCCCCGGATCGAAGTGCTGATAGTCATTACCGCCTTGCGCCTTGATAGCGATCATAGCGCTTCGGGCACTGTTGATCACCGCATCCATGTCCTTCCCGCTACGTGGGTATTCTGCAATGCCCATGCTGCATGAGACAAAGAGCTCCCGGCTATCTTCCATCACGATGACTGAGTGCAACTCGCCCACTATGCATTTAGCGACATCCGATACCTCTGCAGCACCCTGCCCAGGAAGCAAAACAATAAACTCATCGGCCCCCCAGCGGGATACGGTATCGGCCTTGCCTACGCAATTGCCTATCCTTCGCGCCACTTCTCGAAGCACATCATCACCGCCAGAGTGCCCCAAGCTGTCATTGATCTGCTTAAAGCGATCGATGTTGACATATAGAATGCTGAGAACGCCCTGATGGCTATCGGCCTGGAGCAATGCCTGCTGCACGCGATCGGCCAGCAAAAGACGATTCGGAAGTGCCGTCAGACTATCAAAGTGCGTCAGGTACTCCAGCTGCCGATGCTTCTCGAGATTGTCGATCGCGAATGCGATATCACCCGCAACCTCGTGAAGAAGCTTCATTTCTACTTCATCAAATGAAAACGGTTCATCCCGATAGAGCACCAGCGCTACACCCAGGGCGCTATCCCTTGCTGTCAATGGAAAGGCTCCCAGTGCTCGCACACCAAGGCCAGCCAGCCCGTAACAATCAGCGCTGTCACAATGCTCTGCCACATCACTACGAATAGCGACCCGATGATGGCCCAGGCATTCGCGAACGGTATTGATCTCATAGTTAGACAACTGGCGGGCCTGAAGTCGTTCATCGGAAGCGTGGGCGTACAGGATGTCGCACCGGCCCGTTGCCCTGTCATGCTGCACGACAAGTGCCGCCGGCAAGTCACCTTCTTCCACGGTAATTCGTGTGGCTTCTTCGTATAACGCATCGCAGGTTTTCACACGTACGATCAACGTGTTAATACCGCTAAGAACTTTGTGAATACGGTTCAGGCGCAAGATTTTACGCTTGGCCTCCACACGTTCGGTAATATCGACAATCGCAGCCAACACATAGCGCCCATCGGCCGTTTGAACCGGGTTCAACGCGATTTCAGCCGGGAAGTCCGTTCCATCCTGGCGCAGGGCAAAAAGGTCTCGACCAGCCCCCATCATTCGTTGCTCAGGGCTGCGCAGGTAGTCATGGCGATAGCCTACGTGATCGTGGCGAGCCCCTTCTGGAACCAACTGCTCTACCGACTGGCCCAATAACTGGCCTGCGGGGTAGCGAAACAATGAGTGGGCGAGTTTATTAGCCATTTGGATGGTGCCGCTGTCGTCGGTCATGATCATGGCCACAGGAGACGAATCTACCGTCGAACGGAAACGTTCTTCCTCGCGGTTCAGGGCATCCGCGCCACGCCAACCGACAAAACCAAGTATCAGAATGCTGCAGAGGCTGCTCAGTGCGAAGCCAAAGGCCGCGGAATAGTAATCCGCCGCTACTCCTTGCATGCTCAGCCAACCGGTTAATACGGGCGTTACAATAATGAAAGGCATTAGCCGACGCAGGGAACGCCCGCCAATGTACGAACTGGCAGCGGAGCCCATCAGACCGTGATCTGGTCGCACGAAGAGCATGCCGACACCGGAGAGCGCAAATAACAGAGATGTGTGCAGCGCCATGGTAGAGAAAAAAAACAGCCTGAACTTTTGCACTCCGAATGCATAACCAATCAGAACCGCACTGCTGATCATGATTATCGCCAGGGCAAGAGCCTGCAGAATAAGAGTGGCGTAGCGCAGCCGAAGCCCTGTGGCCAGCCAGGCGACGCTTATCATGCTGAAACAAAACGCTGTGGCGGCGGACATGCGCCCCGGCCAATTGCTTGCCGCGGTAGCAAGATCCTTAACTACAAGTTCATCAATGCCCAGTTGCCAGCCCACTGCATACTCTAGAAGTGTCATACCCGACACACAGAGTACGAAAGCAGCCAGCAAAACAACGAAAACATCTCTGTTCGAGGCGCTGTCAGAGGGCGATTTACACTGCAAAAGAAGCCCACAGGCAAGAAAGCAAAGTGCAGTATTGAACTTCATGGACTGAAAAGTAGGCAGTATTCGTTTTCCTGCCTCAATATCAAACACCCAGGACACCAATACCAGAACAGCGATGGCGATGACCAACCAGCCAATCCGATGAACGACGCGCCTGTAAATTCCCTGTAAGCCCGGAGCTATAGCTTTATGCGGGCAACTTACCCCCTGCATGACACCCTTCCTTTTTCAATGCCTGGGATAAACCCGGTGCGCCGACCAGTATATTCTGGAACATCCACACGGATATCCGTATCAATTGATAGTCTAGCAGGCTGTTTTGAAATGGCTGAGTGTGAGACCCTTTCTTTCATTCACGGCCCTTAGTTCGGGGGCATTGGTCATCTTCAGGGAACTCTAACACCATGCAAACACAGCCAACCTACACACCCCTGCGCTCAATACGGCAACTGGCAACCTTGCTCATGCTGGCGTTGTTGCTAACCGGTTGTGGCATCAACAACATTCCCACCTTTGACGAAAAGGTTAAGTCCGCTTGGTCGCAGGTTGAAAACCAATACCAGCGCCGGGCAGATCTGGTACCTAACCTTGTAGAAACCGTTAAAGGCTTTGCGGCCCAAGAAAAAGAAACCCTGACGGCAGTTATTGAGGCACGCTCCAAGGCAACCTCTATTCAAGTTGATGAAAGCATTTTGAGCAACCCACAGAAGCTCCAACAGTTTCAACAGGCCCAAGGTGAGCTTAGCAGCGCACTTAGCCGGTTAATGGCCGTTTCTGAGCGCTACCCGGATTTGAAGTCCAATCAAAATTTCCTCGCCTTGCAATCGCAACTTGAAGGCACCGAGAACCGCATAGCGGTGGCTCGGCGCGATTTCATTCAATCAGTAGAACGTTACAACACCGAGATCCGTACCTTCCCAGGCAAAATTTGGCACAGCATTCTCTATAGCGAAATGGAGGTGCGTGAAAACTTCGAGGCCACTGCACAAAATGCTGACGAAGCTCCTAAGGTGACGTTTTAAATGCAACTTTTCTCTCGTGACGCTTCGCGCTGCGCCTTTCGCCACCCTGTCGCGGTCATACTTGCGCTGATCGTACTGCCGGTATCAGCGGCGCTGGCGCAATCAGCGCCGGAGTTTCCGGAGTTGACTGGCCGGGTGGTGGATAATGCAGGCATGCTCAGCACTGCCACCGAAAACCAGATAGCCCAAATGCTTGAGGCCCACGAACAGAGCACGACAGAACAGGTTGTGGTTGTCACAGTGCCGGATCTTCAGGGTTATGGAATAGAAGACTTTGGCTATCAGCTAGGCCGGCATTGGGGAGTCGGTCAGGAGGGTGAGGATAATGGCGCACTGCTGATTGTTGCCAAGCAGGAACGACGGATCCGGATCGAAGTGGGCTACGGCCTGGAGGGACGCCTCACTGATGCGGCTTCAGCCACCATCATCAATCGGATTATTGCGCCCGACTTCAAGCAAGGCCAATTTGAACAGGGCATTGCCAATGGCGCTGCCGCCATGGTGCAGGTTCTTGGCGGTGAGCCCCTGGCGGTACCAGGCAGAACCGGTACCGGTCCCCAGGAAAAACCCAACCCAAAAGCGGTGCTGATGTTTTTCCTATTCATTATGGCAGTCATTTTCTTCATTGGTGGTGGCCGCGGCCGTGGCGGACGCACCGGCGCGGCACTGGTAGGTGGTGCACTGCTCGGCGCCAGCATGGGTGGCCGCGGTGGCGGCTTCGGTGGAGGTGGTTTTAGCGGCGGGGGCGGAGGCTTCGGCGGCGGAGGTGCATCTGGTGGCTGGTAGCGAACAAGCAGGCATCCGAAAGGCAACCTTCAACCCAACAAACAGTGATACCCCATGACATTACTAAACAAACAGGAACAGGAACAAGTTGCGGCCGCTATCACCGCAGTTGAGCGGGAAACCGACGCAGAAGTGGTAACGGTTCTAACCGCCCAAGCCGACAATTACGCATACATCCCTCTGCTCTGGGCGGGGATCTTTGCGCTTTTGGTGCCCGGTATTATTAACTACCTTACCAACTGGCTGTCGGCAGATGTACTGCTGCTCAGCCAATGGGGCGTGTTTGCCCTGCTCAGTCTGGTGTTCCGGATACCCGGCATCAACAGGCGGCTGATTCCTCGCTCTGTGGGCTATTGGCGTGCTTCGAACCTGGCCCGGCGTCAGTTTCTGGAACAGAACCTGCACCACACCGCAGGCGCTACGGGCATGTTGATCTTCGTTTCTGAAGCCGAGCGTTACGTTGAGATTCTGGTAGACCGGGGCATATCGAGCCAAATTGATAACGACGCCTGGGAAGACATCATTGCAGCATTCACCAAACAGGTGAAACAGGGCGAAACACTGCAGGGCTTTATTTCCTGCATTGAAGACTGTGGAAAGCATCTCAAATCCAAGGTGCCAGCCACTCGCCAGAAAGATGAACTGCCAAACCATCTGGTTATATTGTCGTAAGTGGCGTGAACTGATAGCCGCCCAGTTCATTATTTGCGCAACCCCGAACCCTGTGCTTGTATTAATCTCACAGGTCCGCCGGATGGAATCGTTTTTAACTGGCCTGCCTGCAGAGGGACCGCCCGGCGTCGGGGGGCCCAGAATCACTGTTAAAAGGAGTTGGCTTTGTTATGGCATACGAAACAATAGACGGTCAAAAATACGAAAAAGAACTACTGGAACTTGCCCGCAAGCACACCACTGGAAAGGGCGAAGGTAAGCTATCCAAAGACGAGGTCGCAGATCTTTTCAAGTCCGCCAGTGACGGCGCAGGTGTGACGGAAACAGAAAAAGCCACGCTGACTTATATCAGGAGCCACTTTGAGTTCACCGATGCTGCGGCAAAAGATTTTGATGCAGCTTTTGCCAACCTGTAGTCCAGCCATTCTCTAGTACTGACCTCACCACTACCCTCGCTGCTGACTTTAATGTCGGCGCGTTGGCATTCCATATGGAATGAAACCCAAAGCGATCGATCGACACAGCTCACCCCACAAACTCCAAGGAGTTTTAAATGTTAAGTTCATCGGAAGGTAAAAAAGTCCCCCAGGTTACGTTTCCCATTCGTCGTGACAACGAATGGCAGTCGGTAACCAGTGACGAGTTATTCAACGGGCAAACGGTGATTGTGTTCGCCTTGCCGGGCGCGTTTACACCCACCTGTTCAAGCACTCACTTGCCGCGATACAACGAGCTGGCACCGGTATTCAAAGAACTGGGCGTAGACCGGGTAATCTGCTTGTCGGTGAACGATCCGTTCGTTATGCAGGCGTGGGCTGAAGATCAGCACGCCGACAACATCGAATTCATTCCAGATGGCAACGGCGACTTCTCCCGTGAAATGGGCATGCTGGTCAGCAAGAGTGCCATCGGGTTTGGCGACCGCAGCTGGCGCTATTCCATGCTCGTAAAAGATGGCACCATCGAGAAAATGTTCATTGAGCCAGACAGCCCTGGTGACCCGTTTGAAGTGTCTGACGCCGACACAATGCTCAACTACATCAAGCCGGATGCAACCTTGCCTGCACGGGTAACAGTATTCACGAAACCCGGGTGCCCCCACTGTACCCGCGCTAAATCGCTGCTACAGAACAAGGGTTTCAAGTATGAAGAGATTACGCTGGGCAGTGGCGGCTTGTCATACAGCACCCTGCAAGCAGTAACCGGCAAGGGCACAACCCCGCAAGTATTTATCGACGGCAAGCTGGTTGGCGGCGCCGATGAACTCGAAGCGTTGATGGCCAAGCGCTGATTGCTCAGCAATGTATATATGCCCGGGCATAGCCTGTTCGGGCATATATTTCTGGCAATTCAGTCATTATCAATCACCTCCCATACCCTTTAGAATAGTCGCCCCGGAAAGCCCGGTATTTTTCGGTTACCCAAACCTGTGCGCGATTATTTGATGACTCAATCACCCTCACATTCTGCCGGGGTTTCACCGCCAAGGCTGCTGCAACTGCTGGCCCAATCCGGGGCGCCGCTTGCCGACGGCCCGTTGCCCTGTTGCGGCGAACGCCTGGGGCGACTGTTTGGGCTTTCAGACACCCTGGTTCTGGATTCTGCGATTGCCTTTCGAACCCGCCATCCGGGCATGAACCAAGGGCCAACGTTTGAACGAATCATTCAGGAACTGGCCACCACTCGCACAGCACTCGTTCGAAAAATCTCCACGTACGGCGATGACATCGAGCCAACAAATTATGTGGATTTTGAACTGTATTTGAATAGCTGGCTCACCCTGCAACGCAGAGTGGTCGCCGCAAGCCGCCAACTTCGCGACAAAACCCGAAAGGCGATGAAGGACCACAACCAGAATCTGGCCAGGCTGGCAGAGCTGGATTCAACCTTCGACCACGCGATGACCGGGTACACCAGCCAGTGTTTCTCTCATATTTCCAAAGTGCTGGAGCAGCGATTCCAGGCGCTTTCCCCAGCAGAACAAACAACCTCTGACCACTCCCTCGAAACCGGTATTGCGCCGGATGATTGGCTTCACCGTTACTGCGAAGAAGCGCAGAATCTTTTACTCGCTGAACTGGATGTTCGGCTGGAGCCAGTACTGGGATTACTTGAGGCCTGCCACAACGAGGTAATGGATTCTCCATGAGCAGACTTTTCTTCTTTTTCGCTTTTGCCATAGGTTTGGCGGTAACGGCCTGGATTGGCCAGCGCTTTTTAGGCTCTGACCTGCTGGCGCTTTCCGTCACGGTCATCATTGCAGCTGTATACACGCTGGGCTTTGTTGAGTTGATGGGGTTCCGGAACACAACCCGAGAACTGCAGCAGAAGCTGAGCACCACACCGGAAAGCCGCGAGCAAATTACAAGCTGGCTCTCTGGCCTACCTGAGCAAGTGCAGTTTTCAGTACAAAGACGCATCGACGGGCACTTTGCTGCACTGCCAAGCCCGCAGTTTACGCCCTACCTGGTCGGCTTACTGGTTATGCTCGGCCTGCTGGGCACCTTTGCCGGCATGATTGTGACCTTGAGCGGCGCGGCATCTGCATTGGATGGCAGCACCGAACTCAGTGTGATTCGCAGTGCTTTGGCGGCCCCGATTGCCGGCCTGAGCCTGGCCTTCGGCACGTCCATCGCCGGCGTGGCAGCGTCTGCCATGCTGGGGCTGGCCTCCACCCTCAGCCGCCGCGAATTACTGCAGGTATCCCGCCAGCTGGATAAGATTCTGCGCCAACGATTACACCACCTGTCGACGGACTATCAGCGCCAACAGGCGTTCAAAGCACTGGAATCCCAAGCGGATGCCCTGCCCCAAATGGCAACCGCGATGGAGTCCATGACTGCCCGCATGGAGCAGCTAGGCCAGCAGCTTGAGCAATCCCTTACCCGAAATCAGCAAGAGTTCCACACCACCGTTGGCGGCCACTATCAGACCCTTGCAACGTCTGTGGCTGAGTCTCTTGAGAAAGCTCTGGAATCGAGCAGCCGCCTGACCGCTGAACGCATAGAGCCGATCGTTTCCGAAGCCATGGCAAGCCTGCAGTCCAGCGCTGGTAAGCTGCACGAAAACTGGTCTGCCACCACCAAGCAGCAACTAGCAGAGCTCACCGAAAGCTATCAAAAAGGCCTGGATACTCTCATCACCCGTATCAGCGAGCAGCTTTCTCAACTGCATGAGCAAGAAGCTGCCCGAGGAGACGCGGCCAATGAACGCCTGGCCGAGCTGGAAGTGACCGTCACCAAACACCTGACGGAATTGGGCTTAGGCCTGGAAGCCCCCATGACCCGCTTGATAGAAACCGCGTCGGAAACCCCGAAAGCCGCCGCCCAGGTAATCTCACAGCTGCAAAGCGAGATAACCCGCAACAGCGAACGGGAAAACCAACTGTTGGAAGAGCGCCAGCGGCTGGTTCATGAGCTGGACAGCCTTCTCGAATCCCAGCGCAACAACGCAGACAGCCAGCGCGAGGCGGTGGATTCTCTTATCAGCGGCGCAGGTGAGACCCTCACAGGCATCAGCGAACGCTTCAATGTTCTGATTCAGGAGCAAAGCCAGCAACTCGGCAAACTGGGCGAAGACATTACCGGCAGCAGCCAGGAAGTCGGCGCCCTCAGTGAATCCTTCCTTGCCGCAGTGGAGCTGTTCAGCGCGTCTAACTCTCAGCTGCAGGAAAGCCTGACCAACATACAGAAAGCACTGGATGGAGCCGGCAAGCGCCACGATGAACAGTTAGCCTATTACGTTGCTCAGGCCCGCGAAGTCATCGACCTCTCCGTAAGCTCCCAGAAAGATGTGATTGATGCGGCTTCGGCTCTGATCGCCAATCACGTCGAGACCAGCGGAGCCAGTTGATGGAATATCTGGAAGACGGTGAACAGCAGTCCACCCCTATCTGGGCGATATTCTCAGACCTGATGGCAGCGCTGGTAGGTATTCTGGTGCTGATACTGGTGTGGGTGATTGGCGTTCAGTTGGAACTGAGCCAATCCCTGGAGGAAGAGAAAGCCAAGCGGGAAGCCGAAGAACAGAGGCGCATTGCCCTGGAGCAAGCACTGGAAGACCCGCTCACCAAAGGCCTGGTAACCTTTCACAACGGCCGCATTGGCATCAGCGGCAACGTGCTGTTTGAACTGAACTCGGATCAGCTGCAGGCCGACGGCGTAGAAGTATTGGAAGCCCTCGTCACCCCGCTGCAAACCTATCTGACCCAGCACCAGGAACTGCTGATGATCAGCGGCTTCACCGATGACCTGCCCATGCACAGCGGCAACCGGTATCAAGACAACTGGGGGCTGTCTGCCCAGAGAGCGCTGACAGTCACCCGAACATTAATAGAACTTGGCCTACCCAACGACCGTGTATTCGCCGCCGCCTTTGGCCCGCACCACCCGGCGGTGCCCAATATTGATGCGGAATCCCGGGCTCAGAATCGGCGAGTAGAAATCAGCACCGTACCTCTGGCGCCTCAAGCACCTGCAAACGCTGAAGCGGAGGCTGGCAACGGATGAATCCGATAGCTGAAGCCACTGCCATGCATCCGCAACTGGAAGACCTCCGAAACTCTGGAGCAGTCCAGATGGACCCGGCTCGCTTTCGCTATCTGGAAGAACTGGCGATGCGTTTGGAAACGAAAGGCCTACAGCACACCCGGCACTGGGACAAGCTGGAGCAGGCGGTTGCAGACTACAAGACACGATTCGAAGCACCGCAGCCGTCATCACAAGCCATTGAAACCAGTGCTCCTTCGCCGCTCTCAGCTCTGCTGGACAGGCTGAATCAAACCCAGAGTGCACCTCAAACACAACCCCGGTCGACGCTGGAACAGCTGGTGTTTGGAGCGCCCGAAGAAAGCTCAGAAGCTCCCCAACGCGCTGCAGCCGCCAATCCCCGTCAGCCACTAAAAGCCATGACCAGAGCATCGGCGGACCGTGGCGAGCAAGTCCTTCAGGACCGTGTCCGCAGCGCCATCGAACAGGCCCCCGAAGACGCCGGCCCAATGAACGCCCACCGCTTGGTAAGCTTGGCATTGGCCGAAATGCAGAAGCTGTCACCGGAGTATCTAAATCGGCTGGTGAAATACACAGATACGCTAATGGCGCTGGAACGATCAGGGCGAAAAGGCTTGTGAATATGATCAATGCATTCGCAGTATCAAACTACCGCAGCCTGAAAGGCATTGTTGCGCCTTTGGCAGGTCTTAATGTGGTTACAGGCCCAAACGGTTGTGGCAAATCCAACCTGTACAAATCTCTGCGCCTGCTCGCAGAAGCGGCGAAAGGAAACATGATTTCGTCGATCGCACAGGAAGGCGGGCTGGAGTACACCTTCTGGGCCGGGCCTGACAACATTACCAGCGGCATGAGAGAAGGCTCCGCACCTGTTCAAGGCTCTGCACGAAAACACAACTCACGCCTGAGGCTGGGCTTTGCGGGTGAAGAGTTCAGTTACGCCATATCATTGGGAATGCCAGCACCACAGGGATTTGCCGGCTACAAAGACCCCTCCATGTTTCAGTTCGACCCCGAAATAAAACGCGAATGCATTTGGGTGGGCGATGTTTGCCGGCCCAGCAGCTGCCTGATCGACCGGGTCGGGCCTATCGTAAAAGTACGCTCCGGCCGAAAATGGGCAGTGTATAACGCTCACCTCAACTCCTACGAAAGCATCCTCAACGAAATCAGCGACCCGGTGGCTGTGCCTGAGGTGCACGCTGTGAGACAAACTATCCGCAACTGGCGCTTCTACGATCAGTTCAGAACCGATCCCGACTCCATCATTCGTACGCCACAGATAGGCACGCGAACCCCCGTGCTCGACCATGATGGCCATAGCCTGGTTGCTGCTCTGCGAACCATCCATGAGATAGGCGACCGCCAAGCGTTGTATCACGCGATTGAGGATGCGTTTCCCGGAGCTACGATAAACTTTTCTGCAGACTCAGGTAATCGCTTTGTTCTGGAGTTCCTGCAGGATGGTCTGTTGCGGCCTCTGAACCAGGCAGAACTTTCTGACGGAACGCTACGCTACCTTCTGTTGGTAGCAGCATTACTTACACCCCGGCCCCCTTCCCTGCTGGTGTTGAACGAGCCAGAAACCAGCCTGCACCCGGATCTGCTTCCTGCACTTGGGCGGCTGATTATCCGTGCCTCGCGGGAGACTCAGGTTTGGGTGGTTTCCCACGCACCACGGCTGGTAGCCACACTGGAAAGGGATGGTGACTGCAACTCGATTGCCCTGAACAAAGAACTGGGTGAAACCGTTGTTGTGGGCCAGGGGTTATTGGACGCACCACCCTGGCAATGGCCTGATTAATGTTGATGCTTTGCACATCACAGAAACGCGCTAACCATACCCACACTACTGACCACCAACAGCACCACACCCAGCATGCGGAAAAACACCGGTGTTTCCGCCTTCAGAATGCGCTCGTGAAAACGTAGCCCGATCACATGCCCTACCGCAGCACACGGCAGTAACCAAAGGTGATGGATCAACTGCAGATCAAGCCCAACCCAGATGAACGCTGCCAGTTTGATCAACACCAGAATAAACCAAAGGCCAAACAAGGTATCGCGCAGCTTCTCCCGTGCCACATGCTGGGAGGCAACCGCAATAATCAGCGGCGCGCCGATCAGCGAGGTGCCGCTGATATAACCACCGGCCATCAGCAAGATCACATCCACGGTTTTACTTCTGCTGCGGAAAGGTCGGTTGATGATGTACGACACAGAGTAGATCGCAACAATCACGAAAATAATCGCGCTTAATACATGTGGGGGCAGCGTAAACAGGCCAAAGACGCCAATCAGTTTGGGTACCAGCATGATGCCCAGCATCCGCCAGAGGTAGGGCCAGTCAACCGTGCCCTCGAGGGCTTTAGCGGCTGCATCTGGCCCGAACCCGGTCAGCTTCTGGCTGCCATCGCCGGCTTTTCTGGTGCGGCTTTTACGATTGTTCATCCAGATGGTCAGAGAAGAGAAAAGCAGCAGGTGCACTGCAATGATAGGCAGAAATATTAGCGGGTCATCTTTCACCAGCAACAGGAAAGGCAGCGACAACACCGCACCGCCAAAGCCCAGCCCAGAGCGCACGAAGCCACTCCAGATGAAGATAAGGGCTACCAAGGCATACTGGATTAGAGAAAAATCGGACATAATTTCCTGTGCTGTGGAAAACAAAAAAACACCGGGCAAAGCCCGGTGCACATCCTTCCTATTTTCCGCCGAAGCGGCTGACCTTGGCGCTTAGTCGCTAACAGGCCCTTCCTTGATAGCGTTACGCATACGGCGGCGCAGAATCGGCCCAACCAGCGTTGGCAACACCAAACCAAGGCCGGCTACCAGCCACAATCCTATCGACAATGGGCTCGACCAGAGTGTGGTCCAATCACCATCAGACAGTATCAGCGCATGGCCCAGGTTCTTCTCCATTTCTGGCCCCAAAAGGAGGCCCAGAATAATGGGCACCAAGGGAATTTCCAGCTTTCTCAGAAGATACCCGCCAACACCAAACAGAATCATGAAGTACAGATCGAAGGTGCTGTGGCTGATGGAGTAGATGCCCACGAACGCCACCATGGTGACTATCGGCAGCAGGTACATCGGCGGCACGGACAGCAGCCTTACAAACACGCCAATCATCGGAATGTTCAGTATCAGCAGCAGCACGTTACCGATCAGCAGCGCGGCAATAACACCCCACACAATATCAGCGTTCTGGGTGAACATCAGCGGCCCAGGCGTAATATTGAGGGAAATCAACATCGCCAGCAATACTGCTGTAGTCCCACTTCCTGGGACACCCAAGGTTAGCATGGGCACCAAGGCACCCGACGCCGCACCATTGTTACCAGCTTCTGGCGCCACAACACCACGAATATCGCCCTCACCAAAGCGGCCTTTTTTGCCCAGTACCGACTTCTCAAGGGTATAGCTGATAAAGCTTCCCAGAGAGGCTCCCGCACCTGGCAGCACTCCGGCGATAAAGCCGAGCAAACCACCACGCAACTGAGTGGGTACTGTCGACACGACCTCTTTGAAGGTCAGCGTCATCTTGCCCATTTTCACTTTGCTGCGGCCTTTGCCCATGCGTGCTTCTACAAAAAACAGAAGCTCGGATATGGCAAACAAGCCCACAATCGCCAAGATGAAGTCGATGCCCTCATACAGCTCCAGCACACCCCCAGTGTACCTCTGGGTGCCGGTAGAGATATCGATTCCCACGGTGGAAATCATGATGCCCAGTGCAGCTGCAATCACCGTCTTCATCGGGTTCTTGCCGGTTATACCCCCCAGCGTAGCGAAGGCAAGCAAGAACAGCGCAAAGTACTCAGCCGGCCCGAAGGTCAGCGCAAAGCGCGCCAGCACCGGTGCCAGCATGATCAGCCCTATGGTACCGATCAAACTGCCCGCGAAGGAGGCTATCGCCGATATGGCCAAGGCATCTGCCGCCCGACCTTTTTGCGCCATGGGATAGCCGTCGAGGCAGGTCATCATGGCGGGTTCATCGCCCGGAATATTCAGCAGAATCGACGATATCCGGCCGCCGTACATGGCACCCGCATAAACCGATGTGAGCAGAATCATTGCTGTTTCAGGCGGCAAGCCCAAGGTAAAGGCAAGAGGTATCAGAATGGCCACACCGTTTGCCGGGCCCAAGCCTGGCAGGCAACCAATCAACGTGCCCACAAAGGCACCAAAGAGCGCAAACATCAGGTTGTACGGCGTTAACGCTACCGCAAACCCGTCCATCAGAAAGCCAAGTGTTTCCATGGTCAAAAGTCTCCCAACAAGCCAGTGGGCAGGCTCAGAGACAAGCCATAGTTAAATAGCCCAAACACCACAATGGCACTGACCAGACCAACTGCAAACGCGGATTTAGCAGGTGCACCCATGCGCCAGCTTAAAGCGCCAACCGCGAGGGTAGTGGAGATAACAAAGCCCAATGGCTCAAGCAGCAGCGCGTAAATCACCAGTACAATGATCGAAACCACCAACTCCAGGGCTGTTTTTCCTACAGGCCACTGGGTATCAGCATCCGGTTTGACCATCAAGTACAGGCTGCCCACCGCCAGCACAACGGCCAGCATGGTGGGAAAGGTTTCCGGCCCTACCCCTTCGGATCCACCGAAGGGTTCAGGCCACTGTTGCGCTACCCAGCCATAGGCAACCGCTACCACCAACAGGCACAAGCCCAGAATACGGTCGCCCAGGCCAGTCATTTCAGTAGACCGATTTCCCGGGACAGGGTTTCAATGTCCTGCACCTGGTTGGTTACAAAGCTTTCAAACTCACCGGCTTTCGGGTGGAACGGAATCAGGCCGTTGCTCTTCATTACCGCCTTCCACTCATCACTGGCGTACAAGGTGTCTACCGCATCTACCCAGTACTTCTGAGCTTCTGCAGAGGTCTCTTTCGGCATATAGAATCCACGCCAGTTGGGGCCAAGCGCATCAATGCCTTGTTCGCGAGCGGTAGGGATGTGGCTGAATTTGCCCGGCAGGCGCTCTTCAGAAAGCACTGCAATCACGCGCAGATCACCGGAATCCATAAAGCCGGTTGCTTCCGATACGTCACCTGTGAACGCATCCACCTGGCCACCCACTACCTGGGTCATGGCTTCGCCACCGTTGTTGTACGACAGGTAAGGAATAGAAGGGAGGTTTTCAGCACCAGCTGCTTTTGCTGCGATAAGCACCTTCAGGTGATCCCAGCCGCCACGGGCACTGCCACCAGCAAACTTGACCGAACGCGGGTTCTCTTTCAGCGCGTCCATTAACTGGTTCAGGTTTTCGTACTTGGAATCTTTACTCACTGCGATGATGCCGTAGTCTGCGCCTAGTGCACCGACCCACTTCACCATTGAAGCATCCATACCGGGGAACTGCTTCTGAGCCAAACGGGTAGTTGTAGCGGTAGAGGCCGCGACAATCAGTTTTTCGTCGTTTTTACGCTTACTTACAGTGTGGGCAAAGGCTACGCCACCACCTGCACCCGCCATGTTTACTGTCTGAACAGAGCCGCTTACCAAGTCCAGATCCTGCATAACCTTACCCACACTGCGGCAGGTAAAATCCCAACCGCCGCCGGGATCAGCCGGTGCAAGGCACTCAACTTTTCCGCTGGGCTCCCATGCCATGGCTGACATACTGAACGCAGCCGCTGCTGCAAATGCTATTGTTGTTTTGAAAAACATATTCATCACCTCATTGTTGTTTCAATAAACAGACTAGAAGGCAATCCGTATTTTCTGAAGTTTGCGAGCGTAATTCACTTAAAAAAACTAACGCGCTTTTTGTTCATAAAGTTCACGGGCAAACCCGGTTAGGGTGTTTTACTCTGAACGTTGCCGCCAATAGACGAATCTGATTGAAGCCTATGCCTGCAAAGCGTCGCACAAAGCTCAAAACCCGCATGATTCTCACCCTGGGTTTGCTGAGCGCATTACAAACCCTGTTTATTGGCCTGTTTGCCGGTTACTACCTGAGCGAATCCTTGTATAACGAGATTGGCCAGCGCGCTCTGATGGTGGCTAAAACCATCGCCGCAAGCCCCTCAATTATAGATGGCATTCAGCAACGTAACATTGAAGACCTGAACACCCTCACCCACACTCTAGCCACCACCAACGAAGCCCTGTTTATTGTAATTGGCGATCACGATGCCATCCGCCTGGCTCATCCCTCGCCAAGCCGCATTGGTCACTCAATGGCCGACGACGATGGCGATCACGGCTATCAAGCACTGGTAGAGGGTGAGGGTTATATCGCCCGGGCCTTGGGTAATCTGGGCGAGTCCATGCGCGGCAAAGCACCGGTATTTGACCCCGCCAGCGGCGCCATCATCGGGATAGTGTCGGTGGGGTACAGCGTGGCCCAGGTTGAGGCCACTGTGCAGCACTACAACTTCATACTTTACGGCGTTCTGGGCGTCGTGTTGTTGGTGAGTATTCTGGCCGCTGTGGTGATTGCCAGCCGTTTCAAAAGTGCAATTTTTGGTTTGGAGCCGGAAGAAATTGCCGGCCTGTTCCAGGAGCGGGACGCCACTCTGCAATCCGTGCGTGAAGGCATCATCGCCATCAATCGCGATGGCGTTATAACCACTGTCAATCTCGCGGCTTTGACCACCCTGGGCCTGGATGAAAACACGCCCATAGCCGGCCGGCCCATTCTCGACATAATCCCGGAAAGCGACCTGATGTCGGTTTTAACCAGTGGCATACCGGATTTCGATCGTGAGATATGGCTTCGCAACAAGCAGATGGTGGTCAACAGACTGCCCATGCGCCAAGGCGACGACATTATCGGAGTAGTGGCCAGCTTCCGCCTGCGCAACGAGCTGGATCACGTTAGCCAGCAACTCACCCACATTCAACAGTACGCCGATACGCTGCGCAGCCAGACACACGAATACTCCAACAAACTGCACACCATTGCCGGGTTGATCCAATTGGGCGCCTACGACGATGCACTGGGGCTTATCGGCAGCGAAGTGAGCAGCCACCAGGCTCTGATTCACCTGCTACTGGAAGCCGTGCCAGACCCGATCATTGCCGGCTGCTTGCTGGGCAAACACAACCGCGCGCGGGAAATGGGCCTGCACCTGGACATAGACCCTGGCAGCCAGATGACGGACCTGCCAGACAACCTGCCACGAGATCAGTTAGTGAGCGTGCTGGGCAACCTGATTGACAACGCTCTGGAAGCCACCCGCCGCCACACAGGCGCAAACGGTCGGGTGCAGTTATCTATGACAGATCTTGGCCAGGAACTGATTTTTGAAGTGGAAGATCAGGGCCCGGGTGTGGCGCCCGAACTGCAAAACCAGATTTTTGAGAAGGGCGTAACCAGCAAAGCCGGCCATGAACACGGATATGGGCTACATTTGGTACGCAAGTTTCTGGATAGCTGGGGCGGCTCGATTACGGTGGAAAACCTGAGCGTGGCTGGTGGCAGCCGCTTCACTCTATACTTACCCAAAAAACCAACAGGCAGGAGCCCATCGTGCCCCCCATCCGACTGCTGATCGCCGAAGACGACCGCCAGATTGCGGAAATCCAACGCCGCTTTGTTCAGCGCCTGGACCAGGTGGAGCTGTGCGGCATAGCCCATACCCTGGCCGATGCCCGGGAACAGGCTGAGGTACTGCAGCCCGACCTGATATTGCTGGACGTGTATTTTCCCGACGGCAGCGGATTGGATTTATTGCGGGAGCTTCGCGCCAGTGACAACAGCACCGATATCATTCTGATCACCGCTGCTAAAGAAGTGGAAACACTACGCACAGCCCTGCGCGGCGGCGTGTTTGATTACATTCTGAAACCACTGGTATTTGAACGGCTGGAAGAAGCCATCAACCGGTTTCGCGACCACCTTGCGCGCCTGTCGGCACTAAAACACCTGGGGCAGGATGAAGTAGACGCCCTACTCCCACGCAACACCGGCGACACAAACCAGGATCACCATCACCGCCTGCCAAAAGGCATTGATGTTATTACCCTCGATAAGATTCGTGAACTGATTGCAGGCGGCAAGCCCTGGAGCGCGGAAGAAGTCGGCAGCGCCATGGGCGCATCCCGCACAACTGCCAGGCGCTATCTGGAATACATGACCGGCACAGGCACCGTTGTGGCCGAAGTCAGCTATGGCAGCATCGGCCGGCCAGAACGGCGCTACAAAAAGCTGTAAACCAACCTCTACTTTGTGCCAACAAACACCCAGTTGGTCCCGACGTTGTCGCACACAATGATACTGCGATCGATGGTCACACACTGAGCCAGGTTTTCTGGCAGTTCATCGTGGTAACGGGCTTTCACGCCCAGAGTTTTTCGATCCTGCTTGAGCAACTCGTAGGTTTGGTCCATACGCTCGGAGAAATCCACGCCACCGCTTTCAAGGGTGTGAAAGGCGTTATGAAATGCCGTGAAACTCATGGTGTTTGCGCCAAGACCAATGGCCAGCATTTTGGGGATGTAACGATCATAAGCGGCCGAAAGATAGCCTCGCACGGCTTCATCATCGTTACGCACACCATCGAACGGCTCGATTCCGAGGCGGTTACCCGGCTCCAGAACACCATTTTCCAGTGATGCCAGAGAGCGATTGCCCGCCAGCTTATAGGCCGCATTCGGGCACTGAATCAGCTCACCGCTCAATCGGCAATCCGCCAAGCCTTGGGCAATCGGCGGTTCAGAGACGGACTCCTTCGCGAATTCCCGCTGCGGTGTGGGCGCCTCTGGTTTGCGCTCGGGCTTGGGTTTAGGCTCAGGCCTGGCCGCAACCTCGGGCAATGTAAGACTCAAACGCTTGGCAGGTTGCCGTAACAACAGCGCCTGCACCTTTGGATCATTGCGTTTGAAATCCACCATTGAAGGCAGCCCTGCACCGCCACCGCGCTCGACAATTTCGCAGTACATGCGTTCGAGGTCCGACTGAGCAGACACCAGACAAGTTTCATTCGCGCCGGCAGTCGAAACCCAGCCAGCGGCAAATAGTATGAGCAATTGTTTGCGAAACGCGATCACTGCAACTCCATTGGGTGCACTTTTACTGCTCACCATACAACGCGACCATTGGGAACAGAACTGCAAGAGAAACGGCTTAGATCTCAACAACTCTATCTGCAGCAAAGAGCGGTGGGTCGTATTCTCTGGGATAAGCGCCCGGATTGGCGAATACGCGAGTACCTTCTACCTGCAAATCAACGGGCTCATGAACGTGGCCGTGAACCCACAGATCCATCCTCCCCATCAGCGCCCGCAAGTTCGAAGCAAAGGCTGGCGACAAGGAGTCGCCCTGGTACTTGGGCGGAATACACTCTGGCAAGGGTGCATGGTGGCTAACGACCACTCGCGGCCCGGGCGCAGGCTGGCTTAATTCTGCCTCAAGCCAGGCGATGGCTTCGGCATGCAACCTCTGGCTCTCATCAACCGTGAACACCTCACCTGCTGGCTGCTGGATAATTCGAAAATCCGGCATGAACGCCAGTGCGCGCTGCCGGGTTCCCACAGGGTCATCGTTCGGCTGGCCTTGGTACAGCCCAAAATCTGTCCATAGCGTGGTGCCGTGAAACCGCACACCGTCAATATCTACCGTATCGTTATCAAGCAGGTGAATCCCCAGCCGCTGGGCTTCGGCACGCAATGCTTCACGGGCCTCTGGCATACTGGTTCCGTAGAACTCGTGATTACCCGCAACGTAGATAATCTCCTGCCCGGTAAACCGCTCTGCCGCCCAAGCAAGGCCTTTCGTTGTGCGGTGAATATCACCGGCGAGGATAACCACATCAGCAGCTACCTCAGGCAGTTCACGGCCTTCCTGAAAACACTCAACGTGCAAATCCGACAGTATTCGCAAGCGCAAAGTCACATCTCCTCGACGAACCGCTCGAAATCACGGTTTTTAAACACTCATCGGCACAGGTTTTCTATCCGCTTTTTGATACAGCGGGTGCGCCGGCTCACCTGACTTGTTCAGCTTCAAACAGTGCAGGTTCGGTAGCAGCTCTTTTACCTGCTCAGAACGACCCAGAAATGAACCATCATTTCCCCATGCAGCCACAACCAAACCCGCATCGCCAGACAGCCTTAATAGCCACTCGTTGTTCTCAGAGCCTATCGGATCTGCTGCTGCCTTCATATCATTTGGCGCAGTGGCACGAAACGCAAAAATATTGGCCATGCACACACCACCAAACCCCCATGCTTTCGCATAGTTCATACAGCGGGTTAGCGTTGGATCGTCGGTTGTCTCATCCGCAGTGGATGGGTTTAGCCCAACAAACATTACATAGGGTTTTGACGCATCCCAGGTGCGCCAAAGGGCGAAACGGTATTTCCTGCAATCGGATAACTTAGCTGTGTTTTTCAATGCTTACTCTTCGCTCCCTTCTGGCTATACGGCCTATTCACTTCGCACCACCCGGTGATATCAAGTAAAGAACGTTAGATGGGCTTGATACCTAGAGTTGAGGATAGACTCATCAAACCCATATTAACCATTGATCAGTTTTTCAACCATACTGATAAATCTCGCACACTCCCGGGCAAACAGATTATGGGCTGCCCTTGTCCATGGCCGGCGATGAATTCAACTAATAACAAAAAAGAGGCAAAACCGGTGCAGGAAGATTCAGTATTCATTGGCAAAGGCACTAATGTTCAAAGTTTGTTGTTGCGTCGCGCAAACCGCCACGGCTTGATTGCCGGGGCAACGGGCACTGGCAAAACGGTTACCCTGCAAATACTGGCGGAAGGCTTTTCTGCCCAGGGTGTGCCAGTGTTTATGGCTGATGTGAAAGGCGATTTATCTGGCATTTCACAACCCGGCACTACCAAGCCATTTCTCTCCAAGCGCGCGGCGCAGATTGGCCTTGAACCCTACAACTTCGAAGGCTTCCCCACCGTATTCTGGGACGTATTTGGCAAACAAGGGCACCCCATGCGCGCCACCATTTCCGATATGGGCCCGCTGTTGCTCTCCCGCCTTCTGGAACTGAACGACACCCAGGAAGGCGTGATCAACATAGCCTTCAAACTTGCAGATGACCACGGCATGGCCTTGCTGGATCTTAAAGATCTGCGCGCTTTGATGACCTTTGTGGCGGAGCAATCGAAGGAGCTCACGGCGTTATACGGCAACGTCAGCAAAGCGTCGGTAGGCGCGATACAACGCCGCTTGTTACAACTGGAGCAGCAAGGCGGAGATCAATTCTTTGGCGAGCCGGCACTGGAGCTGGCCGATTTGATGCGCTGCGATTCGAAAGGGCGCGGGCACATTAACTTGCTGGCCGCTGATCAATTGATCGAAAGACCTCAGCTATACGCCACCATTCTGCTCTGGCTATTGGCCGAGTTGTTTGAAGAGTTGCCCGAAGTTGGCGACCCTGAAAAACCCAAGCTCGTATTCTTTTTTGATGAAGCTCACCTGCTGTTTGAGGATGCTCCAAAAGCATTGCTGCAAAAAGTCGAACAGGTGGTGCGTTTAATTCGCTCCAAAGGCGTGGGCGTCTATTTTGTATCACAAAACCCTACCGATATCCCCGACAAAATACTTGGGCAGCTCGGGAACCGGGTGCAGCACGCACTAAGAGCCTTCACTACTCGCGATCAAAAGGCGGTTCGCGCTGCCGCCTCAACGTTCAGGCAAAACCCTGCCCTGGACACGGAAAAAGTCATAACAGAACTCGGTGTCGGCGAAGCCCTGGTCTCCACCCTCGATGCCAAAGGGTCGCCCTCCATCGTGGACCAAACGCTTATCCGCCCTCCCTCTTCACGTCTGGGGCCAGCAACGGCTGCAGAACGTAAACTCATTCTCAGCGCCAGTGAGTTTGGCCCTCGCTACGACGAGGTAATAGACCGGGAGTCTGCCCACGAAATACTGCAAAAGCGTGCGAACAAGGCCGCGAAAGAAGCGGAGCAGGCTGACCTTGATAATAACCGGGTTTACGAGGCACCTGGCAATAAAGGCAAAAAACCCGCTCAACCACGACGATCCAATCGCCAGGGCGTATTTGAAACCCTGATGAAAAGCATAGCGCGTACGATGGGGCGGGAGATGTCGCGGGGACTTCTGCGGGGCCTGCTAGGTTCGCTGTTTAAAGGGCGTTAGCTAGTCTTTTTTATCGATCGTTATCTCAATCGATTTACTGCTTCCCGCAAACCACTTCTGAACATACAAAGTACCCACAACAGGAGCGGTACCCTCTTCAGGTACTTCCTTGAAGCGCACACTGTTTTTTGTTTCTTTCTCGTACTCAAACGTGACTAATTTTTTCGACATGAAATATTCCTGATAGCGAATGGCATGGGCAGCTAACTCAAACAAACGTCGATATATAAAGGCCTTCAACCTTATCTCTGGCCCACTGGGTTTTGCGCAAAAACTTCAGTGATGACTTGATCGACGGATCGCTTTTGAAGCAATTGATATTGACCTGTTGGGCCAGCCCATTCCAGCCATAATGTTCCTGTAGCCGTGTTACGACTTGCTCCAGCGTAATGCCATGCAAAGGGTTATTCGGTTGTTCATTGCTCATACTGTAATTTCACCATTGGTTAGCTGCCCTTTCTCTTGCCTCACAGGAATAGCGTAACGCCAATTGACCACAGAACTAAAGGAAAAGCGGCCGGTTGCCTGGTAATCCTTCCATAAACCAAACAAAAAAGGCACGGGGCGCAAGCCCCATGCCTTAAAGATAGTAAAAACGCTTGGTGCTACCCAAGACTCATTTTAGTTAATAGTTACTGCCAACCGTGCGCCAATCACGCGATAAGCCGCTCCGCTGCCCAGCGTGTACTCATACACGGGAAGAACGGTCGCCGTGCCAGGGGCAGTAAACATAAGCGAAGCACCATCGTTGGTGTAGTCCGCTGTGCTGGCCAGCACAATGAAGCGATTTGCTTCAGCCACCTGAGTTTCACCCAGCTGCGTGGTCAGGGTCACATCCACTGTCACGCCAACATTGGCTGCTACATTAATGTTACCCACCACCGGCTCAACGCTTACGGGGTAATCGCTAAACCACTGGGCGTAATCCGTCGTCATGCCATGGGTGCCTGCAAGGTAGTAGCTTTCTGCTTCGGTTTGATCCCGGAACGTCCAGGGCCAGAAGGTTGTGCCACGGTGCTTGGACGCCTCCATAACCGACGGCGACAGGTTTTTGTAGGAAGGGTTGAACGTAGACGAATACAGCTGCGTCGCCTTCAGGATTTGACGTAGGTTTTTTGTCATATTGCTGTCGGTCGCAAAGCCCGTCAGGAAACCACCGGAAATGCCGGGCATTACTTCTTGTAACTTCAGCAACTGATCAGAGTTGAATGAGATTACGATAACCTGGTCCCAAACGTCGTTGCGATCGATCGCCTGCTTCAAGTGCTCCACTATCTCAAGCTTGCCGCTCTTTATCTCGATGAAGTGAACCACCTCTTTATGCTTCAAGGCGGCAAAGAATTCATCCATTGTCGGTATAGTGTGCGCACCTTCAACCGTCAGTGCTTTCAGTTCGTCCAGCGTTTTTTCCTCAACTGGCCCTGTGCCGTCAGTGGTCCGATCCACGGTGCCGTCGTGTATCACCACAATGTGGTTGTCCTTGGTAAGGTAGATATCGGATTCAACCGCATCCGCTCCCAACTCGGCGGCTTTCACAGCGCCAGCCACGGTGTTTTCTGCCACCAGTGATGGCACACCTCGGTGACCCACTATCAGCGGCTTTCTCAACAGGGTGTTTTCCGGCAGTTTGGCCAGGAACTCTTGGGCCTGCTCGGGTGTATCCGTCACCAAGCCATTCACACCGGCCAATAGCACGTCAGTGGTTTGCTCGTTGGTTGGCGCTACCAGACTGCCCCAAACAGATACCAGACGGTTCTGAAGGTATATCACAGAGGCTTTATCCAGCAGAGGCGCCGGCAGTATCGCAATCTTGGCTTTAGCCCGATTGGTTTCCTGCGTGATGCGCAAAAGATCTGCCGGAGCCGTTGTCAGGCCCGCACCCGTGAAATCCATCGCCGCGCGAATCATCGGCATTTTTACCCGTGCATCCCGCAAAAGCTCTGCACTGTTTGATACCAAGGTGATGTCGAACAGCTGATGCTTCTCAACCACGGGAACCAGCGCATCCACGGCGGTCTGAGAGGTCACATAAAACATCGGCAGCGCGTTGAACTGCTCACCTTCAAGAAGGTTGTCCAAATATCCCAAACTGCCGCCGTCTTCGGTCGTCAGCATCAACTGGTCGTCGAGCTTCAAGAAAATCGGGAGGGACGGCTCTAGCGCCAGTTCAGCCAGGGTCGGCACTGCGGTAGCAATGCTCGGAGCCATGGAAGCGCCAGTATCCAGCTCTGCTACTTCAGCCATCGGCGACAATGGCGGCAGTGCTGTTAATTGCTCGGTCACGGTCACTTCATCAACCCGAAGAAGACTACCGGCCGCCTGGAAAGCCACGCCCCCTTGGGCAAACTGGCTGTCCAATTCAGAATCCTGCATCAACTGCCCATTCAGGAAGTGCTGAACCCGATCGCCATGGGCCACGATTGTGGCGGTGTATAGCTGATCCGATGCAATGTTTTCTGAATACCGTTGTTTGTCTACAATCGCCCACTCGCCCTGGTTGCGTAGCGCATGCTCTGTACCGTTTTCAGCAGTGGCTTTCTGGCGAATCGCCATTTGATAGTAGGGCTCGACACCCATGCCTACGCGATACTGAAAACCAACCCAGCGAGTGTCGGTGTTTGCTTCCTGAATCGTAAACACAACGTCAATGCGGTAGTTGCTTTTATCCTGAAGCGACTCGGGCAATTTCAGGCTGACGGGGGTGTAGTTATTTCCCCGGCCGTCTACAAACAGGCTGCCATTGTTGGTGTAAAACATATCCTCCGTGCCGCTCATGGCTACCCAACCTTCGGGCAGCTTGCCGTCGGCCACGGCTTCAAAGTTTTCCTCCAACAACACTTTAGGATTGGGCTCCGGCTCCGGCTCTGGATCTGGTTCCGGATCAGGCGTCGGGTCTGGTTTGATTATTGGTGAATCAACACCGCCGCTGTTTGAATCGCTGTTACACCCGGCGAGGCCGGCGATGGCCGCCAGCATCATCACGTAAAGGAACTGTTTGCTCATGCTTCACTCTCCGTTGCTGCTCAAATCGAGAGGGCAGCATACGGAAGGAAAATGACGGGGCTGTTGCAGGAATAAGACAAAGCGCAGCGTTAGCTGCCTTTTGCCTTACCACTCAATGTGCGCTTGGGATGCATACCATTCACCATGCCCATAAAAGGCGGATGAATTGAATAACCAACCATGCTCAGCAATTGTTCGGGAATGGCGGCCAAGGTTTCCTGGCTTAACTCCAGAAAGAAATTTTCCTGTGGGCGAAGCCAAGGCTCACAATACTGGCAGGTAACCGCAAGGCGGGATGATGCCGACTGGTTGCTGCCGCCGCCGTGCCAGGTTGTACCCAGAAAGAACACAACCGATCCCGCAGGCATAACGGCTGGGATCACCTTACTGCGATCGGTGACTACTTCCTGTCCAAGCAGATGGCTTTCCGGGATGAGTACCGTTGCACCATTATCTTCTGTGAACTCATCAATCGCCCATACCGTAGCGGCGCCAAGGGGCTTGCGTGGGCGGGGTATGGGATAGAAGCCATCATCATAATGCAGCGGCTGGGCGGCTTCTCCCGGCAAGATGTTGATTATTTGAGCTTGGCTAAGCAGGTAATTTGGCTGAAACAGCCGGTTCAGAAGGCCCGTAATTCTCGGGTGAACGGCAAGGGAGTCAATAACCCGGGTTTGTTCCAGAACATTGTAAACCCGCTGCGTTTTCACGCCCTCAAAATTATTGCGGCCGGGTTTATTCAGCAGTGGCGAGGCTTCTGCACGGATTGATTCCAGCTCTGAATCGCTGAGCAACCCTTCGATAATCACATAACCGTTTTTATGCAGGGTTTCGAAATCCTGAGCAACCAACGCTTTGGTTGCTTCCGCCTCAGTGGGCACATAGGCCTTGTGTTTCCGAGCAAGGTCGCCTTGCAGCTCAGCAACGGAATCAATGTTTCGGGTTTTATCCACTTTCGAATGCTCCTGATGACGAGCGTCGGAAGCCTTCAGGGCACACCAACAACAGAGATCGTATTATTGTCTATTCACCCGGCGCGGGTACATCCTTCGAATCCACATCCTGTTCGTCAGCAATAGAGTTAGCCCAGGACTTGTCATCGGCGTCGGCCTTCACCCCCTCTTGATCCTCACCCCGCACAGGACTGAACGACAACTCCGTGAACAGCGCAAAATGATCTGAGCCAAAATACGGCAAGCGTTTAATCGAAATCAGGGTGAAGTGGTGGCTGTGGAACAGGTGATCCAATGGCCAGCGCAGGAAAGGGTATTTAGCGTGGAACGTGTTAAACATGCCTCGCCCCACCCGCGGGTCCAGCAACCCACTGAGCTTACGGAACAACCGCGTCGTTTCTGACCAGGCCACATCATTCAGATCCCCGGTCACTAACAAAGGCTGGTCGCTGCCTACGATTTTTCGGGCAACAATCACTAGTTCAGCATCCCGTTCGGCGGACTCAGGATTCTCTGTGGGGCTTGGTGGCGTAGGATGAAGAAAATGCACGCGTACCTGGTCTCCCGTTCGCAGCTTGAGCAAGGCGTGCATTGACGGGACACCCTCTTCCACGAGGTAGGATATTTCAGTTTCATCAAGCGGCAAGCGGGAATACACATGCATGCCGTAAAGGTTATCCAGAGGACATTTTATGCTGTAGGGCATGTCCTGTTGCAGCGTATCGAGGTGACCCTGCCACCAGGCATCAGACTCCAGCGTTACCAGTACATCCGGTTGGTGTTGATTCACCAGCCGCAACAAGGCATCAGCCTGCTTGTTTGGGGTCAGCACATTGGCCGTAAGGATGCTTAGTTTGCGGTCGGGGCTGGGGGACTTTGCTCTTTTAACTTCTGCTCGCCAGAAAACCGTATAGGGCAGAATCCACCACAGCTGCCAAGCAAAACAAGCCAGTGTGACACTAACAAGAAGCCACGTCTGAGCCTTGGCATGATCAAGGAGCAAGACTTGCATCAGGATTAGTAGTGCGGCAACGGCCGCCAGTTGCAGGCGGGGAAAATCCATTCCCCTTACGAGCCAATGGGGATGACGCCATATTGGCAAAAGCGTAGCCACTGCCAGCAAGCCGGTAGCGATTAAAATGACTAAATCCATAACCCCCCCAATTTTATGCGATGCACAACCCGATAAGGCCCTTGCACTTCATTCGTTCTATATTGAGCGAATACGATCTCATTAACCATGAACTCTATATCTGGAGATTGTATTTCTGATAAGTCCTTTGAGATACGAAAGGTATCGTAGGCTTTGTTATAAAAGCCAAGGGTGACATGTGGCGTGTAGATTTTTGGGTCACCGGCATGCTGAACACTGCTCAAGCATCTACGTATATCGTTTAAATTATCATCTGGATCAATAACCTGCAGATAAGGACAGGTGGAAAAGCTGTTGCAGCGGGCTAACCACAAGGGGAAAGCCTGCAGATTGCACGCCTCCAACCGCTTAACATTTTGCATTATCGAGGGCCCAAGGCGATCGCCATCCTCCAGCAACCCCTCCAGAGCCAGAGTTATATGAGGCTGTCGTAAGTAGCCAGAATGCAATTTATCGGAAAGATATTCTTGGTGAGCGCTTATTTTCTTCAGGCAATCGACGTCTGATACCTCAATCGCCCAGAAACCAAAATGTTCAATGCCCCCATGCCACTCGGGAAAGTCTCGCAGCTCGGTTTCGTGGGTCGTTTTATGGTTTAGGAAATCGGAAAACATAAACAAAACACCACCAATGCGCAGGAACAACACCATGCCGGAGCGCTAGTTATTGCTTACGTAGTAATTACATTTATCCGCATACATATTTTTATCAGCCTGGCTCAACAACGCTTGTACCGATGTTCCGTCTTCAGGGTATAGCGCCGCACCCTGGCTCACATGGCATTGCAGCGTATGGTGCTGAATCTGAAAGAGCTCAGCCATAGCCTCTTCAATGCGGGCCATGATTTGATTCACCCCTTGGTTATCCTTTATTTGAGGCAGCAAAACTACAAATTCATCGCCGCCAATACGGGCAAAAGTGTCCGTATCTCTCAGTTGCTGTTTGATGCGTTGAGCCACCTGCTGCAGCAAAGCGTCTCCCGCCTCGTGCCCGTAGGTATCATTTACTTGCTTGAAAGCATTAAGGTCGATGAATAACACGGCAAACGGGTCTTTACTGCGCTGCGCCAAACCAATGGTTTGCTTGATTCGCTCATTTAACACTGAGCGATTAACAAGGCCAGTGAGACTGTCGTGGTGAGCCAGGTACAGAATCTTTTCTTCAGCCGCCTTACGGTCGGAAATATCAGAGAGCATATTCAGCGTTGCTGGCTGCCCACCCCAAACAATCGCTGCGCCACTTATTTCAATAGGGTAGCTGGTGCCATCCTTGCGTAGAAAGAGGCTTTCGTAACGATGCGGTGCCCCCTCCCCTGCAATACGGCGCTGATAATTAGCCATCATTTCATCCCGTGCTGAGGGATGAATGAGGGGCATGAAGGACGGCAACGCCTTGAGCTCAGCTTCACCATACCCGCTCATTTCACACATGCGCGGGTTCAGGTAGACCAACCGTGTGTTTTGCACCACGGCAATCCCTTCGTGCGCATTTTCAACAAGATAGCGAAACGAATCCGCGCCCTCGCGCAGCTCCTGCACTAACAAACTTTGAGCAGCCATAGCACGGCGGAAACGCAGAAGGCACCAAGCGCCAGCCAACAGCAATATCAACAGAAGCAGGGATACACTCCAGCAAAAAATGGGGCTAACCGAGTACCCTGCTTCGATTAAAGCGGTTGGCGCTTTGGCGCTAACTTCCATACGCAAGCTCTGTCATGGCCGAAATTCAGTGGTTTCTAACTAGAATACTGCTCTTCGCGCTTATCACAAGTGACGAAAGTAAAATGAAGCACTTTAGTCTGAAAGACGGGGCTCAGCGGGGGGGGCCAAGCCCACCCGCTGAGTGATCCAGTTAGGCAGCCGCTTCCTTAGGATTCGGACCGTACTGGTTTTGCCCAGGCTTGCTATCCAGAACCATAAACACCAGCAGCACGATTGCACCGATAAGCGGAACAAACACCATCAGAAACCACCAGCCACTCCGGCCAGTGTCATGAAGCCGGCGCACGGTTACCGCTAGGCTGGGGAGCAAAACAGCCAGTGTGTATAGCCCGCCAAGCAAGCCCAACCCGGCTTCTGGGCTAAACGTCCCAGTAACACCATCAATTGCTCCAAGAGCAAGACTGATGATGATATTGAACAAGACGAACCACCAATATTCCGCTCTTCTCGCTCTGCCGTTGAATATGGCGTATTTTTTCAAGACTTGTAGATACCAGTTCATTCAAATTCCCTTTTCTTGCCCCAGTTTTCATTGGCCAGGCGACAGTGGGGCGTGCTGTCGGCTGGTGGTAGGTGCACATTTGATATTACGTTCTCAATATCAGGGCAAAGTCCTGATCGTTGCCGTATGCTTTCTACCAAAAGGAATCGCAGCTAATAATTTTGGAAAGCACCGGAAAAGCACATTTAGAGCTAAGGCATACCTTGATACATGAAGCGAGCTATATTCCATTAACTTCCTAAAGATAGCGCACAAAACAGAGGTGTCGCATGCGCAATACAGCGCCTGATTGTTATGAGCTAGCTCTTAGCTTTCTGTAAACTCAACACTTTGAACGCCTCTATTCTTTGGGCGGATCACGACGGTACCTGCCATTTTGTCGTGCCAACCCTGCTTCTTGCTATCCCACGCCACCCAGAACAAACCCAAAAATAAAGGAATGGTAGAAACAAAATATCCAATATAGCGAATAACCGACTGTTGAACCGTAGGCCTATTTCCAGTACGTGCGTCAACAACAATAGCTTTTACCGCCATTTTTCCTGGCGTGGCTGACTTATGCATCCAAAACAACACTGTCGCGATAAAGGGCAGCACATAGGAAATCAGAAAATCAGCGCCACCCAATATAAAATCATCAGAATAGAAATATGAGTCCCCGTAAATCATGTACAAAATGGGAACTGTAATACATAAAATAATAATCCCGTCAATCAACGATGCTCCAGCCCTGATCCAAAAGCCCGCATATTCGTATGCCGCTCCAAACTTCTCTATTGCTTTACTGCTCATTTCAACTCCTTTACGAGTTTATGGTTGATGATTTTTTCGTTGTACATGACGTGTAGAAAATATGAAACAAAGCAATTACATTTCATGTTCGATAAACAGCAGACAATCTCATAAAACACAATCTCATATTTCACGTAACTTCGCTGCCACACACCTAATCTATTGCCAGTTTCCGGGATTTAGGCAGTTTTCATTATTTGTGAATTTTTCTTGAATCACAGTGCTATATGCAACACCGGCACACTGGCCGACCTTATCACCCCAAAACGCTCCATCTTCAGGCAGGACAAGTTTAGAAGGCATTTTAGCATCAAGATTATTAAGACAAGCGCGTGTTGTAGATGAAGCCACCTCTTCACACTCGACTGCTGAAATTTTATAACACTGCCTGAAAAACTCGGCCGACTGACACATTGCCGCTGGCAACACTACTTTCATAGCTGAAACCCACTGCTCTTTCGTTACCTCCTGAGCCTGAACCAAGCCAGAGATAAAGACAGCAATTAATACTGTTACTATTTTTTTCAAAATCAACATCCTAAATTGCCAGGGTTATAATTATTTACTCTTGGCCATTTAATAAATACGGCCAGTCCTTTTCCGAATTAACTGGCGATCCTAAGCAGCTATTTACTATAGGTCTATTTGTATACAACCCCATTATGCTTAAGCCAACCAGCTTCGTGCCGACCTGCAGGGTCATGATGCGTCCAATGAACCACACCACCTTTAGAGTTCCACTCATGCTCTCCATAAAACTCGATAGATATAGATAACCAAAGCTTTTTACACTCTGTCATCGCGTGACCTCGCCATTATTGCAATACCGATGTTCGTTGGCCGCCTTACCATTTCGCATAGCCGGTCTAAGTTTTCTTTCAAACAGCCGTAAACCAGCCACAGGCATAGCTGTGCCCAATAGGCATAAATGAGGCGAAGTACCCGGAATTGAAATCGAGAATCTGGAGTCGTACTGAAGAGGTCATCGGCCGTTATCCTTAACTAGCAAGCGCGTCCATTGCGAATAGCTAGCTACATTAGACTATATCGCGACAATTTACCTTCGGCTTTTGCAAAATTTAGTTAATTCTATGATGGGGGAGTTAACGAGAAGGAAATCAGGAAGGTAAAACACAGCCCCAGGCAAGACGTCCAGGGCTGTTTCAAAGCAACTTACTTAACTTTCGGGTCCAGCTCACCAGACTCATAGCGCTGATACATCAGCTCCAGGTTGATGGGCTTGATCTTGCTGGCCTGGCCAGCACAGCCGAAAGCTTCGTAACGAGCTACGCAGATGTCTGTCATGGCTACCATGGTGGCCTGCAGGAATTTGCGTGGGTCGAATTCGGCCGGGTTCTGGGCCATGAAGCGGCGTACTGCGCCGGTGCTTGCAAGGCGCAGGTCGGTGTCGATGTTTACTTTACGCACACCGTGCTTGATGCCTTCTACAATTTCCTCAACCGGTACACCGTAGGTTTCGGGAATCTCGCCACCGAATTCGTTGATTACTTTCAGCCACTCCTGAGGTACGGAGCTGGAGCCGTGCATTACCAGGTGAGTGTCTGGAATGCGGGCGTGGATGGCTTTGATCTGGTTGATGGCCAGAATGTCGCCCGTGGGTGGGCGGGTGAACTTGTAAGCGCCGTGGCTGGTGCCGATGGCGATGGCCAGTGCGTCTACGTGGGTTTTCTTCACGAAGTCCGCGGCTTCTTCCGGATCGGTCAGCATCTGGCTCATATCCAGAGTGCCTTCCGCGCCAATGCCGTCTTCTTCACCGGCCTGGCCGGTTTCCAGAGAGCCCAGGCAACCCAGCTCGCCTTCTACAGATACGCCACAGGCGTGGGCCATTTCAACGGTGCGGCGGGTTACGTCTACGTTGTAGTCGTAGTCCATAGGCGTTTTGCCGTCTTCGCCCAGGGAGCCGTCCATCATTACGGAGCTGAAGCCCAATTGGATGGAGCGCTGGCAAATGGCCGGGCTGGTGCCGTGATCCTGGTGCATTACCACCGGGATGTGTGGCCATTCTTCAATGGCCGCAAGAATCAGGTGGCGCAGAAAGGGGGCTCCGGCGTATTTGCGGGCGCCTGCAGAGGCCTGAACAATAACCGGGGAATCGGTTTTGTCGGCAGCTTCCATGATGGCGCGCATCTGTTCCAGGTTGTTTACGTTAAAGGCTGGCACACCGTAACCGTGCTCGGCGGCGTGATCCAGCATTTGCCGCAGCGAAATCAGGGCCATTTGGTTGTCTCCTTGGTTTTAGCTTTTAAAGTTTCAGTTTCAAAATTGTTTGGAACGAATGCTTACGCGCCGCGCTCTTCCAGTACGGCTACGGCTGGCAGCACTTTGCCTTCCACAAACTCCAGGAAGGCGCCACCGCCGGTGGAAATGTATGAGATCTTGTCAGCTATGCCGTATTTGTCAACGGCCGCCACTGTGTCTCCACCACCGGCCAGTGAGAAGGCGTCGCTTTCGGCGATGGCTTCGGCCAGGGTTTTGGTGCCGTTGCCAAACTGCTCAAACTCGAACACGCCTACCGGGCCATTCCACAGAATGGTTTTGGCGCTCTTGAGCAATTCGGCGAATTGGCCGGCGGTTTGAGGGCCTGCGTCGAGAATCATGTCGTCTTCAGTAACGTCTTCAATGTTCCGAACAGTGGCGGTGGCGTTTTCTGAAAACTCACTGGCCACCACTACGTCGACCGGCAGGGGGATGTTAACGCGGGAAGCGATGTCTTTGGCAGTGTCCAAGAGTTCATGTTCGCACAGGGACTTGCCAACTGGGTGGCCGGCTGCGGCCAGGAAGGTGTTGGCGATGCCGCCACCGACAATAATCTGGTCACACACGTTTTCCAGCGCGTTGAGTACGTCGAGCTTGGTGGATACTTTCGCGCCACCAACAATGGCGACGACAGGTTTGGCCGGGTTATCCAGGGCTTTGCCCAGGGCTTCCAGCTCTGCCGCCAGCAATGGTCCAGCGCAAGCTTCTGGTGCAAACTTTGCAACGCCGTGGGTGGAAGCCTGGGCGCGGTGGGCTGTGCCGAAGGCGTCCATCACGTAGATGTCGCACAGGGCTGCGTATTGCTTGGCCAGGGTTTCGTCGTCTTTCTTCTCGCCTTTGTTGAAGCGAACGTTTTCAAACAGAACCACTTCACCGTCGGCCACTTCAACACCGCCGAGGTAATCTTTAATCAGGCGCACTTCCTGGCCCAGAGCGTTGGTGAGGTTTTCTGCAACGGGCTTGAGGGAGGAGGCTTCGTCGTACACGCCTTCTTCCGGGCGGCCCAGGTGAGACATCAACATCACTTTGGCGCCAGCGTCTCTGGCGGCCTTGATGGTTGGCAGGGAGGCGCGGATGCGGGCATCGCTGGATATCACGCCGTTCTTTACCGGCACGTTGAGGTCTTCGCGGATCAGAACCCGCTTGCCAGCGAGGTTCAGGTCGGTCATTTTTTTAATGGCCATGATCTGGGTTCCGTTAGTTCAATTAATTGGCAAAGAGTTTAAAGCCGGGATAGCCAGCTTTGGCTTACATCCAGCATGCGGCTGGCAAATCCCCATTCGTTATCAAACCAGCATAACACTTTCACCATGGTGCCCCGGGTTACGCGGGTTTGGCCGCCATCTACTACGCCGGAGTGGGAATCATGGTTGAAGTCGGAGCTGGCCAGCAGTTCGTCGGTGTATCCGAGTATGCCTTTTAGCGGGCCATCGGCGGCATCCTTCAATACACGGTTTACCGAGGGTACGTCGGTGGCTTCTCGCACGTTGAACACCATGTCGATGGCAGACACGTTCATGGTGGGCACGCGCAAGGCCACTGAGCTGAAGCGGCCTTCCATTTGCGGAAGCAAGCGTTCTACGCCCCGCGCCAGCCCGGTATCTACCGGCACTATGTTGTGCAGTGCGCTACGGGTAAGCCGCAAATCCTGCTGGTGATAGGCATCAATCACCGGCTGGTCGTTCATGGCAGCGTGAATGGTGGTGGTACTGCCCTGCTCCACGCCAAAGGCTTTATCCAATACGGTTATCACCGGAACAAGGCAGTTGGTGGTGCAGGAGCCTGCTGCCACTATGCGATCGTCTGCGGTGATTTCCGTTTCGTTAATGCCAAACACCACGGTGCGATCGACGTCTGATTCTGCCGGTTGGGAGAACAGCAGTCGCTTCGCACCCGCCTGAAGGTGTAATTCAGCCGTGGCCCGGTCGGTGTATGAACCAGAGCACTCCAGTACCAGATCGATATCCAGTTCTTTCCACGGCAGTTCCGCCGGATCTGCATGGCGCAGTATGCGGATAGGATCACCGTTGATGATCAAATCCTGCCCCTGCACGGCAATGCTTCCGGTGAACCGGCCATGGGTGGAATCGTAGCGGGTCAGGTGTGCAATGGTGTCGATATCAGAAAGCTCGTTAATCGCGACCACCTGAAGGTGATCGCGAAAACCGTTTTCGTACAGAGCACGCAACACGCACTGGCCAATACGGCCATACCCGTTGATGGCAATACGAAAGGGCACGGAGTCTGTCATCAGGCGTCCAGCAGCTCTGCAGACACTTCCAGAATGTTCTCTACGGTAAAGCCGAACTCCTTGAACAGTTCGCCGGCAGGTGCGGATTCACCGAAGGTGGTCATGCCCACAATGCGGCCGTCCAGGCCAACGTACTTGTACCAGTAATCCGCAATCGCCGCTTCGATAGCAATGCGGTTGGTGACTTCCAGTGGCAGTACCTGCTGCTTGTACTCGGCGCTCTGGGCGTCGAACACATCGGTAGAGGGCATGGAAACAACGCGCACCTTTTTGCCCTGCTCGCGCAGTTTGGCGGCGGCATCCTGTGCCAGGCTCACTTCAGAGCCAGTAGCGATGAAGATGAGATCCGGAGTGCCTTCGCTGTCAGACAGCACATAAGCGCCCTTGGCTACGTCTGCCAACTGCTGTGCATCACGGGTTTGGGCTGGCAGGTTCTGGCGAGAGAAGATCAAAGCGCTCGGGCCGTCGTTACGCTCAAGAGCGGCTTTCCAGGCGACGGCAGATTCTACTGCGTCGGCCGGGCGCCAGGTGCTCATGTTCGGCGTGGTACGCAGGCTGGCCAGCTGTTCGATCGGCTGGTGTGTGGGGCCATCTTCGCCAAGACCAATGGAGTCGTGGGTGAACACATAGATGGAGCGCTGCTTCATCAGTGCCGCCATGCGCACGGCGTTGCGGCAGTATTCCATGAAGATCAGGAAAGTTGCGCCGTAGGGCACAAAGCCGCCGTGCAGGGCAACACCGTTCATGATGGCTGCCATGCCGAATTCACGAACGCCGTAATAAACGTAGTTGCCGCTGGCGTCTTCTTTCGTGAGTCCTTTGGTGCCACCCCAGATAGTGAGGTTGGAACCGGCCAGGTCTGCAGAGCCACCCAGCAGTTCCGGCAGCATTGGGCCATAGGCGTTCAGGGTGTTCAGGGAAGCCTTACGGCTGGCGATGGTTTCGCTCTTGTCCTGACATTCCTGAATGTACGCCTGGGCTTTTTCAGAGAAGTCGGCAGGCAGGTCACCCGCCATGCGGCGCTTCAGCTCGGCCGCCAGTTCTGGCTCAGCTTTTTCATAAGCTGCGAAGGTTTCGTTCCAGTCGCTTTCAGCTTTGGCGCCTTTCTCTTTGGCGTTCCATGCTGCGTAGATGTCGGCGGGCACTTCAAACGGGCCGTGGGCCCAGCCCAGCGCTTCGCGGGTCAGTGCGATTTCATCGTCGCCCAGAGGCGCGCCGTGGGAGGATTCGCTGCCCTGCTTGTTGGGGGAGCCAAAACCGATCACGGTTTTGCAGCAGATCAATGTTGGCTGATCGGTATTCGCACGCGCCTTTTCAACCGCAGCACGCACTGCTTCACCATCGTGGCCATCGACATTCGGGATAACCTGCCAGCCGTAGGACTCAAAACGCTGCGGCGTATTATCGGTAAACCAGCCTTCGATCTTGCCATCGATGGAGATGCCGTTGTCGTCGTAGAACATGATCAGTTTGCCAAGGCCCAAAGTGCCGGCCAGTGAGGACACCTCGTGGGAGATGCCTTCCATGAGGCAACCGTCGCCCAGGAAAGCGTAGGTGTAGTGATCTACTACGTTATGGCCAGGGCGGTTGAACTGCGCCGCCAGCGCTTTTTCTGCCAGTGCAAAACCTACGGCATTGGCAATGCCCTGCCCCAGCGGGCCAGTGGTGGTTTCTACGCCCGGGGTGTAACCGTATTCCGGGTGGCCCGGCGTTTTGGAGTGCAGCTGCCGGAAGTTTTTGATGTCTTCAATGGAAACGTCGTAACCACTCAGGTGCAGGAGTGAATACTGCAGCATGGAGCCGTGACCATTGGAGAGTACGAAGCGGTCGCGGTTGGCCCACTCAGGATTGGCCGGGTTGTGGCTCAGATAATCGTTCCACAGCACCTCGGCGATATCCGCCATACCCATGGGCGCACCCGGATGGCCAGATTTAGCTTTCTGAACCGCATCCATGCTCAGCGCGCGAACGGCGTTGGCGAGATCTTTACGAGAGGGCATTTACGTTTCTCCAATGTTTTTCAAGGAAGTAAGTAACAAACCAGTGCTTTTCAAAGGGCAATAAAAAGCTGCTTAAAAATAAGGCGCGTATTTTCGCCGATTAGGGTGTGCCGGGGCAAATCGGTGTACCTCTTATCTCGGGTTATTCTGTTGGGAATTACCGAAAGAGACTGATTTCAAAGAATGATAAATCTATATCAAAAAACTTTGATATGCCTATTGATTGAGCGCCCCAACCCCCTTACACTCCGCAACCATGACAAGCTTAAGCACGCACTCTCACCAAATATCCTCCGTGGACGTCCTTGCCCCGATCTTCAAGGCAAGCGGCGACCCGTTGCGCTTAGAGGTACTGCGAGTGCTGCGCCGGGATACGTTTGGTGTGTTGGAGTTGAGCCAGTTGTTCGATATGCGCCAATCCGGCATGAGCCATCACCTGAAAGTGATGCATAAGGCCGGCCTGGTTGAGCCTCAGCGTGAAGGCAACGCGATTTTTTACCGTCGCCCGCTGCACCTGGACAACGACAAGCCAACAGACCTGACCATTCGTCAGATTTTTGAAGCAGTGGACCGCGCGCCTTTACCCGCGCACCTGCAGGAGAAGATTGAATCCATTCGTGATCAGCGTGCGGACCAGTCCCAGGCGTTCTTTTCGCGGCATTCGGAGCAGTTCCGGGAGCAGCAGGAGCTGATTGCCGCATTCGACCTGTACGCCGGGCCTGTCGCGGATATGATCCGCAAACGAACGAAGAAGAAGCACTGGCAAACAGCGTTGGAAATCGGCCCCGGCGAAGGTGGTTTTCTGCCGGTGCTATCGGAGCTGTGCGACCACGTTGTGGGCCTGGATAACAGCCGGGATATGCTCGCGAAGGCAACGCGCACCTGCATTGACGAGCATTTGAATAATGTTGATTTGATTGAGGGTGTTACCGACACATTGTTAGCCCGAGGGGATGCGTTTGATCTTGTAGTGGCCAATATGGTGCTGCACCACGTGCCCAGCCCGGCAGACATTTTTCTGGATGCGGCAGCCCTGATGAATAACGGCGGCTGCCTGATGATCAGCGATCTGTGCCGGCACGACCAGATTTGGGCGAAAGAAAACTGCGGTGATCTGTGGCTTGGATTCGAACCGGAAGAGCTTACCGCATGGGCAACTGCGGCGGGCTTGAAGGCCGGCGAGCAGCTGTTTATCGGCTTGCGAAACGGCTTCCAGATTCAGGTAAGGGAGTTCTGGAAAACCCAGTTACCGCTGCGATAACCGAATACGCATCAAACCCTGACATTCCGCCCTCTGGCGTGGAATATCAAAAAACTTTGATATTGGCGTACGTAGTAGTACTTACACGCCTCGAACCAAAACAAATAACTCAGCCGGCGCCTGCAGCAGCACCCAGCCTCCGGCAAGATTTCGAAACGCTCACAAAGGAGCAACGCTATGTCTGATTACAACATCTTCACCTCCGAATCGGTCTCCGAAGGCCACCCGGACAAACTGGCCGACCAAATCTCCGATGCGGTTCTGGATTCTATTCTCATAGAAGACCCTCACGCCCGCGTTGCTTGCGAGACGATGGTAAAAACCGGTGTTGCTATCGTAGGCGGTGAAATCACCACCAGCGCCTGGGTTGATCTGGAAGACCTGGTTCGTGGCGTAATCAAAGACATCGGCTACACCTCCTCAGATGTAGGCTTCGACGCCGACACCTGCGGCATTATCAATATCATCGGCAAACAGTCTGTTGATATCGCCCAAGGCGTTGACCGCCAGAAGCCTGAAGATCAGGGCGCGGGCGACCAGGGCCTGATGTTTGGCTACGCCAGCAATGAAACCGAAGTGCTGATGCCTGCACCGATCACCTTTGCCCACCGTTTGGTAGAACGCCAGGCCGAAGCTCGCAAAAACGGCGTGCTGCCCTGGCTGCGCCCGGATGCAAAGAGCCAGGTAACCTGCCGCTACGAAAACGGCAAAGTTGTGGGTATTGATGCGGTTGTTCTCTCAACCCAGCACGATCCGGACGTTAGCCAGGCGGATCTGAAAGAAGCCGTAATGGAGCTGATTGTGAAGAACGTTCTGCCTGCAGAATTGCTGCACAAAGGCACCCAGTTCCACATCAACCCGACTGGCAAGTTCGTTATCGGTGGCCCCGTTGGCGACTGCGGCCTGACCGGCCGTAAGATCATCGTAGATACCTACGGCGGCATGGCTCGCCACGGTGGCGGCGCTTTCTCCGGCAAAGACCCCTCGAAGGTTGACCGCTCTGCCGCTTACGCCGGCCGTTATGTTGCCAAAAACATCGTGGCTGCTGGCCTTGCCGACAAGTGTGAGATTCAGGTGTCCTACGCCATCGGCGTGGCACAGCCAACGTCAATCTCTGTGAACACCTTCGGCACCGGCACTATTGGCGACGACAAGATCATCGAACTGGTACGCCAGCACTTCGATCTGCGTCCTTATGCCATCACCAACATGCTCGACCTGCTGCACCCCATGTACCGGGCCACCGCAGCCTACGGCCACTTCGGTCGCGAGCCAGAAGAAGTAACCGTTGCCGGCAAGACCTTCACCACCTTCCCTTGGGAAAAGACTGACCGTGCAGCCGCGCTTAAAGACGCTGCTGGCATCTAAACAAATTTCAGGCGTATGAAAGACCTCATACGCCTAAACCGAACTGACTGGAGCACACCCATGAGTAACTTCGAAGACTACAAAGTCCGCGATATCAATCTGGCCGATTGGGGCCGTAAAGAAATCAAAATCGCAGAAGGCGAAATGCCCGCCCTGATGGCTCTGCGCGAGAAGTACAAAGCCGAGCAGCCGCTGAAAGGCGCCAACATCATGGGCTGCATTCACATGACCATTCAGACAGCCGTACTGATCGAAACCCTGATCGAGCTGGGCGCAGACGTTCGCTGGTCATCGTGCAACATCTTCTCCACCCAGGATCAGGCGGCTGCTGCCATTGCTGCCCAGAACATCCCTGTTTTTGCCTGGAAAGGCGAAACCGACGAAGAATACGAATGGTGCCTTGAGCGCACTATCGGTGCAGACGTAGAAGGCTGGGAACCCAACATGATCCTGGACGATGGCGGCGACCTGACTGCCCTGCTCCATGACAAGTACCCGGAAATCCTGGCCAACTGCCACGGTGTGACCGAAGAGACCACCACTGGTGTACACCGCCTGCAGGAAATGCTGCGCGACGGCACTTTGAAAGTTCCGGCTATCAACGTGAACGATGCCGTTACCAAATCCAAGAACGACAACAAGTACGGTTGCCGTCACAGCCTTAACGACGCCATCAAGCGCGGCACTGACCACTTGATGGCCGGCAAAAAAGCCCTGGTAATCGGTTACGGCGACGTGGGCAAAGGCTCCGCCGCTTCACTGCGCCAGGAAGGCATGATTGTGAAGGTAACCGAAGCTGATCCCATCTGTGCCATGCAGGCCTGTATGGACGGCTACGAGGTTGTTTCCCCGTACATCAATGGCGTGAACACCGGTACCGAAGCAGGCATCGACAGAGCCCTGCTGCAAAACACCGACATTCTGGTCACCACCACCGGCAACATGAACGTGTGCGACGCGCACATGCTCAAGGCCCTTAAATCCGGTGCGGTTGTGTGCAACATCGGTCACTTCGATAACGAAATCGATACTGCATTCATGCGTAAGAACTGGGAATGGGACGAAGTTAAGCCTCAGGTTCACGTGATCTACCGTGACAAAGCTGTTAACGACCACCTGATCCTGCTTTCCGAAGGCCGCCTGGTAAACCTGGGCAACGCGACGGGTCACCCTTCACGCATCATGGATGGCTCTTTTGCCAACCAGGTTCTGGCGCAGATGTACCTGTTCGAGCGTAAGTTCGCAGATCTGCCGGAAGAAGCCCGCGAGAAAGGCATCTATGTTCAGGTTCTGCCGAAGAAGCTCGACGAAGAAGTGGCCCTCGCCATGGTTGAAGGTTTTGGTGGCGTAATCACCAAGATGACCCCGGAACAGGCGCAATACATTGGTGTACCGGTCGAAGGCCCGTACAAGCCAGAAAGCTACAAGTACTAATATCGGGTAACAAGATGCAATCCCAGAAGCAATTTAAACGCCGCTTCAGCTTTGAGTTCTTCCCACCCAAGACCGACTTGGGCAAGGAAAAGCTTCAGGTTGTTCGCGATCAGTTGGCCGAGGTGAATCCGGATTTTTTCTCGGTTACCTTCGGTGCGGGCGGTTCCACTCGGGACCGCACTATTGAAACCGTGGTTGACCTGCACAAGCAGGGCATTTCCACAGCGCCACATCTCTCTTGCGTCGGTGGTACGCGGGCAGAGATCGCGGAACTGCTGGATGTGTATAAAGAAAACGGTATCAACCGGATTGTTGCCCTTCGCGGTGACATGCCTTCCGGTATGGGTGCATCCGGCGAGATGCGCTATGCCAACGAACTGGTTGAGTTTATCCGCGAGCACAGCGGCGATCACTTCAACCTGGAAGTAGCGGCCTACCCGGAGTTTCATCCGCAGGCACGGAACGCTGAAGAGGATCTGAAAAACTTCGCCCGCAAGGTGGAGGCTGGTGCCAACAGCGCCATTACTCAGTACTTCTTCAATCCGGAGAGCTACTTCTATTTCATTGATCGGCTGGAAAAGCTCGGGGTTACCATTCCAGTGGTACCCGGCATTATGCCCATCGTGAACTTCTCAAGCCTGGTGCGCTTCTCTGACATGTGCGGAGCAGAGATACCGCGCTGGATTCGCAAGCAGCTTGAAGCCTACGGCGACGACACTGCCAGCATCCGCAAGTTCGGTGAGGAAGTGATCACAGATATGTGCGAGAAGCTGTTGAAAGCCGGCGCTCCGGGGTTGCACTTTTATACCCTGAACCAGGCTGAGCCGAGCATCAGCATCTGGAAAAACCTGGGTATCAGTGAGCGGGAAAGAATCTCTTTCTGAGGCTTTCTCCTCTGCTCCTCCCCCCATCCCTCTCCCGCAAGCGGAGAGGGATTTCCCCCTCCAAGCATTTGATTTCCGGCGCTCACCTGAGTCATAGTCTAAAGTGTACGTGATGCAGTTCCACTAATGCTCCCCTGGGGTCACGGTCATCAACAGTGAACCACCCGGCCTGCCTTATCGGGCAAATGGAGCCTCAATAAGAACGAAAGGAGAAAGCATGAGCACGAAATGGCTGAAAACTCTGGGTACAGGTCTGGCCCTTACCATCGCAGCTAGCACCGTAAGCGCTGAAACCCTGCGAGTGGCTACCGACCCCAGTTTTGTTCCGTTTGAGATGCTGGATCAAGAAACCGGTGAAATGATCGGCTTCGACATGGAAATCATCGCCGAGGTATCCAAGCGTGCCGGCTTTGACTACAAGCTCAACACCATGGACTTCAACGGCATTATTCCGGCCCTGCAAACAGGCAACGTGGATATCGCCATTGCCGGCATTACCATCACCGACGAGCGTGAAAAAATTGTTGATTTCTCCGACCCGTACTACGACTCCGGCCTGAGAATTCTGGTTCGTCAGAACAACGATAAAGTCACAGAGATCTCCGATCTTGAAGGCCTGAAAATCGGCTCCAAAATTGGCAGCACCAGTTACGATTTCCTGAAAAAGAACCTGGATAAAAACAGCGGTGTTACGCCCTATCCAGGTAGCTCAGACATGTACATGGCATTGATGTCTGGTGCGGTAGACGCTGTATTCTACGACGCCCCGAACGTTGGCTACTTCGCCAGCACCAAGGGCAAAGGCAAGGTGAAAACCGTCGGCGAGCTTTACGAAGGCCAGCAGTATGGCATCGCGCTGAAAGACGGCAGTGAGTGGGTTGACGAGGTCAACGAGGCCCTCGCTTCAATGAAAGAAGATGGAACCTACAAAACCATTTACGAAAAGTGGTTTGGCCCCATGCCGGAAGGCAAGTAAAGGCTAAAGGGCCGCCAGGCCCTTTGATTTGTAGCGCCGGGGCTAATTGCTCCGGCGACTTCTGCCCCCAACCCCTGCGGAGACGCACACTGTGGATTCCCAGTTCCAATTCGACTGGCAAGCAGCCATCAACTCGATTCCCTTCCTTATCAAGGGGATTCCCTACACCCTGATGATTTCCTTTGGCGGCCTGATGATCGGCTTTGCCCTGGGTATTCTTTTTGGCTTGCTGAGCATCAATAAAAAATGGTTTCTGAAATGGCCTGCAACGGCCTATATCGAAATCTTCCGAGGCACCCCGATTCTTGTTCAGGTTCTGTTTATTTTTTACGGCCTGCCAGATCTGATCGGAGGCCCTATCGACCCTCTTACCGCGGGTATCGCCGCGATTGCGCTGAACTCGGGCGCTTACATTTCTGAAGTGGTACGCGGTGGCGTTCAGTCCATCGATAAAGGCCAGGCAGAAGCCGGGCTCTCTCTGGGCTTGTCCCGCACTCAGACATTCTGGTCGATCATCTGGCCACAAGCCTTCCGGCGCATGATTCCGCCGCTTGGTAATCAGGCCATTGTAAGCATCAAGGACACCTCTTTGTTCTCGGTTATTGGCGTGGGCGAACTCGTTCGTCAGGGCCAGGTTTACATTGCCAGTACCTTCACCGCCTTTGAGGTGTATTTCGTGGTCGCGATTATGTATCTGGCCATCACCCTCTCGCTGTCCCTGATTCTCCGCCTGGTTGAACGGCGCGGACTGGCCTCTGTCTGAAGGAACTTGACCCATGAATCACATTGTACAAATGAAGGGCATGAACAAGTACTTCGGCAAACTGCATGTCCTTAAAGAAATCGATTTAACCGTAGAACAGGGCGAAGTGGTGGTAATCATAGGCGCCAGTGGCTCTGGTAAATCCACATTGATCCGCTGTGTTAATGGTCTGGAAGAGTTTGAATCCGGCCATCTGGAAGTAGATGGCCAGGCCCTGGCCCCGAAAGGCGGCAATCAGCAGGTTCTTGCAGAAATCCGTAAAGAAGTGGGCATGGTATTCCAGCAGTTCAACCTGTTTCCTCACCTAACGGTGAAGAAGAACATCATGCTGGCACCCCAGAAAGTGAAAGACACACCGCAGGTGGTTGCCAACGCAACAGCCGAGCGTTTACTGGAACGGGTGGGCATTGGCAGCCAGGCAGATAAATTCCCCAGCCACCTCTCTGGTGGCCAGCAGCAGCGAGTTGCTATCGCTCGCGCCCTGGCCATGGAACCGCGGTTGATGCTGTTCGACGAGCCTACTTCCGCGCTGGACCCGGAAATGATCGGTGAAGTGCTCGACGTAATGCGGGAACTGGCAAAAGAAGGCATGACCATGATGGTGGTCACCCACGAAATGGGCTTCGCCCGGGAAGTGGCCGACCGCGTGATCTACATTCACGAAGGCCAGATTGTAGAGGAAGGTAAGCCAGACGACGTGTTTGATAACCCTCAGAACGAGCGGACTCAGGCGTTTTTATCGCGGGTTCTGGTGCGCTGATAGACTGCTGGGTTACCACTGTCAGGTTTTGATATCGCCCCTTCACAGGGGCTTTATTTCTTAATTTAATATTAAAACCAAGAGCATAACTCAGGATAACAGCGTCGTGATCAAAAACTACGGCATCCTTTTATTACCAGAATTCAGCAATCTATGCTTTTCTAACCTCATAGAGCCGCTCCGGGCCGCCAATGACTTATCTGACCAACCGGTCGCCAAGTGGCACTTGTTTTCTCTTAATGGTCACAGTGTTTCAAGCACCAGCGGCCTGACATTTCCAGTTAACAAAAGCATCTCCGACATTCCGGACACGGCTCCGCTGGACATTCTGTTTGTTCTCGCCAGCTACAACTACAAATCTTACATCACGCCTGAGCTGGTTCACCAACTCAAGAAACTGAAGCCCTATGCCAAACAAATCGCCGGTTTGGATGCGGGGGCGTTTGCGCTCGCCAGAGCAGGCCTGTTAAGCGGCTACCGGGCGACCATTCACTGGGCAGAGCTTGAAGTGTTCCAGGAAGCATTCCCTGAGATCAAAGTGTGTGCCGACCGTTACGTTATTGACCGAGACAGAATCACTACCGGGGGCGCCAGCACGTCGATGGATCTGATACTGGAAGTGATTCGCCGGCACCACGGCGAGCAACTGGCGATCGAGGTTGCTGAGTTCCTGATTTTTGATATCGAGCGCCCTGGAAGCAGCCAGCAACGGGAATTTACTTCCGCACGGCTCAGTATGCGAGCACCACGCCTGGCCAAAGCGGTTAAAGTTATGGAGGCCAATATTGAAACGCCGCTGGCCATCTCGGACCTAGCACTGCATGTGGGTACGTCACAGCGACAACTGGAACGGGAATTCCGCAACATTTTAGAAACGACACCAGCCCGCTACTATATTTTTCTGCGCGCGGCTGCAGCCCGGCGATTATTGCGGGAAACGAATTTCAGCATTACTCAAATTGCTGTGCGCACTGGCTTTAACTCGTCTGCTGCACTCATACGAAATTACCGCTCCACCTATAACTGCACACCGTCAGCCGATCGTAAGCTGCATAAACTACGTACAACGTCCCCAGACGAATCATAAAAAAAGCCCCCGAGGGGGCCAAAGTCATAAAACATCTCAACTCAACTCATTTCGTATCAGGCAATTGTTAGCCCGGCTAGGCGTCCGCGAACAATCTCGGTCGCTTCCGACACAATACGCTTGACCAATTCGTCGACTGTTGGAATATCATGGACCAAGCCCTGAGACATTCCTGCCCACCAAATCCCCTGCTCCATATCGCCTGTTTCCAGCACTATCGCACCGCGCTTGCCTGCCACCAGTTCAGCCACATCCGAAAACTCGCTGCCTTCCCGCTGTTCAATGCGTGCCACTTCTTCTGCAACAGCATTACGATGCACCCGCGCGGTGTTGCGGAATTTACGGAAAATAAGCTGCGTATCCCGCTCGCTACTCGCCACTAGTTTGTCTTTCAAGTTCTGATGCACCGGAGCCTCCACCGTGCATAAGAAGCGGGTGCCCATGCTCATGCCCTCGGCACCCATGGCCAGGGCTGCGACCAAGCCACGGGCATCACTAAAGCCCCCGCAGGCAACGACAGGAATGCTCAGCGCATCCACCGTGCTCGGCACTAACACCAGTGATGGAATATCATCTTCGCCCGGATGCCCAGCGGCCTCAAAACCGTCAATGATCACCGCATCGCAACCAACCTCTTGCGCCTTCAGTGCATGGCGTACCGAGGTGCATTTGTGGACCACTTTGATGCCGGCAGCCTTGAACGCCGCCATGAAAGGCTCAGGGCTGCGCCCCGCGGTTTCGACAAATTTGACGCCAGAATCAATGATGACCTGTGCGTACTCCGCATAGGGGGGTGGTGTAAGCGTGGGCAAAATTGTGAGATTTACGCCAAACGGCTTGTTGGTCATTGCCTTTGTACGAACAATCTCTTGCGCCAAGGCCTCGGGCGTTGGTTGTGTCAGTGCGGTAAGAAACCCCATTGCGCCCGCATTGGCAACTGCTGAAACCAGCTCTGCCGTTGACACTCGCTGCATCCCGCCCTGAAGGACGGGATGCTCAACTCCAAACAGTTCCGTAATCCGCGTTTTAAACATGCTATTTCGCTCCTGCTAAAGGTTCTCTGACCCTGATTGGTGATGCTTTAACCACTACGCCCCTGCTCACCTGAGTCAGTGATGACTGCAACTCCGGGTAATCCACGCGCAACCAGCGCAACAGCGAGACGAAGGACATAAACATCACCACCATTAAGGGCACGCCAACAACGAGGCTTGCGGTTTTTAGCGGCTCCAGTCCACCAGCATTCATCAACACCAGTCCTGCGGCCCCCAGCGCTACTGCCCAGAAAAACCGGTTAGCAACATTTGGCTCAATACCCTCACCAAGGTTGCGCGAGGTTACCGAAGCCAATACATACGCGGACGAATCAACCGTTGTACCGGAGTACACAAAGCCCACCATGATAAATAGCACCAAAATAATGTCGTAGAATGGCAACTGCTCCAACGTGCCTAAAATGGCAGCCGAAGGACCGTCGCTGGCGATGGTCTCGATCACCGGAAAGGTACCGCTCAGTTCGGCATGCATGGAAACGCTGCCAAACAGGACAAAGAATAAAATGCACCCAGCACTGCCGGCTCCCAGCACCGTCAGCCCGATATCACGGAAGGTACGGCCACGGGATATCCGAGCGATAAAAATGCCCATATAAGGCCCCATTGCGACCCACCAGGCCCAGTAAAAAATGGTCCACCATTGCGGGAACATGCTTTCGGCCACGGGATCGGTGTAGAACGCCATATGAGCGAACTCAGTGACCAGCAAACCCACGCTGTTGGTAAAGCTGTTCAGCATGAAGAAAGTCGGACCACCAATGAAAATCATGACGCAGAGGATACTCAGAGCATACAGATTGATCTGGCTTAGGCGCTGAATACCGCGCTTTAATCCCAGCACAACTGAGGTGACAAAAATGACAACCCAAATCAGTACAACTCCAATGTCAACATTGAAGGTGTGTTCGATACCAAACAAACGACTAACGGCTTCAGCCAACATTGGCGTGCCTGAAGCCAACACGGTACCAATGCCTCCGACCAAGCCAAACACCATCACAATATCAATTACCTTGCCCGCAAGACCGTTGGCATTTTTATCACCAATGAGGCCCGCGCAACCCGCACTCAAGCGCAACTGCGATTGTTTACGGTTATAGAACGCATAGCCTATAGGGAAAGCCGTCAGACAATAAAACGCCCAAGCTAACGGCCCCCAGTGAAACATGCCGTACATCGCAGCGTAGTCAGCCGCCGTATCACTTTTTGGCTCCAGACCAAACGGTGGCGCAGTAAAGTAGTAGGTCCACTCAATGGACGACCAGAAAATCAGCGACGTGCCTATACCGGAGCAAAAGAACATCACGATCCAGCTAAGCCTCGAGAATTCCGGCTTGGCATCCGGTCCACCGAGCCGAACCTGGTTGTAGCGCCCCAGTGAGAGCCATAACACCGCACCAAAGAAAAACGCTCCGGCCCAGATATAGGCGAACCCCAGTTGATTGGTGACAAACTCAAACGCAACCTTGATCGCTGCTTGCGTCTGACTTTCGAACACGATCATCACGATGATAACGGCGGTAACAATGATGCACGCAGGCCAGAAGATATGTCGATCTATCTGGGCCTCCTGTTTTTTAACCACGTTTGTTGTTGATTTCATTACTAAATGCCTCTATGCGACCTATTTATTATTAGAAGATCTAAAGCTTTCTTTGGGCAATAATCGTTTTTACGTTTGAGCTCTCAACAGTTCCTTGGAAATGATGTGACGCTGTATTTCCGACGTACCTTCCCAGATTCGCTCGATTCGGGCATTTCGCCACAACCGCTCTACGGTCGTTTCATTCATTAGCCCCATACCACCGTAGATTTGTACCGCCTCATCGGTCACACGCCCCAGCATTTCACTGGCATAGAGCTTTGCCATGCCGGCGTCGCCATCGGTCATCGTGCCCTGATCCATCTTCCAGGCAGCATGCAACGTCATCAACTCGGCCGCCCGAATCTCAGTGACCATGTCTGCCAGCTTGAACGAAATACCCTGATTGGCACCGATCGCTTTGCCAAATTGTTTTCTGTCGGCGGCCCATTGCGTTGCAAGCGCCTGCGCACGCTGAGCTTGGCCAACGCAGTGAGCAGCCACCATGACCCGTCCCGCGGTCAGCCAGGCATTCGCCACATCCCAGCCTTTACCCACGTCACCCAGAACTTTGGACTCATGTACCCGGCAATCATCAAAAAACAATTCATACTGGTGGTAACCACGGTTACTGACGCAGATGGGGCCACGGCGGACGGTGAAACCCGGGGTGCCCTTATCCACCAGAAACGAGGTAACCTGATTACGGGGACGTCCCGACGAGTTATCAGTACCGGTAACCGCAAACACAATAGCAAAGTCGGCTTCGCCCGCATGGCTTATAAAATGTTTGCCGCCATTAATCACGAAGCTGTCGCCGTCTTTGCGCGCACGGGTGGTGATACCCGATGCATCAGAACCCGCACCTGGCTCAGTCAGAGCAAAACAGTCCGCTTTCTCGCCGCGAACGCACGGCATCAGATAATCGTTTATCTGCTCCCCTCTGCATGCCATCAGGATATTGCTTGGGCGCGCGACAAACACCTGCAGCGCCCACGAGACTTTTGCCAACTCCCGCTCAATCAGAGCCTGGGAAACGTGATCAATACCCAGTCCTCCCACTGATTCGGGCATATTAAACGCATACAGGCCGGCCTCCAGTGCCTTCTGCGTGATGGTCGCAGCGAGCTCCGGGCTTACCTCGCCGCTGGCTTCAACGGCATCTTCATGTGGCAACAGTTCTTTTTCGACAAAAGCTGCTGTTGTGCTTACCAGCATGTTTTGCTCTTCGGTCAACTGGAAATCCATAGTTTTCTCCCAATCAGATATTGTTATTGTCCAGTCCACTTAGGGGCTCGCCCTTCAAGAAACGCTTTGGCGCCCTCTTGAGCATCTTTGCTGTCGAGCATAGCCATAAATGCCGGCCACTCTTTTGCCCGCAGGGCCGCATAACTCTCAGCGAAGGTCAGACCTTCTGTCAGTTCGATCGCTTCCTTGATGGCCGCCAAAGAAAGTGGTGCAGCCTTGATCAGCTCATGTGCCAACTCACGGGCGGCGGACATGGCCTCGCCCTTGGGCACAACGGTGTTAACCAAGCCAAGGTCCATAAGCTCTTGCGCGGATAGACGCTGTGCAGTCATCAGAATGGAAAAGGCCTTTTGTCGCGGCAGCAATTTTGGCAGCAAGAAGGTAGCCACATCTGGAGCAACCCCCAGTTGCGCCTCCGGCAACCAGAACTGCGCGGATTCGTCGGCCACAACAAAGTCTGAACGCAGCAGCATTTCGAAGCCGGCACCGATGGCGTAACCATTAACCGCACAAATAACCGGCTTGTTCAGGTTCGGCAGTTCAATAAAGCCGCCGAAACCACCTTCACCAAAATCGCCGATGAACTCTTCCCCTTCGGCGACCGAACTCAAGTCCCAACCACCACAGAAAAACTTCTCCCCGGCACCAGTAAGAATGGCCACCCGCAGCGAAGGGTCATCACGGAACTCCGCGAATAACTTGCCCATATCACTACTCAGCTCCGCGCTGACAGCATTGCCTTTGGGTTTATCCAGAGTGATTTCGAAAATTTCGCCATTACGCACAGCGTGCAGATATTCGGACATCGGTATATTCCTTTCTTGTTCTGAATTTTGAAATCGATATTTATTCGCCAACCCAGCGGGGCTCACGGCCCTCGCCAAATGCTTTGGCTCCTTCCATCGAGTCATCGCTTTCCAGCATGGTTTTGAACGCCGGCCAGGTGTCTGTGCGCAAGCGCTCATAACATTCCGCAAAAGTGCTGGTTTCGGTACTGTTGACCACCTCTTTGATCGCTGCCAGTGACAAGGGGGCAGCTTTCAACAAGCTCTCAGCCAGCGCCCGCGCTGCGCTCATCAACTCCGATCCCGGCACAACCTGATTCACCAAACCCCAGGCCGCCATTCGCTGGGCCGAAAACCGGCGCCCGGTCATCAGCACTTCCATCGCCCGTTGTCGGGTCAGTAGTTTGGGCAACATAAAGGTGCCAATATCCGGTGCAATGCCGATATGCACTTCCGGCAGCAAAAACTCGGCGTGCTCAGCCGCCACCACAAAATCAGCCCGCATCAGCATTTCAAATCCGGCGCCGACCGCCATACCATTCACCGCACAAATCACCGGCTTGTTGAGGTCTTTCATTTCGGGGAAACCGGCAAAGCCACCTTCACCAAAATCGCCTATGTACTCCTCGCCCTCGGCGACCGCATTCAGATCCCAGCCCGCAGAATAAAAGCGATCACCCGCACCGGTCATGATGGCAACCCGCAATTCCGGATCATCGCGAAATTCTGCAAAGACGCGTCCCAGCTCAAGGCTAAGGGGGATATCAATGGTGTTGGCTTTAGGGCGGCTAAGGGTAATCTCAAGCACAGCCCCACGACGTTCCAGCTCCAGAAATTCACTCATTGGACAGTCTCCTGAGTGTCAGAAAAATTCACGGGTTGAGTGGTTTGATGATGGCCGGGAACACACCGGATCAGGGCGTCCGCAGCGACCACTCCCTGCCCTTCCGGCAACACCATCAGTGGGTTAACGTCGAGTTCAATCAGTGAGTCCGCGTGGCGTTCGGCGTAGGCCGCAATCGCCATGACCGCATCGATCACAGCCTCCAGATCTGCCTCCGGCCGCCCGCGAAAACCGAACAGCAGGCTAGAGGTCTGCAGTGAGCGCAACGCCTTCTCCACCTCGGTGCGGTTGGTTGGCAACAGCAAGGGCTGACTGTCCTTGAGCAATTCCACCAGAATGCCACCAGCACCCACCACCAGATGCAGGCCGAACTGTTCATCGCGACTGACCCCTACAATCAGTTCGGCGACGCTGCCGGAAACCATGCTCTCTATCAAAACATTGCGACCCATCGCCAACATATGTGTCACTGCTGCTGTAACTTCGACAGGGCAAGCCAGGTTTAACCGGACACCACCAACATCAGTTTTGTGGGCGATACCTAAAGCTTTGACAGCCACCGGATAACCCAGTTCTTCGGCCGCAACGACACCCTCGGTCGCCGACGCCACCACTCGGAACCTCGGCACGCTCAAGCCATACGTCGATAACGCTTCTTTGGCACGTGCTTCGTCAATAACATGCTCACCCGCCATTTCAATGGAGGCGCCTGGCAGAATTAACTGCGAGGGCTCCTTGCAGGCCCAGAGCTGGCCTATCCTGGCAGCCGCCTCAACGGCGGGGATTGCCGCCTGAATGCCATTCAGTGGCGCAATGCCGTGATCAAGCAACCGCAACGACAGCGTTTCTGGCAGGTTGTCAGAAAGCGTTGACATTACGGCGGCCGGATATCGCAGGCTTTTGGCTGCCTCGATGATGGCCGCCTCCGCACTTTCCCAATCAGAAGCGTCACAGCGATCTTCTCGAGGCAGATCCAGCATGCTGATCGCCAGATCGAAGCCTTCGTTCATAAACGCCTCGTAGGTGCGTCGCAAGCCTTCCCGATCACCCCAATCAAACAGTTGGTAATCCAACGGGTTAGCTACCACCATTCGCTCGTGCACAACCCGCTTTAAAGCCATAGCTCCGCTGTCTGACAGTGGCGGTAGCGTCAGCGATGTCTTGCTTATGGCATCAGCCAAAATAGACATATCGCCTCCAGACGTGCTCATCGCGCCGACTCGAACACCGCTGAGGGGGCCGTGCACATGCAACAACTTCAAGGTTTCAACCAGAGTTTCCAGCGAGCTCACCCGAGCGACCCCGGAGCGTTCAAACAACACATCGATTAAGGAATCGGAACCACTCAAGGCTGCGGTATGAGACATCACCACCTGACTGGCAATTTCTGAATGGCCGGATTTCAGGGCAACAATAGGCTTGCCAAACTGGCGAGCAATCTCGGCGGCCTGCTGAAAGGCCCGTGGGTCGGATATTCCCTCGACATATAATCCAATCGCCGACACTTCATCCTGCTGGGCAAAGGTGGTAATTGCATCGTGAAGATCAAACTTGAGCCGGTTGCCCAGTGACACCAAGTAAGACACTGGCAAGCCGCGGCGCTGCATCGTGAGGTTAAAAGCGATATTGCTGGACATGGTGATAAAGGCAACGCCGCGGTCTACCCGACGGCCACCCTGCTGGTCCGGCCACATCATGGCGCCCTGAATGTAGTTCAGAAAGCCGTAGCAATTCGGGCCCAACAACGACATGCTGCCGGCGGCTCGCAACAGGCTCTGCTCAAGGGCTTTTCCAGCCTCACCGGCTTCAGAGAACCCCGTGGCATAACACACTGCTCCACCTGCGTCCCGAGCCGCCAGTTCAGCTACAATTTGGATACTCAAATCGCGGTTAACCGCAATATAGGCCGCATCAGGGCTACCGGGTAACTCGGCTACTGATCGATAAACTTTACGGCCGGAAATTTCATCATGCTTAGGGTGAACCGGCCAAATCTCTCCGGTGAAGCCAACCGCTCCGCATTGTTCAATCACTTTTTTTGCTTCACGACCGCCAAAAACAGCAATGGATTTAGGGTGCAGGAAACGTGTAGATAACATGGATAGAATCACTCCGGCTTTCGACTATTGTTTTTGCTTTAATTCGCCTTTTGCCGAAAAGTCGATGTGAATAAAGTTCCATACGAGCTGTTATCGGCATGTGCATCAGTGTCACTCACAAACCGACATGGCTAATTATCAAAAATCGACGGATAAGGGCGATAATGCGACATTTTTCCAGCTCCTGAACCAGATCTCTGTGTTATGCGCGATCACCTCCGACAATATCCGTCTGCGACTGAAGACTATTTATAAAGACGGCGAGCCTGAAGGAGCACCCGCTACCGACGATTTTCTAATCGTTCATCAGGAGGGAAAAGAAAATGAGGGTGATAGTCACCCACGAAATGGGCTTCGTTCGGGAAGTGGCCGACCGTGTGATCTACATTCACCAAGGCCAGATTGTGGAGGAAGGAAAGCCAGACGACGTGTTTGATAACCCCCAGAAACGAGGGCTTTATTGTGTACGTTACCGAAAAATCAACAAACACCCCGAATCTGTATTAGCTGCCAACAACTACTGACCCAGTACCAATCGTCACACCACCACACGTAATAGCCCCGCCGGTTACAGCGGCAGGCATTCCATTAATCAGCACAGTGCCCGAACCGGCAGCAATGGCGCGAGGATGTGGAGGATGTTTCGGTTTGGAGTGTGGTGCCAGTGGATCGCCCACACGGGCTACTGGCTTGCCATCTATCAATACATCGGGGGAGCCGGCGAGTACCGGTGTGGGAGGGAAGCCCTGGTGGTCAGAGCCCAAGTCTCCGAGAAGCACTACTGGTTTGCTCATACCGCATCCTTTGCGTTGTTTTCATCCGTGATCGCGCATTATAGCAATTGTTGTATGGTTTCGTACTCACGCTCTATTTTGGCGTGTGAGTCGTCTCTCAGAAATGCTGCAATCTTTTTGCCCACCAGCGGCACATCACAGCGCACGCTCAGGGTAACGTGATTGGTGCAGGCTTCATCTGAGCCTTCCAGCCTCATCATGCCTTTGATTTTCGCCGGCACACCTTCAACGTGAACACGGAATTCGCAATGCCATTCGCTGTCGCTTTTGCGAAACCAGTGCTCTTCTTGCCTCACCTGATTCCACTCACGATGAAAGTGCGACAGAAAACCCGGCACTGCCTGAGAGGTTGTCACTTCCCGCTCAATCACCAACTTCGCCGTAGAATCGCCCTTTTCCAGCTCTGCAACACGCACGTTACGGGAGCCCAACAAGGCATTTCGTTCAAGGATATGATCCTCGCTGAAGAATGCCCCAAGCACTTGTTTAATGCCTGCCTGATAAGGATGGGTCAGTTGAACTTCCATATTGAACTCGCCTCTGTTTTATTTTTCAGGAATTGTCTTCCCAGAGCCTGATGCGCGCATTGGCCTACCGATCGATACCCTTTGGCACGGTAGTCAGTAGTCGCCGTTAACTGTATTATCCACACTGGTTAACAGCCAACACATTACTTGTTCAGAACCATCGCCTTACCGGAGACTCTCTATGCGCAATGCCGATCTCATCGCCCGCGGCCTCAAATCTGTATGGCACCCCTGCACCCAGATGAAAGATCACGAAACCATCCCGCTGGTGCCTATCAAACGGGGCGAAGGTGTTTGGCTGGAGGACTTTGAAAACAATCGGTTTATCGATGCAGTCAGCTCTTGGTGGGTTAACCTGTTCGGACACTCCAACCCCAGAATTAACGCAGCCATCCAGAAGCAGATTGGCGAATTGGAGCACGTTATTCTTGCCGGATTCACCCACGAACCCGTAGTTAACCTTTCCGAACGGCTGATTGAGGTGACCCCTGAAGGCCTTAACAAATGCTTCTACGCTGACAACGGGTCATCGGCCATCGAAGCCGCGCTCAAGATGAGCTTCCACTACTGGAAGAACCAGGGCAAACCCAGCAAAAAGAACTTCGTTAACCTGAGCAACAGTTATCACGGTGAAACCCTGGGTGCTTTGGCGCTGGGGGATGTAGCTTTGTACAAGGACACCTACCAGCCACTACTGATGGAAGTGCTGACAGCGCCATCGCCCGATGCCTACAACAAGGAAGAAGGCGAAACAGACGAGGCCTATGCCCTGCGCCAGTTTGAGGCCATGGAAAAGCTACTGGAAGAAAAGCACGATGAAATCTGTGCAGTTGTGGTGGAGCCGCTGATTCAGTGCGCCGGTGGCATGCGCATGCACCACCCGATTTACCACACCAAGTTGCGGGAAGCCTGTGATCGCTATGGCGTGCATTTGATTGCGGATGAAATTGCCGTGGGCTTTGGCCGCACCGGCACCCTGTTTGCGTGCGAGCAATCCGGCATTACGCCAGACTTCATGTGTTTATCTAAAGGCCTTACCGCCGGCTACCTACCCCTCTCGGTTGTGCTGACAACGGACACCGTTTACAACGCTTTTTACGATGATTATGAAACCCTTAAAGCATTCCTGCACAGCCACAGCTACACCGGCAACCCCATTGGCTGTGCCGTGGCACTGGCCACACTCGACATCTTCCGGGATGATAACGTTATTGAAAACAACCGCAGACTCTCGACCTGCATGGCTGATTCCGTAGCTCACCTTGCCGATCACCCCAATGTGGGGGATATCCGCCAGCACGGAATGACCCTGGCGATAGAAATGGTGAAAAACAGGGCGTCGAAGACCCCCTTCCCCTGGCAGGAGCGCCGGGGTGTTCGGGTTTATCAGCACTCTCTCACGCGTCAGGCCTTGCTTCGTCCCCTGGGTAATGTGGTTTACTTCATGCCGCCTTACGTTATCACTGAAGATCAGATACGCCATCTGGCTCAGGTTGCGACCGAAGGCATCGATATCGCCGTTAGGGACTGATTAAGGTACACACGAATGCGCATCCCCAGAATTTATACCGATTCGCTCTTGAGCGAAGCCTCTCACGCAGATCTGGATGAGAATGCGGCCCAGCATGTCGGCCGGGTGCTGCGCATGCAGCCCGGGCAGGCTTTGAGGCTCTTCAACGGGGATGGCCAGGATTACCCGGCAACCATCACGGAAGCCGGGAAGAAGCGTGTTGAAGTACTTGTAGCGGCACCCGAGCCCAACCATACCGAATCTCCCTTGCAGATCACCCTCGGACAAACGTTATCCAAGGGTGATCGCATGGATTATGCCATTCAGAAAGCGGTGGAAATGGGGGTTTCGCAAATCGTGCCGCTCACCACTGAGCGTTGTGAGGTAAAACTGAAAGGCGACCGGGAAGACAAACGTTTGCGGCAATGGCAGGCGATGGCCATAAGCGCTGCAGAACAATGCGGCCGTGCTCGCATCCCGGAAATCCTGCCAGTTATGACCGTAGCGCAATGGCTGGAACACAGCCGTACCTGCGACCTGCGGCTGGTTCTGCATCACCGCACGGAACAGTCGCTGGGCTCTGTGGCCAAGCCTGCCAGCGTAGCCCTGATGATCGGGCCCGAGGGCGGTCTCTCCGCCGATGAAATTGCCCAAGCGGAGAAAGAGGGATTTTTGCCTGTGGCTCTCGGCCCGAGAGTGCTTAGAACAGAAACAGCACCCGTTGCCGCCATGGCTTTGTGTCAGTGGCTATGGGGTGACATGGCAGGCTAGATCATTCCGCCATCCCGGGCGGGCTTTTAGGTCATTGACAGCCGCGCACCTTCCAAACATGCTTCAACCCGCAGACACAAACAAAAAAGCGAGTGCACCCTCCGGATGACAAGCCTGTTAAACAACCCTGAATTCTGGCAATACCTCAGTATTCCCGTTATTGCCGCCCTGATTGGCTGGATCACTAACTGGCTGGCCATCAAAATGACCTTCTTCCCCCTGGAGTTTATTGGCAAACCTCCGCTGCTGGGCTGGCAGGGCATTATTCCATCAAAAGCCGAGAAAATGGCTGCCATCGCCGTAGATGCCACCATTTCCAAAATCGGCACTGTGCGGGAAATTTTCGAGCAGATTGACCCAAAGGTACTCGCCGCTCACATTGTCCACTCGGTTGAGCCCCGCATCGAAGAATATGTGGATGAAATGATGCTGCGGGAGTACCCGACATTCTGGGAGAACCTACCCGCCTCTGCTCGAAAAATGGTCTACGACAGGGTACGCAGATCCACACCGCAACTCGTGGACAACCTGGTCGACGATATTGCCAACAACATCGAAGATCTGCTCGATATCAAAACCATGACCATCGAAAAATTATCAGCCGACAAGCAGCTTCTGAACCGCATCTTCCTCGAGTGCGGCGATGCAGAGTTTCGTTTTATTGTGAACTCCGGCTTCTATTTCGGCTTCCTGTTCGGCCTTATTCAAATGGCTGTGTGGTATGCCTACCAAAGCTGGTGGGTACTGCCATTTTTCGGTTTGCTGGTGGGCTGGGCAACTAACTGGATTGCACTGAACGTTATCTTCCGGCCGCTCCATGCAAAAAAGATTGGCCCGTTCAATATTCAAGGTCTATTCCTCAAGCGCCAACCCGAAGTGGCTCAATCGTTCTGCCACATCATCACCCACGAAATCCTCACGGTTGGCAACATCATAGGCGCCATCATGGAAGGCCCAAAGGGCGATCGCGCACGCAACATGGTGAAGAAACACATCAAGCCACTGGTGGATGAAACCGCGGGTATGGGCAAAGCGCTAACCCAAATGGCATTCGGCCCAACCGGCTTTGCCACCTTGAAAAACCAGGTGGGCGAAAAGGCCATCGAGATATCAAAAACATCCTTTAACAACCCGATGTTTCAAACTGACCGAGCCCGGGCGGTCGAAGCCATTATGGTGGAGCGAATGATTGCCCTGTCATCGGAAGAGTTTCAGGATTTGCTCCGCCCGTGCTTCCAGGAAGACGAAATCAAGCTGATTCTTGTGGGCGCATTTCTTGGTTTTTCGGCAGGTGTCTGCCAGCTCATTTTTGTATTCGGTGGAGCAGTGATCTAAATAGTTTACTGGCAGCAACGGTTTGGCCTGTGCAATGCAACAATGGCCCCCTATACTGCAAGTTGCAGGCACGTACAGTTTCACGACTGATTCACCCGGAGGCATTGGATGCCAGGCTTCTTTTCCTGGATAGCAGGATTTTTTAAAACCGAACAACCGCCATCTCCTCCGGCTCCTGAGGCGCGGCTGTTCAATCCTGCAAAAACTGCTGAGCCCACCGAATCAGTCCAGACCGCACAAAGCCTGACGATGCAACTTGAAGAAAACCTCTTCTGCTGGCTACTCGATACCGGCCCCTCCAAGCTGCGCGATGAACAATCGTTATCCGAACGCGCTCTTCAAGAGCTCGAATACCGCCTCTCGAACAGAAAAATGAAAGAGCTGCCACGGCAGCCCATGACGCTCCCCATGCTTATGAGAGCGCTTTCGGACGAGTCCGGCGACCGGCAGAAGCTGAGTCAGATTATTCTGGGTGACCCCGCTCTCACCAATCAAATACTGCAGATTGCCAACAGCCCTTATTTCCGCACCGGCGATCACACCATTGAATCCGTCGACCAAGCTGTATTCATCCTTGGTATTGATGGTATACGGAACGTGATTTCAGCGGCCGTTATGCGCCCCATGATGGCGGCCCGAAATAGCCGGGAAGCACTGTTTGCCCAGCGAGCCTGGCAATGGGGCCTTACTTGCGCTCGAGCAGCAGAGTTTATAGCAAAACTTCGTGGGGAGGATGCAAGCACATGCTTCACCGTTGGTCTGCTACCGGCACTATCCTATATTACCCTTCGCAGGGAGCTGCAGCATATCTGTAAGGCTCAGCCTGGCGCCGGGGAACCGGATATGGTGTTGATTCGCACAGCGCTGGCACGCTACCAGTGGGTAGCGTCTCAGGTGATTGCAAGTGAGTGGGGGCTTCCACCCAAATACCACGCGTACCTTTTGTCTGCAGAACGCCCAGCGCCCGCTCGGGACGGAGCAACACTGGTGGATGGTATGGTGCTAGGCAGCCGTGAAGTATTGCGCCACGCCCACCAACGCAACCTGCCTGAAGAAGACCTGGAGAAAATCATAAGTCTTAACTCTGAACAGACAGGCCGCGTGCGGGCAGCCTTGAAAGCCGCGCTCAGCGAAGGCGCTCGGGGCTAACCTCTGCGGCAATGCCATTTTTGAGCAAGGCAGCAAACGTGGTGGATTCATTCTCCCGCTCGCCTTTGAGCAATTCAGGGGGAAACACCGGAGGCAGCCGATCAACTACGCGATCCTCGTCATGGCGCACGGCTTTCAGCACATCCCCCACCGTAATAAGGTCCAACGCCCGCCCTGGTACCAACTGATCACCTTGGCGTCCAGCAAGCGTGAGCATGCCGGCACGAATCAGCTTGTCACTTACGCCTCGCGTAACCTCTCCCGGTACTCGTAAGGATTGCTCCAGAACCTCCTGCTGCGGTGCTTTTCCGCCCTCACTGAACGGGCGAGCCACCAGCCACATCATCGCCAAGGCAACCTTTTCCTGAAGCTCTGGAGACAGTTGAACATGACTGCGCTTGGCAACCGAACCCGGGTTTTGCAAGTAGAACGCCAGGCTGGCGCCCAAAAGCAGAATCATCCAGTTCAGATATATCCAGGTCAGCATGATAATGCCGATCGCAAAGCTGGAGTATATCGCCGCGTACTTGGCAGAACCTGCGACAAACGACGCAAACAACATTCCACCAGCCTGCCAGGAAACCCCGGCCACCAGGCCACCAATAAACGCATACCGTAGCTTTACGCGGGTGTTAGGCATAAACACATAGACGAAGGTGAATGCGCCCACCACCAGAAAGAACGGCGTAAAGCGACTAAGCACAAGAATCAGTGAGCCAAACGGCTCAATGGCAATCAGGGTTTGAACAAACGATGAAGAGAAAATCGTCGCGCTTACGCCAATAGCCGACACCATCAAAAGTGGCCCGACCATGATAACGCTCAGGTAGTTACTGAAACGCTGAGCCACCGAGCGCATTTCTGGCACCCGCCAGATCATATTGAACGATCGCTCTATTTTCTGCACCAGCGACACCACGGTGTATACGAGCAGAGCCAGGCCCACAGAACCCAGCACCCCCACCTTCATGTTGTCGACGAAGCCGAGTATACGCTCCGCCATCTCAACGCCTTCAGGCCCCATGGGCTGAAAGAACTGAAACAGGAAAGGTTCCATACGCTGATGCACACCCAACGCTTTCAGCACTGAAAAACTCAAAGCCAGCAGCGGCACAATACTCAACAGCGTGGTGTATACCAGGCTCATGGCATGCAAAGTTAACTGGCCGCTGACAACATCACGTATGAGCGCATAAATGGAACGCCCGGCCTTATATAACAGGGTCCAAGGCCAGGTTTGCGGCGGATTCGGGTTTGCAAGAATCCATGTTTCTGCTGCCTGGAGTCGTTCTTTGAATTGAAAGGAGGCCACTTAACGTCCTGTTTTATCTGATGCAACGAGAAAGTACCCTCAACGGATACGAAACGGAATCAGTATGGCCTACTTTTCTGTTTTAAGGAAAACAGGCTACCAGGTAACCGACTTGTCAGACCCCCGTTTGATGATAGGGGTTTCACCTTCCCAAATGGCCAGGCCGGATGCCAGCTCTGTCAAAGACAGCTGGATGTAATATTCCACCTGCTGTTCTTTTCCTACCTTGTGGTTACGCTGGAGAATCTTGCCGGAAAGGCTCAGGTCAGGTGCCTGAAGCGTGCCTTTGCGCTGTACACCAGACTGATCAAACTCTTCCGAACCGCGCAATTCACGCGCCTTCATATTCATTTCATCTTCAGCACCGTTGAGACCAACAGCGGTGGTAGTCACAACCTTGCCTGAGCGCAGCAGTGATACGCGGATTTTCTTGGTGAGCTGGTCGGTATCAATGCGCTGCATGGTGTCGTTGGTTATGCGGCTTACCACCATGATGTAACGGCTGCCGTCCGGGTTGTTCACGGCACCGCTGGAAAGCATATCTTCTACTGCGTCGGTTGCCGCTTGTTCAAAGTCCCGGTAATCCATGGTCATTGCTACAGGGCCATCGTCTGCAGCCGGATCAATATAACGAGTGGGCGCGGCACAGCCGGCCAAAACGGCAATACCTACAGAGATGGCAAGGGCACGTATCAACATTGGTTTTTCCTTTTATTTGGGTTCGCGAAGATGTAACTGGAAGCTGGTAGCTCGTGAATGCGGAGCGGTCGCTTTGAAATATCGAGTCTGACCGGTTAGCAATGTCGCTTGGCGGTAGCTCTCGCCGACACCCTTCACCACCATACCGATGTCATCAAACCAGGTAACCTTCCACCCCAGCTCAGTGTCTGATCTCGCTTCTACTGCGAACTGCACTTGCAGAAGGCTGCCGCCATCGGGCAGTGTCAGCCTCGATTTAAAGAGCTCTGTTACATCTGCGGTGTAGACCACTTCGGGATCGACCCTCAGTTCTTGTCGGTCGATCATTGTACTGTTGGTTTCTGGTTGAGTGGCACAGCCCGCCAAACCAAGAACCAGCATGCTGGCGAAGACTAACGATTTCATAACGAACATCCTGCTTTTCTGGTGTATTGAACTACTTGATCCGGGAAACCCGTTAAGGTTCATGCTCCTTGGGAAAGCGTGCAAACGTAGCATTCCTTTTACCCTGCAAATCCATGATTATGACCGTTGCCGGCGCCTGTATGGTCGGTTGTTTAACATATACCAAGGTAAAGGGCTGCTGTGGAACTTCCAGGTTGCCCAATACTTCTCCCCGATGACCCAGCAGTGTCAGGCGCCCATCGTCCGGGCGGTCAATGCGAGCGGCCTGCCAATGGTTGGGCAATGCCTGCCAACTGCGCAAGTCGGCCTGGGTTGTTGCGATAGTTAATACAGTCGCGAAAAGCTGCCCTATTGGGCCGAACTGGTCTGCAGCTTCCTTTTGCAGAACCGCCTTGCCAATCGCCGATGTAACGGCCCGGGCCAACACACCCGGAAAGCGCTCTTTCATTTCAGTACGAAACACCTTGCCCATATCCGAAATTCGTTCTGTTTGTATCACCTGGCCAGCTGCGTCTGATACACCAATACTTCCAGGTATAGCAGAGCGCTCAGCGTATTCTGGTAGCGCGATACCAAAATAGGCCGGCACTTGCTGATTGCCGTGAAGCAGCAGCAGAGGCACATCCAGGCGCGCTTCTCGAAGAACCGGGCCGAGCCCGTTTTCATACACAACCCATACCTGGGAAGGCAGGGCTGCGAGGCTCTGGGCGCCTGAGGCAAAGCCCGTGGCCAAATCTGCATCGGCTTGCAGCATCACGCTTTGTGGGCTCATTTCTGCCACCCGTTTGAGTGAGGTGGCAGCACGTTCGTAATCAGCTCCGCCTTCGGCATTCGCCAGGAAATAGATGCCATGGAGCCAGGTGCTTGCAGGCACAATAAACTCGGGAAAAACCGACCAGGTCGAGGATGATCCGTAGCGATTATGGACCGCCGACTGAAAACTTTTACTGTTGAGGCTGCTTTGAACCATAGAGGCTTTTTCGTTCCCGCTCCGGGCCTCATTTTTCAGCACTGCTTGCTGCTCCGCGATTTCTTTGCGAAAAAAGTCGACGGCGCGGCGGGTACGATCATTGGCTCTATTAAATTCCACTCTGGCGTAGTCATTATTGCCCTCAGCCAGAAACGCCAGTGCTTTATAGGTGTTGACCAGAACCGCCTCAGACATCAGCGCCTTGTAGTCGCGCTCGGAGTCGTTAACCATCACCGCCATCAACCCTTCCACGGTGTTTTCAAGCAGCCCCGCCGTGTCGAGGTTTTTCATTCCCTCTTCAGCCAGATCATAAGCCGCTATAGATTCACTGTTGCGATCGGTCAGGCGGTACATTTCACCCTGATGCAGCAATTCGAGCAGGTGTGCCTCGGCATCCACAGGCTTGTTTTTGGACTCGTTGAAGCTCACAGCCTTCAGTGCGGAGCTGTAGTCTCCAGTAGCATAGGCTGAGTTGAATAAGGCCAACTGGTCACGATGCTGTGCTGTCGAACATCCTGCAAGGACGGCCGTCGCAATGACTGCAAAAACCACGTGCCAAGGTTTTATCAAACCGTCATACCTTGCAAACCATACCCCCCTGTCACCCTCTATCGCCCCCTGCCCGCTGATCCATCAAGAAGCCGATGCAAGATTATGCGCGGTAATCTCTACAATCCGCTGCCGCGCTTCGCGGCTGGCCCATGCCGAGTGCGGTGTAATAATCAGGTTCGGAATATCATCAGCGAGCAAAGGATTCCCATTGCGTGGTGGCTCTTCGGTCAGCACATCAAAACCCGCGCCTCCGATTACCCCGTTGCGAAGCGCATCAGCAAGCGCTTGTTCATCTACCAGACCACCGCGGCTTGTGTTAATCAGCAAGGCATCCGGCTTCATCAGCTGTAACTCTCGGGCACCAATCAAATGTCGGGTTTCCTCCGTGAGCAGGCAATGCAACGAGAGCACGTCTGCCTGTGGCAGCAACTCATCAAGCGGTATCCGCGAGTAGCCGTCAACCTCCCCCGCCGCCTGCCCGGGGCGAGCACCGAGCAGTATCTTCATGCCAAAGGCTTTGGCCCGCTCAGCAACCCCCTGCCCCAGGTCGCCATAGCCGATGATACCCAGTGTTCGGCCTTCCAGCTCCAGGATCGGGTGGTTCATCAGGCAAAACATGTCGCTTTTTCCCCAGCGCCCTGCCCTCACATCGCGGTCATAATCCAACAGGCGAGTTGCCAGTGCCAGCATCAGTGCCATGGTGTGCTGGGCCACCGTTGAACGCCCGTAATTCGTAACATTAAGCACTCGAATGCCGTGATCTTTGGCCGCCTTCAGATCCACGTTGTTCAGTCCGGTGGCGACAACAGCTATGGTTTTCAGCTCCGGGCATTGTTCGATATGCTCCCGGGCAAGCACCACCTTGTTCACCAACACCGTATCAAAGCCCCGAATTCGCTCAAGCACGTCACCGGGTGATGTCGCGGCATGCTTCACCATGCCGCCGGTAACCCGCTCAATGGGGGTCAAATCTACATCGTTGCCAAGGGTTGTGACATCAAGAAACACGGCTTTCATAGGTTTGTCCTTCGTCAATATCCGCAAAGATTAGGGTAGACTGAATCAAACGTCCAAGTAAGGGAGCGACAACCATGGAACATGACTTTTGGCACGAACGCTGGAGCAAAAAGGAAATCGGTTTCCACGAAGGCTCCGTGAACAAATACCTGTACGACCACTGGCCCGAACTCTCTGGCGGCGGCACCGAGGGTGTTTTGGTGCCTTTGTGCGGCAAAGCCCACGATATGTGGTGGCTGCATGATCGCGGGCACCCGGTCATCGGCGTAGAGCTGAGCGAAATCGCCTGCAAGGATTTCTTTGCCGAGGCTGGCGAGAAGGCCATGGTGCACCCAAGCGAGCCATTTACCACCTTCGCGCACGACAGCCTGCAACTCTGGTGTGGTGATTTCTTTCAACTGGTGCCAGCTGACCTGCAACACATCCGCTTGGTATATGACCGCGCGGCCTTGATCGCGTTACCCCCCTCAATGCGCAAGGCCTATGTAGACCATCTTACGGCCATCATCCCCGATAACACTCGTATTCTACTCATTACTTTGGATTACAACGCAAACATCACCGGGCCGCCATTCAACGTGAGCGATGAGGAAGTTCACGAGCTCTACCGCGCCGACTATGACATCAAGCATGTTCTTACCAACACCCTTGCCAGCGACAATCCGTTCACCAAACGTAAGGGCCTTGCCAGTGCTACGGAGAGTGTTTTCCAGCTTACCAAACGGTGAGGCTGGAGCCTCTGCAATAACATAATTTAATGAACCTTAACCATTTACTGCCTGTCCAACTTGATGACCGTGAACTAAGCTCAGGTTGAGCAGGCCGAAACCCGACACAGATCGCGGCCGGCCGTAAATGTTGATTCCATCCACCCATAACCAAAACGAATCGCCAGCAGGGCGACCGTAACTCCAACGGGGATATTGCGTGTATTAAAAGCTGAAAAACAGCGAGCGAGGGGCTACCCATGAGCATACTGCAGCAGTTTAAAAACCGGTATGAGAGCACCCAGGAAGAAGAATACAGCCTCGAGGAATATCTCGAGATCTGCAAGAAGGATCCAACGGCCTACGCCACGGCCGCAGAACGATTACTGATCGCCATCGGCGAACCCGAATTTGTCGATACCTCCCGCGACGCCCGCCTGTCGCGCATTTTTTCCAACAAAATCATCAAGCGATATCCGGAGTTTTCCGAGTTCTATGGCATGGAAGAAGCTGTAGAAAACATAGTGTCTTTTTATCGGCACGCAGCTCAGGGTCTGGAAGAAAAGAAACAAATCCTTTACCTGCTGGGGCCGGTTGGCGGCGGTAAATCCTCATTGGCGGAAAAACTAAAATACCTGATGCAGAAGGTTCCCTTCTACGCCATCAAGGGTTCCCCGCTTAACGAATCGCCCCTTGGGCTTTTTGACCCGGCAGAAGACGCTGCCATTCTGGAAGAAGAATACGGAATCCCCGCGCGCTACGTGAAGAACATTATGTCGCCCTGGGCCGTCAAGCGCCTGCACGAGTTTGGCGGCGACATTGGCCAATTCCGCGTTGTGAAAAAGTACCCCTCTGTTCTTGACCAGATCGGCGTATCGAAGACAGAACCGGGGGATGACAACAACCAGGACATTTCAGCCTTGGTGGGCAAGGTGAACATCCGCATGCTGGAGGACTACTCCCAGGATGATCCGGATGCCTACAGCTTCAGTGGTGGTCTGTGTAAGGCCAATCAGGGGCTAATGGAATTTGTGGAGATGTTCAAAGCGCCCATCAAAGTGCTGCACCCATTGTTAACCGCAACCCAAGAGGGCAATTACAACACCACCGAGGGCATGGGTTCGGTGCCATTCGATGGTGTAATTCTGGCGCACTCCAACGAGTCGGAATGGCAAACTTTCCGCAACAACAAGCACAACGAAGCCTTTCTTGATCGGGTGTATATCGTCAAGGTGCCCTACTGCGTGCGAGTTACAGAAGAGATCGAGATCTATAAAAAACTGCTGAAAAACAGCTCTCTTGCCGGCTCTCCCTGCGCTCCGGACACCCTGGATATGTTGGCTCAGTTTTCGGTGCTTTCACGGATCAAGGACCCGGAAAACTCCAGCATTTTCTCCAAAATGCGGGTTTACGACGGACAGAACATCAAGGACACAGACCCCAAAGCCAAATCCATTCAGGAATACCGGGATGCAGCAGGCGTTAACGAAGGTATGGACGGCCTTTCGACTCGCTTTGCATTCAAGATTCTCTCCAAGGTGTTCAACTTCGACACCACCGAAGTGGCCGCCAACCCGGTCCATCTGTTGTATGTGATCGAGAAGCAAATAGAACAGGAGCAGTTTGCGCCAGAAATTCAGGAGCGCTACCTGCGCTTCATCAAGGAATTCCTGGCCCCACACTACGTTCAGTTTATCGGCAAGGAGATCCAGACAGCCTATCTGGAAAGCTACAGCGAATACGGGCAGAACCTGTTCGACCGCTATGTGACCTATGCCGACCTGTGGATTCAGGATCAGGAATTCCGGGACCCGGAAACTGGCGAGATTCTCGATCGCTCCTCTATTAATGAGGAACTGGAGAAAATCGAAAAGCCGGCGGGCATCAGCAACCCGAAGGACTTCCGCAACGAGGTGGTCAACTTTGTATTGCGGGCCCGGGCCAATAATCAAGGACAAAACCCTTCCTGGCTCAGCTACGAGAAACTGCGCAGCGTGATCGAGAAGAAGATGTTCTCCAACACCGAAGACCTGCTGCCGGTTATTTCATTCAACCCCAAAGCCAGCCAGGAGGATCAGAGTAAGCACAAACAGTTTGTCGAACGCATGGTCGACCGGGGTTACACGGAGAAGCAGGTACGCCTGCTGGCAGAGTGGTATCTGCGAGTTCGCAAGTCCCACTAGCAGGGCGGCATGGCTGGAAATTCCAGCCGGCAGCTATAGCCCCGAACGTGTAAGTGGAGTGTGAATTATGGGTATGACCCACATTGTCGACAGACGACTGAACGGCAAAAACAAGAGTGCGGTGAACCGTGAGCGGTTTTTGCGCCGCTACCGGCATCACATCAAGAAGGCCGTTGCTGAAGCGGTGCACCGGCGCTCGATAACCGACATAGAACGGGGGGAGAATGTCAGTATTCCCAAGCGGGATATTGATGAACCCGTTTTCCATCACGGCCAGGGCGGTCATCGCGAGATGGTCCATCCGGGCAACCGGGACTTTGTAACGGGGGACCGGCTACCCAAGCCAGAGGGCGGCGGCCAAGGTCAGGGGCAAGGCAATGCCAGCCCCGATGGCGAAGGCATGGATGAATTTGCCTTCCAGATTACCCAGGACGAGTTCCTTAACTTCCTGTTCGATGACCTCGAACTCCCGAACCTTGTCCGAAAGCAACTCAAGGATACCGAGTCCTTCAACTATGTGCGCTCCGGGTTCAGCACCCAGGGCGTACCCGCCAAGCTCGACGTTATCCGGTCGCTGCGTGGCGCCCATGCTCGCCGGTTGGGACTGGGTGGTGCCCGCAGGAAAAAAATCCGTGAACTTGAAGCTCAGCTTGCGGATCTCAAAAGCGCGCCTGCCGATCTGGACGCTGCCTTTAGCCACGACGATCAAATCCGGGTACTTGAGGACGAAATTGCCCGACTGAAAGCCAATGTAAAACGCATCCCCTTCATTGATGAAATCGACCTGCGCTACCGTCAGCACCTGAAGCAGCATAAGCCAGCCACCAGCGCCGTCATGTTTTGCCTGATGGATGTTTCCGGCTCGATGACCCAGATGCACAAGGACACCGCCAAGCGGTTTTTCATCTTGCTGTATCTGTTCCTGAAGAAGAATTACAAGAAAATCGATGTGGTATTTATCCGCCACCACACCAGCGCCAAGGAAGTGGATGAAGAGGAGTTTTTCTATTCCCGGGAAACCGGTGGCACCATTGTTTCAAGCGCCCTGAAACTGATGCACAAGATCATCGACTCCCGCTATTCCCCTGCTGAGTGGAACATCTACGCAGCTCAGGCCTCCGACGGGGACAACTGGAACGACGACTCGCCCATCTGCGGCAAGCTTTTAACCGAGCGCATTCTTCCCTTGGTGCAGTACTTCGCCTATGTTGAGATTACGCCTCAGGATCACCAGATGCTCTGGCACGAATACGAACAGGTACAGGCGCAATTCCCCGGAAGCTTTGCCCAGCAGCAAATTGCTGACCCGAGCGAGATTTACCCGGTGTTCCGCCGGCTCTTTGAGAGGAAAGCGGCATGAGCGATGCAATCGACCGCCCCAATGCACCGGATGTTGAGAGCCCTGCAATTCGCAAACCGGTTTCCACCAGTTCGGAATGGACCTTCGAGCTGATCCGGCAATACGATGAAGAAATCGCCAAGTGCGCTGCCGAGTTCGGTTTAGACACCTACCCAAATCAGGTTGAGGTGATCAGTGCCGAACAGATGATGGATGCCTACAGCTCTGTTGGTATGCCCGTTGGCTACAACCATTGGTCCTTCGGCAAGCAGTTTCTCAGCACCTCCAAAGGCTACCAGCGCGGCCAAATGGGCCTGGCCTATGAAATAGTCATCAACTCCAACCCTTGCATTGCTTACCTGATGGAAGAAAACACCCTGCCCATGCAGGCGCTGGTGATTGCCCATGCCTGCTACGGCCACAACTCTTTCTTTAAGGGCAACTACCTGTTCCGAACCTGGACAGACGCCAGCGCCATTATTGATTACCTGGTGTTTGCCCGGAATTATGTGTCCGAATGCGAAGAACGCCACGGTGTCGATGCGGTTGAGCAAATACTGGACTCCTGCCATGCGCTGATGAATCATGGCGTTGACCGTTACAAACGGCCTTCGCCAATTTCTGCTGCAAAGGAAGCCTTGCGCCAAGAGGAGCGGGAGGAATACCTGCAGCGCCGAGTGAACGATCTTTGGCGCACCATCCCGAAATTGGACGAAGATGAAGACCCGGTAAAACGCAAAAAGCGCTATCCGGAAGAACCCCAGGAGAACCTGCTGTACTTCATCGAAAAGAATGCGCCACTACTGGAAACCTGGCAACGGGAAATCATCCGGATTGTGCGCAAACTGGCGCAGTACTTTTATCCGCAACGCCAGACTCAGGTGATGAACGAAGGCTGGGCCACCTTCTGGCACTACACTCTGTTAAACAGGATGTACGAGAAAGGCCTGGTGACAGATGGCTTCATGCTGGAGTTCCTGCAGAGCCACACAGCGGTGGTGTACCAGCCGCCGTTCAACAGCCCCTGGTATTCCGGCATCAACCCTTACACGCTTGGTTTTTCCATCTTCATCGACCTGCGCCGAATCTGTGAAGCGCCCACCGATGAAGACCGGGAGTGGTTCCCGGATATCGCCGGTACTGATTGGGTAAAAACCCTGCACTTTGCCATGGCCAACTTCAAGGATGAGAGTTTTATACAGCAGTTCCTGTCGCCCAAAGTGATGCGGGATCTGAAGCTGTTTGCCATTGAAGATGATGACATGGAAGACAGCTATACAGTAACGGCCATTCACGACGAGCCGGGCTACCGCGAGCTGCGGGAGAAACTGGCGCGCCAATACAACCTTAGTTATCGCGAACCCAACATTCAGGTATGGAACGTGGATTTACGCGGCGACCGCTCGTTGATGCTCCGGCATGTGCCGGTCGACAGAGTGCCTTTGGGCGAAGATACAGAAGAAGTACTGCGCCACGCGCACAGGCTCTGGGGCTTTGATGTGCATCTTGAAAGTGTCGACGAGGGTACGGTAGTCGAAGAGTATCATTGCCCGCACCCGCCGCCATTAACGCCCTGACTGCTGCCTACCCTTGTTCCGCAATATCAGGGGTGGCTTTCGGAATAAGGCGCCGGCCATACATGGCAAGCAAGAACCCGATAGGAAACATCAGCACACCATACACCGCAGCGGGAATGGACATGGCACTGGACTCCAGAAGCGTGAGCGTGACCATCAGGCCGATCGTGCCATTCTTAACCCCCAGCTCCACCGCAACAGCCAAGGATTCCCGCTGAGTCAGGCTCGCCGCCCGGCCTGCGAGCAAACCGATGAAAATACCCACCACATTAAGCAGAATCGTTGCAGGCCCTGCCTGCTTCAACAGATCCCATATTTCATCCCGCACGCCGTAAACGATGACAGCAATCAAAACAGCCAACACAACACCACCGAACACACTCACAATACTCTCGGCTTTACGCGCCACCTCAGGTTTGCGTGAACGCACCAGCATGCCGATTGCCACGGGGAACAGAACGATACCCGTCAACATGCCGATGGTTTTCCATACCGGCAATACAATGTCGTGCTCCGTGCCCATGTAGAATTTCAGAGCGATATTGGTGAACAGCGGTAGCGTGAGAATGGTGATCAGGCTTGCGCTAACTGTCAGCACTATGGACAGCGCAATATTGCCCCTGGCAAGTAACACAAAGAGGTTGGATGTTGTTCCTCCGGGGCAGGCGGCAATAATAACCAGGCCCACCGCAATGGCTGGCGGCACTGCCAGCAGTGACGCAAGCGCAAACGCCACCAGTGGCATCAACAAAATTTGCGCCACAGTTCCAATGATCATGCCTTTGGGATAAACAGCCACCTGGCGAAAATCACGAAGGGTGAGGGTCATACCTATACCGATCATAATAATAAACAGGGCGAGCGGCAGACCTGCTGAGATAAGGGGACTGGATTCCACAGTGCCTCCGATGTTGTTGTTTTTATTAATTCAATAGTGTGAACCTACCACAAGCATTCCACTTTCGGGAGCATGAAAGCAACAAAAGTCCGTAGGTCTGCCTTGCATTTTTTTCGCCAGGGTGATCGTCTGTTTGGTCTGCAACCCGTATACTTGCAAGCAACAACTAAAAGTCTAACTTTGAAGCCCCTATTTTGGGCAGAGGTGCGCAAGGAATGAAACGCCTGGGAACACTGGATGCCTCGTGGCTAGCCGTAGAGACCGAAGACACCCCGATGCATGTCGGCAACATGCTGATCTTTTCTTTACCGGAGGGTGCACCGGACACCTTCCTGCGCGATATGGTGCTCAGCATGAAAGAAACCGGGGAAATTGCGCCTCCCTGGTGTTCAAAGCTGGCATGGTCCGGCGCGATCGGCCGGCTACTTGCGCCCGCCTGGAAGCACGACAAGAATCTTGACCTTGATTACCACGTTCGCCACTCAGCCCTCCCTAAGCCTGGCGGCGAAAGAGAACTCGGCGTTCTGGTATCGCGTCTGCATTCCAACCCTCTGGATTTTGCACGTCCGCTCTGGGAATGCCACGTTATCGAGGGTTTGGAAAACAACCGCTTTGCGCTTTACACCAAAATGCATCACTCAATGATTGACGGCATCAGCGGCGTGCGCCTGCTTCAAAGGGTATTGAGCACAAACCCGGATGAACGCGGCATGTTGCCACCCTGGGCCATGCGCCCGGAAACACTAAAGCCTGCCAAAGGAGAGAGCAGACAAAGCGTTCCCTCTGTATTTTCTCAAGCACTGGACGCTGTCAAGTTGCAGGCTGACATGGCACCCACGCTCTGGCGTGCAGGCAGCCGGCTCTTGCAATCTAGCCGCCACCCGGAAGAGGGCCTTACAGCCCCCTTTGCGGGGCCTGTTTCAAAGATCAATCACCGGGTAACCGGCCAGCGCCGCTTCGCTACCCAGCACTATCAACTTGATCGCCTGAAAGATCTGGCCCACGCATCCAAATCGTCCCTGAACGACATCGTTCTTTATCTATGCGGCACGGCGCTCCGGCGCTTTTTGATAGAGCAAAACGATCTGCCAACCACTGCTCTTACAGCGGGCATTCCTGTAAACATTCGGCCGGCGGATGATCAGGGCACGGGCACGGCAATCAGCTTCATGATCGCCTCTCTGGCGACAAACGAATCCGATCCTCTGACCCGTTTGCAGAGCATAAAATCGTCCACACATCAGGCCAAAGAACACCTGCAAAAGCTGCCCAAAAGCGCCCTCACCCAATACACTATGCTATTGATGTCGCCGTATATTTTGCAGCTATTATCCGGCCTTGGCGGTCGTATGCGCCCAGTGTTCAACGTGACCATCTCGAACGTACCCGGCCCCCAGAAGCCCTTGTATTACGAGGGCGCCAAGCTGGAAGCCATGTATCCGGTGTCGCTGATTGCACACGGCGGCGCACTGAACATTACCTGCCTGAGCTACGCGGGATCGTTAAACTTCGGGTTTACCGGCTGCCGGGATACCCTACCCAGCATGCAGAAACTGGCGGTGTACACAGGCGAAGCTTTGGATGAATTAGAGAAACTGATACTTCCGCCCAAGCGTAAGCCCAAAAAAGCACAGGCCCGCAAAAGCACGAAGCCTTGAATGGAATGCAGGCAGCTCTGACTTCAGGGCTACCTGTCCCAGTGTGCCGCACCAACGAAGATAAGCTGAAGGTAGCGGCACGTCCGCTTCCTTATTTGTTCTATTTGATACTCATCATCCGCCGACACACCGATTAGATCCGTAAGGCTGAAGGCTACACTGCGAACCACCAGATCGCAGGTCATATCCAGATCGCTATCGGAAAGGTGGTCCACCATTTTCAGCCGCCGCAAATCGTTCGCCAGTTCGCTGACAAAGTACCGCATTTCACTGCGTATACCATCCTGAATAGCCCGGCTCTCACCCGCCAGTCCCTGCGCCATGAACAAAAAATAACTGCGGTTTGCCTGGGCGTGACTGACAAAGATACCCACCGACTCTTCAATCAGCTTATCGGCCTGAAGCACGTTTTCACGCGCCTCCCGCATCATTCGTCGCAGCACTAGCCCAAGCTCATCAACCAGCTGTAGCCCAAGATCATCCATATTGCGGAAGTGCCGGTAAAAAGAAGTGGGCACCACGCCAGCCTGGCGGGTCACCTCACGAATACCAAGGCTGGCAAAATGCCTGCCTTTTCCCACGAGCGTGAGCACAGCACTCATCAGCTTTTCACGGGTTTCACCGGGTTTGCGCTTTTTTCGTTCTGACATTGCCTGTCCATACCGCAGTTATCGTTGAATCCAAGTAACAAGTGTACACATGCAAGGACTTTAAAGCATCGAGGGCTTGTCATATTGCGCCAAACAAACGACCCCCGTTGTGCGCCCACACACCAATGTGTACAGTCGTACACAACATGTGAACAAGTGTACACATGAAGTCATGGCCGCATCAGGAGAAAACATCATGCTGGCAAGAATCCCCCAAACAAGAGCTCTGCACTGGCTTGGAAAGCAGCTTTTTAACCGGACTGATCCGGCTGCCTTCTTCGATCCACTGTTAGAGACAGTTGACCCCATGCTGGTGCAGGGTCAAACGCTCGCGCGCGTTGAGCAAATAGTTCAGGAAACCGCTGACACACGCACATTTGTACTAAAACCTGCAGCACGTTGGGCGGGTTTTCAGGCCGGTCAACACGTCAATATTTGCGTTGAGATCAACGGCGTCTTGCGCACCCGTACCTTTAGTCTCTCAAGTTCACCGGAGTTATGGGCCAAACAGGGGCTTGTCACCCTGACCATCAAACGTCTGCCTGGTGGTCTGGTAACCAACTGGCTGCACGACAACCTGAGAGACGGTCAGGTGCTGGGGCTGGGCGCGGCTTTCGGCGATTTTCTACTGCCTGAAACGGCGCAGCCTGTGCTGTTTATTGCAGGCGGTAGTGGGATCACACCTGTTTTGAGTCATCTGGAAACCATGGCAGCCCAGGACTTCCGGGCACCGGTCACCCTGCTCTATTTCGTGCGCACCCAGCAGGACATCATAGCCTCCGAGCGGTTGCATGCTCTTGAACGCCGCTACACCGCACTAACCCTGAAAATCATCCAGACGGATGAAAGTGACAAGCCCCGGTATTTAAAAAGTCAGGACCTGGAAGCGGTGCCCGGACTCAAAGCCAGACAGGTGTTCCTCTGCGGCCCTATGGGTCTAATGGACCTGGCCAACAAACAACTGCACGAGCATGGCGTTCGCGAAACGGATATTCACAGCACCTTCTTTTCTACAGTAGCTCCCGCACTGAACGCAGACCTTGCGAACCAGGCTCTTGGCGGCAAGGTGCAGTTTGGAAAGAGCAACCTGCAAGCCAGCTCCGAGGGCGATGCCAGCCTTCTGGAAATTGCAGAGGCCTCAGGTCTTTCGCCCCGCCACGGCTGCCGTATGGGCATTTGCCATCAATGCAGCTGTCGCAAAACCAGCGGCACAGTCGTTAACAGGCTCACAGGCAAGGCCTCAGGACCGGGGGAAGAAAGCGTTCAACTTTGTATATCCATTCCCCATGGCCCTGTGAGCATCGAGATTTAAGGAGCAAAACATGAAACAGATGACCGAAAACCAACTCCAGGAATTGGCGCAAGACCTGAACAGCATTCGGGATGAAATCGTCGCGGATCTTGGAGAGCGGGATGCCAACTACATTCGTCGGGTCATTCGCTTACACCGTGCTCTTGAAGTGGGTGGCCGGGTAATGATGCCATTCGGCTTTATCCCGCCGGTATTTGTGGCCGCAACGGTCTCACTGGGCCTATCCAAAATCATTGAGAACATGGAGATTGGGCATAACGTGATGCACGGCCAGTATGACTGGATGAACGATCCCTCCCTGCACTCTCAATCCTACGAATGGGATACCGCGTGCTCATCCGATTCCTGGCGTCGCACGCATAATTATGAGCACCACACCTACACCAACATCATCGGCAAAGATCGGGACTATGGCTATGCACTGCTGCGCCTGAGCGATGATGAAAAATGGCACCCCGCCCACAGCCTGCAGTTTTTAAGCTACATAATGCTCAGTGTTTTCTTTCAGTGGGGCGTAAGCCTGCATGAATTGGAGTTTGAACGGGTAAGGCGCGGAGAGATCCGCATGCGCGACAAGATTCCATTCCTGAAAGACACGCTGCGAAAAGGTGGGCGACAGGTTTTCAAGGATTACGTGTTCTTCCCCCTCATTACCTTTCCGGTAGCGCCCATTGTGTTGGCCGGAAACCTCGGCGCCAACCTGATGCGCAATCTGTGGTCGTCCACAGTGATTTTCTGCGGCCACTTCACTGAGGATGCAGAAACCTTCGACGAGAAAGACTGCGAAAATGAAAGCAAAGGACACTGGTATTTGCGCCAGCTTACCGGTTCTTCAAATTTTACCGGCAATAAATTGATGCACCTGCTTAGCGGGCACCTGAGCTATCAGGTCGAGCACCACATTTTCCCGGACCTGCCAGCACACCGATACCCCGAGGTTTCCGAGAAAGTTCAGGAAGTCTGCCGTAAGTATGGCATCCACTACAACACCGGCAGCTTCAGGCACCAATACGGCACGGTCGTAAAAAGAATACTGAAATACTCGTTACCAGACCGGCTACGGATGAGGCTTGAGAGCCAACCGGCCTGAAACTTGCCAGGGTAGAAAGACAGAAAGGAGGGTGATCAGGCGATTTGCAGCAGTTTTAATAATTGCGGTTGGTGCTGATCATTCATGATGTCTTTCAATGTGTATTTGTCGAGCACCGAAAGGAATGCCTGCAGGGCTTCTCCGAATATGGGTTTAAGCCCACAAACCGGAGAGATTTTGCAGGTGTTCTTATCGGAATAGCACTCAACAATACTGAGGTCATGCTCAGTATCACGCACCAGCATACCTATGTTGATATCCTCAGGTGCCCTGTGCAGCCTCATACCACCCTTTTTTCCGCGTACTGTTTCTATGTAGCCATTCTTGTTGAGCTGGTGCACCACCTTCATCAGGTGGTTTTTGGAGATGTCGTAGCTGTCTGCAATTTCCTGGATAGTTGTCAGGCGATCCCCCTGCACCGTCAGATAAATCAGCACGCGAAGCGAGTAATCGGTGTAACGGGTAATATGCATTCAACACTCCGGTTATTCTATGAAAGCGATCAGTACGAAGGCCTGGTAAGCAAATAAGACGCTACGCCCACGAGGAAAGTTCCCGAGATGGCCAAAACCACGGTAGCCGCACCCATCGCGAATAGTATTCCCCAGCTCAACGCCATCATGCCACAAGCGAGCACTTTGGCCCTTAAGGGTATAACCCTATTCCGACGCCAGTCTCTGATGGCGGGGCCAAACGACGGGTGCTCTTCAAGCCAACTGGCAAATGCCGGGGAGCCCTTGCTCGCAAAAAACGCTGCCAGCAAAACAAAAGGCGTGGTCGGCAATAGTGGCAACACCACACCGATGGCGGCTAACCCTATGGATATATACGCAAGAACCCTGAAACCTGTTTTTCCGGGTCGCACGGTCATAGCGAAGACCTCAGCATTGTTCAATCTTTCACCTATTCTACCGTTTATCAGTGAACAGGTCTTCCCAAGCGACTTAAAAACACCAACCGAGCGACGTAGGATATTTTGATACCAACGGCAAACAGCAAGGTACCCACATGGGCCAGTACCTGAATCATCATGGGGAATCGGCCGGCCAGGGGGTACGCCATCAAGACTGTGGCAATCAACCCGATCAAAGACCAAACCATCGCACTATTGGCTCGAAACAGCAGTTTTTCCATTCTATTCTCCAGCAAATTATCTTTGGGCTTATGCCGCCAACCATTAACATGTATTTTATAATCATGTTTAGAGCGAAAATCAATCACTTTCTGACTGAATAAAGAATCCCCGCACAATGTTTACTGTAAACGAGCGCCACCAGGCTTACCCCGCGAGGGGTATCTGATTCAGGGTTTGATTCTGCGATACTGGAGCTATACTCAATCCGTAAGCGCGCATTCAGCAGTTACAGGAAAGAAGCCAATGTCCAACAGCAAGCTGACAGACCGTTTTGGCAGAACCGTCAATTACGTACGCCTGTCCGTTACCGACCGCTGCGACTTCCGCTGCGTTTATTGCATGGCAGAGGAGATGACTTTTCTGCCCCGGCAACAGGTTTTGACGCTTGAGGAGATTGCCCGGGTTGCCAAAACATTTGTGTCCCTGGGCACGGAAAAAATCCGCCTGACAGGTGGCGAGCCGCTGGTTCGCAAAGACATTCTCGAACTGGTTCGGGAGATAGGCACCTACGGCCTGCGTGATTTTGCCATGACCACCAATGGCAGCCAGTTGTCTACCATGGCAGAGCCCCTGCGCAAAGCCGGCCTGAAACGATTGAATATCAGCCTGGATTCTCTGGACCCGGAAAAATTCGCCAGTATTACTCGCACAGGCAAACTGTCGCGAGTGCTGGAAGGTATAGACGCTGCAAGAGATGCCGGTTTTAAAGGCATTAAACTGAATACCGTGGTAATGAAAGGTGGCAATGATCACGAAGTTCCGGATCTGATCGAGTTTGCACGGAAGAAAAACGTCGATATCACCTTTATTGAGGAAATGCCTTTAGGCGAGATTTCCGAGCACGATCGAGGGCAAGCTCTCTGCACCAGTGATGAAGTCCGCGACATTGTTCGCCAGCATCACGACCTGATGCCTACCCCTGAAGACTCCGGCGGCCCCGCGCGTTATTACCGGATGTCGGACAGCCCCATCAAGGTGGGTTTCATTTCGCCCCACTCCCACAACTTCTGCTCCACCTGCAATCGCGTGCGGGTAACCGTTGAAGGCCGATTACTCCTGTGCCTTGGCAACGAGCATTCCGTAGACCTTCGCCGGGTACTTCGTGGCCATCCGGTAACCGATGACAAACTACGGCAAACCATCATCGACTCCATGGATCTGAAGCCGGAACGCCATCATTTCTCCAGCAACGGCGATGTACAGATTCTGCGCTTCATGAATATGACCGGGGGATGATCCCCCGGGTGCTGGGCTCATTCCCGCCCAATCCCGCCGCTTAAAAACTCTTCCACGCCTTAACACTCTCCACTTCACTGGCCTGATTGATCGTTAAGCATTAAGCTCTTGAACTCAAAACAATAATACTCAGGGCATATTCATGAAAAAAACCGGCGCGACTCTCGTTCGCCACGCTTTGGAACAACTCGGTATACGTCGCACATTCGGCATTCCCGGCGTCCATACCACCGAAATCTATGATGAGCTGAACCGCTCTGAAAGCATTGAGCCAACACTTGTTACCCATGAGTGTGGTGGTGCCTTTATGGCCGATGCCATCAGCCGCACCGGTGCTGAACTGGGCACACTTCTGATTGTGCCTGCCGCGGGGGTTACCCATGCTGCAAGCGGCATTGGCGAAGCAGGCATTGATGGCATACCCATGCTGATTATTTCTGGTGGGATTCATTCGGAATCCGGGCACAGATACCAACTCCACGAGATGGATCAGCACGCTCTGCTCAAGCCGATTACCAAGAAAACCTGGCGCATTGCCAGTCATCGGGAAATTATCCCTACACTTTACGAAGCCTATAACGTGGCCATGGGCGGCGAGCCCGGCCCCGTCTTTATCGAAATTCCGGTCAACATAAGCAACTTTCTGGGCGACGTGGACGACATGCCTCTTTTTCAGGCACCGCCGCCACCAGTACAGCCAGATCAGGCGTTGGTTGATGCAGCAGCTCAGGCACTGGTGCAGGCTAAGCAAGCGGGCATTTTCGCGGGCTGGGGTTCTGTTGATGCCCAGGCTGGGCTGATCGAGTTGGCAGAGCTACTGGATGCGCCTGTTTCAACAACTCTTCAGGGTCTAAGCGCCTTCCCGGGCAACCATCCTTTGCACACCGGCATGGGCATGGGCAATTACGCGGTTCCGGCAGCAACCAATGCTTTTGCCAAGATAGATTGCCTGTTAGCGATAGGGACGCGGTTTTCGGAAATCCCCACGGGGAGCTATGGCATTAGTCCGCCCGAGACTCTGATTCACATGGACATCAACCCCGAGGTATTCAGCGCCAACTACCCAGCCAGCCATACGATTGAGGGGGACGCGAGAGTTACACTGCCCGCGCTTCTCAAGGCTGTAAAAGCCCTGCAGCCCTCGGCATCCAACACCGGCATTCGCGAGGAGATTGCAAAAGACAAAGCCGCCTACAAGAAAGAGTGGCGGGATCACGACAGCGGCGACCGGGTAAACCCGGAGCTGTTTTTCAGCCAATTACGCGAACGCCTTGCTGATGATGCAATTGTCGTCGCAGACGATGGCAACCATACGTTCCTGGTGGCCGAGCTATTACCCATATTGGGTGCGCGGAACTACATGTCTCCCAGCGACTTCAACGCCATGGGCTACTGTGTTCCTGGTGCCATCGGCGCAAAGCTGGCGAATCCCACTCGTCAGGTAGTCGGTATCGTAGGCGACGGTGCACTACTGATGACCGGCATGGAATTGGTAACAGCTGCACGCTTGGAAGTTGGGCTGATAATTTTTGTATTCAACGATGGTGAGTTGTCGCAGATTGCACAGGCGCAGCAAATTCCGTACAACAAGAAAACCTGCACCGTGCTCGGGTCGATGGACTATGAGGCCTTTGCCAAAGCCGTGGGTGTCGAGTTTGTATCAATGGCTGGAAATCAGAATATTTCTGAAAGTCTGGAGATCGCTATGCTGAAATCGGCCGCCGGGCGGCCGGTTCTGGTAGACGTACGCATCGACTATTCCAAACCGACCCGGTTCACCAAAGGCGTGGTAAAAACCAACCTTGGCAGAATGGCGACCCGAGACAAGGTTAGGGTTGTGGGGCGGGCGCTTTGGAGAAAAGTCCGACCTTAGTGCTGCATATCACCATGCATATCCCCCATTGGCATCTCTGTATTGAGATGCTCCAGGGTGATTGCGTCATAAGTTAATAGCTCTCCTCCATGCTCCGCCATGAATCCCTGGGCAGCCGCTTCTGTGGAGAAGGATGCCAGGGTCTTGCCCATGGCGCCTTTGCGCTCAGAACCCACCACGTACACAGCCTCGCGGGCATCGATCAGGGCGGCATCATCCGGGCTGGCCCATTCGGTTTGGCTCATGTCGTGAACGTACAGGGTGTGCTTGCGCACGACGTTCTCGGGCTGCAGCGCCCAAGCGAACATATCGCGTGTGGAGCAGAACTTGTGGACTGTTTGCTCTTTCTCGGTAATCACTTCGCCCTTGGGGCCGGGGAAACGGGTGATGGCCATGCCGCATACGTGGCATTCATCACCAGATTCGATGTGCACGGGCGCAGGCTTTTCGACGACCTTCTCCGCTTCGCCCGAGCATCCCACCAGAAGCAATGCGAACATCAACAGTAACGGCAGGGATTTGATTTGAGCAGACTTCATGGAGCTCTCCATAGTGTAATTGCCATAGTGTGGTTGCGGAAATCAGATGCGACGGCCACGGAACAGTGCCCAGGCGCCGGCTAAAGGAATAACAAACCAGAGAATCAGTGCCAGCCAAAGCCCGCTCGGGCCAATTGGCAAATCAGAGCCAAGACTAAGAACACCGCTAAGTTGAGTGCTATCGCTGAAGGTAACTATATTCAGCAAACGGTATATGTCGGTCGGGTTCAGCAACAGGAGCCATGGCAACAATTCCGGGTTGAACTCACCCTGGCTGGCGACCAATGTACCCAGCAGCAACAAATCGAAAACAAGCACAAAAAAGAACCAGATCGCCAGGGCCAGTCCGGCGGCAATGGGCTTCTCACTGACCCGCACGCTGACCACATAGGCCAGTGCAATGAAGCTCCAACCCAGCAACGTTGTCGAAATAATGAAGCGCAACATGGCGACAGTCAGAGCACCAACGGCAACGTCTTCTACCAACAAGGCAATAGCAACGCCTGCTACGCCAAAGCCTATTAAGGTCGCCAAAGCCAATGTCAGCCCGTGCCCCAGAAACTTCCCGAACAGCAACTGCCCGCGGCTTAGCGGATAGGTCATTAATAATAGAAGCGTACCGCCCTCTTCCTCACCTACAATGGCGTCGTAAGCCAGTAGCAGCGCAATGAGCGGAATAAGAAAGATACCCAGGCTCGCCAGGCTGGCAATGGTTGCAGGGGTAGACGCATAACCCACCTGCCCCGAGGCCGCTGCACCAAACCAGGCTATGCCCACCGCAAGCGTGGCAAACACCAAAGCAATGGCGATCAGCCAACGGTTCCGCAGGCTGTCGCTTAATTCTTTACGTGCAATTGTCCAGATGCTATTCACTGAGCACCTCCACGATGGGCAAGCCCACCCGAACCGATAAAGTGCACGTACACATCCTCCAGAGTTGGCTCGTAAATACCCAAATCACGCACTTCGCCCGATGCAACCAAAGCCTTCACCAACTCCATTTTTTCTGCTGGCCGAACATCTACACGCAGCCGCCCGTTGGCCTGATGCATCATCAGCCCTGCTGAAGCCGGGGCATTATTTACAACCGCCTCCAGCGCCGCCACGGTGTTTTCAGGCTCTATAGAAAGGGTTGTGGGCATATTCGCTTGCCGGCGCAAGGATGCGAGATCCCCCGCCGCCTTCAGGCTGCCATCCGTCAGAATCGCAGCCCGATCAATGTAAGGTTCCACGCCGGGAAGTACATGGGAGCATAGGACAACACCCGTTCCATCGTCCCGCAGCGTTCGTAATAAACGGTAGAGGTCAGCGGTAGCTATTGGGTCCAAACCAACCGTGGGCTCATCCAGCATCAGCAAACGCGGTTTTCCAAGCAAGGCCTGGGCAAGCCCCAAGCGCTGACGCATACCTTTGGAATAGGTTTTGACCCGGGCATCCATGGCATCATCCAGCCCTACCTGCCCCAGCAACTCAGGAACCTGCCGCAGACTGGCGCCTTTCAGGCGGGCAAAGTGGGCGAGAATTTCACGGCCGGTCAGCTGCGGATAAAACATTACGTTTTCAGGCAAGTAACCGATGTACTGGCTGATTTTGGGATCGCCGGCCTCGCCACCGAGCACGGAAACCTTGCCCTGCGACGGCGTCATCAGCCCCAGAATCAACTTGATGCTGGTGGTTTTGCCAGCGCCATTATGGCCAAACAACCCGAGAATTTCCCCGGGCTCAAGACGCAGATCAACGCCATTCAATACCAGCGCTCTATCGTACCGGTAGCTCACATTCTCAAGACGAAAACAGCTCATCAGGACTCCGGCTCCAACAATTTTGGGGGGCTCATCAAGGGGTGCGAATCTTTAACTCCTGCAGCCTTTACAACAGGAAACGCTTCCTGAACCCAACGCAGTGTATCCACCGCCGGGCTGAACATCAGGATTTTTGCCTCGGGGTAGGTCCACAACAAACGATCAACATTATCGTTAGGCTCGTAAGGCACATCACCAATACCATCCTGGTTACGATCCCAGCCCAGGTAATCACTCCAGTAATTGCCCACACCGTCCTTCGACCATTCCTGCGTGCGCAGGGCTACATACTTAACCTGCCGCTGGTTGTTGATAAACGCATTGCGGAACACATCATTATCTTCCGAGCCGGCGGTCAGGTGAATACCCACCCCACTGTCCCGAAACACATTGTTTTCAAAGGTGTTATACAAAGAGTTATAGATGAAAACAGCCTTGCCTTCCGCGCCGGAAACCGACACCCCGGCCGTCTGCCCTTGAGACACTCCCGAAACCACATTCCCCCGCAGCACCGACTGGGTAATGAAGTTCATCAGAATGCCGTAATTCTCATCGTTCTCGGAACGGTTATTAATCACCGTAAGACGCTTACTCTGCATCAACGCATAACCCGTTCGGGTTCCTCGGGTCACATTGCCTTCCAGGAGATTATCCATGGAATACATGTAGTGAATCCCGTAACGCAGATCCGCCATGGTGTTATTGCGAATCCTGTTCCTGTTCGCCGTCTCAATATAAATCGCATCCCGAGTCTGGCGAATATCATTGCCTTCAATCAAAGCCCCGGTGGTATTGAACAGATGAATGCCATTACCCCGATCGTTCGGGCGAACCGTCGCATCCCCCCGAATCGTATTATTCTTCACCGTCGCATCTGGTGCTGCATCCAACCAAACACCAAACGCCGAACCCTGCAGATCGTTATTCTCAACCGTTACCTTGCTGGCTTCCCGCTTAACAAACACACCGGCATTCAACTCATTCAAATCCGTACCCCAGTTCCGGATACGACAACCGGTAAGCGTTACACCCTCCGCCTGAATCTCCACCCCATTGCCCTGACCACCGCCATCAATAAGCGTTTCAGACCCACAGGCCACAGTCACATCCGGCACCCGGATGGCGATAGATGGAAGAGTTTCGGAAGGAAGGTTAAAAGTCGCGCCCGCCTCCAAATCATCCAACTGTTGCTGAATATCGGCCTGAGCGGTCAGCGATAGCAAGGCGACTGTCAGGGCCGCCCCTAAACGCATAATGTGGTGCATCAAATAAGTTCTCGAGCTAAAAGCTACTGCCAAATTCGGGCAAGAGACTGGAAGAGCGCTTTCCAAAACTGTGCGGAGCCAGGGATGGCGGAGCCAAGCGTACAAGGACGTATCCACAGCGTGTTTTGGAAAGCGCTCTTCCAGTGTCTTGCTACTCCAAAGTCAGAAATAACCGGAGCCCCATACAGAGCTCCGGTCAAAACGCTTATATTAAGCCGGCTCTACCAACATCCGCCCCGTCATCTCCATGTGCAGAGCGTGACAGAACCAGTTGCAGTAGTACCAATGAACACCAGGCTTATCCGCAATGAAGGTCACCGAAGAGGTCTGCTGAGGGCTGATCTCCATGCCCACACCGTGGTTTACCATACAGAAACCGTGAGTCACATCCTCAATGGTATCCTGGTTAGTAACATACACAGTTACCTCATCGCCCTGCTTCACCTTGAACTCAGTCAGGCCAAACATAGGTGCAACCGACGTCATGTAAACGCGAACCTTGTTACCGTCGCGAATCACCTTGTTGTCATACTCCAGAGCAACTCCGTCTTTCTCCGCCTGAGCACGGGCACCGGCGAAATACGGATCGTCACGGGTGTAAACCTTCTTGGTTTTAATCTGATCACGGCGAACCAGAATACAGTCGTGCGGCTCTGCGAACGCAGGACCATCGTGAACCAGCTTCATTTCCTCGCCAGAAATATCGATCAACTGATCGTTCTCCGGGTGCAGAGGGCCAACCGGCAAGAAGCGGTCCTTCGAGAACTTGGACAACACAACCAACCACTTACCATCGGCATCGCGGGATTCTGTCAGAGATGCATGGTTATGGCCTGGCTGGTAATGCACATCCAGCTTCTGGCGCAGGTAGTTCACCTTCTCGCCATTGTAGTGCTTGATGGCATCCGCAATGTTCCACTTGGCTACCTGGCTATCGATAAACAGCGTGGTATAAGCGTTACCGCGACCATCATAGGTTGTGTGCAGAGGCCCAAGACCCAGCTCCGGCTCGGCAACAATCACATCACGAAGTTCGATTTTGTCATCAAACACATCGTCCAGCTTGTCGATGGCGATCACCGAACAGGTTGGCGATAGCTTACCGGCGGCAATGAAGTACTTGCCATCTGGTGACGTGTTAACGCCGTGCGGGTTCTTTGGCACAGGAATATAACGGGTCAGCCTGGATTTACCACGGCCATCAACCACTGGAACTTTAGAGTCGCCCAGAGTTTTGAAATCGCCATTCTTGACGGCTTCCTCAATGCGCTCAATGTTGAACACAACTACCCAGTCGCGGTCGTTACGCATGGTGCCGGCCAAATCCGTCGCTTTCTCGGAGTTGTAGCAGGTAGACGCCGCATATTTGCCAGTGTAATCAGCGTCTGTGTTGTCGAGGTTGCCGTCTACAATCACCTGCCAGGCGACTTCCATGGTTTCCGCGTCCAGCGCGTTAAACATGGTGTAGCTGTTCTCCATGGAGAAATCGCTACCGTCGTTGGGGTGCGGAATCATATATTCTGCGTTGCAGAACACATACTTGGTGTGGGGCACTTTCTGCAGGCGCAACCCGTGAATGGCCTGCACGTTCGGAACGTGAGTAATCTTGTCGCACTTCATGATATCCAGGCGGATACGGGCGACACGGGTGTTGGCCTTGTCGTTGATGAACAGGTACTTGCCATCGTAACGACCGTCGGTCATGGAAACGTGCGGGTGGTGACAATCGCCGTTCAGGTAGGTTTTGTCGCGACCCAGAATATCCTTACTTTCGTTAGTGATACCCCAGCCTGTGGCTGAATCAACGTTGAATACGGGGATCCGCATGATTTCACGCATGGATGGAACGCCAAGAACACGAACCTCACCCTGGTGGCCACCGCTCCAGAAACCGTAGTATTCGTCCAGTTCGCCCGGCCCTACGTGAATCTTGTTCTGAGCTTCCTTCGCTGCAGCAGCAAATGACTCACGGGTCATTACAGCGCCACCAAGGCCTGCAGCACCCACTGCGCCAGCCAGAGCAGTCGCGCCCAGGAAGCGACGACGGCTCAACCCGCTTTCGCCATTTTCGGCAAGATCCTTTCCTAACTCTTCTTTCTTTTTCATAGCATTGAACTCCGTTATTGGTAATGGCGGTTCTATTTCTATTTCTATTTTATTTTTGGTTTTACACTGCTACGTCACCTGAACCACTGGAATCTCCTCAGGGCGGCCCGGGGCGTTATGACCACGACGCTTGCCACGACGCTTGACGATAAGCGGAGGACATTTGTGGTCATCGAAATAGGTCATCTGGCAGTCCAGACAGTAGTGACATTCCTGGTAGTTGATGGTGCCGTCAGGGTGAATAGCCTGCACTTCGCATTCCTTGGCACACAGCTGGCAAGGGTTGCCGCACTCCTTACGACGCTTGAGCCAGTCGAAAACACGCAACTTGGTCGGCAACGCCAGTGCAGCACCCAGCGGGCACATGTAGCGGCAGAAAACCTTGCGAGTAAAAATGTTCACTACGAGTAGCAGAACCGCGTAGGTGACAAACGGCCAACTGCGATCAAAGCGAAGGGTAATTGCGGTTTTGAAGGGCTCGATTTCTGCCATCCTCTCAGCGGTTGCCAGCGAGTCCAGAGACACCCCGAACAGCACCAGCAATACGATGTACTTCACCGCCCACAAACGCTCATGAATAGGCCAGGGCACGTTGTACTGGGGAACCTTGAAGAAGCGTGCAATCTCGTTGATCAGCTCCTGCAGCGCCCCAAACGGGCACAGCCAACCACAATAAACAGCTCGCCCCCAGAGCAACACGATGCCCGCCACAGAAGCCCAGAGCACAAATATAATCGGATCAATCAGGAAAGTTTCCCAGGTGAAGCCGCTGACAAGACTGTGCACAAATGCCAAAACGTTAACGATCGACAGTTGGCCCAAGGCATACCAGCCAATGAAAAACACTGTGTAGGTAAGAAATGCGTGGCGAATCCAGCGCGTCACCTTAGGCTTTTTCACCAGCCAGTCCTGGAAGAACAGAATCAACAACAGCACGCCAATACCAATTCCCAGAACAATCACCTGGAACTGGCGCTGATACCAAACCTGAACCCATAGCGGCTGGGTTTCGAGCCATTCTTCGTCTGTGAGCACCGGTTCTGCACGGGTGTAATACTGTTCCGGCAGCTGGTATTCCAAAGGAAACACCTGGAACTCGCTGTCCAGCGGGCCTGTCTGGCGCTTTACCGTCAGCTCCAGAGTCCAGGGTGACCCCGGATCAAAGTTGTGCTGCTGGCGAACTATGAAAATCGCCATTTCCTTGAAGCTGGGCATGCCTGCCGCGTAAACATCGCTTAGGCGAAAAAAGTCCATGTCGCGGAAGTTGAAGGTATCGCCGTACTGTCGAATCTGAACGCGGTCGAAGATACCCCCGCGCACATAGCCTGAGCCCTTAAAGGAATAGTCACCGTTAGCCAATACGGCAATAGCCTGCTCACCTTCCTTCAGCTCGGACATCAACCAGTCATACTGCTTTTCACCCAGCAGATTCTGACCAATCACCGGTGAATCCAGGTAAGTTGCATACAGATCAATCAGTGGCTCATCACGCTCATCAGGTGCAGCTGTTTCAACGCCCTCTGCTTCGGTGCCTTTGAAGGAGTCATCTACCTGGCCTTTGGTCAGCAGCATGCGGCGAATCGAGCCGTCGCCGGTCAATTCTTCCCACGTGCGAGGCTGAAAACCATCTTTGACAACCTCAGCCGCTGGCGGTCGCTTGGTGCCGCTGCCTTCTACCAGCCCAAGTTCAACCCCCACCCGGTGCGCGGTGCGCATAATGACTTCATTGATCACCATAACCGTAACTGTGGCACCGGAGAGCCCGTCAACAGCAATCTTGCGCTCGGTAGATGTGCCACCGACAGTAACCCGCTGATCTGCTTTCAAGCCGGTGTACTGATCGGTAAATGCGTGCATCTTACTTTCGGGAATGCCCACCAGAAGTATGGGCTCATCATGGTGAATCACTTTGGCAAAGCGGATAGTGCCTTCGGTATCCAGCACCACCATAGCGTTCAGTGGTTTGCCGGAATAGGCAGGCGTTTGCACAAAATCCAGGGATTGATAGGCATAACCTTTCAGTTCGTCAGCGGCATACAACTCCTGGATAGCGCGGTTGCCTTCCCGTGGTTCAACCCGATCTACTTCCGGGAAGGCCTTTTGGATAACCTGCCTGCCAGACACCGGCTCATACTGGCTGAGCGGTGCTGCCTGAACCATCGAAACAGTTGCGAGAAGCAGGGTAAAAATACAAAAGACACTGCGAAAAATAACGTTCAAAACAAGCCCCCAACGGAAACAGCGAATCACCTACGCCTGAGTTAAACAGCCTATGCGATCGAGGAATAATTCAAATACCTCTATATGGATATGTCTTTTTCGCAAGAAGCAAAAAGGCATCCTGGCTAGCCGAGGTTGACCGCTCTCCCACTCCTATCAAGTGGCAGATAATTGCTGACATGCCCCAAACGAATCGACTCCACCATCATGGTCAGTGGCTGTTGGGCTTCGTCGGACGATGGTGCTGTGCCCCCTCGGCCAGACATGGCCGCAACGAAGACCACATCCCATGACTGGCCAGTGCTCTTGGACTCTTCAACCAGTACAGCAAACTCCAAGACTTCTTCCAGGGCTTTGTCCACGCATATAACGGGCGTAAGTGCGCCGCCCTCACCCCGCTCAAATGCGGCTTTTTCGTCAGCCGATGCGTCATCTGGCAGTTCTGCCCGACAGAAAACAAACAATAGGCGCTGGGGTTCGTGTTCACTTTTTGCTGTTTTGATCAAATCACTGTAACTGCTAATCATGAAGGCGATATCCTTTCAATTTTCTACTGACTGATTTCGATCAATCGCTTGGGATCAGAGATAAACAATTTGCTCCGGTTTACCCGCACAAGCCCGTTGGATTTCAAATCTGCCAAAATCCGCGAGAAGGTTTCCGGTTGCATCGCAAGCCGAGACGCTACCAGGCACTTTGGCAATGGCAATTCGACTTCCCCGCCTTCGGAAACACCATTTGGCAGCAAATCGATCAGGTAACGGATCAAACGATCACGGGCATTTTGAACCGTCATAATTTCAAGATCGTGGAACCGGGAAACCGCACGCATGGCGTAGTGACGGAGGGCCGCGTTGGCATACTCAGGCTTGCTATCGAGCAGTTCCTGATAGGCTTTCACGGGAATCATCAGAACTTCACTGGATTTCAATGCTTCGGCATAGCACGCATAGCGGGCTGGGTCAGCGTAGATCATTACTTCTGCAAAGCAGTCACCTGGTGCAATACTATCGAGTGTCCGATCAATTCCGGAGGAATCCAGCCGGTATAGCCGCAAGCGCCCGGATACCACAAAGAAGAAGTGATGGGCTGGCATGTCCTGCCGGTAGAGCAGTTGATGATGCCCCAAGCGAAGCCGGCGGGACTGGAGCACGAGATTCTCAAAGTCTGCGTCGCTGAGCGTGTTGAACAGGGCGTGGCTGCGCATGGGCTGCAGTACGCTTTCGCCGTTGGTCAACTCATTCACAGCCAACACAACAGGTTTGGCGTAGCGGGTTTGTGCAGGTTGCGTAGCCATCATTGCGTTATCCCCTTTCATATCATGCATTCAAAATCATGTTTTAGATAATAAGAGGATACTCCTGAAAAATCGCTCCCCCCATGGGGGTAGTATCACGGATACTTGGTAATAATTGACTTAACGCAATATTTCGCATTACTACCTATTTTCCGGGATGACATCCGTGTCTTTCTTTAAATCACTGCATCAAGGGCGAGTCGGGGAGCTCAAGATCGACCCCCTGAACACCTGTTTCGACGGCCAGCACCTGTAAATACTGACGAAATGCCCGACGGGTCACGCTTTCGCTCAGGTATTGGCGAATCTGCGGTTTTACATGCTCGTATGGCAGCTGCTCGCCATCAATACGCTGGTCTACCCGCACGATGTGCCAGCCATAACGACTTTCAATCAATTCCGGATTCAGGCCTTCTTTGAGCGTCAGCACTGGCCGCTCAAACTCTTCGACGGTCTGCCCCTTGCTGATCTGCCCAAGGCTACCGCCCTGGTGACGGGATTCGCACGCAGAGTACTGCTTGGCCAGCGGCGCAAACTGGGCCCGTCCCTCAATCAAAGAGGTAAGTAACTGTTGCCCGATTTCTTCCTGCCGCATGCGTTCTTGCACATCGTCTGGTGCTGCCGCCAGCAGAATGTGGCTTACAGCCATTAATGTCGGACTGCGGAAACGGCCGGGGTTGGCTGCATGAAAGCGCTCGCAGTCTTCGTCGCTGGGCTGGGGCACGTCGAGCTCCTGCTCGAGCACCTGTGCTATCGCAGCTTCTTCATCCAGCTCTTCTGGCAGTTTCAATACTTTAGCCTGTTGCAGAAGCAGCTCTCGAATAACAAGGCATTTGGCGGCTTCATGCCAGGCTTCAGCTACTTCTTCAGACGGGTGGTGCTGCATTTCCCGAGCGATATCATCCTCAGGTATCAGGGTTTCACCCACATACACTGGCGGAAACTGGTTTCTGGGTTTTTCGGGTTCACCGGTGGGGATCAGTTGCATGGTTGGTCTCCGTAGGTTTGTTCAGTGGGGGCTGTCCCCTCTCCCGCAAGGGGAGAGGGGTTGGGGAGAGGGGGCAAGGCCCAATTTTTCCTTACGCCCGCTTCCTTACCACCTGGTACTTCCGGCCGAAATACTCCACCGGAACACTCAACATGTGCACCAAACGGGTGAACGGGAAGATTACAAAGATCGTCAAGCCCAGGAACATATGCAGCTTGTAGATCCAATGTACGCCCACCATGTACTCGGCTGCCCCGCCCTGGAAGGTGAAGATGGCCTGTGCCCAGCCAGCCAATTGCAGCATGGTGCCGCCATCAAGGTGTCCCAGTGTTGGCAGAATGGTTGCCAGCCCCAGCACCACCTGAACAACCAGGATGATGATGACCATGTTATCGGCAAAGGTACTGCTTGCGCTGACCCGCGGGTCCGTTAACCGGCGATAGGCCAACATAGCGCCACCAATCAGGCACATGACTCCAGCAATACCACCCACAACAATCGCCAGTACCTGTTTGGTACCTGCGGTCATGAAGGGCTCGTACACAAAGTGTGGCGTCAGCAGCCCAACCAGGTGGCCAAAGAAGATCACCAGAATGCCTACGTGAAACAACACGCTGGCCATGACCATGTTTTTCTTGCGCAGCATCTGGCTGGAATGAGCCTTCCAGGTGAACTGCCCATGGTCGTATCGTGCCCAAGTGCCAAGAACCAGCACCACCAGAGCGATGTACGGATAAATCCCGAAAATCAATGTATTCAGATAAGACATCATCTTGGTCTCCTCCTGCGCCGTCAGGCGTCTCTCGCGGCGGCACGCGCCTGAGCGGGCGTTACATCCGTCATCAGATGATCACTGAGGTGAATGGTCTGGGTTTGTTCCATTTCGCGGCGGCGCTGGCCAACAACGCCTCCGGTGTTACAGGAACTTCCCTGGTCATCCACAAACTTCACCATTTCTTCTTCCCAGACCTTATCCAGCGCTTCTGCTGTGTCGTCACGCTCTTCCGAGGCCACGAGTTGTGCAAGCTCCTGGCGATCGGTTGTGCGACCAGACAGCTCCAGCAACGAGTCCATGGCTACGTGATACAGGCTTTCACGCTGATACAGCCGCTCGCCCAGAAGGCCAAGAATGTGATGGATATCTTCCAACCAGTTCTGGATTTCTTCCCAGGGGCGGGTCGACAAATACTCCAGGAACAGCGGCAGGTAATCCGGCAATTCCTTGGCGTCGATTTCCAGCCCGTTGGCCCGATACTGCTCCATCAGGTCAACCATGGCCTGACCACGGTCACGGGATTCACCGTGCACGTGCTCAAACAACAGCAGTGAGGTGGCGCGGCCTTTATCGAAGGTGCCGGTATAGGCCTCTTCGAGATCCAGCAGATCGCCCTCACACAGGCGGTCGATACACTGGAGCAGCTGCTCCTTGTTTTTCCGTGGTAGCCGGCTGTCCTCCAGGACAGCAGCTACCATGGCGTCTTTGGAGGCCTGAAGTTCAGCGGAGGGATACTCCAGAATCCGTGCCAGTACTTTCAATAATTTCATGCGGCCTCCTTACTTCTGCAGCTGTTTGGGGTCGACTTGCTTCACAGTGGTCAGCTTTTGCACCATGGACGTGGTGTTTTTACGACCACCAAACATGCTGAATTCGCTGTCACCACCGCTGCAACCGTCGCCGAAGCTGAAGCCGCAACCGCCGCGCTCACCGTGTGCATCAGGGAAAGCTTCCTTCGCCAGTTCACGGTGGCTGGTGGGAATCACGAAGCGATCTTCGTAATCCGCAATGGCCAGATAACGGTACATTTCATCAGCTTGAGCCTTAGTCAGGCCGACTTCTTCCAATGCCCGCAGATCTTCAACGCCATCTACGGTTTCTGCTCGTTTGTACAGGCGCATTGCCATGATGCGTTTGAGCGCGCGCACAATCGGCTTCTCGTCCCCTGCGGTGAGCAGGTTCGCCAGATACTTCACCGGAATACGCAGGCTTTCGATCTTCGGCAGTATGCCGTCGAACTCAACCTTGCCGGCCTCGGCTGCCGACTGAATCGGGCTCAGTGGCGGTACGTACCAGACCATTGGCAGAGTGCGGTATTCCGGGTGCAGAGGCAGGGCCAGTTTCCAGTCCACCGCCATCTTGTACACCGGGCTGCGCTGGGCTGCCTGGATAACGTTCATTGGCACGCCGTCTTTCTGAGCCTGTTCAATCACCTTCGGATCGTTCGGGTCCAGGAAGATTTCCAGCTGCTTTTCATACAACTCGTGCTCGCCCGGAGTGCTGGCCACTTCTTCGATGCGGTCGGCATCGTAAAGCAACACACCCAGATAGCGGATACGACCTACGCAGGTCTCGGAGCACACGGTCGGCATACCAGCCTCAATACGCGGGTAGCAGAAGATGCACTTTTCAGACTTACCGGTTTTCCAGTTGAAGTAGATTTTCTTGTACGGGCAGCCGGAGACACACATCCGCCAGCCGCGGCACTTGTCCTGGTCGATCAGTACGATGCCGTCTTCTTCCCGCTTGTAGATGGCGCCACTTGGGCAGGCCGCCACGCAGGTCGGGTTGAGGCAGTGCTCGCACAGGCGCGGCAGGTACATCATGAACGTGCTTTCAAACTGACCGTAAATGTCGGCTTGAATCTGGTCGAAGTTTTTATCCTTACGACGCTTGGCAAACTCGGTACCGAGAATTTCTTCCCAGTTCGGGCCCCACTCGATTTTCTGCATGCGCTTGCCGGAGATCAGCGAGCGAGGCCGTGCAACCGGCTGGTGCTTGCTGTCGCCTGCGGTGTGCAGATGCTGGTAATCGAAATCAAACGGCTCGTAGTAGTCGTCAATTTCCGGCAGGTCCGGGTTGGCGAAAATGTTCGCCAGTACCCGGAACTTGCCGCCAATGCGCGGGCGGATCTTGCCGCTGGCATCACGCATCCAGCCGCCTTTCCACTTATCCTGGTTCTCCCACTCTTTCGGGTAACCAATACCTGGCTTGGTTTCTACGTTGTTGAACCAGGCGTATTCCATGCCTTCACGGCTGGTCCACACGTTTTTGCAAGTCACTGAACAGGTATGGCAACCGATGCATTTGTCCAGGTTCAGCACCATGCCTACTTGGGAACGGATCTTCATTTTACAGCCTCCTGAACAGTGTCGTTGCCTTCGCCATCAAGCCAGTCAACGTTCTTCATTTTGCGCACCACCACGAACTCATCGCGGTTGGAACCCACGGTTCCATAGTAGTTAAATCCGTAGGAGAACTGCGCGTAGCCACCAATCATGTGTGTGGGCTTCGGGCAAGCACGGGTAACCGAGTTGTGAATACCACCGCGGCTTCCGGTCACTTCCGAGCCGGGAATGTTCACAATCCGTTCCTGAGCGTGGTACATCATCATCATGCCCGGCATAACCCGCTGGCTGACAACGGCCCGTGCTGCGAGCGCTCCGTTGGCGTTGAATACTTCTACCCAGTCGTTGTCTTCAACACCCACGTCGCGGGCATCATCCTCACTCAGCCACACAATGGGGCCACCGCGAGACAGGGTCAGCATCAACAGGTTGTCGCTGTAGGTACTGTGGATACCCCACTTCTGGTGCGGTGTCAGGAAGTTCAACGCTTTTTCCGGGTTGCCATTGGGTTTTGCGTTCAGCAATGGCGCTGCGGCTTTAGTGTTAATAGGCGGACGGTACACCAACAGGCTTTCACCAAACGCTCGCATCCACTCGTGGTCGAGGTAGAACTGCTGGCGGCCGGTCAATGTGCGCCAGGGAATCAGCTCGTGCACGTTGGTGTAGCCAGCGTTGTAGGACACGTGATCGTCTTCCAGACCAGACCATGTGGGGCTGGAGATAATCTTACGGGGCTGAGCCACAATGTCGCGGAAGCGAATGGCTTCGTGCTCTTTGCCCACCGCTAGGTGACTGTGATCCAGCCCGGTGAACTCCGACAGCGCAGCCCATGCTTTAACAGCTACGTGACCGTTGGTTTCTGGTGCCAGAGTCAGAATTACTTCTGCTGCGTCAATGGCACTTTCAATTTTCGGACGACCTGCGTTCGCTCCGTCGATGTGCTTGTAGTTCAGCTCACCCAGGAAGTTCACTTCTTTTTCGGTATTCCAGTTAATACCCTTGCCACCGTTACCTAACTTGTCCATCAAAGGCCCAAGCGAAGTGAAGCGCGCGTAGGTGTTCGGGTAATCCCGCTCTACGGTGACGAAGTTCGGCGCTGTTTTGCCCGGGATCAGCTCACACTCGCCTTTCTTCCAGTCTTTCACATCGAACGGCTGGCCCAGCTCGGCTGCTGCATCGTGCATCAGTGGCTGAGTAACCACGTCTTTTTCAACACCCAGATGGCCTTCGGATGCCTTGGAGAAGGACTTGGCGATGCCTTTGTAGATTTCCCAGTCACTGCGGGATTCCCATGCCGGGTCAGTCGCAGCGGTCAGCGGGTGGATGAACGGGTGCATGTCAGATGTATTCAGGTCGTTCTTTTCGTACCAGGTAGCGGTCGGCAGAACGATGTCTGAGTACAAGCAGGTGGTGGACATGCGGAAGTCGAGAGTCACCAGCAAGTCCAGCTTGCCTTCAGGTGCTTCGTCATGCCACTTCACTTCTTCTGGCTTCATGCCGCCATTGTGGCCAAGGTCTTTGCCCTGCAAGCCGCTGGTGGTACCCAGCAGATACTTGAGCATGTACTCGTGACCTTTACCGGAGGAGCCCAGCAGGTTGGAACGCCAGATAAACATGTTGCGTGGGTGGTTCTCCGGCGCTTCCGGATCTTCCGATGCAAAGGCCAGTGAGCCGTCCTTCATGGACTGGGTCACGTAGGCAGGTACATCCATACCGGCCTTTTCAGCTTCCGCCGCAATGCCTAACGGGTTGCGGTTTAGCTGAGGTGCTGATGGCAGCCAGCCCATACGCTCTGCGCGTACGTTATAATCGATCAGGCTTCCACCAAACTTGGACTTGTCGGCCAGAGGCGAAAGAATCTCGCTCACATCCAGTTTTTCATAGCGCCACTGCCCGGAATGGGCGTAGAAGAACGAGGTACCGTTCATCTGACGTGGTGGACGCTGCCAATCCAGACCAAAGGCCAGCGGCTGCCAACCGGTTTGCGGACGCAGCTTTTCCTGGCCTACGTAGTGAGCCCAGCCACCACCGCTCTGACCGATACAGCCACACATGACCAACATATTAATCAGTGCGCGGTAGTTCATGTCCATGTGATACCAGTGGTTCATACCGGCACCAACAATGATCATGGAACGGCCCTTGGTTTTATGGGCGTTCTCACCAAATTCACGGGCAATACGAATCACTTTCTCAGCGGGTACGCCGGTGATCTTCTCCTGCCAAGCCGGAGTGTACGGCTTGATTTCATCGTAGGAGGTTGCGCCGTCGTCATCGCCCAGGCCGCGGCTGATGCCGTAGTTGGCCATCATCAGGTCGTACACGGTAACTACGAGAGCTTCGCCACCGTCAGCCAGCTCGATTTTACGGCTGCCCAGCTTGTGGGTCAGGGTGTCGCTGATTTCAACGGACTTGAAGTGCTCGTGCTTAATGCCGCCAAAATACGGGAAGGCCACATCAACCACTTCGTCATGCTTTTCAACCAGAGACAACTGAAGGCTGACGTCGTCCGTCTTGGCTGTTTGCTTCAGGTTCCACTTGCCCTTCTCACCCCAGCGATAGCCGATAGAGCCGTTAGGCGCTGTCAGCTGGTTGCTGGCTTCATCAATGGCAATGGTTTTCCATTCCGGGTTGTTCTCTTCACCCAGTCCACCCACCAGATCACTGGCACGCAGGAATCGGCCAGGTACGTAACGGCCATCTTCCATTTTGTCGAGCTTCACCAGATAAGGCATGTCGGTGTAACGACGCACGTAGTCGGTGAAATACTCACTGGGGTTGTCGAGGTGGAATTCTTTAAGAATGACGTGCCCCATAGCTATACCCAGAGCCGCATCTGTACCCTGCTTGGGATTCAGCCACTCATCAGACAGCTTGGAGACTTCGGCGTAATCCGGAGTAATGGCAACAGTTTTGGTGCCCTTGTAGCGCACTTCGGTAAAGAAGTGGGCGTCCGGAGTACGGGTTTGAGGCACGTTGGAACCCCAGGCAATGATGTAGCCCGAGTTGTACCAGTCTGCAGATTCAGGAACGTCGGTCTGCTCACCCCACACTTGCGGAGAAGCCGGCGGCAAATCGCAGTACCAGTCATAGAAACTCAAACACACGCCGCCGATCATCGACAGATAACGACTACCGGCCGCGTAGGAAACCATCGACATGGCAGGAATTGGAGAGAAGCCAATAATACGATCCGGGCCAACCTTCTTGGCCGTGTAAACGTTTGCTGCGCCAATCAGTTCGTTAACTTCGTCCCAGCTGGAACGCACAAATCCGCCCATACCACGACGGGGTTTGTACTCTGCAGTTTTTTTCGGGTCTTCAACAATGGACGCCCAGGCTTCAACCGGGTCATTGAATTGCATGCGTGCCGCACGCCAAAGCTTCATCAGATGCTTGCGCATCAGTGGGTACTTCAGACGGTTAGCGCTGTACATGTACCAGGAATAACTGGCACCACGAGGGCAACCACGGGGCTCATGGTTAGGCAGGTCCGGACGGGTGCGGGGGTAGTCGGTTTGCTGGGTTTCCCAGGTCACCAATCCATTCTTGACGTAGATCTTCCAGCTACAGGAGCCTGTGCAGTTTACGCCGTGGGTGGAGCGAACGATTTTATCGTGCTGCCAACGTTGGCGGTAGCTGTCTTCCCAGTCGCGGTTTACGTCGTGGGTTTCGCCGTGGCCGTTCGCGAAGGACTCGCGCTTTTTACTGAAGTAGCTCAGCTTATCGATCAAATGACTCATGGTCTCTCTCTCCATCAACCCGTCTGCGGATCGTTTTTCCGAATTGGAACCATTGTGTGGGAGAAAAACCCTGAAATCTGCGTGGTTACTACTACATAACCCTGCTCTACCACCGAGGTGGTATAGCTGCTATATCCCCGGATGGAGAAGTGCGTTACGTTCGTGGCGGCGGTTAAAGCGGGCAAACATGAATTGGCAAACACAAAGCAGAACAAACACGATCATGAATACGGCACTGCGAACCCCCAACCAGTGGTTCACCGCACCAAAAATAACCGGCAACAAAAAAGCCACTGAGCAGGCGCCGACCAGCAGTAATCCGGCAACAAATGCAGCATTCTGGCGACTCTCAATAATCACCATTCTCTGCAAACTGCCCATGGCACTTCCAAGCGCCACTCCGAGCACCACCACAAAGATTCTTTCAATATTCATGGGTAGCGCAAACTCAACCCTGATGGTTGCCTCCACACCTCGAATGAATAGCGTCATGGGCGGGTAAGACAACACCACCAGTGCTACCAGGCCAATAAAGAGCGACCGGCTAATAACGTTAGGGCTGCCATAGCGATCAGACAGCCCCCCGCCCAGAATCTGCGCCAGGGCCCCCGGTATGATGAACCACTGCGCCAGCCTGGCACCCGACCCGACCTGAAGCCCAAACTGTGAGGAAAGGTAATCCGGAAGCCACAAAGCCAACGCAAAAAAACTTCCGGCTACCACACCAAAATAGGCGACCAGCTGCCACATCCCCTGCTGATTGAGGTACCGGAACAACACTTTCAGGGAGGTTTCTGTTTGCGGATCTGCAGCCGCGTCCTCCGGATCGGTAAGCAATAGCAACAGAGCCAGCACTAACACGAGCACAATCAGATAAGCCAGAGGAACGCCATGCCAGGAGAAGGCATCATGAAAAAGGGGCACGAGGTAATAGGTAAACCCGGCACCGGTAACGCCAGCACCAAACACCCCCAGGACAAGGCCAAGCCTCATGGGCTGGCAGTTGCTGGTTACAAACTGCAGCCCGGCACTGTAGAACCCACCGGCAAGCCCCAGCCCACCCGCCGCAATCAGATAACCAATGAAGGTATTTGTGGTAAGCAAAACCACCATGCAGGCCGCAAGCCCGGCAAGACAAATAAGCATTATGCGCCGGGCACCAAATTTCCGGGCGGCGAGCCCAGCGGGTACGGCAAGCAAAGCGCTAACCGCCATTGGCATGGCGAGCAGCAGGCCAAACTGAAGATTGCCAAGGCTGAGTTCGGCTCTCAGATGTATTCCAGCCACCGCAAACAGCGTCCAGCAGCCAGCCGCAATAACAAAGCCTGTTACTGCAAGCGGCAAAACAACGGCAAGTGATGCCAGCCGTTCGTCTTCCTGATCCGCCTCTGACCCCATCCTACAGCGCCTTTTTGAGCCACTATTCACACCGTCTTTCAGTGTCAGCTTTTGCCCTGAGACAGGTCAAAGACTATGATGGGATACCAACCATTGGGGTAATTGACTATCCTCAAGGAGGTATTCGACTCCGGCGCCCGCAAAGACGAGATTCAATGAAACCCAGAAGCCCTCTTGTTAACCGGATTACTATCGTTGTGTGTGCCGTTGTGCTGACATCCATTGTCAGCATGGCTACAACGCTGGCGGTTTCAAAAAGCATTGAAGGGAACGCGACGGCTATTAATCTGGCTGGCGCTCTACGTATGGGCGCATTTCGATTGCTTGCCCACGTTGCAGGCCCAGGGGACAGCAACAACACTCCAGAAGGCACAATCAGCAACCTCGCAGACGGCTATGAAGCCAGCCTGTTGGACAGCTTGATTACCCGCACAATTCCAGATTCAACCGATCACCCGCTCGCAACTCAGTACAGCGCTGTCACAACCTATTGGGAGCAGACCCTCCGCCCGGCACTGGAGAATCATCCTCAAGGGGCCCCCGTCAACGCCGAGATGCTTGCGGCTACAGAAGCCTACGTAAACTCCGTAAACCAACTCGTCAGCATGCTTGAGCGGCGAACTGAAGCACGAATTGGCCTGTTACACCTTATCCAGATCATCAGCCTGGTATTTTCCATACTCATAATTATTGCCCTATTTGTAGACCTGAGAAACCGGGTTCTCAAGCCGCTGCGCAAACTTGTCACTATTGCTACAGCGGTGGGTGAGCAGGACTTTTCCCAGAAAGCCAATATGAAGGGCAGTGACGAATTGGCACAACTCGGCAGCGCCTTTGACCAAATGAGTAGCGAGCTGGCACTCACGTACAACGAGCTTGAAGAGCGCGCTCGCAGCAAAACCGATGAACTGGAAAAAAGCCATGCGGCCCTCCAATTGCTCCATACTGCCAGCCGCAACCTGTTTGCCAACCATGATCTGTGCAGCGGCGCAGTGCCCATGTTGCAAGAGCTGGAACAGCTCCTGGATATAGGACCAATTCGGCTTTACCTTCACGACAAAGAAGCTGCAGAGCCTGTGCAGGTTGTTACTACCGCCTCAACAGACCGCCCTTTCTATTGCCGTGACCACCACTGCAACGCTTGTCTGGTTACACCGGAAATCTACGACGAGCTTCCGATAGAAGATAACGATGGGCGCAGGTTGCTATTGCCCATACGTACACCCGGCAAACTCCTGGGCACTTTGGAGGTGTGGTACCCTGTAGAAACCGGGCTTTCGGATACCGCTCGGCGCCTGCTGGAAACGCTTAGCGACCAACTGGCAACCGCCATTTTCCTTGAACGTCAGATTAACGAAGAGCAACAGCTCACACTGGCCGAGGAGCGCACCGTCATCGCCCGGGAGCTCCACGATTCTTTGGCACAATCGCTGTCCTATCTGAAAATGCAGGTAGCCCGCATGCGCAGGCTGAACATTGAGGGCGACCAGAAAAACGCCCACGAGGCCATTCTGGACGAGCTGAGCACGGGGCTGAACAGTGCCTATCGCCAGCTAAGGGAATTGCTGGCCACCTTCCGGCTAAAGCTGGACACCCCCGATCTACTCACAGCTCTGCGCAAAACCATTGAGGAGTTTTCAACGCGTTTGGGGAAACCCGTAGGGTTGAATTACAATCTACCTCCCCAAGCCCTGTCGCCCAACGAGGAAATACACACACTGCAAATTGTGCGTGAGGGCCTGGCCAACGCGGTTAAACATGCAGACGCCACAGAAGTTAGCGTGGACATACTATTTGAGTCGCCCCAGGTAAAGGCAAAAATACGAGACAATGGTAAGGGCTTGCCGGAGGACGGTCAGCCAGTCAACCATTACGGGCTGATCATCATGCAGGACCGTGCCCGTACTCTCGGGGGGCAGGTTGTGGTACAAAACCACGAAAGCGGTGGCGTTGAGGTAATCCTGACATTCGTTCCGAAAAGCCGGCACCTGATTCCCACCGAAGCACCGAGCGCCTGAATATCAAAAAAAAGCGGCAATTCACATGAGCCGCCATGCAATCAAGAGAGAGGAAGCGAAGTACCATGCCCGATGTAGCGTCTGACACACCCGCCAGCATATTGCTGATCGACGACCACCCATTGTTGCGCCAAGGCATCAAACAGCTCGTCGAAATGGAAGGGGACATGGTAGTAGCCGGCGAGGCGAGCAATGCCGCCGACGGCATACAGCTGGCAACCGAGCTCGAACCCGACTTGATTCTGATGGACCTCAACATGCCGGAAGTAAGCGGCATTGACGCCCTGAAAAAACTGCGGGAACTGAATGTAAGCTCGCGCATCGTGATGTTTACGGTGTCTGACCAGGAAGATGACGTAGTCGCTGCTCTGCGTGCCGGTGCCGACGGCTACCTTCTGAAAGACATGGAACCGGAAGACATGATTGCCCAGTTGCGCCAGGCGGCCTTGGGGAAGATGGTCATCAGCGACAGGCTGACCACACTGCTTGCTGAGGCCCTGCGCTCCAACAAGCCCCAACAGGCCTCGCGCCCGGACTTCGACAGCCTGACCCCCCGGGAAAAGGACATTCTTCGGCTTATCGCAGAAGGCCTTTCCAACAAGATGATTGGCCGCAAACTGGATATCAGTGACGGCACGGTAAAAGTGCACGTAAAGCACCTGCTTAAAAAGCTCAGCTTGCGCTCCCGCGTGGAAGTTGCTGTTTGGGCGGTAGAAGAAGGCCTTCACAAGGGCTGAGCTATATCAAATCAAACACGGCGCATTTTGTTTACTCTGGGCAGACCGAATTCACTGCCCGGAGTTGATTATGGCCCTGCCCTTGTCTATTACCTTGCCACTACCCCCCAAACTCCTGATCAGCGATTCACTGGCATTGCTTTCTGAACACCTCCCGTCGCCAATTCCCTTGCTTGGCGCCATAGACCGGTCGATCCCGATTCCCATAAAACAACTGGTTGCCGAAGCACCTCTGAATCGCTTTTTTGCTGAGGCCATTGCAGATGGTGAATTTGACGATTTTGCAGGCCGCCGTATCCGCCTGGAAATAAACGGCGGCCACCCGGGCATTACATTCGGTTTTTGGGCAGGCAGGCTCCGAGTGCTGGACGGCCCTGGCGAAGCCACCATCAGAGGCTCCCTTTTGGCCTTCAAAACCCTCGCGGAGCGCCGGCAAGATCCTGACCAACTGTTCTTTCAAAGACGCTTGGTGGTTGAGGGGGATACCGAACTGGGGCTGGGGTTAAAAAACCTTTTGGACAGTCTGGAGTGGGATTTCAAACTCCCGAAGTTGCATTTATTCTGACACCCTCTGTTACTGGAGCCATATCAAATCCATGCGATCCTGTGCGATGGTTCAATAGCAGACACGCAGAACCTTTACACAGAATCCTCCACGGATTCACACAGTGAGCGCACGGAATGGACGAAGTTCAAATAATAACTCTGGCTGAAAAACTCAGCCTTACCGCGGCCTTCATCTTCTTTATGACCGGGCTTTTAACTGGCATCTGGAAATACTGGTGCATGGCCACTAACCCGAAGGCCGCGGCGCCCCGGTATGTGGACATCGCCCATCGCAGCTCCCTCATGTACAGCTTTGCGGCCATGTTACTGGGTTGGTTTTCCAGCCACAGTGTCTACCCGGATTGGCTGAATACTCTGGCCGCCGTGTGCGCACTGGGCTTTTTTGCGCTCGCTATTGGCACCTATCTCATCCATGGTTTTTTGCGGGATACCAGCAACCAGCTGCGCAAACCTCATCGTTTGGGAACCATGACATTGCCGTCCTGGATCGTTCACGGCTTTATGGTGGCTTTGATTGTGGCTGAAGTGGGAGGTTCGCTGATTCTGGGTAGCGGCGCCATGCTGTCAATCTGGTGATACAGTGCCCGTTCGGGAGGCTTTGGAGAATCCACATGGAAAGAGGCATTGTAATCAGGCAACTCAGAACCGGTAACCTGACACAACTCGCAGGCACCGAAATACTCACCGGCATACACAAACAGGAAGTTGGCTCCGCCTACCTGGACGTGAACGGCCTGAGTGATGACCATCAGGATGACAAACGCCACCATGGCGGGCCCGAGAAAGCTCTGCACCACTTTGCTTCTGATCACTACAGCGGGTTACGGCGGACGCTTCCTGAGCCAGCCTCCGGTCATTGCCGGCCAGGTGCCTTCGGTGAAAACCTGGTGACGGAAGGGCTCACAGAAACGGACGTTTGCGCTGGTGATATTTTTACACTTGGCAAGGCCATTATTCAGGTATCCCAACCTCGGCAGCCCTGCTGGCGACTGAATCTGCGCTTTGGCATTCCGGATATGTCCCGGCGCCTGCAAAGCAGCCTGAGAACCGGATGGTATTACCGGGTATTGCAACCCGGCATTATCAGCAAAGGTGACACACTTCTACTCAAGGAACGGCCACATGACAATTGGCCACTTAGCCGCTTGCTGTCTTTGCTCTACGAGCACCCTCTCGACCTAATTGCGCTTGCATCGATGGCCGATATTGAGGAGCTCTCCCCCAACCTGAAACAACTCGCAAAACAGCGTCTTGAAACGCAGCACGTTGAGGATTGGGGAAGACGGCTATTTGGTCAGGCCTGAGCCTGATCAGTCACAAGATTCATGCCTGGCTTGCCATACCAGTAGCCATTACAAGGCGGCGCTTCCACCAGCTGTAATGGGTCGGCCGCGGGTATCTTTCCGCGGCGAACCTGATCAAAACGTCGAACAACCTCTTCCATACCCTGGTGTTCCGGGCTCAGGCGCACGGTAGCCACGCCCATTCGCTCCATACTCGGCATTTCCCGCATCAGGTCGTAGCGCGCGCCAGACAAAGTGGATGTGCCGTTCAGGCGAAACAGTTCCTGGGACTCCCGGGAGCGCAGTTCCAACCCATCCGGATGCTGCAGGCAGCGGAATTCGCAATTGTCTTTAGGCAGGTTGTAGTGGCGGGCCGTAAAGCAGCGGGATGACCAGGCCAGAGGCAAAAAGCCCCAGGCGAACACTTCTGCAGGTAAATCCAACCCGTCTGCGTTCAGCTCTGCAATCAATTGCTGCAAGGTGTTCTGGCCCAACTCGACGGGCAAGCTCCATCCCTTCAGCCCCTGCTTTGCCAATAGTTTGAGGGTTGCGCTGTTGTAGATGTTCATTGAAGGGCCAGTCACAAATGGCAGGTTATTCTGGGTAGCCAACTGCAGCGCACTTTGGTCATTGGCCTCAACCAGATACTCCTGCTGGCTACAAATTCTGCGCAGCGCCCGCAGGTCAGCCTCCGATTCGATCAGCGTTTGCGTAGAAAGCACCACCTGCTTACCGGATTCCTTGAGCACACCGGCAATTTCCAGCCAATCCGCCAACCGAAGCTCGCGGCGGCGGGAACAGACAGTTTCCCCCAGGTACACCGTATCAATCGGCCATTCAGCAGCATTAGCGTAAAAATCAAACACGGACTGCTTGGACCAAAACCAGAGGATCGGGCCCAGAGAAAGTTTCATCATGGGTTGCTCAGCCTTATTTCCATTTGCGGTGGTAGGCGCCGATGGTGGTCAGGCCACCTTCCGACAAACCCGCCAAGGTACTATTCCATGCGGGGTCCACACGAAAGCCTTCAATGTCGGAACCTACCCGATCCAGCGCTTGTCGCCAGGTGCGAGCTACGTCCGCAATATAAGACGGGCTACGCTGGCGGCCTTCAATTTTCACTGCACTGACGCCCAGCTTTTTCAGCTCTGGCAGCAAATCCAGGGTATTAAGGCTGACCGGCTCTTCGATGGCGTGATAAACGCTGCCCTCCACCTCAAAACGCCCTTTGCACAGGGTGGGATAACCCGCGGACTCTCCCATGCCATAACGGTCGATCAGCACATCGTTAAGCCGGGATTCAAGGCCGTCTGGTGTTTCCTGCCAGCGCACAGCCTTGGCTGGCGAGCATGCACCACGAGTGTTGGGGGATTCGTCGGTAAGATAGGAAGACAAGTAGCAGCGCCCCTCGGCCATGATGCACAGGCTGCCGAAGGCAAACACTTCCAGCTCTACAGGGCTGTGCTTTGCAACACCACGCACCTGATCTATAGACAATACCCGGGGCAGCACAGCGCGGCGGATATCAAAGTTGTCTTTATAGAAACGCAGGGCCTCGTAACTGGTAGCCGAGCCCTGCACCGAAAGGTGACGGTGTACCTGCGGGTGTTTGTTGGCGGCATACTCCAACAGCCCCATATCGGCCAGAATGATTGCATCCACACCGAGGGCAGCAGCCCGATCAACGGCAGACTTCCAGGTTTCCCAGCCATCCGGTTGCGGGTAGGTGTTGATGGCACAGAACACTCTCGCGCCTTTGCTGTGGGCGTACTCAATCCCCTCACCTGCACGCTTGTCGTTAAAGTTGAGTCCTGCAAACTGGCGGGCATTGGTGCTGTCTTTGAACCCGAGATACACCGCATCGGCGCCGTTATCCACCGCTGCTTTCAATGCCGGCAGGCTGCCGGCCGGGCAAACAAGTTCCATAGACGCTCTCCCCCGTAAAAGTTGCACAAACCATACGCCGGAGAGGGATTAGAGGCATTGACCTTTGTCAGCAGAGCCGAGAATACTGACTGGGTGAATGTCTCCTCTGGCCAAAAAAAAGGGAGCCCGAAGGCTCCCGTTTCACAGGTTCAATCGTCAGACCATATCACTGTCAGACTTGCGCGCCTGTAGGGCATCTTTGACAACCGCACTGCAAATCACGGCCAGCACTCCCAGTGTCAGTGCCGGCCAAACCAGAATATAAGTTCCATAGACGAGTTCACTCATGAACGTGCTCCTTGAGGGATCATTGTGGGTTCATTTTCATTTTCATTTTCATCTTCATCTGCAGCCGTGTCATAACTTCCGACACGCTGTTTAATCAGGTCAAAATCAAATCTTTCCTTGCTGCGCAAGGTCATGGCTGTGCACACGATGGCGCTGGCACCATAAGCTGTCAGGGACGCCGTAAGAACCATGTAATCCCGCAGAAAGCCGGTGGCATAAATCAGCAAAATGGCGGCCGAAACACCCCCGACAATCAGGCCTACCACGCGGCCAAAGAAACCAAACGCCATCAGTCCGAACACAACTGCACCACCAACCGAGGCCAGTATTTCAAAGAAGAGCACCGTTGCACCGGTCATCTCCAGAAGCTCAAAGCGAGCGATGCAGAACAGGGCCATGGCGACAACAACCGACCATGTAAATGCCGCGTTGGTTACCCTGTCCCAGTAGCAGCTGATAATGACCGGGAATACAATCGCACCCCAAAGCGCACCAACGAACACCAGCATCACCAGAATATCCAGTGAAAAGCTGGCGAAAATCAAACCGGCCACGGTTGCCACAATCATGGTGGAGCGGCCAATCAGCAGCATTGTTTTGGGATTAGGATTGTCCCCTGCGATGTTTTTGCCATAAATATCGGCCATCACAATGGTCGACAAGGCTGACAAATCTGAATCGGCGGTGGACGACAAGGCACCAATCACCAACACAAAAAACAGGCCCACAAATACCGGAGGTAAGTAAGTGGACACCATCTGAGGTATCAGGTTGTTCATGTTGTCGTTTACCGGCTCTACCCCGACCGTTAATGCCATCAACCCAATCATGCCAAGGCCGATAACGATGGCCCCATAGCCAAGTGTTGCGGTAACAAAAGTTCGTTTGATGTGTTTTTCCCGCACCGCAAACAAGCGCTGGGAGATGGTCTGGTTACCAATGGCATAGGCAAGCACCGCCACAAAGAAAGGCGCGCCTTGATTCATGATCGCATCGACAGAAAGGAAGTCAGCCTGCTGATTCGTCAGGTTCTTCATGCCATCAACCATTACAGACGGCCCGCCAACAGAAAACAGTACGGCGGGGATGATGACAACTGTAATAGCCATCAACGCGACTAGTTGCGCAAAGTCTGTAAATACAGAGGCCCGGAATCCTGATGTAAGCGTGTAACTGAGCACCCCAACTCCGGCAACGATTACGCCTGTCTGGAAAGACAGGGGCGAAAGCACGGATACCAACGCGCCTGCAGCGGTGAAGTTCACCATCAGGCTGATAATACTGCCCAGAATGTTGGAGCCGGCCAGGATCAACTGGCTGGATGATCCGTGGCGGGCATGGATGAGCTCGCCAAGGGTATGGCCATTCGGCGCCAGCTTGCGGAAACGCCGGCCAAAGGGGTAGATGAACAAAATCATCAAGGCGCCCCAAAGGCCATAATGGATCGGCCCGGATACACCATAGGTATAACCGGAGGTGGCCGCGGCGTAGAAGGAGGCCGCCCATATCCAGGTGGCGGTCATGCTGGACGCGCCCATGCCAAAGCCAACGTTATGCCCCGCCACCATGAAACCGGAGGTATCTTCTTCTTTTTTGCGGATCAGCAGCGTGAGCAGGTAGGTGCCGCCATAAAAGCCGACCAGCAAAATCACGATTGTCAGTATTGAGAACTGAACAAAGCCACTTTCGTTCAAACCAAAACCTCTTTACTACCACAGTGCCATCTGAACAGCGTGCGAACACACATATTCGATTACTTGGGGCACAAGTATTCAGAAAGACCGCAGAGCGCGGAAAATGAAAATTACGGGAACACCAAGGGGTGTCAGCGAACAGCAACGATGCTAATTCGCCAAGGCATGAGGGACGCTAAAGAAAGCGGAAGTGAATATAGAGCCTTGCAGTTTGTTTAGTCGTCATTGCAATTACAGCCTCTTCTGCCCTGAATTTATCTGGCGGCGGCTGTTTTTAGACCAAAAATGAGGGTCACAAAAGAATTACTACAAGCGCAAAGCCTTTAATCCAGAGCATTTATTCTGAAAGGAAGCACTAGAAGTTACTCGATATACAGAAAAGAGTCCAGTGTTTAGAGGTCATAACAATTCTCCGGGGCACTGGCGCCCCCGGGAATAGAGCAAATGGAAAAGTCAGATGATGCGTGAAAACCGCTGGCTGGCGCCCTCTTTACGGTAAAAGTCGAATATCTGGCAAATGGCGCGAATCAACAGGCGGCCTGCAGGCTCCACCTGCAACACCCGGCCATTATCACCAATAAGTTCATCGGCCATCATCGGTTTCAGGCGAGAAAGCTCGTCAGCAAAGTAGCTATCAAAATCTTCCTGCCACTCACCTGAAAACTGCTGGCGATCCAGACGGAACTGACAAATGAGCTGCCCAATCACCCAGCGGCGAATGCGATCGTCCCGGGTCAGATTGACGCCTTTGGTTATCGCCAACTGGCCAGCATCAATGGACGCTTCCCAGGCAGGCAGATCGTGGTTGTTCTGGAAATAGGCATCGTCTGTCTGACCGATGGCAGACACACCCAGGGAAACCAGATCGCAGTCCGAGTGAGTGGTATAACCCTGGAAGTTTCTGTGCAATCGTCCGCCGCGCTGTGCCACAGACAGACTGTCATCCGGCTTGGCAAAATGATCCATACCGATGTACTCGTATCCCGCCTCGAGCAGCCGGTTGATGGTGTTATGCAGCATGGTCAATTTCTGCTGCGGGGAAGGTAGCGTGTCATTTTTAATGCGCGTTTGCGGATAAAAACGATCTGGCAGATGCGCGTAACTGAATACGGACAACCTGTCTGGTGACATCTCAAGAACCGCCTCGAGTGTCTCCGCAAAACTCTCCGGAGTCTGGTGCGGCAAGCCGTAAATAAGATCAAGGTTAATAGACCGGAACCCGAGCTGACGGGCCTCCCGCAACACCGCTTCGGTCATTTCCCGGGGCTGGATGCGGTTAACCGCTTTCTGAACTTCCGGATTCACATCCTGTACACCCAGGCTGATGCGATTAAAGCCAAGCTTCCAAAGTGTTGGCAGGGTGTCCTGATCTACTTCACGGGGATCAATCTCCACGCTGTAGTCACGTTCATCATCGCTCTGCAGGTTGAACAGTTCGGCGTAGCCTTCCATCAACTCCTGCATAACATCGTTAGCCAAAAATGTTGGCGTGCCGCCACCCCAGTGAAGCTGTTTTACCGGGCGGTCCGAACCAAACAGTTTGGACTGCATGGCGGCCTCTTTCAGAACACGCTCAACATAAGGCATGGCCTTGTCGCGCTTCTTGGTAATCACCTTGTTGCAGGCGCAGTAATAACAAAGGTGCGCACAAAACGGCAGGTGGGTATACAGAGACAGTGGGCGGTTGCTGGCCTTGCTGCGAGCAGCGGCCTCTACCATCTGCTCAATCGGGTAGTTCTGATTAAACTCCACAGCCGTCGGATACGATGTATAACGCGGACCGCTGAGATCGTAACGCTTGATCAGCGCATCATCCCACATGAACTCAGGAAGGGTTGATTCAGAAGTTTGCGGTGCGGGTTTGGAGGTCATAATTAAAGCTCTGAGCGCGTGATGTGTGGTACCAGCCGGATAGCCGCGCATTTTAGGCTATGCAGGCTGAGCACATCTTGATGCGAGTCATTTCGACAGCTGTGTGCATACCATTGACCGGATTTTAACAGCTTGGCAACGGAACCACCCTTATGCCTAGTGCGTATTCAGGCTACCTATAATGGGTTAATTGCCGAAATGTTTCTCACGAAAACAAGCCAAAAATAGCCTGTCAAAAATACCGGAGAAGCGTGAGGCGTTGCTCAAACGGGGAGAGAGCCTGTTGCAGCAGATTGAAATTATTTGAAAAAAGTACTACAACTGCTAGTGTCCTATGCACTTCACATCTAGCCGAAACAATGGAATGAGCGGTCACTATGGAATACCGGCCACGGGCACTCGGCACCCTTGCATTTCTTATTGTTCCAGCATGCCTGGCCCAGCCACCTGAACTGGAGCTTGTCACCTTTGATGCCCCGCCCTATCAGGTGGTTGAAATAATTGGAAACGGGCACCGCAGCATAACCGGCGAAACCGTAGACACGGTAACCTGTGCCGCAGAACTGGCCGGATGGTCTGCCAACATTACCCTCGCGCCCCAGAAGCGGGCTATCTATTCACTCCGAAAGAACAGCGTAGACGGCTATTTCGCAGCAGACCCTTCTGCAGAGCTGGACACCATCGCCAGCCGCAGTTATCCCGTTGCGCTGGAGAAATGGTACTTCTTCACTCAAGACCCAACTGCCGAACCAGATCTGCGACGCATAGGTGTTGTGGATGGCAGTAACGAGGAAGCCTGGCTGTTGGCAAATGGCTACGAGGTGTATCTGAGCGTCACTTCGCCGTCGCAGCTCCTCGCGTTACTGGAGAGAGGGCGAATTGATACTGCCCTAATGGATGAGCGCGTTATGATATGGCTACGCGCCAGGAATGAACTCTCAACAGAGAGCCTCAATTCGCACTTCCTTCGCTATGCACCTCTTCACTTTTACGTAGCTGAGACCTTCCAAAAGGCACACCCGGAATTTTTACCCGAGTTCAATAAGGCACTCCCAAGCTGCACAGCCAAAACACTGACGCCCACCAGCCGGGAGATAAAACACATTGAATCTCTGACAAAGCGATTGCTGGCAGAGCTCACAAAGCTGCTGAACATACAACAGGCTCTGAAAGCCGGTCCGCAACCAGGCTCGTTCGCCGAAGTCCTCAACATCGACAGCAAATGGCAGGCTCTGGCACCAAAGACTGTGCCGCCACTGGCAGCGCATATTCTGGCCCTGCCAGCATCAAAAACTCTGGAAGTATGGCAGAGCTCCTATAAGGGCCTGGTCACAGAGATCATGCTAGTCAACAGCATGGGAAGCATTGCCGCCATGAGTCAACTCACCTCTGACTATTGGCAGGGCGATGAGCTCAAGTTTCTCGAGGTGGCAGGGCCGGAACTGGCGGCCGATCCACAGGATCAAAAACCGTTTTTCATCTCCCCCATACGTTACGATCAATCAACCGCAAGGTTTCAGATTACTGTGAGTGCTCCGATCGTTTCGGCCAGCGAGAACACACCAAACGGTGTCATCGTAATCGGCCTGGATATAGAAAAGGCCATGGGCATTTAGGGCGGCCCAATCTCGCAGGCAAGCACCAGTGCCCAGAATTCCGAGAAATCATTTACCACCACATCGGGTTTGTCCGGGTGCTTATGGGTGCCCGGAAATATACGGTTCAGCCAGGGTAGATCCCACTGTGCACCGTTGAAGAATACGGAGGTCATGCCCGCACGTTTGGCAGCAATCACATCGGTGGTGCTGTCACCCACGTACCACACGCTGGGGTCGGGCGGGTAATCCAGTTTCTGCACCGCCAGCAAGAGCTGATCTGGATGGGGCTTGCGCAAGGGCGTGTCATCACCGCACACGTCTACATCAAACAGCTCCACCCAACCGGTGTCTTCAACAGCCGCCAGTTCGTGCTCGAAAAACTCACGGTCACGGTTGGTGATCACCCCCACCTGAATATTCAGGCGCCGCAAACCCTCCAGCACCGCCCGCACGTTCGCCTCAAAGGCTTTTACCGTGCCATAGTGATTGCGGTAATGGTGATTGAAGGCCTTGTGGGCGATCTGCTTTGCGTCCTGATCATCACCAAAAAGCACTTCAAAAATATCCGTGCGGGAGATTTTTCGGTCGGCCTTTACCTTGGGGTGCAGCTTGGCAAACTCGCGAACATAGGCCACCAGTTTGGCATCTTCCGGGGTTTTGCTGTCTTCCGGCGCCACCATGCGCTCCATCAACCCGAGCTTGTGAAAATCCGGGAACATGTCATCCACTGCGTGGTACATGGCATCGAGGGTGTCCACTAGAGTGGCATGCCAATCAAACAGGATCACTTCGGGCCGTATAAGCTTGACCACTGCGGGGTGCCAGTCTGGCTCTATGCGGGGTTCCGGGCGCTCCGGTGGCGGGAAGGGAGCCGGCCGCACTTCTGCTGGCAGTTGCAGGAATTGCTCAGGTTCATCCCGCTCAATCAGCGCCAGCAGATCCATCAATTCTTCAAAACTGTCCAGAACCGCCACGGGCTCGTCCCGGCGGGTAAACCAACTGCGAATTCGATCCGCTTCCCATTGGGCACCGTTATAAAAAACACCTGAAATGCCTGCTCGATGCGCTGTCAGCATATCCACGTAGCTGTCGCCAAGGTACCAGGCGCGCTGGTCTGCGGGAAGGTTCAGCTTCTCAAGAATTGTATTGATTATCTGGGGGTCAGGCTTGTATTCGGTGACATCATCGGCGCAAATCGCCACCTCGAACAGATCCTGCCAGCGCCCCTCATCAACGGTTTTCAATTCCTTATCAAAAAACTCCCGGTTTCTGTTGGTGGCCACCGCCAAACGAATGCCCATGGCTTTCAGGGCCGACAGGTATTCATAAGCTCCCGGTTGAAAGGGTCGAACCTGCCCGAAGAAACGCCGGTACGCTTGATTGTAGGCTTGGTGCGCAATCAGCTTGGCCGCTGTGTTGTCACCAAAGATGGCATTGAATATGTCTGTTCTCGACACCCTGCGCTCCGCCAGAATTCGCGGGTGCAGGCGCCTGAAAATGCGTATGTAGCGAACCAGCCTCGCATCATCTTCAGTGCGGCACTGCTCCTCCGGCAGCAGCTGATCCACCAGCCCCAGTTCTTCCAGCTGCGGCAGCATCTCCTCCATGGCGCTGAACATGGCGTCGTGGGTGTCCACCAAGGTTCCGTGCCAATCCAGTATCAGCACCGAAGGAATAGATAGGCGCTCACCCATGCGGTCCATAAACAGTCCTTTGGCATTTCAGAGGCGTATAGACAGATGCTATCCGTCAGTTAGTTCACAAATAGTAGGGTTACCCTCTACCATAACCAAAACAGCCCAACCCTGACACACACCAGATCAATAATACTCAGGAAGTGCCAATACGATGAAAATCGGTGAGATATCCCAACACTCAGCCGTTGCCGTGGAAACCATCCGGTATTACGAAAAAATCGGGTTGTTGCCGACACCGGAACGGGACGTTAGCGGCTACCGCGCTTATCGTAGTGCACACCTGGATCGACTCCTGTTTATAAAGCGCTGCCGCAATCTGGATATGGCTCAGGATGAGATACGCGAGTTGATCCGGCTGTCTGAAAACCCGGAAGCAGATTGCCAACAGGTGGATGAACTCCTGGCCAGCCACCTCAACCATGTGCGGGAGCGCCTGAAGGAGCTCACAAACCTCGAAAACACTCTGCAACAGCTGCAAAAGGCCTGCTCAGATGCAGGAACCGTGCAGGAGTGCGGCATTATGGGAGGGCTTAGCAGCGCTGACCTTGAACCCTCACCACGTGACGCTGGCGACCATGAAAACCACGTTCCCGGAACCCACAAGCCGGGGAAAAGTTAACGGTTTGATAAAGTGTAAGCTCAGGGGGTTGACCCTATAGTAGCTACAGGGTTTTTAATACAAGCCTACCTAATCAAGGAGGTGTTTTATGGCCTGTAGCTGCCCTGGCCCGGAACTGAAAACCCCTGGCACCGGCTTTCGTCGCGCGCTCTGGATTGCGCTCTGGGTGAACCTGGCCATGTTTTTCGTGGAAGGTGTTGCCAGCCTTACTTCTGGCTCGGTGTCGCTCATGGCGGATGCCATCGACTTCTTCGGCGATAGCGCCAACTACATTCTGTCTCTTTGCGTACTGAACATGGGCCTGCTCTGGCGTGGCCGCGCGGCGATGGTCAAAGGCATTACCATGACGGTTTTCGGTGCGATTGTCTGGGCTCGCGCTCTATGGGTCTTACAGCAGGGCACCACGCCAGAAGCTTTCACCATGGGCTCAGTTGGCCTGCTGGCGCTGGTCGCTAACCTGTCTGTGGCACTTATTCTTTTCAAATTTCGCGATGGTGATTCGGATATGCGTTCGGTTTGGCTATGCAGCCGGAACGATGCCATCAGCAACCTGGCTGTAATGGCGGCTGCACTGGGTGTGTTTGGGACCGCCAGCGCCTGGCCGGATCTTGTAGTCGCCGCCATTATGGGTACTTTGGCAATTACCGCAGGGGTGAGCGTGGTGCGTCATGCCCGCCAGGACATTGCCAATGCAAAGCAGGCTTCAGTGGCCGGCGCCACGCTGGAAGTCCGATAACTCGTACTGGTACTCGTCGTCGGCAATCATTTCGTGCCCGTCGTAATCGATGTAGACGGGGAAACCGTAGCGGGGGTCGTAATCCACTTTTAATCGGTGAACGTCTCTCCGCTCGGCCCGTTCGATGAATCTGAACATACCGGGGACCGTCAGTCGCTCGGCATCAAGTTGGCTTGGGTCCTGAATCAGCTGCTCAAGCCCGGTTACGTCGACCAGCTTGCCGTCAGCCACCGTGACTCGAATAGGCTGGCGCAGATACGCCGGACAGAAACAGGATTGCTGAACCGTTATCTGATAATCAGCGATGCCTTTGTCACTCCATAGCGCCTGAGCCTGACCCAAGGTTTCGGGCGTAGTTTCAGGTTGCCCTGTAGAAGCATCGGATGCAGCTGTGCCACATCCGGCTAGCAACAAAGCTATCAAGAATACTGACACGCGTTGCGGTGTCGCTGACCACAGCGCCATCATTTTAATCGCTTCCGGCGAGCAGCTACCGCAAACACTCCCAACAGCAACCAAGCCAGGCTGACGGCTCCACCGCCGCCACTATCAGATCTGGAATTGCTATTCGTCGGTGCATCCGGCGCAGAAGGCTGGGTGTCTTCATTACCTGGTTCTTCAGGCACAGCAGGCTCATTTGCCGCAAGCGCTATCCGGGTCATCAACTCATCGTTCTGCGGTAGAATATCCTTCACCTCACCGCTGTCGCTGATCAGGGCTGCGCTCTGTAGCAGGTTGAACGAGACACTGCTGCCAGCTTCAGCCTGAATACTGAGCGTGAGCCCAGATCTTGCTACTACTTCGGGGCAACGGAAGCCATCTGAGTTATCAGCCGGGCCCGTCAGACTACATGCCTTACCGCCGAGACTGACGCCAACCAGGCGCCCTTCTCCCTTACCAATCACGCCGCCAACAGTGACACGATCAGCCTTTTGCTGGCTGGCATCCTGGTAATCAACCTGAAAATTCGCTTGAAAAGGCGCCCCTTGCTTCACTTCAGAAGGGTTACCGTTGACTGCAGACAACGAGACATCCGCCGGGAAGTTAAAACACTGTTCAACCGCCCCAAGCGAGGAGATTTTTCGGGTCATTGAAACATAGGAACAACTTGAAAAGCTGCTCACATTGCTATTGACGCTCGGCCCCATAATGAATTGACCGGACTCGCACGCCGCACCTTCCCCGCCCTGACCATCATGCCTCGCACCCAGGTTATGGCCAATCTCGTGGGCAACCACCAATGCAGTGACAGTGTTGCTATTAAACGCATTGGTAACGCCTGTAGCATACCGACCGGTACCGCAGAGAGAGCCTACCCAGGCCATGCCGGCCGTGCTGCCATTGAAATCCCGGCCACTGACAAAGTGGAAAATGGAGCGATCACTTTTCAGAAAACGGACAGCTCCCGCAGCGCGCTTGTCACTAACATCCGAGAGCAAATCACCAGCTTCTGTTGTGTCGCTGAACACCCTGTCCTGAGCGCTATCGAGAAACGTCAGCGACAGCGTATCGAAAATAATACCGAGCTGGTCTTTGTAGAAGCCTTCCACCATATTCATGATCGCACCGGCCCGCGCTTCAGGTTGCGCAAAGCGCTCCTGAAACTGCTGGTCAAACGCCAGCTCCAGTTCCAGCATCAGGCAAGCACCATCAACCTTGTCTGTACAGAGCACATCGTAGTTTTCCGTTACGGCTCGAGCCATTGCGGGGCCAACCAGGCTTTCCGGTGTAATCATGGAATCGCCGTGGAGGTGGTCCACACCGCATTGCGGTGGCTCTTCGTTGCGACTGAAGCTGAACGTGGCAGGCTTATCGTTGCCGCCAATGGTGTGCATCCGCCCGAAGGCATAGGCCATGCCTTCCCAGCTATTATCCAGGAAAGAAACACGCACCCAGCTTTCCGGGTCTTCCGGAAAATAGCCTTCGTAATGTTCACCCTCATTGGACCCAAATCGCAGGTTCCGCTTGAGATGTGCATCGTAGTTGTGGCCGTCGATCCACACCGGTTGAACCTTTCCGGTTTCGGCTACCGCAGGCAGTGCCCACAAAATGGACAGGAGAATGATGGATACAACACTGGGTATGAACCTGAAAATCATGGTAAAACTCTACATTAGACGGTTTTTTCGGAAATTTACCGAATATCGGGCCGGCCTGCCACGAAGGCTGCGTAACGTTATGTGTTTATGACAACTGAGTCCCGAATTTTACCACTGCGCCATTGGCGACGGTTTGCCTTGCTGGCGATGGTTCTGGGTGCCTGCACACTCATGCCGCCAGCTCTGCTGGAATGGTCTCGCAGTGGCCTGCAGAGTTACGAATACTGGCGCTTGTTAACCGGCCACTGGGTTCATCTTGGCGCTGAGCATTTAGCGTTAAACCTTGCAGGTTTGGCAATTATCGGCTTGCTGTTCAGGCGGCACCCCCCTTTGACCGTCTGGGTTGCGTTCCTGCTCATCTCGCCGGTACTCATTTCACTGGGTCTCTTATGGCTCGTGCCAGATCTGGTGTGGTACCGAGGATTTTCCGGCGCTCTGCACGGGCTCCTGGTTTATACGGCACTCTTTAACCTCAGCACTGAGCGGCGATGGAGCCTTCTGGTGCTGGCGGTTGTATCGTTGAAACTGGCTCTGGAGAACCTCGTTTATGGGCACTCCGCTGAAAACTCTTTCATCGGTGGCCGCGTCATTCAGCAAGCTCATGGGCTAGGAGCCCTCATTGGGGCGCTCGCAGGGCTATTGCCGATCCTGGCAAGAAAGCTGTTCAGAAAGCCAGCGAAATCATCACTGGTATAAACACCAGTGCAAAGAGGGTCGACAGCATAACCGTCCCCGCGGCCTGCCGCGGGGACGTATCCAGCAAGGTGGCAATGACAACTGTGTTGGCGGCTATGGGGGTAATGGAGATCAGGAAAATAGCTTTATGGACGGCCGGCTCATAAATGCCTAAAAACTGTGAGTCCAGCCACCAGAATACCGTTGCCAGTACCGGCCAGGCCACAAACTTGCCGAAAAACGCCAACGCCGTAAACCGAATATTGCCCGCCAGCCCACGAAAGCTGCTGATACTCATACCAATAATCATCATGCCCAGAATGCTGTAGGCACCGCGCAGGTTATCGAACAGCGGTACAAACACTTCAGGAATACCAATTTCTGAAAGGTTAAGAACGACGGCGACCAGAAAGGCGTATACCGAGGGCAATTTGACGACGCGCAAAAGTGAATCTTTCAGATCATGCCGGCCCCGCGCTGCAAGGTAATACCCCACCGAACTTTCGAACAGGGTGACACCCAGCATGCACACGATATAGAGCGCCAGCCCTTCTTCGCCAAACAACAGCAGCGCCACCGGCACGCCAAAATACCCCGTATTCCCCGAAGCGACACATAGGGGAATCATGCCGGCACTGCCGTCGGTCAACACCCGCCTCGCCAACCTCAAGTGAGCGAGAGCAATCACCGTTGCAAACCCGAACACCAAAAATGGCAGGAGGATGACTTCCGGCGAAAGCGGTGCAGCCATCACGCCGGAGAACACCACAGAGGGCGTAACAATGTAAAGCATGATGCCCGCAATATGCTTGCCACTGGCCTCCAGATAACGGCCCGCCACCCATCCAAGAGCAACCGTTACGTATAGCGGAATTAGCTTGATAAACAACGCCAGTGCTGCGGCCATTATTTCTCCGGACATTTGGGCAAAAAGCAGGGCGTGAAGTCTAACAGCTACCCATCAAGAGGTAACTCCCCTGCGCAGTGGTGTGATTTCTGACTTTGCTTGATAATCGTCAACAGTATTTCGGATACATCTTTATATCCTAGTAATGCAGTCAGGTATTCCATAACGACCAAGGAGAGAGACCAATGGCCGAACGCTTTACCAAAAGCATGGCCAGAAACATATATCTGGGAGGAAGCACGTTCTTCATCCTGTTGTTTCTGGTTCTGACTTTTGACACCCAATCCCGGGCTATGCCCGAAAGAGATAACAGGGATCAGCTTACCGAAGAGGTTGTCCGGGGCAAACACGTCTGGGAAAACAATAACTGCGTAGGCTGCCACTCCCTCATGGGCGAAGGTGCGTATTTTGCACCTGAACTTGCCAACGTATTCGACCGTCGTGGCGCGGCCGACAGCGACGTCTTCAAGGCATACATGAACGCCTGGATGAACGCCATGCCCACGAACGTGCCCGGCCGCCGGCAGATGCCGCAATTCAACCTGACCGACCAGGAAATCAACGATCTGTCCTCATTCCTCGAATGGACATCCAAGATCGACGACAACGGCTGGCCACCAAACATCGAAGGGTAAAGGAGAAAACATGAAATACGAGTCTCAACGGGTCGCCATGCCCTACTTCATCTTTGCCCTGGTGCTCTTCGCTGGCCAAATCGTGTTCGGTTTGGTGCTGGGCATGCAATACGTAGTGGGCGATTTCCTGTTCCCGGAAATTCCCTTCAACGTTGCGCGAATGGTTCATACCAACCTGCTGATCGTTTGGCTATTGTTCGGTTTTATGGGCGCCACCTATTATCTGGTGCCAGAAGAAGCACAAACCGAGCTATACAGCCCGCTGCTTGCCTGGATTCTGTTCTGGGTCTTTGCCGTTGCTGGCACATTGACCATTCTTGGTTATTTGTTTGTGGATTACGCCACCTTGGCGGACATCACCATGAATAAACTCTTGCCCACCATGGGCAGGGAATTTCTTGAACAGCCGACAATTACCAAGATAGGCATAGCCCTCGTGGTGGTGGGCTTCTTGTTCAACATCATGATGACTGCCCTGAAAGGCCGCAAAACCGTGGTCAACATTGTACTGATTACCGGCCTGATCGGCTTGGCAGTACTCTGGCTGTTCTCCTTCTACAACCCAAGTAACCTCACCACCGACAAGTACTTCTGGTGGTTTGTGGTGCACCTGTGGGTTGAAGGTGTGTGGGAATTAATCATGGCCGCGATTCTGGCTTACGTGTTGATCAAGATCACCGGTGTAGACCGGGAAGTGATCGAAAAGTGGCTGTACATCATCATCGCTATGGCGCTGATTACCGGCATCATCGGTACCGGTCACCACTTCTTCTGGATTGGGCCACCTGAGTACTGGCTGTGGTTGGGCTCTGTGTTTTCGGCATTGGAGCCCCTGCCGTTCTTCATGATGGTGCTGTTTGCCTTCACCATGATCAACCGGCGTAAGCGCAACCACCCCAACAAGGCAGCGATGCTTTGGGCCATGGGTACGGCTGTAATGGCATTCCTCGGCGCAGGCGTGTGGGGCTTTCTTCACACACTGGCACCCATCAACTATTACACCCACGGCACCCAGCTCACTGCAGCCCACGGCCACATGGCCTTCTACGGTGCTTATGTGATGATTGTGCTCACCATCATTTCCTACGCCATGCCGATCATGCGCGGCCGACCCTACGGCAACAGTAATACTGCCCAGGTTGTGGAAATGTGGGGCTTCTGGTTAATGACCATCTCCATGGTGTTCATCACGCTGTTCCTGACCGGTGCGGGCATCTTGCAAATCTGGCTGCAGCGTATTCCGGAAAGCGGTGAAGCGCTGTCCTTCATGGCTACCCAGGACAACATCGTACTCTTCTATTGGGCACGCATGATTGCAGGCTGTTTCTTTATGGCGGGTCTGGTGGTGTATTTCGGTAGCTTCTTTATCAAGGGACAAGCGTCTTTTGACGAGGAAGTTCGCGGCGCTGCTATTCAGGACGCATAAACCAACGTCCTTCCAACCCACAGGGCCGGAACTCGTTTCCGGCCCTGCTTTCCAGCAAACTCGTCCGTCCGCGGGCCTAAAAGGAACTCGAAATGGAAGAGTGGGTCGGCTACAAATGGCATGAGTACATCACTCGCCAGGCTCTGGGTGAGTTCCCCGAGCACGCCGTTTACCTGAAAGACGAAGCTCGCAGCCTGGGCATTGTATTCCGTGCCTTTGGAGGCGACCCGGCGCTCAGCCTGGTGACTGCAGAACCCCGACACTTTCGCCTGCGCCGTAAATTCTTGCACAAGCTTGCAGGAACACATCGTAAATTTGAGCTGGCATGGCGGGACGACCAAAACCTACGCCTGCCTGAAAAAGTTGCCCGATTCCCATCGAAGCAGTTAAACCGGGATCTCTACATCTGGCTGGCTGCACTTGCGGCCACCCCGGCCGCAGCGGACAGTGATTGGTTTACCGGCAACCAGGCTCTGGTACAGGATGTTCTCTCACGCTGGCCAGGCTTGGAAAATGTTTACCAGCGTCTGGTCAAGCATGTTCTGTACTGGCGCCCTGACCCGGACAGCCTGACCGACCCGGAAGCCATCCGCGAACAGGCCATCTGCCAGGCGCTGATTCATCCCGGTAGTGTCCCTGCCCTGCCACCTGCCGACACGGATCCCTGGCCTGTCATCCTCTGGCTCTACCCGGCTCTGGAGCAAGGAAAATCCAGCGGACAGGTAACCGGCGATGAAGACACACAATCCAGCCCGGGCGGCCTCACCAAAAAGAACAAGCGCAAGCAGGCAGAGCGGGTAGAAGCGTTTGACCGCAATCAGGGTTTGATGATCTTCCGGTTAGAAAGCCTGTTCTCCTGGACTGAGTTCATTCCGGTTGACCGGGCGGGGGATGATACCGACGAAGAAGATGCAGAAGCCGTGGCAGATGACATGGACATGATCTCGGTATCCAACGACCGCAAAGAAACGTCATCAGCTATCAAGTTTGATTTGGATCTACCCTCAGAAGAGCATGATGACCTGCACCTCGGCCCAGGCATTCACTTGCCAGAGTGGGACTGGCGCAGCCAAAGCTACCGCGAGGCCTTCTGCTGCCTTCAGCCACTGCTCGCAAAGGACGCTGTGCCCGCAGAGCTTCCCGAGGCACTGCGGCGACCTGCCAAGCGTCTGCAACGGCAGTTCAGCGCGCTTAAGCCACTCAAACAGTGGCAAAAACGGCAATTGGACGGCGACGAGCTGGATCTTGACGCTTGCCTCGAACGGGAAGTACAACACCGGCGCGGCCAGGGCATTATCGACCAAAAGCTGTTCCGCCGCTGCCAGCAAAGCCAGCGCGACCTTGCCTGCCTGGTACTGGCGGATATATCGCTATCGACCGAAACCTACATTAACAACCATCAGCGTGTTATCGACGTTGCCCGTGACGGCCTGCAACTGCTCAGTGAAGCCTTGCAGGCAAGTCGCGATCCCTTTGCCCTGTTCGCGTTTTCATCCCGGCGCCGCGACCATGTACGGTTTCACCATCTAAAAAGCTTCGACGAGCCCTATACCAGCACCATTCGGGGCCGGATACAGGCTTTGGAACCGGGCTTTTATACCCGCATGGGTGCCGCCATTCGCCAGGCAACAAAATTGCTGGAGACGCGCCATGAGCATCAGAAAATCCTGTTATTACTGACCGACGGCAAGCCAAACGATCTGGATATCTACGAGGGCCGCTACGGCGTGGAAGATACACGCATGGCAGTTCAGGAAGCACAGAAAGCCGGGCTGACCCCCTTCTGCGTCACCATTGATGACGAGGCTAGCGAATACCTGCCCTATGTATTCGGCAGCAGCAACTTCGTGGTCATCCGCGACCCGGCACAGTTGCCCTTGCAGCTACCGAAACTCTACCTGAATATCACGCAATGACAGGAGCGATATGACTCACTTTAACCTTGCTCCAGAAACCGATACTCGCCAGCTTCCCGGTGACATCGCCGTATGGATCTTCATTTTCGCCGAGTTGGCGGTATTCGGCATTATGTTCATCGGCTTTGCCGTTGCCCGCAGTATGGACCCAGCCACCTTCCACGCTGGCCGCGAAGTGCTGCACCCATTAATCGGGCTGCTGAATACTGCTGCGCTGATCACCGCCAGCTATTTCGTCGCAACGGCTGCCCATCAGCTCCGTAACAGGCACTCGGGTGTGCAATGGCGGCTGTGGCTGGCAGTTTCGGTTTCCTGCATTTACACCGTGGGCAAAATGTACGAATACGTGAACCTTTACAGCCAGGGCTACAACCTGGGTACAGACACATTTTTCATGTTCTACTTTTTTCTGACGTTTTTTCACTTCATGCACGTCATTCTGGGGCAGGTCATTCTGGTTATTCTTGCGGTTAAAGTCGGCAACGGTGACTACGACGGTTCGGATATGAACGGCATGGAGTCTGGCGCTTCATACTGGCACATGGTGGATCTGGTGTGGCTGGTGTTGTTTCCGATGATTTACGTACTGGCCTAGGGAGGGCTTGGGATGCTGACTGTCTATTTTGCTTTAATGATTTGCACGGCCTTGCCGGTGATCGCTCTAAAGGCCGGTATCGGGCCTGAGTTTCTGGCCTGGCTGGTTTTCGGAATGGTGATTGTGAAAGCCATGCTCCTGGTAGATCACTTCATGGAGATGAAGAATGCACCACGCGGGTGGAGGATGATTGCCCAGTCCTGGGCGCCGGTGGTGATTGTTGCGGTTGCAGGGTTTCATACGATCACATGATGAGAGTCAGCCCTCCAAGCTTTGATCAAACACCGTGCAAGGCATCAGGGAAGACAGCTTTCCAAAACACGCTGTGAATACGTCCGTGTACGCTTGGCTCCGCCATCCATGGCTCCGCACAGTTTTGGAAAGCTGTCTTCCCTGACGCCATCAACATTGGAGTTAGAGCCATTTCTCCGGGAAATAAGGCATCTTCTCAGACATAGCCTGCGCTAGGGAAATCATTCCCCACAATACAAACCCTGTGTGAAGCGCGATTGCCCATACCAGAGCAAATGTACCGAAGTGGCCCACATCGCCGATGAACACCCAGCTTAGAGCTATCCCGGTACTGATCAGAATAAAGCCCAGCAGCGACATGAACATGGCCGCCCGCGTATGAGCTCGACGCAGTTCGTTGGTTCCAGAGCTGTTAATGAACAACCACAGCAGAATCAAAAAACCGATAACCGGCGTTGCCAACAAGTTCAGCAAATACCAGACAACAGGAACAATCGCCCCGCTAGCAGCTTTCTTCCGGGCGCCCGAATACGGCATATACCACCTCCATCAATGAAATAACGGTTGCTTCGTCGTCTGACAATGGTTCGATCATGCCTGCGCGGCAGGCTTCCGCCGCTGGCAGGCCAGCGCGAATCAATAGCGCTGTATGTATCAGCAGCCGGGTTGATGCAGCTTCTTCCAGATCGTGATCTTTCAGGTTGCGCAAGGCTGTCGCAAGATTCACCAACTGCTTGGCAAGATCACGGTCGCATCCGGATTCTTCCGTCACGATGGTTTGCTCCGCCTCCTCAGAGGGGTAATCAAACCTCAGTGATACGAATCTCTGGCGCGTACTGGGCTTCATGCCCTTGAGCAGGCTCTGGTAGCCTGGGTTGTAGGAGACCACCAGCATAAAGCCGGGCGCAGCGGTAAGCAGCTCACCGGTACGTTCTATGGGCAGCTCCCGGCGGTCGTCTGCCAGCGGGTGCAGTACCACGGTTGTGTCCTTTCGGGCTTCGACCACTTCGTCGAGGTAGCAAATACCGCCTTCGCGTACGGCTCGGGTCAAGGGGCCGTCTTGCCAATAGGTGCCTTCGGGGCCTATCAGGTGCCGACCAACCAGATCAGCCGCCGTCAGGTCGTCGTGGCAGGCAACGGTGTAAACGGGACGATTGAGTTTCTCCGCCATATAGCGCACAAACCGGGTTTTACCGCAGCCTGTGGGGCCTTTGATAAGAACCGGCAGGCCGTTATCGGCTGCTGCCTGGAACAGCTCTATTTCATTACCAACTGGCTGGTAAAACGTCATGTATCACAACCCTCTGTTACTGACTATCAGTTCTGGCAAAGCCGCAAACCCATTCAGGAAAACTGCAAGCACCTGTTTTTCATTCATTCGGCGCAGCGATAGGCATTGATTCTACCGCCCTTTAAATGCATTTATAATACTGGTTAAAAACGCTCTCTACTACAACAACTCTTTGGTTATACCCATGGGTGGGTACCCACTAATCAAATGGCATACATCTGATTTTAATCAATGTTCATCAGACTAAAGAAGAGAAACCTAATAGCACTCTAATTCAAGGAGATAGCCTGATGAGAGCAAACAATCCACTATTAAAACCACTGGTGCTTGCCATGTCTGTCGCGTCTTTTGGCGTGATGAATGCAAGCGCTGCAACTACCCATCCCGATTCCACAGAAGCTGCATACGAAGGCACCCCAAGCCCCATTGACTCGGAGTCGGCCAAGATCGTCCGCTCCCCAGGAGCCCCCGATCTCTCTGACGCTGAATTTGAAAAATCCAAAAAGATTTTCTTCGAACGCTGCGCAGGTTGTCACGGGGTACTGCGTAAAGGTGCCACTGGCTCGGCACTGACGCCAGACGTTACCCAGGAGCGGGGTATCGACTACCTCAAAATGTTCATCACCTACGGCTCACCAGCCGGCATGCCGAACTGGGGCACTTCGGGTGAGCTCAGTGAAGCTGAAGTCGAGATGATGGCAAAGTACCTGATGCATGAGCCACCCGCACCTCCTGAGTGGGGTCTGGCCGATATGAAGGCCACATGGGAAGTGCTTATAGCACCTGAAGACCGCCCCAAGAAGCAGATGAACAAGCTGGACCTTCAAAACCTGTTCAGCGTCACTCTGCGGGATGCCGGTGAGATTGCCCTGATTGACGGCGGCACCAAAGAAATCGTGGAAATTATCAAAACCGGTTATGCGGTACACATCTCCCGCATGTCGGCCTCTGGCCGCTACCTGTTTGTTATTGGCCGCGATGCGCTGATCAACATGGTTGATCTGTGGATGGAGCATCCTGACACCGTTGCCAAGATCAAGATTGGCCTGGAAGCTCGCTCGGTCGAAACCTCCAAGTACAAAGGTTATGAAGACGAGTACGCCATTGCCGGTGCCTACTGGCCACCGCAGTTTGTAATTATGGATGGCCAAACCCTGGAGCCTAAAAAGATCGTGGCCACCCGGGGCATGACCGTGGGCACCCAGGAGTATCACCCCGAGCCTCGGGTTGCCGCTATTGTGGCATCCCATGCGCACCCCGAGTTCATTGTTAACATCAAAGAAACCGGCAAGATCATGCTGGTCAATTACGAAAACCTGGACAGCCTGAGCACCACCACCATTGATGCTGCCCGATTCCTGCACGATGGCGGCTGGGACAGCAGCATGCGCTACTTCATGACTGCGGCAAACCAGTCCGACAAGATTGCCGTTGTTGACTCCAAGGATCGTAATCTGGAAGCCCTGGTGGATGTAGGGAAAATCCCTCACCCTGGCCGTGGCGCCAACTTTGTAGATCCTGAGCATGGCCCGGTTTGGGCAACCAGCCACCTGGGCGACCCCACCATCCAGATGATTGGTACCGATCCCGAAGGACATCCGGATAAAGCCTGGAAAGTCGTTCGCACCCTCAACGGTCAGGGCGGCGGCTCACTGTTCATCAAAACTCACCCCAAGTCTAAGAACCTGTACGTTGATACGGCGCTGAACCCTGCAGAATCCGTCAGCCAGAGCGTTGCGGTGTATGACATCGACAACCTCGAAGGCGGCTACGAAGTACTGCCGATTGCAGAGTGGGCGAACCTGGGCGAAGGCCCCAAGCGTGTCGTTCAGCCAGAATATAACGTGGCAGGTGACGAGGTTTGGTTCTCTGTTTGGAATGGCAAAGAGCAGAGGTCAGCCATCGTGGTGGTGGATGACAAAACCCGCAAACTGCTGAAGGTTATCGACGACGAACGTCTGGTCACTCCGACTGGCAAGTTCAACGTTTATAACACCCAGCACGACGTCTACTAGAAAACGTTAAGCAGGCGCAAGCTTGCTGGCGAACGTGGCGGCTCCAGAACAGTATCTGAATATGGTAGCCGCCCGCATTAACCGTCCTCCGGCCCTCAGTATTGGCCTTGCCAACTGAGTTTGGGACCAGGTATTAGGAATAGCGAGTTGAGCTTCAAAACCATACCTTTCGTCTTGAGTAACTTGGTGCGACCCGTGACCAACAACCATTCAGGCCTTTTGTGCCTTGCTGCAGTTCTGTTGCCAGCCCCCGTTTTGTGGGCACAAGAGGCTGCTGAACCCCTACCGTCAGAGGCCATTACATTAGATACCATTTCGGTAACGGCCACGTTATCACCCGTTGACACGCGCTTGGCACCGGCTTCCGGCTCGGTAATTTCCCGTGAAGAATTGGACGCGCGCCATGCCGATTCCCTTCCGTCTGCAGTTGCTGGCGAGCCCGGAGTTGCCTTCACGCAGGGTGGTGGCATAGGGCGCAAATCCATTTCCTTGCGCGGCATGGATAGCAAGCACGTGCTCACACTCATAGATGGGGGACGTATTCCTGCCAGTGATGATGTCTTCGGCCACGCCGACTACCAATACGGCTGGGTCCCTATGTCGGCGGTAGAGCGCATCGAGATCATCCGTGGCCCTATGTCTACGCTCTACGGCTCCGACGCTCTGGGCGGCGTCATCAATACGATTACCCGCAAGCCTGGCAAGGAATGGGAAACCAACCTGTTGCTGCGTGGTTCAACGCTGGCAAACAGTGAAACCAGTGATGACAGTGTGAACGGCGGACTGGCATCCATATACACCTCGGGCCTTGTTACCGAGCGCCTGGGACTGCGCTTTACCGGGGAGACGTCACGCCAGGACAGAACGCAGAATCCGGCAGACAACCGCCAGAGTGAACTCGAAGGCAGCAAGGCCAATCGCGGCAGCGTTGCGGCTTTCCTGGAGCTTACGCCTGAGCAATCACTGGAACTGCAATTCTCGATGAGTAACGAGGAACGCGAATTTGACGCCGAAGCAGGAAGCAGGCCACCCGCACCACCGGTTTATTATGAGAATCGTTACGAGGTGGATCGATCCGGGTTCGGTTTAACCTGGAACGGTGAGTTTACCAACTGGGTGAGCCAGATGCGGGCCTACCGCAGCAAAGTCGAGGTCAGCAATGAGCGCACAGCCGGCATAGCCGCCACAGACCCGCAAACGCTTACCGATGAAATTATCGATGCCCATACCAGCCGCGCCCTTGGTAACCACTGGCTAACGGTGGGCGCCGAAGTACGGCATGAAACTCTTGAAAATACCGAGCTTGAGGGTGGCGAAAGCGACGCTGATCATACCGCTGTCTTTTTGCAGGATGAGGTCGCTCTGACCGGGCAACTGCTGCTGACGGCAGGCCTGCGTTACGATCACCAGGAAGACTATGGCAGCGAAGCCAGCCCGCGCGCCTATCTGGTTTGGGAAGCAACACCACAGCTTATCGTTAAGGGCGGATATGGCCGCGGATTCCGTGCGCCAACGTTGAAGCAAAGTTCACCGAGCTATGAAAGTACACCGGTGCCCTTTTTCAAATTTATAGGCAATAGCGATATCAAGCCGGAAAAAATCGATTCTTATGAATTATCGATCGATTGGCAGGGCGAAGCTATAGGTCTCAATGCTACTGTGTTTCATAGCGAAGCAAGCGACCTGATTATCAACAAGCCAATTGTTATAGCCAGACCGCCACAAACATCTGTATTTCAGTTCGCCAACGTTGACGAAGCCCGCCTTACAGGACTGGAAGCCGGGTTTTCCTGGCAACTCCACCCTGTTGTTACCTGGCAGAACAATTTCGGCTGGCTCAGAACCAAAGACCTGGGTACCGGGGATGAACTGGAGTACCGGCCACGTAGAACCTTTAACTCGTTTTTGAACTGGCAGGCAACCGCTAGTCTATCGGCCCGTTTGAACGCAGAGTACACCGGCAGCCAATACCGTGCCGACACCGACGACCTGCCCGCCTACACACTTTGGAACGCCAGCGTGGCCCAAGACTTCGGCGAAGATGTCACCTTGCGCGCGGGCATTGACAACATTGGGGATGAGCACCTGGCAGACAAGTCGCCGAACTATCGCCATGTTGAAAGGGGCCGGACGGTTTACGTGAGTACTCAGCTAAATTTCTGATTACCGTAGTTTGAATTCAACTGGAATGGTCATGCGAACCTCCTGCCCCGGTAAATCAACCGGGAACCGGGGCAGAGGCTCGGCCCGTTCCAGCATTTCCTCGACCGCACGGTTCAGTTCAGCGTGCTCTGATAGCCCGGTAATTTCAGACGCTCTGACACTGCCATCACGGGCAACCACAAAGCTCAGGGTGACTACCGCTTCTTGCCGCATGCGCCGCGCACGCATAGGGTAGTGTTTATGGCGTGCCAGATGCGCTGCCACTTCTGCCTGCCATAATTTGCTCGCATCCGCGGCTTTGGCCCCTGCGTTCGCGGCACTGTCACCTGCGCTGCCACCTCCAGACCTTGCGCCCTCGGGGCCCGAGCTCCCGCCAGATCCAGTGCCGGGATTTGCCGGGCTGATCCCGGCATCTATCGGCTTGCCTGCAACCTCGGCTGAGGTTTGTGCGGGCTTCCGTTCTGGCTCTGGTTTTGGCTCTGGCGCCGGCACAGGTCTGGTTTTCAGTACAGGCTCAGGCAAAGACTCAGGTTTGGGCTCGGGTTCGGGTTCTGGCTCTAGTGCGGATTCAGGCTCGACTTTGGAGGCCCGCTCAGCCGGTGGTGCCACACCCGCCTGCGGCTCCTTATCTTCTCCGCTGGCCTGCGCTCCTTCCCCCAGCATACTCAGCTCCACCTCAATGCCATAGTGACCAGGCAAGCCTGCGCCTTGATCAGGCTTAAGAACTAACACCGAAAACGCCAATGCGTGCAACGCCACAGAGGTAACAAAGGCCACAGCCCAGTGTCGATGACGAATCATGGCACCACATCACTTACGGCAATACGCCCCGCGATCATAAAAAACATGAGCAGAAGGAAGATAATGTTGATCAGCGACACCAGATTGTCATTACCACTGACGTCGCGCCGGGCTGTCGGCGGAGAAATTCTCATAAGGTGTTTCCGATGCGCTCAATTCAACGAGCAACACCCGCCAGGGATACCCGCCTTGTGCTGCCTGCCGGCCGTTACATTTCAACAAATTGTGATCGTTCAAATTGCGTATCACAACCGCGAACGCCACACGAAATCCATCTTAACCGCCTGACCAGAATTCACCAGCCACTAAGTCATTATCGAGTGAATGAAAAAGCCTTAATGATTTAAGTCATTTCCTGTAGCATCTCTCTGCTAGGATAATTGACACATATTCCAATGGCGACTACGCAATGACCCGCAGCACCACCCCAGAACTGTCTTCCTCCCCCTGCATGCTCGGAGAAAACAACCCGGACATCATCGAGTACGGGACAGCGCCACAGTCAATGGCCTTGCTCAACGGGCTGAGCCGCGTATTTGGAATACGCCTGACCGAAAAGCAAGACACCCCGGAAGCACGGTTTTTAAGCGACCTGACGCGACTGTTTCACCAACGCCGGGTCGATGCCGAAGCGGATATGGAAAAACACGACACCCCTTGGGCCAATGTATACCTGATTCAGCACGGCATCATGCGCCTGTTCCGGGAATCACCCAGTGGCAAAGTGGCAATACACCACTTCTTTACCGAAGGCGATATGGTGTGGCCGGTGTTTGGCCGCAGCCGCACGGTACGCAACACTCTTTGCCTCACCACGGTCACACCCGCCACCGTATGGGTTGCCGACTTCGCGGCTTTCCGCGCCGCGATTCATTCTCACGGTGATGGCATCTGGCCCAAGTTTGCCATGGCGCTCACCGAAGAGTTGGCAGAACTTACCAGCATGCGGGAGTTCCGTAAGCACACCATGTCGGCCAAAGAACGCTATCAATTGCTGCTTGAAGAGTACCCCGAGCTGGTAAAACGTGTGCCAGACAACCAGCTTGCCTCATGGCTGGGCGTGGTGCCTGCAACCTTCTCCCGGCTCAAAACCGGCGCGATAAAGTACTGAGGAATAGCTCGCAAAACTGCTACCGTTAGTCATTGCGTACACGTGTACGCTGAAGTACCGTGTTGCCACGATAAAACACGGACCTTACCCCAATGACTGCATTACAACCTTCTTCCAAATCTGTGCACTCGCGAATAGAAGAATTTCTGAACAGCGTCACCCACGGCATAGGCGCACTGCTAAGCGTAATCGGAACCATTGCGTTAATTGTTGGCGCCACGCAGTTAAACGACACCTGGAAAATCGTCAGTTTCAGTATATTTGGCGCATCTCTGATTCTGTTGTACATGGCCTCCGCGTTGTATCACGGCTCACGCCGGCCTGAGCTTAAAAAAGCCTTCAAAACTCTCGACCATTGCGCCATATTTCTGCTGATTGCCGGTACCTATACCCCATTCCTGCTGGTAAACATGCGCGGCACCGTGGGCTGGACGCTCTTTGCAATAATCTGGTCGCTTGCTATAACGGGTGTCGTCTTGAAAGTTATCTTCGCCAATCGCTTCAAACTGGCACGGGTAGGTATCTATATAGCCATGGGCTGGCTCATCACGTTTGCCTCCTCAGATCTGGTGGCAAGCCTGAACGAAACCGCGCTAACCCTCACGATTGCTGGCGGTATCGTTTACACCGCCGGCGTTGTCTTTTACCTGGCCGACCGCATTCCCTACATGCATGCGGTTTGGCACCTGTTCGTTATCGGCGGCAGTGCCTGTCATTTCAGTGCCATCTATTATGGTGTCCTTCCTCACGCTACATGATGGCAGCGATTAATAAGCGTGCTACCCTTCTGATGTATTGAATCCACATTCATTTATGCTGGCTATTTCCAGGCCCAGACAATCCTGGGCAACCGCATAATCACGGAACAAGATAATCAGAACAAAAGGTGCGTGAGTGAAATTCAACAAGCTACTGATCGCCAACCGCGGCGAAATCGCCATTCGAATCGCCAGAGCAGCCGGAGATATGGGGCTGGAGTGTGTTGCGGTCTACTCTGAAGACGATAGCCAATCCCTGCATATCCAACACGCGGCTCAGGCTATAAAGCTTCCCGGTAAAGGTGCTCAGGCCTATCTGGATATTGAGGCGATCATAGCGGCCGCGATTGAGGCAGGTGCCGATGCCCTGCACCCAGGGTACGGTTTTTTAAGCGAGAATCCGGAATTGTCTCGCCGCTGCCTGCAGCAAGGCATCACGTTTATCGGCCCCGATGCCAACACGCTTGAACAGCTTGGGGATAAGGCTGCAGCACGGCAGCTCGCACAGAAGTGTGGCGTGCCCATTACGCCCGGCACTCAAGGCCGCACCTCTCTCGACGAGGTGAAAGCATTCATTGCCAACCAGAGCGGCGATGCCTCAGCCGTGATCAAAGCCATATCCGGCGGCGGTGGCCGGGGCATGCGCATTGTTCAGCCAGGCGATGATATTGAAGCCAATTTCCACGCCTGCGCCCGTGAAGCCAAAGCGGCTTTCGGCGACGACGATCTATACGTTGAACAACTTATCGAGCGCGCCCGCCATATCGAAGTACAGGTGTTGGGCGATGGCCTTGGAAACGCCGTACACCTATGGGAGCGCGAGTGCAGCCTGCAGCGGCGCAACCAGAAGCTGATTGAAATTGCCCCCAGCCCCACGCTTTCCGAAACCACCCGGAACCGATTGCTGGATGCGGCTTTACGCCTGGCACAGGAAGTAAACTACGCAGGCCTTGGCACCTTTGAGTTTCTGGTGGACACAAACGGTTCTGACTTCTACTTTATGGAGGCCAACCCCAGGCTTCAGGTAGAGCACACTATCACCGAAGAAATCACCGGAATTGATCTGGTTCAGGCGCAGATTGCTGTGCTTGGCGGAGCCAGCCTTCAGAGTCTTCAGCTGCTGCAAACCGATATCCCTGCACCAAACGGTTTTGCCATTCAGTGCCGCATCAATATGGAGTCCCTCGACGCCAGCGGAACTACCCGCCCAAGCGGCGGCACGCTGAGTGTGTTCGAACCACCCGGCGGCCCGGGTGTTCGGGTCGACACATACGGCTACAACGGGTACACCACCAACCCTAATTTCGACTCCTTGTTAGCCAAGGTTATTGTGCACAGCCGCTCACAGAATTACGCCCAATCCGTGCGAAAAGCCTACCGGGCACTGTGCCAGTTCAGGGTTGAAGGTGTCAGAACAAACATCAGCTTCTTGCAGGCTTTGTTGTCGCAATCCGATGTTGCGGATAACAGCGTGTATACCCGTTATGTCGACGACCAGATGGCGGCGCTGGCTGCCAAGTGCGAGCTGGAACACCCTCGCCTGTTTTCCACCACTGGGCCGGCACAAAAAACCGATAACACCAAGCCCGGAACAGAGGCCCCGGAAGGTACAGAGGCTGCCTTGGCTCCCATGCAAGGGCAATTGATCAAAGCTCTGGTGGCGGTAGGGGAAAGCGTACACAAAGGCCAAACCCTCGCCATTATTGAAGCCATGAAAATGGAGCATGAGATACAAGCCTCCGTTGCAGGCAGTGTTCATAGTCTTCCACTTGAACATGGCGACTACGTGAGCGAAGGCCAGGCGATTGCCTATATCGAGCCTGGCGAGGGCACCAAAAACATAGAGACGGCGGAGAAAGTGGTCGACCTGAACCACATACGCCCGGATCTGGCAGAGTGCTTCGAACGCCACCGGTTGACTCAGGATGAAGCCCGCCCGGAGGTAATGGCCAAGCGCCACAAGCGGGGCATGCTGTCGGCACGGGAAAACGTTGCCAATATCTGCGACCCGGGCAGCTTCATGGAATACGGCGCCCTCACCTTCGCCGCCCAGCGCAAGCGTCGGTCAGCAGAGGAGTTGATGCAATCCACACCGGCCGACGGTTTGGTAACGGGCGTGGGCGCGGTGAACGGTGACAGTTTCAGCGAAGACCAGGCTCGCTGCGCAGTGCTGGCGTACGATTACACTGTGCTTGCCGGCACCCAAGGCACCATGAACCACCGCAAGACTGACCGGATTCTGCATGTGGCGGAAGAGCAACATCTGCCGGTCATTTTCTTCACAGAAGGTGGTGGCGGACGACCCGGTGATACCGATGACGCAACCCTGATCGCTGGCCTGCACACCCCCAGCTTTCTGCAATACGCAAGGTTAAGCGCTTTGGCGCCACGCATTGCCATAATGTCTGGCCGCTGTTTTGCCGGGAACGCGGTGTTCGCCGGTTCCAGTGATCTGTTGATCGCCACCCGCAACGCCAGTTTAGGCATGGCAGGCCCTGCAATGATTGAAGGTGGTGGCTTGGGTGTATTTGCGCCAGAAGATGTTGGCCCCATGTCTGTGCAGGTGGCCAACGGTGTAGTGGATTGTCTGGTAGAGAATGAGCAAGAGGCCGCTCAGGTAGCCCGCAAGCTCATCTCCTATTTCCAGGGTGCCACCGCTGATTGGCAATGCGACGACCAACGCCTGTTACGTTCAAGCATTCCGGAAAACCGCCTGCGCTCCTACGACATTCGTGCATTGATTCGCACCTTGGCCGACACCGGCAGCTACCTTGAGCTAAGGCCAGATTTCGCTTCAGGCATGGTCACCGCCTTTGCCCGCATTGAAGGCCGCCCCGTCGGAATCATTGCCAACGATCCAAGACACCTTGGCGGCGCCATTGATGCCAACGGTTCAGACAAAGCCGCACGGTTCATGCAGCTGTGCGATGCCTTTGATGTGCCACTGATAAGCTTGTGCGACACCCCGGGGTTCATGGTCGGACCAGAGGCTGAGAGATCCGGATTGGTTCGCCACACCAGCCGCCTGTTTGTGACTGCTGCCAGCCTGCAGATTCCTGTGTTCACCCTTGTGCTGCGCAAAGGCTATGGGCTTGGTGCCATGGGTATGGCCGCGGGCTCCTTCCACAATCCTTTCTTCACCGTGGCCTGGCCCACCGGAGAGTTTGGCGGCATGGGGCTCGAAGGTGCTGTTCGCTTGGGCTACAAGAATGAGCTTGCGAAAGCGGGTGACGAAGCTGCACAAAATGCGCTTTTCGAAAAACTGGTGGCCAAGCACTACGAGCAAGGCAAAGCCCTGAACATGGCGGTTTCGCTGGAGATTGATGCGGTGATTGATCCTCTCGAAACCCGAAGCTGGATTATCCGCGGGCTCAAATCCGTGAAAAAAGCAGGGCCAAGGCAGGGCCGTCGCAGGCCTATGGTCGATACCTGGTAAGCCCACTATTTTATGAACAAGGAAAGCCGCAATGACAAAAACCCCGAAGATGCCTGAACAAGAGCCTTCTGCAGATAAACCGTTCAGGTATTTTATGCAGGTTCGGTATAGCGAATGCGATCCCCAGCAGGTTGTATTTAATGCCCGCTATGGGGATTACATTGAATTGGCTGCGACCGAGTTTTTATATGTTGTGGGGGCTGAGCTGAGAAACCTTGAGGCTTCTTTAGACTATCAAGTGGTCAAGTTGACCATTGAGTGGAAGGCTCCGGCTCGCTATCGCGATACGCTGGAAATATCCGTTCGTACTACTCACCTTGGCAACACATCGTTTGCACTGGCGACAGAATTCCGAAATGCAGAAACCGGACAGTTTCTGGCCAGAGGTGAAATGATCGGTGTTGCTATTCACCCTGAAACCTTCGAGAAAATAGCCATCCCCGAAGCGGTAAAACAGGCCATGCAAAAGGGAGCGCAAGGCCTGTTTGTGGATCACGCGGGGCGTTTTACAGCCCCGCAGGCCCACTGATTAAAAACATCAAAATCAATATTCCCGGATCGAGGGTTTCAGGGACATGAGGCTTTGCTTGCGCCGCTCAATCGGCCCGTTTAACACCTGGTGAGCCATGTTTTGTCGTGTCAGCTCCGAGTGGTACAGAGCCTGTTGCTGCAGGCGAAAAGACTCCGGGCTACGTGTGCCATCCTGAATCATTGGAAAGTCAGCTGCGCACAACCATAAGGCGTGATAGGGACGCTCTGCGAGCGCCACCAGTTCTGCCGGAGGTGGCTCATCAAACATCAGCTTATGATAGATCAGTGTGGTCAGGGGTGTTGTGTCGCAAACAACCACGGTCTTGCCAGCAAACAGCGCACCTTCTACGGCCCGGTTCTCGTTTTCCACCTGAGTGCGAGCTATGGTCAGCAGATCGGCCGATGTCAGAACACCACCACAGTCATGCCAATGCTGACGCCCAAACTCCGGAACCCAAACCCCGTCATGTTCCTGGGCCAGCCACTGGCTGAGCGTCGTTTTGCCAGTCGATTCAGCACCTATCAGCGCAATTCTCTGGCAATTCTGGGCGGCATACACTTCGCTATCCACCCAACTGGCATCGGGGCAATCGCGCAACTTTGAGCCACTGATGGGATAGGAGCTTCGATCCCGGTTAACCAGGACAGACGAGACAGGGCGCCGCCAGTGCGCAGCAAGATAATCAGCGAAGCCCTGACCATAGTCCTCACTGCTGAAAACTGCGTCCACGGGCAAACCGAAACAGCGGTCAGTCAGGTCCGCACAGAACTGACGCTGGCACGCATCACTGGCGGTGTTTAGCGGCAGTTCAAACCCAAGCGTTAGTGCATCGACAGCATCAACAACCAGGCACTGGCTGTCCGGAAAATAACGGTTTAACCAGCGCCGACGCAGATCTGCCGTGCATCCTGGAAATTCCGGCCTTGAGTAACTAATGATCAGTAACCGCTCACAAGCCGCCTGGGCGCTGGCAAGCAAGTAACGATGGCCCAGATGCAGGGGCGAGAATTTACCGACAACTAGGCCGGTTCGGAAACGCTTTGACATGATGTCCTTAACTCTTGATGCCAGCGCCACAGGCCATAACAGGCATTTAGCCAGAAGCAGGCATAAACCAACGATGTCAATGTCAGACCACGGGAGGCATAGAGCGGGACGGCAATGGTGTTGACTAGCAGCCAGAACCACCAGGTTTCCAGGCGCCGCTTCATCAACAGGAGTTGCGCCACAACACTGAAGGTGAGAACACCCGAATCCGCAAAAGGCGCGAATGCATCCGTGTTCAGATATAACAGGTAACCGTAACCAAGCATGGTGGCAACCGCGACCAGAACGAACAAGCCAACGAGCTGCCAGGAGGTGCGCTGAATTTCAGCCGCTGGAGCACCCCGTTGCCACTGCTGCCAGCCAATCAGGCTGGTTCCGATATAGAACATCATCAAAGTAGCATCTGCGTAGAGCTGGACCTTATAGAACAGTATTGCAAAAAGCACGCAGCCAATGACTCCGAGCGTCCAGGTATGGCGGTGATTGCGGGCGGCCAAAAATACACTGCTTAAAAAAAATCCATTGGCGCTATATTCGAGTAAGGTCAGGCCAGTCATCCGTCATGGGCTCCTGAATAGTCACTGGTGTATTGAATGAGTTTTTCTGTCGCACCCCGGTAACCTGCAATACATACCGGATAACCGGGGCCAAATGTCTGAACCAGTGCGCTTTCCAGGGCTGTCTGATCTACCTCGCCCTCCACGCGCAACCTCAGGCCACCCCTTTGATCCTGATGCAGTTGATATTGTGCCAGCCCAAAGGGCTGCAACAGATGTGTGATATCAACGTTGTTAAGCCAACCATCAGCTGTTTTGTAGCGCACAGGGGGGCGGCCATCCAACTGCTGCAGATAACACCGCCCCTGCTCGTCACGCACCAGGCAAGCATAATCCCCGGTGCGATAACGCAGCAGCGGCAAGCAGTGGTTAAACCCACCGGTCAGTGTAATTTCTCCTCGATTCTGCGGGCCCGCCGGCTGATCATTTCTGTTCAGAACATCAACCTGCATGGTCGGCTGCACAAGGCGCAGGCCCCGGCCGCTGCCATCATCGGCGGCAATGGGCCCGGCTTCGTTCATCGAATACACATTGATTACCGGGCATCCGAAGCGCCGAATCAGCCGGTCTTTCAGGCCTTGCAGTAATGTCATGGAGGTGGACAGGATGGCGACTGGTTTATGCTCGAACTCCATACCTAGCAAAGTGCTCAGGCTGCGTGGGTCACCCGTCATAAGCAACGGCTTACAGGCATCAATGTAGCGACCCCGGGCGCACGGCTCTGGCCAATCGGCCGGGTTCAGATTGATTTTAAGCAGAGTTTTGTCGTGCCAGTATGGTAATACCGAGGCATAGGTAAAACAGCGTTGCTGGTCGCCCACCAGCATGACACCCGTATCGCCCTGAAGCGATTGCAGGTCAATACCGTGCCAACCGAGTATCCGTTCGTGAAAGCAATGGTAGCGCGCTGCAACCAGAGGAAGTGATGGAACCGTGAGTGGGTGCCCGGTAGTGCCACTGGTTTCATAGGCAATGAGCTGTCCCACTTCAATGTCATCAGGTACAAATGCCGCGATGTTTCGGCTCAGGTCACTACGATTTGTGCATGGAAAGTCATCAAGATTGAGATGCCAGGGGTAATTGCGGTAATGCGGAACTTTCTGCCGGCAACGAGACAGAAAAGAGGCCAGCCATGGTTGCCCGGGGCTTTGGTAAGCGGCTTTATCAGCCAATAATTGCCGAATGTTCTGAGCGCTTAACCAGTGGCCGCTCCGGCCTGTAAAGTAAGGGGCATCCGGGTGCTCAATACACTGGCGCAAGCGTCTTGCTGCCCGGCCGTTTAGCCCAGGCAGTCGTTCGCTATCGAGCCAGGGTGCTGGAATGCTATGGCGCACGCTCATAATTACTCGCGCGTGTACTTGTCAGCCGCTTCGCGAGCACGCTTTTCGGCCAGGGCTTGGCGAATGGCCTCCGCCCTCTCTTCAGCGGCCCGTGATGCGGCTATAACCCGGGCGCGCTCACTTGAACTGACCATAAGCAAACGGTCCCTGGCCTGAGTATCGGTTTCATCCTGTGGCTTCAAGCGGAGCCCATTCAGAGTCAGCCGAATGAGCTCTTCGCGCTGATCTTCGTCCTGAAGGTCCGGGTAGGCGCCGGCCATCAGAGTATCGGCGGAAAGCAACAAGCCAACCAACTCTGCCGCGTTCAGAACGGGTTTCTGGAAGACTGGATCAGTCAACAGCCAGAGCATCAGGATGAGCGTGGATGGCCGCCTGGCGGGAATCGCATCAGGCTGGCATTGCGGCAATCTGGCGAGTGGTGCCAACTCCGCACCTGTCACTTCAGGGCTAAGGAGATAGACCAGATCGTGCATCAAAGCGAGCAAATCCTGCCCCTGAGGCGCGGAACCTTCAGGATAGGCCAAGAGGCGCTGATGCAAACGATGCATGGCCGGACCTGTCTGCAAATTGGACATACCCTAATCCCCATCCTGCGAGTTGGCATCGGCATGATAGTACTGGGTGGAGAAGGCCCGGGCGAATTGCAGCATGGGTTCGAGCCCACTCACCCGGTGCACATGCCATCCCTGCTGCTGGCCAAACAAAATAGGCTCGACGGCTTTTTTGCGCCAGTGAGACTGCTGTACCTCGGGGCCATCCAAGTCGTACGGCAAATCCAGCACCCAGTGCCCTGCCCCCTTGCAGTGGCTTAACGTAAGAGCGCTGATTTTCGCTCCGGGCGTGCCTTCTTCATCATTATCAAAAATTGAAGTGATGCCATCATCTGACAAAACCACGACCTGAGTTGGTGTCAGACGGGGGCGGGCATAGGTAGTGCGCAGCATTTTCAGAGGAAAACTGGTTCCATGTCCAAAGAAGCCGGTCAGGACTCGTAGTGCACTGACCTCATCACGAACAAAGCCATCTGTGGTCAGGCAGTCGTGGGGGCCGCTCCATAGCGTGACCTGCACCGAGGCACCTGCCCGCAGTGCCGATAAACAAAGCAGTGCGCCCGCCAATGCGGGATAGGAGATGCATTGCTGAGGGTTGGGCATGGAGCCAGAACTATCAACGTACAAATCCAGATCACAAACCTGGTGTGGAGAGTCTTCAATCTCTTCCTGGCTATACACTGCTTTGTGGGTGGTGATGCCCGGGATTGGCTCACGCCCTGCAAGCAGGGTGGCAAACCAGTCAATTTCGGCCAGATCCTCGCCAACTTGCCAGATTTCCGTACCTTCTCGCTGCGGCTCGCTGGGGCCGCGCAGTCGCTGGGTCGGAAAGGGCAATATGTAGGCACGCACGGCATCGCGGTAGTAACCAACGGCAGCATCGTGCGGGGACAGATCAACACCGGCGGCCCTCATCACCTCATAATAATCCTGAGGCTGCAAAGCCTGCCCTGCCGCTCGCCGTTTGTTGTCGGTGTCTTCCGACTCACTGCCCGGGCTCGGCGGGTGTGGCAAATCAGCCAGGTTCGGATCCTTACTGGGATGCATAACACTTATGGCGGGCAACTGGATCACGCCAGCACCACTGTGACCCAACCCGGCTTCTGCGGTATCGCTCAACGCAGCAAAGGCGTCCTGAGCCTCTTTTTCACCGTTAATAAGATAACTCAACACCAGGGTGGCAAAGCGACTGGCACCCGTCAGCCAGTCCTTGCTATAAACCTTGATAATGCGGCTGCCAAGCCAGGCATCCCCTTCCATTTCCGCGCTGATATCGGCCGCCGTCAGTGCTCCGGGAGTCAGTTGCCAGAGCCGCTCGTAAATACGCATATACAGCGCCCAGAACTGGCTTTCCCCGACCGCTTTCAGGCGTTGATACACGTTATCCATCCGACACCGGGTATTGCGCTGCAGGTGATTGTTAATCAGCAGGTCGGTATAGACATTCGCAACCATTGGCCCCAGATGCTCGACGCTGGGAAGAGCTTGGCGAATAACAGCCAGTAATTGCAGATGCTGGGTCATGTTGGCGGGCGCATACACATGATGACCGATTTCGTGTGCCAGGATTTCCAGCGAACAGTCTGAAAGGTTGCGCTCGGCGACTTCCTGGAGATTCACCAGGACCCGTTGCGAAGTCAGGCGAATGGCCGCAAAACTTTCCGTCAGGCCCGCTTCCTTCGCCTCCCCGAAATCAAACAACCAGAGCGGATCTTGCAGTTGCAAATGATCGCTCCACAAACGCAACGCGGATTGCCACTCCTTTTTCCAGTGCGCCAGGCTCGCCTGGTTACTCATCGCAGATCTCCGGCTTTCGGGATGACCATTACGGCATAGCGATTGTGGAAGCTGACTACCCAGTCATATGGGCGCTCCAGGCATTGGCAGGGCTCGTCGAACTCACGCCAGTTTGGAGCTAGCCGGTGCTGGGTTGCCCTATACTCCAAAGCAGGAACACCCTCTAAATTATCTTGACGCTGAGGTAACAGCGCTTGTCCAAAGGCATCCACATGTAACTGCCAGCAGTCGCTTCCTGCCTTGATGAAGGTATGCCCCGAATCGGTCAATAGTTGCGGTCGGGAACTGAATTCACCGCCGAGCCAAACCGATGCGCCCAACACAACAGGGCTGGTATACCACTGCCCTTGTGACCCTTGCCACCAAGGGTTTTGGAATAGTGTCGGGTCGCCCAGACCGAGCACCACTGTCAGCTCAGGGCGACGCCGCATACCCTCAAGGGCGGCTTCGCGAAATTGCGGCAGGCCCGACATCCAGCCAAGAACCAGCAAGGTGTCGGGAGCGGCCTCAGGTGTTGGCAGGCAGGTCTTCCAATATGCCAACAGATGGGCCCGCTGGTTGCTACCGGAGAGGTGCGACAGCGCATTTAGCAACCGGGTTAACATTCCGGGAGCATCTTCCGGGTATGGAGCAAGCCAAGCCGGTAATAACTCACGGAACAAAGGGATGGATACCGCCTGATGCTCTGATGTCAACCAACCATGACGAACCATAGCCAGACCGCAATGATACGCCGTTTCCGTCAGCGCAGCTTTGTGCTCTGATGACCAGCAATCGAGTTCTGACATCAAGGGATCAAGCGCATCCCGAATGAAGCAACTGAAGGTATTTGCGAACTGAACCGGGTCGCCCTGTCGTGCAAGTCGATAGGCTTGATTGAGCGACTCGGCCCGTCGCACCAGATAATGTGCAAGCCAGCCAGAGTGCATATTAACCCTGACTGGTTAACCAACGCTGATAATTGCTATAGCGCTGATGTATGTATTTGAGTGTCATCGCATCATCGTGAACAGCACCTGACAATTTGCTGCCTTCAGCCATTCGCTGCAACGTTCGCTCGATCTTTTCGAGGCGTTTTCGGCAAGCCCTCAATGAGAGCCCCTCAAGGCCTTCGTCCAATTCAGCTTTCAACTCAGCCACTTCATCATTACGGTGCCGGCCCTGGCGCTCAAACTCGCGACAACTGAGCTGAAACAAATGCCTCAGCCAGCCAATTTTGTCACTCAACAGAACAGCGTTTTCGGGTTGCTGGAAGAAAGGGGCGTCAGCGTCAGCAAAAAGACGCGAATGCAGGACAAAAGGCAACATCTGGGTTATGTCATTCAGCTCAACTTCGGCATTGCCACGAAAGTAAGCCATTGCTTTGGCGTAGATTACAAGAGACATTAAGCTGCGCACGGACAGCCCATTGCGCGTCTGGCAACCCAGATCTGCGAGGCGGTCACGACCATTTTCCAGCATCGCTAGCTGGTGGCGCGGCACGCCTGCAAGCCGTGAAGTGTCCTTGCTCTTGTATTCAAACTGCTGACCGGAATACTCGCTAAACTCAAACTGACTGGCAAAAAACTCCAGGCGCTGACGCAATTCGGATGGAAGTACAACAGCCCGGATGCTCTGCTCCATCTGGTCCATTTCAGTTTCTGAAAACTGCAACGCCTCAGGCAGACAATCGGCAGGGTCCACACCTTCTTCAATGCGGATCAGCAACTCGTCCAGAAACCTCGGATTGAACGGCAAAGCCTGTACGACGACATCAATACGGTCTTTCAGCGCTTCTATGACAGGATAGGTGCCACCCCCCTGATCGTCATTCGCAGTCAGGTACCAGGCTGCCGGCGGGCACTCATGAACCTGGTTGAACATCTCGGCGTAATTGTCCCCCAGGACGGTCAGCAGTGCGCTTTGGGTGCGTGTGGGAATGCGGTTGTACTCGTCGACAATCTTGACGCGCATGTCCAGCCAGCTACGCCAGCTGATGCGGATGTCCGATTCCTGGTCAGCCCTCATCAGGTCTGCCGGCATTGGATTGCCGATCAAGTCAGCAACCGTCATCTGCGGGTGCCCATGCTGCATGGAGCGTCTCACGGTTTTGGGACTGTAACCAGCGAGGAGCCCCATCAGTAAAGCAGAGGCGGTCTTACCTCGACCCGGGCCACCGATAAACAGGCACTTGCGTCTCGCTGCAAAGGTCAGAACGGGTAGCAGAATGAAGCTGGAATAACTTTGATCTGTTGGCAAATACAAGGGGGTCCGGCTATCACCAAACGCTATAGGCTGTGGCGCCGAAACGTTATATTCCACATCATAATGCGGACTGATTACCGCATAATTAACGATCCAGAAGTACGCTTGGCGAAGCTTTTCATCGAGAGCCGAAGATGGCTCTTCAGCCGATTGGTCAGAACTGCCGAACGGACCATTCACCAGAGCGGCAACGTCAAACTTTGCGTCGGTAGCTTTGCGCGCTGAGGGGCGGGTTGGCGATGCAGATATGCGAGAAAACGGGTTTAATCCTTTCATTTAAGTCCAAAATCCATTTGAATCCAAAACCCATAGCTGAAACCGGCAACAGTATGCCAGAAAATCAGCCATTGGCTACTTCAGGATCTAACCCGGCCCTCATCAAACCAATTGGCATCGACATCAAACTGCAACTTGCGAAGCCTTATCGGTAACTTCTAATACGCCCAGACCAATGCCATCAAAATACCCCAGGCCAGCAGTGAGGCAGCCATAACAGTGTAAGTAACGGACATGGTTAGCACGTCATCCGGGCTGCGGTGGCACAAGGCTCTCAGGCCTTGATACACAAGGGTGCAGGACAGCACCATCGCGACCATAACCGCTACCACGCTGAGCATTATTGCCGGCACCAATAGCGCCAGTGATGACAACCAAAGAGGCAGGGGGGCAATCGCAGCCAACAAATAGGCATCGTTGTAGCTGATCTCCAACTTGTGGCCTTCTACCACACTATGAATCAGCCAACCCATCACAAAAAACGTCAATAATTCTGCAAGAAAGAGGATGGTGGTAATGAAGCGCCACTCCTTACCGCCGAACCCTGCAATAAAATCATCGCCATAATGGGTTCCGGCGTAGTAAAGCAGCACAGGCGGCAGGAGCGACATGGGCACCACAACACACCAAGCGAGCACGGGTATGGAAAGCTGTCTTTGCTGCAGTTCATCCCAGCCCCCATTGCTGGAAAACGGGAGTTTAAGCAAGCTTGAAACGTTCATGTTGAATCTCCTTGCTCTCAGGCGGGCGCATTTGCCACACGGGACAGCTTTTGCAATATTATGATGACTTTTACTTATACTTTTTAGGCGCCTTTTGCCTAACCGTCAATAAACCGGGATGACTTTGAGCAACTCAAACAGCATGCGTAAACAGAAACCTCAGGCCTTCTGGCTGTTTTTTCCGGCCGCAAGCCTACTGGCCGCCATTGCAGTTCCGCTCTCTGTTTGGGCTGTCTGGTCAGGCACAGGTTGGCCGGCCGGGTTGCTGGGCGCCGGGCATGGCCATGAATTGATTTTCGGCTTTGCGCTTGCCCTTGTGGCCGGCTACACCCTTGGCCCACAGCCGGTGTCGGTGCTCTACCCGCTTCTGGGGCTGTGGCTAGCTGCGAGGCTGAGTTGGATTCTGATACCAGAGACGCTTCTGGCACAGCTTCTGGGGCCAGCCTTCGCGTTGCTGCTTGCCTGGCATGTGGTGCCCCGTTTCAACGCCGCGAAAAAATGGCGAAATAGAATGGTCGGGCCGCTGATTCTGCTGACCTGCCTGCTTACACTCGTTTTCTGGCTTTCTACGGCCTTGTATTCTCCCCTGGCGGCCTGGTTGCCCGGCCCACTCCCGCTCATGCACTCCGCCATTGCCGGGCTACTATTGTTGATGACCTTCATGGGAGGGCGCCTCATTGCGCCAGCGGTTGCAGGAACTTTGGAGAAAAAGGGTATACCGCTGGAAGCCCGGGTTCAGCCGCGAATCGAGGGCTTATTAATCCTCATTCTGGGGTGTTCCATTTTCCTTATGGCATTTCCCGCCGCAAACCCGATAACAGGTAGCCTGTTCGTATTAGCGTCAGGATTACTGGCCATTCGCACCTTACGCTGGAAGCTATGGCTGTGCCCGGAGCGCCCTGATTTGCTGGTGTTGGCTCTGGGCTATTCCTGGCTTGCCATCGGGGCTTTCGTTACAGGATTGGCGCTGATTCAAGGCACCCATCCCGCCGCTGCTTTGCACCTGATTACCATTGGCGCATTGGGCACCCTGTCCGCCAGCGTGATGCTTCGCCTGGCTTGGCAACGAAGCCATCGCACGCCACCGCCTGCGGGAGAAGTTTTCTCTATTGCGGCACTCATTGCTATCGCCACAATCAGCCGGTTCATTGCAGGCCCCTCGCCATTTGGCGCACCTATGCTGTTATGGCTATCCGCAAGTTGCTGGGCGCTGGCCTATCTTTGGGTAACAGTCAGGCTTCTGCACCTTGCCAAATACTCTAAAAAACGCAGGAAATGAATGGCTACCTCTCCTGCGCCATGCTCGAAAACGCCTACCTCCTTGGTGATATCACCAACATATCCATCCATATATCAATCACTTAAAACAACCACCCCACCCCACATCCCTGACAAAAAACACGACCCTCATCGCTAAAACCTTTTCCTTGACTAATATCATGAATACACGGGCATCTCACTTTGCACAATGGAACCATGAAGCCCGGTAACCGCGCCCAATGCGGCACAGGGCAGGGTAACCAAGGGAGTATTGTTATGGCCAAAACCAACGCCGACATCGAACACTGGGATGTCGAAAACGAAGAATTCTGGGAGAAAGAAGGCAAGAGAGTTGCCTCCCGCAATCTGTGGATATCCATTCCCAGCCTGCTCCTGGGTTTTGCGGTATGGCTGATGTGGGGGATGATCACCACCCAGATGAAGAACCTGGGGTTTGATTTCAGCATTGAACAGCTGTTCTCCCTCTCGGCGATTGCTGGATTGTCTGGTGCCACCTTGCGGATACCGGCGTCGTTCATGATCAAAATTGCCGGCGGCCGTAACACCATCTTTCTGACCACAGCCCTGCTGATGATCCCTGCGGCAGGCACCGGCTTTGCGTTGATGAACCCGGACACACCGTTCATCGTCTTCCAGGCACTGGCGCTGTTATCCGGTATTGGTGGCGGTAACTTCGCCTGCTCCATGAGCAACATCAGCTCCTTCTACCCCAAGAGCAAGCAAGGCTATGGTCTGGGCATGAATGCCGGCCTGGGCAACTTCGGCGTTACTACCATGCAGATCCTGATTCCGCTGGTGATGACCGTTGGCATGTTCGGCTTTTTGGCGGGCGGCCCCATGGAGCTGCAAAGCCCAAGTGGTACGCTGATTGGCCGGATTGAAGCCGGCACAGATACCTGGATCCAGAACGCTGGTTTTATCTGGTTGGTTTTCCTGATCCCCTTGGCCTTTGCTGGCTGGTTCGGCATGAACAACCTGAAAGTTGTCACCCCCAACCCGGGCAATCCGGCTTCAGCTTTCGGCAAGATCCTGGGGCTTTATGGCGTGGGGATTCTGACATCTGTTGTAGGCGTCTGGGCTCTGAGCATTATGAACATGTGGCTGGCCCTGCCATTAACCATTGTGTTGACTGTTGTTCTTCTGCGCCTGATTCCTGGTGACATCAAGCCCAACATCAAGAACCAGTTTGCTATTTTCAGCAACAAGCACACCTGGTCCATGACCGTGCTTTACATCCTTACCTTTGGATCCTTCATTGGTTTCTCGGCAGCACTGCCCCTGTCCATTGGCGTTATCTTCGGCAACATGATGGAAGTCGCTGCCGACGGCACCGTTACCCGTGTTGTGAACCCGGATGCCCCCAGCGCACTGACCTGGGCCTGGATGGGGCCCTTCGTAGGCGCCTTGATTCGCCCGGTGGGTGGCTGGATTTCTGACAAGATGGGCGGCTCCATCGTTACCCAGATCATTTCTGTGGTAATGGTTGTGGCGTCGGTGGCCACCGGCTATGTGATGATGCTGGCCTACAACTCCACTGATCCCAACAGCTACTTCGCGCTGTTCCTGATCCTGTTCATTGTGATGTTTGCCGCCAGCGGCATCGGCAATGGTTCTACCTTCCGCAGCATCGGGTATATTTTTGACCAGCAGCAGAAGGGCCCAGTGCTTGGCTGGACCAGTGCCATCGCCGCCTACGGTGCCTTCATTGCGCCCAAGCTGCTAGGGCAGCAGATCCAGGCAGGCACTCCAGAAGTGGCTATGTACGGGTTCGCAGTGTTCTATGCGCTTTGTCTGATCGTTAACTGGTGGTTCTATCTGCGCAAGGGCGCATACATCAAGAACCCTTAAAACGCTCAGTAAACCGTAGACAAATAAAAGCCCGCCGAGGATATCCCCGGCGGGCTTTTTAGTGTGATTAAAACGCTTTATCTATCCAAAGGCATCAGCCTGCGGCCAACACACCGCCTACAACCGCAACCACTCCACCCAACGCACGGGTAACACGGTTATCGGCCTTCAACATCAAAGCTCCCAGGCCACGCCCCACAAAGGTAATCGCCAGAGTAGCCACAACGAAGCCGGCCATGTATGCCATCAAGCTTGCACCTGCAGCCATTTCAGTGCCGTGCGCATAACCATGGGTGACCATGAACAGTGCAACCAACGCGCCACCGACAACAGTTGGCAGTTTTGCCATGGTGGCAATCAGCACACCGGCCAGTAGCACCGACATGGCAATGCCGGTTTCCACACCCGCGAGGCTAACACCACCCCAGGCGATAGCTGCGCCCAGCACCATGCCTCCCACCACGAATAACGGCGTTGCCTTTTTCATGATCTGGTTCTGCCGAACGCTCCAGAAACCAATGGCGGCCATGGCCAGCAAATGGTCTATGCCCAATATCGGGTGCAACAATCCACTGAGAAAACCGCTATGGGTGTGGCCAGCCTCACCCGGGTGCGCCACAGCGAGGGTAGCGGTCAACATCAAACCAACGGTCATCAGAAACTTGGTTATTCTAGTCATAGTACTCTCCGTCTATTCTCTGCGTTTGTTGTCAGGCTTGTGCGCACTCAGGCGGTATCGGTGAGCTTTTCAGGTCGACGTTCGGGCAGCATGCCCTGCTTCAGAATGAAGCTGATAATCTCTTCCAGGCCAACACCGTCATACAGATTGGTGAAAACGAAGGGGCGATCGCCACGCATTTTTTTGGAATCCCGCTCCATCACATCCAGCGATGCGTGCACGTATTCAGCGATGTCGATCTTGTTGATGATCAGCAAGTCCGACTTGGTGATGCCGGGGCCGCCTTTACGGGGGATTTTGTCGCCAGCCGCAACATCGATAACGTACAGGGTCAAATCCGACAGCTCTGGGCTGAACGTAGCTGCGAGGTTGTCGCCACCAGATTCCACCAACACAAGCTCGAGGTTTGGATGACGCGCCTGGAGATCATCAATGGCTGCCAGGTTCATGGACGCATCCTCACGGATAGCCGTGTGCGGGCAGCCCCCTGTTTCCACTCCTAAAATGCGATCTGCAGGCAGGGCCTCGTGTTTCAGCAGGAAGTCAGCATCTTCACGGGTGTAAATGTCGTTGGTAACCACCGCTATGTCGTAATGATCTTTCAAAGCACTGCATAACTGCCGCAACAGGGCCGTTTTCCCGGAACCTACCGGTCCACCAACGCCTACTCGTAAACAATGTTTCATTGTTGCTTGTCCCTCTGTGTACTCGAAGCAGTCAGCTTCGGAATAGTCTTGAATATTGGGTTTCATGCTGGGCACTGCCAAGAGCCAACCCCGGCAGAATGGGGCCCATTTGTTCGTCAGGTAGCGACAATGCGTTTTCAACCGCAGCCACCAGTTTCGGGCGTAGCTGTTCGTTCAGGCGTTGAGCAGCGGTATGCCCTAAAGGCAAGGCCTTACACGCAACGGCGAGCTGATTCTCAAGCCACCCCCACACAAAGCCGAGCATGCTATGGCGCACTGGCACTCCTCGCTGGAAAGCCGTCCAAGCAAACACCGTCACGTAATCCGGCTCTTCCGGCAGCTGGTCAGCCTGCGGCTCAAGCTTCAAACTGGTCAGCAGGCGAAGCAATGCCAGCCCTAACCGCGTTCCTTCGTCACTCAATTCGGCGGTTTCCCGGCTGGCATGCAACCAATCGTTCCAGTATGCAAGGCCGCGGCTATCACCCTTGGCCCAACAGTTGTGTAGCCTGCATAGCACCGGCAACTCGCACCGGCTCAAGCCATCTTCAAGCACGCCTTCCAACCACTCCCCCAATTCCTCTTCGTTTCGAACCCAGCCCATCTCAAAAGCACTTTCCAGGCCTTGCGACCAAGCAAAAGCTCCTATCGGTAAAGCCGGGCTGACCAGCTGCATCAATCCAAGCAACGCCAGGTCGCTCGGCACGGTGGGCTGGTTGTCAGTGTGCATGGTTATGCTCTTCATCATGGCTATGCCCATGGGAATGGTCGTGGCTGTGGGTATGCCCATGTGAGTGCTCCCGCCCCGCATGGGCATATGCACCGGACTCTGGATCAAAGGGAGCCAGATGATGCTCCAGGCTTGCCCCTAATAGCTGCGCCAGCTCTTCCAGCACGTGGTCTGGCGGAAACCTGACCCAATGGCGCCCGTCTGCCTCAACACCCAGCGCGAGCGTTACATGGCGATTGCCAAGGTGATAACACAGGCGCGCCAAGGGCAATCCATTTTCAATATAGGCGGTCGTGACCGACTCATCAGCAGCGCAAACACGAACTGTCTCACCTCCACTGGAGCGCAACAGATCGCCGTGACGCAGCACAGGGCCACGATCAAGGAACAGCCCGACGTCGCGCCCCTTATCGGTCTTGGCCCGTAACCGTCCCCGGATGCGCAATTCGTATGGCAAGGTCAGAGTGTCGTAGATCTCTCCTTCAGAACTGCCATCCAGCCTTTGTGTTAACTCAAGCATTTTGATGTCCTTACAAACGGTTAAAACAGGTGGTAGCGCTGAGCCAGTGGCACTTCTGTGAGGGGTTCACAGGTCAGTAGCTCGCCGTCTGCATGAACTTCATAAGTTTGCGGATCTACCGTCAGTTTTGGGCAGGCGCTATTCAATTTCATATCGCTCTTGCGCATCTGGCGGACGTTTTTAACAGCCACCAATGGGCTCTTCAGACCCAGTTTTTCTTCCAACCCAGTGTTCATTGCCGCCTGGCTTACAAAGGTCATTCGGGTTGCTGCTGCAGCCCTGCCCAACGCTCCAAACATGCGCCGGTAATGCACGGGTTGTGGTGTGGAGATAGCAGCGTTTGGATCACCCATAGCTGCGCCGGCAATCATGCCGCCCTTGAGGATGATCGATGGCTTAACGCCGAAGAAGGCCGGCTTCCATAACACCAGATCCGCCAGCTTACCTACCTCCACAGAGCCAACCTCATGGCCAACGCCGTGGGTAATGGCTGGGTTAATCGTGTATTTGGCGATGTAACGCTTCACCCGGAAATTATCGGTGCCGCGTTCTTGATCCTCCGGCAGCAAGCCTCGTTGAACCCGCATTTTGTGGGCGGTTTGCCAGGTGCGGCAAACCACCTCACCAATACGACCCATAGCTTGGGAGTCTGACGAGATCATGGAGATCACGCCGATGTCGTGGAGGATGTCTTCGGCGGCGATGGTTTCACGACGAATACGGGAATCCGCAAAGGCCACGTCTTCCGGAATATTTGGATCCAGGTTGTGGCACTCCATCAACATATCGAGATGTTCATCAACTGTGTTGATGGTGTATGGGCGGGTAGGGTTGGTGGACGATGGCAGCACGTTGGGCAGGCTACAGGCCACGATAATGTCCGGCGCGTGACCACCCCCAGCTCCCTCGGAGTGATAGGTATGGATACAGCGGTCTTTGAATGCAGCCAAAGTATCTTCCACAAACCCCGATTCGTTCAGGCTATCGGCGTGGATGGCGACCTGTATGTCGTAACGATCAGCCACATCCAGTGCGTTGCTGATCGAGGCCGGCGCAGCACCCCAATCCTCGTGGATTTTCAGGCTCATGGCTCCGGCTTTCACCTGCTGCTCCAGCGCCTCTGGCGTACTGGCGCTGCCTTTTCCGAGAAAACCTATATTGATAGGCAGGTCATCCACCGCCTGCATCATTTTACCCAGGTGCCAGGGGCCAGGGGTGTGGGTGGTCGCAACGGAACCCGTTGCTGGCCCGGTACCACCGCCGATCATGGTGGTGAGACCGCTCATCAAGGCCTCATCAGCCTGCTGCGGGCAAATATAGTGAACGTGGGTATCAACAGCGCCCGCGGTAAGAATCTGGCCTTCTCCGGCGATGATTTCAGTGCCGGCACCAATAACTATGTCAATATCGGGCTGGGTATCCGGATTTCCAGCCTTACCAATAGCGGCAATGCGCCCGTTTTTCAGCCCCACATCGGCTTTAACTATGCCCCACCAATCAATAACAATAGCGTTGGTGATCACGGTATCCATCACCGCATCATCACAGCGCTGGCTTTGCCCCATACCATCACGAATAACCTTGCCGCCACCGAACATCACCTCTTCGCCGTAATGGGTGTGATCTTTTTCAATCTCGATCCACAACTCCGTATCACCCAGGCGAATACGGTCGCCGGTGGTAGGGCCGTACATGTCTGAATAAGCTTGCCGGGAAATCTTCATGATTTTGCTCCCTCGTTCGGGTTCTTATCCAACGGGCCCATCACTTCACCGCGAAAGCCATAGATGCGACGCAAACCCACGTAGGGAATCAACGTCACTTCGCGAGTCTGGCCGGGCTCAAAGCGAATAGCGGTACCCGCAGCGATAGCCAGGCGGTAGCCGTATGCTTTTTTGCGATCCAGGCGCAGAGCCGGGTTGGTTTCCGCAAAGTGATAATGGGAGCCGACCTGTATTGGGCGGTCGCCGGTGTTGGCGACGCTCATAGAAATGCTTTCCCGCCCTACGCACAGCTCAATGTCTTCGCTCTTCAACTGATATTCACCAGGAATCATGGTGCGCCTCCTCAGACAATGGGGTTATGGACGGTGACCAGCTTGGTGCCGTCGGGAAAGGTTGCTTCTACCTGGACGGACTGAACCATCTCGGCAACGCCTTCCATTACATCATCACGGGTCAGTATTTCGCGGCCGGCACTCATCATATCTGCCACAGTGCGACCTTCGCGGGCACCTTCCATAATGGCGCAACTGATCAGCGCGACCGATTCCGGGTAATTTAGTTTGAGGCCTTTTTCCTTACGGCGTTCAGCGAGCAGGCCAGCGGTGAACAACAGCAGTTTGTCTTTATCTCTTGGTGCTAATTCCATTGTTAACTCCGTTGTTATCCAAATCGCTTTTTCTAAAGCTCTTGCCATTTGACGGGCAAAAGCGCTGTTCAGCACCCAAGCGACTGCCTCGGCGTAATGTATAAATCAGGTTAGCCAGATGCGCGGCACAATGGCTTGATGCCCCGTCAGTCGTGGTCGAAGAATACTTCGTGCCTGCTGAAACAATTCCCAGGCTTGGTTACGCTCAGTACCCAGGTACCGCAGCAGCAATACACTCCGCCGGAAAGTAACAGCCCAATGACTGCCCGATGGTAGTTGCTCCCTGAGCATTGAGATGGCTTCAGCCGGTTCACTCAACCCTACGGCCCAGAGTGTGGCATGCACAGTGGCACCGCCCTGCCCCCATCTTCCGGTATAGCGCGGGTGATGAGGGTCTATACATTGACGCTCCAACCACAAAGGGCGGCCATTACGGGTGAGCTGAAAGCGTTGCTCAAGGCGGCCATTTACGAATGGCAGGTCGCTGGCGGGCCGGCCGAGGCCGAGAATTTCCCAGCCAAGGCACTTGGCGCTGCCGTCTAGATCAACATGCAGGGTTTGTTCGCCGCGGGAGCCGTCAAATGCCAGGGTTTCCTGGGGCAACCATTCCAGCGTAGCGCCATCGGCAACCTTGAGATGAGTGTGCTGTGTCCAGGCAACGCCGTTACTGTCAGCTCTGTAAAGTTTGTTGGCAGCGGGTGTAGTTAACAGAGTGTGCGAGTTTGCACCAACAGTGACATCGATATTGAGCGCATCGCCACTGACAACGCCGCCAGGCGGGTGCAGCAAATACACGTGGCAGCAGCCGTCGCGGCCTTCTGGATAGAACGGCCGCTGCACTCGTAGGGGGCCATAATGGCGAGCGGTGCTCATGCGGGTGATACTGGCATCGCCCTCCACATAGGCGCGGAAGCCCAGAGTTAAAGAGGCTGCCCAGTGGCGAGTCGCATCGAAACGGTGCCCGGAGTCCGAAATCACCTGATTCTTTCCGGGTGCAGAAAATAGAACAGTCATTCTGTCAAACACCTTAATTAGTGGCCTGGAGTGGACGCTTCTGGGTAATCGACCACTTTGCCATATGGCAAGGCTTTCAAATTAAGATAGCAGTGCAATCGCCCATGTGCGCTATCAGAGGGAGGCACAACACAAAAAAAGTTCTATGGCAGGCAAGAGATCAATGCGTCGTCTAAGATTAATTTCGGGGGGTGGCAAGACTCGAGCCCACATAAAATGCCATGACATTGGGGCGCTATCGATATGAGCGACAACATCGTTAAAGTTTCAAGAAATACGGAAAATGCACCCAAAAACCTGTCATCGACGCAATCAGTGGCATTTTCTCACTACAATAATATTTCAGCTCAACTACCAATAGACCCCGAAACGGGTGCAGTGGTTACGGGTGGGATCAAAAATCAAACAAAGCAGTGCCTTGAGAACATAAAAGCAATTATAGAAAGCATCAATCATGTTATGGACGATGTCGTCAAAATCAATATATTCCTGACAAACATCTCCGATATTGACGCTGTAGAGGCAGTGTACAAATCATTCTTCCAGAACTATCTCCCTACGCGAACAACCGTCGCGGTTTCAGCTTTGCCTGCGGAAAACGCATTGTTGCAAGTAGACGCCATCATTTCGAACGGCGAAGGCACTCCCCCACAACAGCCATGCGACCTCTTGAAAGCGGCAAAAAACACGAAAGCCGCGCCTCAAAGCTCTTCCTCAACACAAACCGTCGCATTCTCTCACTACAACAACATTTCGGCCCAATTACCGATTGATCCCGAATCTGGCGAGTTGGTTACAGGCGGTGTAAAAGCTCAAACCGCGCAATGCTTAGAAAACCTCAAAGCAATTTTAGAAAGTATCGACGTTCCTTTTGACGACATTGTCAAAATCAACATATTCCTTAGAAACATAACGGATGTTGATGCAGTGAATGAAGTTTACACAACGTTTTTCCCTGACTCAGCTATAGCAAGAGCCGCTGCCTATGTACCGGCACGGACAATAATTTCAGCATCAGGATTGCCGTTGGATGCGTTAGTGCAGATTGATGCGGTTGTATCGCATGGAGACGGCACGCCCCCGCAGGCCGTCGAAGACAGGCACGGAATCGTCATAAGAGCACACAATACGGAACGGGCACCCCGGAGTTCTCTGTCTACACAGACAGTCGCATTTTCCCATTACAATCACTTATCTGGCCAACTACCTCTAGACCCGGGCACCGGTGGCATGATCGCAGGAGGCGCAAAAGAACAAGCCGGGCAATGTTTGCAAAATATAAAGGCAATTATAGAAAGCACTGATCACGTGATGGACGATATCGTTAGGGTAACGATCCAGGTAAAAAATATTGCAGACATCGACTCTATAAACGAGGTTTACACAACATTCTTCGAAAGTGATCCTCCTGCCAGAACAACCATTGGCGTTTCAGCTATTCCTGAGGGTGCTTTGGTTCAAATCGATGCCGTTCTTTCGAACGGAGAAGGTACACCACCCAGTCTGTGACGTTCACAAAACAAAGCCCGCCGAAATCACTTCCGGCGGGCCTTGTTACTTCAGGATATTGATATTGGCATCACGCCCTGCCAAGTGCTACCTGGCGCTGGCGCTCCTCTTCCTCAATCTGCAGATCGACAGAAGACACTTCATACTCTTCCGCAAAGCCAGACTCAGGCTCTTTCAACCACATCAGGCAAAGCACCCAGCTTATGAAGGCTCCGCCAGCAATGATAAAGAAGAACTGGCTAGGGGTAACGAAGGTGAAGATAGTCAGGTAGACCACCGCCCCCACGTTGCCATAAGCACCGGCCATGCCTGATATTTGCCCGGTCAGGCGGCGTTTGATCGACGGGATAATACCGAAGGTTGCACCTTCAGCACCCTGCACGAAGAAGGAGGTGAAGACAGTAATGCCTACGGCGATAATCAGTGGCCAGCTCGAATTGAGCAAGCCCATCAGCGCAAAACCCACACAAATACCGAACATATAGCTGAGCATCACGAAGCGGCGGTTACCCATGCGGTCGGAAACCATGCCACCCATGGGGCGTGCCACCAGGTTAACGAAGGCAAAGGAGGCTGCAACCATACCGGCGGCTGCCGCACTCAGGCTCCAGGTTTCTTCGAAGAACATTGGCAGCATGGAGACCACCGCAAGCTCAGCGCCAAAGTTGGCAAAGTAGGTACTGTTCAGCGCAGCAACACTGTTGAACGGGTATTTGTCGTCTTCTGGCACACCCTTTTTCAGGATAGGCAAGTTCACCCGCAGGATTTGCACAATCTGGTAGAGCACAATCGCAACGATGACTGCATAGGCGACCACCGCACCGGTCACACTCAGGTAGCCCATGTTCTGGATGCGCCATACCAGGATAGCAAGAACGCCGATCAAGGGGATGGTCCACAGAATCAGTTTTACCATGTCGCCCCAGGTACTAACCTCCAGCGCGCTGGCTTTGCGGGGCTTGCGGTGCACGGTTCCCACCGGGCCGTCTGTTACGGCGAACCAGTAGTAAACACCGTAGAGCGCCATCACAATCGCACTCTGGGCAATGGCCCAGCGCCAGCCGTCATCGCCGCCATACATTTGCAGCGCGATGGTAGGCAGAGTCAACGCCGCTGCTGCGGAACCGAAGTTACCCCAGCCTGCGTAGAAGCCCTCGGCAAAGCCAATGTCGCGAGGCTTGAACCACATGGCAGTCATGTGGATACCCACCACAAAGCTGGCACCGATGGAGCTTAGAACCAAGCGGCTGACCAGCAGCTGGGTCATGGTGTCGCCAAAGGCGAAGGTGAGTGCCGGAATCGACATCAGGACCATCAGTATGGAGAACACCCGGCGCGGGCCAAAGCGGTCAAGGGCCATGCCCACAATGATTCGTGCGGGGATCGTCAACGCCACGTTACAGATGGCGAACAGGCGTAGATCATCAGCCGTCAACCAGTCGACGCTTTTGAGCATACTGGACGCCAGCGGCGCCATGTTGAACCACACATAAAATGTGATAAAAAACGCTATCCAGGTCAGGTGCAGTGCCTTGATCTCCGGATTTTTGAAGCGGAATACGTCTGCAACTCTCATTTCACCCTCCGGGGGCTTACAGTTCAGTGCCAGTGGCTGTTAGCGGCTGGGCAGGATAAGTAGGGGGCACTGCACCCGGCGCGCCAGAAACGAGCTGACTTTGCCGAATGTCATGTAATCCAGTTCATCCACAAAGTAGGTCAATGAACGAGCAATCAACCCGCCATCAACCTCTTCACTGTGGCGGGCAATAACCATCATGCCGGGCTTAACTTTGCTCTCTGCGGCATACAGCAACATTTTCCGGGCATCGCCTTCCAGAAGTAGCGTTTCCGAGGTGACGCCCTCTTTCTCGCAAACTTCCTGCGCCTCAAGAAGGTGCCGCTTGAGATCCGTCAACTCTTCCTGAAACATATCTTCATTACTGGCAGTGATGTCTCTGGGGTTTTCCGCCACAGCCACCAGGGTGATCTGAGGTTTCAGCTCGCGAAACATCGTAATCGTCTGAACCAGCGCCAGCTTTGCGTTCCTGGAGCCGTCGTAGGCAATCATGATTTTCATAGCAGTCTCCGAAGGCGGCCACACCCCACACGGGCACTCCGCCAATTGATATTGCTCAGCATTAGCCCACATTCCTCAGCGGCGTATATTTGATTTAAGTCAAATTCAGCGGCGAGTACCCCTCCAGAGCAATCGAAGCCCTACCCCCTCCCAGGAAATCCCTGCCAGCACCTACCACCCGCCCACCCTGCTGGAGGTACCCCCAATGCTTTCCCACGGAAAAACCCACTTTTGATATGGTTACAGAGGCTTTGAAAAAGCCGGTATGTGCAGACAGATAGGGCCGCAGCAATGAACTCGCCAACCAGACCACAACAACATCGCGCACTTGGCCTTTCCACTCTGGCCTTCACCCTGTGCTTCGCCGTTTGGACCATTTTTTCCATCATTGGCATCCGCATAGCGGAAGACTTGGGCCTGTCTGACACACAGCTTGGCTTGCTTATGGCCACCCCTATCCTGACCGGCTCAATCAGCCGGCTATTCCTGGGAATCTGGACGGATCGATACGGCGGTCGCTGGGTGTTAGGCATACTCATGCTGACCACGGCTACCTGCGTTTACTTGCTCACCTTTGCCACTACATACCTGATGTTGTTGGTTGGCGCTCTTGGCGTTGGCCTTGCCGGTGGCGCGTTCATTGTGGGTGTGGCCTACACAGCTGCGTGGTTTGAACCCGCCCGGCAAGGCACAGCGTTAGGTATCTTCGGTGCAGGCAACGTGGGCTCCGCAGTCACCAACTTTGGTGCACCTTTTTTGTTGGTGGCCTTCGGCTGGGAAACAACGGCGCAGATTTACGCTTCTGTGCTAGCGGTTATGGGCATCGTCTTCATGCTTCTGGCAAAGGAAGACCCTATCTCAGCTGGCCGAAAAAAAGACGAGCAGCAACGCTCGTTTATGGAGCAAATGGAGCCCCTGAGGGATCTGCGCGTATGGCGTTTCGCGCTTTATTACTTCTTCGTATTCGGGGCTTTTGTGGCACTGGCTCTTTGGTTGCCCCATTACCTGATAGGCGTTTACGGCCTTGATATAACAACCGCAGGCATGATTGCGGCCCTGTACACTATCCCTGCTTCCCTGTTCCGCATTCTGGGCGGCTGGATGTCAGATCGCTTCGGGGCGCGCCGGGTGATGTACTGGACGTTTATTGCATCGGTTATTTGTACCTTTTTGCTGAGCTATCCCCCTACAGATTACGTGGTACACGGAATTGATCGAGACATTCGTTTCACTTTTGAAATGAGCCTCCCGGTGTTTATCGTTCTGATTTTCACCCTGGGTTTTTTCATGTCGCTGGGCAAAGCGGCGGTTTACAAACACATCCCTGTTTACTACCCCATGCACGTGGGTGCTGTTGGTGGTGTAGTAGGCATGATCGGTGGACTGGGAGGATTCATCCTGCCGCTCACTTTCGGAGTTTTGAACGACGTTACCGGCATTTGGCAGAGCTGCTTTATGCTGATGTTCATCATTGCCGCTGCGGCGCTGGCCTGGATGCATTACGCCATCCGCTCTGCAGAGCGCGTTGAGTGGGCTGCCAACCAGGAGCAAACCGACCTGCCGGAGCTCGCATCACCTCAGCTGTTCTACCCCCTGAATCGCAAGCCGCACCGGGGCGGCAGCACAGAATCACCACCGCAGTAAGTTGTTTGGTGCGAGTTTCTTGAAATCTCTGTAACAGTACTGTTCCAGCGCTGGCCATGCCTTTAGAATCCGCACACTCGATTTCACCTGGAGCAGTAACCCCCATGTCCCTGGAACTTTCTCCTACGGCAGGCTTCAACCAGCTGCACCGTATTGAATCCAGCACGCTCTTTCAGGGCGTAGTGATTGCCATAATCATCCTGTCCGCCCTGACCATTGGCGCGAAAACCTATGACTTACCACCCCTGGTAGAGCAGTCACTGGGTATTATGGATGCCGCTATTACACTGTTTTTCCTGATCGAGATTCTTTTCCGCTTCGCCGCCAGCCCCGTCAAGCGTCGCTTCTTCATGGATGGCTGGAACGTGTTCGACACGCTGGTCGTGATTGGCAGCCTGATTCCTCTGGATAACTCGGAGGCGGTTTTACTTGGCAGATTATTGCGGGTCTTCCGGGTATTGCGTCTGGTCTCTGTGGTGCCGGAGCTGCGATTCCTGATCAACTCCCTGCTCAAAGCCATCCCACGGATGGGGTACATCGCGTTGTTGATGTTCATTATTTTTTACATCTATGCCGCCATGGGCTCGATGTTCTTCGCCAAAGTGGATGACGATCTCTGGGGAGATGTTGCCATCTCCATGCTCACGCTGTTCCGTGTGGCCACGTTCGAGGATTGGACAGATGTTATGTATGCAACGATGGAACACTACCCGCTTAGCTGGATTTTCTATCTAACGTTCATTTTCCTAACAGCTTTCGTGTTCCTGAACATGATGATCGGGGCGATTCTGGAGGTGATGAGCGAGGAGCAAAATGCCAAGCAGGCTCAGCAAGCTCACGATGAGCGCGATGAGATTACGCGCCAGTTGCGAGACGTGCAGAGCCAGCTGGCAGAACTGGTCAGCCTCTCCAAATCAGAACAGAACAGGCTTGGCCATGGCAAGATGGAAGATAGCTGACACCTGGACTAAAGCCAGAACAGCCGCCACAACACGAACCGGGCGTGACACGGTAACTTTCAGGGCGAATAATCCGGCGGCGATGTAGCCTAGCAACAGTGTAATTTTTGCCAGAATCCAGCCCTGCTCAAGCGGGTTCCAGCTACCCACAAATAGCAGGCTGATGGCTGCGACCAGCAACACTGTGTCGTTGGCGTGGGGTATCCAGCGCAGCGGGGTTGCGCGCCAGCCGGGGCGGCCCACGGCATCCAGCAGCAATCTCAGTGTGAACAGGACTACGGTGAGGTAGGCTGTCGTCATGTGAAGGTGCTTCAGTATCATGTATGAGTTCATAAACCATTCCATTGTGAATCAAAACGATAGAGACATTGTACGCATAGATACCACCAACCGGGTATGTTAATTCTGCGCCCAGCCGTTTAACATATAACTCACATATATGTATCGACAGGAACCAACATGCAGGCTACTTCAACACCCCCTAACGCTGGGTCCGCCAGCTTCAGTCAGCTTTTCGGCTATCCGTTTCGTATTTTCTTCCTGTCCATGACAGTACTGGCACTTCTCGCCATACCGCTCTGGGTGCTGCAGGTAACAGGCACTATCAATATGCCATTAGCCATGCCGGGGCTGTTCTGGCACCAGCATGAGATGCTGTTTGGCTTTCTGACCGCTGCGATTGCAGGTTTTTTACTGACTGCAGTCTGTGTTTGGACCCAGACTGAGCGCACTCATGGCATTCGGCTGTTTCTGCTTTGGGGAGTATGGCTGGCAGGGCGACTGCTGCTAGCCCTGGGTGCAGATCTGCCAGAGTGGCTAGTACAAGGCGTCAACCTGGCATTCCTCCCTCTGGTAATGCTGGATGCAGGATGGCGAGTTTGGCATGCGAAACAAAAGCGTCAGCTCATGCTGTTGGTAGTTCTCGGCTTGCTGTGGCTCATGCAGATTGGTTTTGTGACTCGCCTGGACATGACATACAGCCACGGAGCACTGATTGCAGCCATGGCACTGATCAGCATTGTGGGTGGGCGCATAACGCCTGCATTCACCACTGGCTGGTTGCGCCAGCGCGGGCTGACTGCTGATGCGGTAAAGAATATCCCGGCGCTGGATATGGCGTCACTGTTTTCCATGATTCTGCTTATGGCCTCACTGGTCACCGGTTGGCAAGCCATCACAGGCATGCTGGCGGTCGTTGCCGGCACTCTTGTGTTGGTGCGCCTCGCTAACTGGAAGGGCTGGCTGGCTCGCAAAGAACCCCTCCTATGGGTTCTTCACCTCTCTATTCTCTGGATCCCGGTTTCCCTATACCTTCTGGCTGGCACCATTTTCGCAGGCTGGCCGTCTAACGCCTGGAGCCATGCTGCAGGTACTGGCGCCATCAGCTGTCTCATTCTGGGCGTTATCGCCCGGGTAACACTTGGCCATACCGGCCGCCCCCTGGTACTGCCCAAAGGTATGGTTACCGCATTCATTGCGATCCAGTTGGCGGCAACGATTCGCGTACTAACGGCCTTCGACATAGTTCCCTGGCACCCTGGAATTGGCAGCAGTAGCCTGCTCTGGATATTCGCCTTCGGCATGTTCCTGGTGCGTTACACGAAAATACTGGCAAGCCCGAGACCCGATGGCCGCGCAGGCTGATACCCTGGGGATGAGGTTTCCCAAGGGGTTTGAAGAATGAACAGGCTCGCAGGAGCCTGTTTTTTTTGCGCTACAACCCGCCCCGGAGAACAAACCGAACTTGCAACTGCACCGCTTAAGCGTTAATCATCCACTAATGGTCAATAGCGACTCTCGAAATAACAGCTAAAGTAACAATAAATCATTCTGTAACAGAGACGATGGCACTATGAACCCGGATCATTTTGACAAGGAAGACCTGATTAAGTGTGGTCATGGCAAACTTTTCCCGGGCGCCACGCGGCTGCCCATAGACGAGATGCTAATGGTTGACCGCGTCACCCACATAGGAACAGATGACGGCATCTACGGGAAAGGTAGCCTGGTAGCTGAACTGGATATCAATCCCGACCTCTGGTTCTTTAAAGTCCACTTCGTAGATGATCCCGTTATGCCTGGCTGCCTGGGCCTTGATGCTCTGTGGCAACTGGTGGGATTTTATCTGGCCTGGGGCGGCAGTGAAGGCAAGGGCCGTGCGCTGGGCGCTGGAGAGGTGAAGTTCACCGGCCAGGTTCTCCCGACCAACAAAAAGGTAACCTACTACCTCGACCTCAAACGCGTAATCCGGCGTAAGCTTACAATGGCTATTGCCGACGGACGCATGGAAGTGGATGGCAAAGAAATATACACCGCCAAAGACCTGCGGGTTGGCGTGTTCACTTCCACCGATGATTTCTAGGAGTTAACAAGATGCGTCGTGTTGTTATCACCGGCATGGGGATTGTCTCCAGCCTAGGCACCAATCAAAAAGAAGTCACACGCTCCCTGAAGGAGTCCATTCCTGGAATCGGCTTCAGTGAAGAAGCTCGTGACAATGGTTTGCGCAGCCACGTTTGTGGTCAGATTGATCTGAACCTGCCCGAACTGATTGACCGCAAGCTTTTGCGCTTCATGTGCCCGGCTGCGGCCTACACCTATCTCGCAGCCTGTGAAGCTATTGAGCAGGCTGGACTAACCAATGAGCACCTCACGGCTAACAGCACCGGCGCCGTATTTGGCACCGGCGGCGCGTCAACCGTTGAGCTTCTCGATGCAATCGACACCCACCGCGCCAAAGGCATTCGTCGCGTTGGGCCTTACCGCGTACCCCGCACAATGGGCAGCTCAATCAACGCGACCATTGCAACGGCATTCGGTATTACAGGCATCAACTACGGCATTACCTCAGCCTGTGCCACCAGCGCACACGCCATCGGCCATGCTGCAGACCAGATTGCTTTGGGGCGTCAGGATGTAATGCTTGCCGGCGGCGGCGAAGATATCCACTGGACCCTGAGCCTGATGTTTGACGCCATGGGCGCACTCTCAACCAAATACAACGATACGCCTGAGAAAGCATCCCGCACCTATGATGCAGACCGTGATGGCTTTGTTATCTCCGGCGGCGGCGGTACCCTGGTGATCGAGGCTCTGGAGCATGCAGAGGCGCGAGGCGCGAACATCATTGCAGAACTGGTTGGTTTTGGCGCCACATCAGACGGCGCCGACATGGTTGCCCCAAGCGGTGAAGGTGCTATTCGCTGTATGCACCAGGCCATGAAAAACCTGGATGGCGAAATCAGCTATATCAACACCCACGGCACCAGTACACCTGCTGGTGACGTAACTGAACTGAAGGCGCTGAAAGCGACCTTTGGTGACAAAATCCCACCGCTAAGCTCCACCAAGCCGCTTTGCGGCCACGCTCTTGGTGCGGCAGGCGTTCATGAAGCCATCTACTGCTTAATCATGCAGCGGGACGGCTTTATCGCGCCCTCAGCTAACATCGAGAACCTCGACGAAGGCGCCGAAGGCTATCCAATCGTGCGTAAGCGCCTGGACAACCAGAACCTGGATCTCGTTATGAGCAACAGTTTTGGCTTTGGCGGCACCAACGCAACATTGGTATTTAAAAAGTTCTGATGTCTCGCAATTAAAGTTCAGGACAACCTGATAGAGCGATATTCAGCCGGGGACGTGCCCATCCAGCGCTTGAATGCCCGGCTGAACGCACTCAATTCTGAAAACCCAAGCTGCTCGGCAATTTCCACCAGCGGCTTGGTTTTATCCTGCATGTAAGTTAGCGCCTGCTTACGGCGCACATCCTCCAGTATTCGGGCAAATGTCAAACCTTCCCGCTTCAATTTCTTGTGGAGCGTGTACCGACTCATGTGCAACTGAGACGCCACCACCTCAACGCCCACCTTGCCTCGGGCAAGCTGACTGCTGATAAGCGAACTTACTCTGTTACCCAGCGAAACCCGCACTGCATCCTGGCTCAGGGGGCCTGACGCCATCTTTTTATCCTCCAGATTCATATCTATTCAACTCTCATCACAACTTACAGCGTACACATGTTAGCTGAAAATAATCAATAAGACGTTTGAGCGGGATCAAGGGAAAGCACATTAGCTTGCGGCAAAATAGCCCACCACTGATTTACCCGGAGCCCACATGAATATCCCGGAATTGCTGGCACCCGCCGGCACCCCTGAACACCTGGAGACCGCATTCGCCTATGGGGCAGATGCCGTTTACGCCGGCCAGCCCCGCTATTCCCTGCGGGTGCGCAACAACAGCTTCAAAGATACTGCCGCTCTGGGCTCCGGTATCCAGCGCGCCCATGAACTGGGCAAACAGTTTTATTTGGTGTCGAACATTGCGCCCCACAACGACAAGGTGCGCTCCTACCTGCGGGATCTGGAACCGGTGCTGGAGTACAAGCCGGATGCGCTGATTATGTCCGACCCCGGCCTGATCATGCTGGTGCGGGAAAAATGGCCGGATCAGCCCATCCACCTCTCGGTGCAGGCCAATGCCGTTAATTGGGCAACTGTGGAGTTCTGGCGCCGCCAGGGCATCAGCCGGGTGATTCTTTCACGGGAACTGGGGCTGGGTGAAATTCGTGACATACGCGAGCGGGTTCCGGATATGGAACTGGAAGTCTTCGTTCACGGTGCTCTGTGCATGGCCTACTCCGGGCGCTGCCTGCTCTCGGGCTATATGAATCATAGAGACGCCAACCAGGGCGCATGCACCAATGCCTGCCGCTGGAACTACAAGGAAGTTACCCACACCCAGGACCAGACCGGCGACCTGATTGCCACATCGGCCGCAAGCGATATTCAAAGTTTCGAGCCGAAAGAAATTCTTCTGGAAGAACCTAACCGCCCCGGTAGCTTTATTCCCGCCTATGAGGATGAGCACGGCACCTACATCATGAACTCACGGGATCTGCGAGCGGTGCAGCACGTGGCGGAGCTGGCGGCCATGGGCGTGCATTCCCTGAAAATCGAGGGCCGCACCAAAAGCACCTATTATGTTGCCCGCACCACTCAGGTATACCGCAGCGCCATAGATCAGGCGACACAAGGCAAGCCTTTTGATATGGCGCTGATGAACGATCTGGAAGCGCTATCCAACCGGGGCTACACAGAAGGTTTTCTACGCAGGCACATGCCACAGGAATACCAGACCTACGAGCGTGGCTCCTCCTATCTGGGCACACAACAAGTTGTGGGCACCATCACCGATGATGACGGGCAATGGCTCACCATCGATGTGAAAAACAAATTCTCCCCAGGCGACCAAATGGAACTGATTACACCTTCTGGCAATCTGCAGTTTTCAATACCGGTTATGGAGAACCGCAACGGCATCGCTATGGATTGCGCACCGGGCAGCGGCCACATAGTTCGCATCCCTCGCCCACCGCACACACCTGAAGCACTGAAACACAGTTACCTCACCCGCATTTTGCCACCCGAAGCCTAACGTTCACGGAGCGATCGACTCCGTATATACGCCTATCAAAACCGCTCCAAACCCGTCAGATTTAGCGTCTGGCGGGTGTATTACGATATACTTGCCATTCCCCCCAATTTAATACCTGACTAATTTAGTCTGGTATTGTACAATTACGAACCAGAAGCAACAGATCAGGCCCCGCAAACCAGTTTTGGTTGCCGGCAAATCAAAGGGCCTCAGAGCCCGCGAGAGAGAATACGGAGCGACGATCATGACGACCGCCAACAAAGAGGTGAACGAACTGATCAAACGGGAATACGAACACGGTTTCGTAACAGATATCGAAGTAGATACCTTCGAGCCCGGTTTGAATGAAGACGTTATCACCCGCCTTTCTGAAATCAAGAAAGAGCCACAGTTCATGCTGGAATGGCGCCTCAAGGCTTATCGTCGCTGGCTTGAAATGGAAGAACCCGATTGGGCTCACCTGGGCTATGAGCGAGTCGATTACAACTCGATCTCCTATTACTCGGCCCCGAAGCGCAAAGAAGACATGCCACAGAGCCTCGACGATGTAGATCCCGAGCTGCTTAAAACCTATGAAAAACTGGGAATCCCGCTGCACGAACACGCAAAGCTCGCCGGCGTAGCCGTTGACGCAGTATTCGATTCCGTTTCAGTGGCTACCACGTTCAAAGAGCCACTGGCAAAAGCAGGCGTTATCTTCTGCTCTATTTCAGAAGCCGTGCGCGATTACCCTGAACTGGTGCAAAAATACCTCGGCACTGTTGTTCCCCATACAGACAACTTCTTTGCCGGCCTAAACGCAGCAGTCTTCTCGGACGGAACCTTTGTATACGTTCCCAAGGGCGTTCGTTGCCCCATGGAACTGTCCACATACTTCCGCATCAACGCGGCAAACACCGGGCAGTTCGAGCGCACGCTGATTATTGCCGACGAAGGCAGTTACGTGAGCTATCTGGAAGGCTGTACCGCCCCGATGCGCGACGAGAACCAGCTGCACGCAGCGGTGGTTGAACTGATCGCTCTGGACGATGCAGAGATCAAATACTCCACGGTACAGAACTGGTACCCGGGCGATGAGAACGGCAAGGGCGGCATCTACAACTTTGTTACCAAGCGCGCAGCCTGTATCGGCAAGAACTCCAAGGTTTCCTGGACTCAGGTGGAAACCGGCTCGGCCATTACCTGGAAGTACCCCAGCTGTATCCTGCGCGGTGAAGGCAGCGTTGGTGAGTTCTACTCAGTAGCGCTTACCCACAACTACCAGCAGGCCGATACTGGCACCAAGATGATTCACCTGGGCAAAAACACCACCAGCACCATCATCTCCAAAGGTATTTCGGCTGGTAAAAGCTCCAACGTATATCGCGGTCTGGTCAAGTTCGGCCCCCGCGCCGATGGCGCTCGCAACTTTACCGAGTGTGATTCGCTGCTGATCGGTGACCAGTGCGGCGCACATACCTTCCCGTACATTGAGAGCCTGAACAAGTCCGCCATCGTTGAGCACGAGGCCACCACCTCGAAAGTGAGCGACGAGCAGATGTTCCTTTGCCGCCAGCGCGGGATTGATATGGAGCGGGCCGTGTCCATGATTGTGAACGGTTTCTGCAAGGACGTTTTCAAGGAACTTCCCATGGAGTTTGCGGTTGAAGCCGGCAAGCTTCTTGAAGTCAGCCTTGAAGGTTCTGTTGGTTAAACTACATACACAGATTTTCAGATTAAAGAGAGAAGCCACAAATGCTGAGCATCAAAAACCTGCACGCCTCCGTTGAGGGCAAAGAAATCCTCAAAGGTATAAACCTGGAGATCAAAGCCGGGGAAGTACATGCGATTATGGGCCCGAACGGTTCGGGCAAAAGTACGCTGGCCCAAGTGCTTGCAGGCAACGACGCATTTGAAGTTACCTCTGGCAGCGTCACCATGCACGGTGAAGACCTGCTTGAGAAAGCGACCGAAGAGCGGGCACGGGATGGCGTGTTCCTGGCGTTTCAGTACCCGGTAGAGATTCCGGGCGTTAGCAACTTGCAGTTCATGCGCACATCGGTAAACGCCATGCGCCACCACAGGGGCGAATCAGAAATGAACGCCGCTGAATTCATGAAGTTGGCTCGGGAAATTTCCAAGCAAGTGGATCTGGACCCTGCTTTTCTCAAGCGCGGTGTAAACGAAGGTTTCTCCGGTGGCGAAAAGAAGCGTAACGAAATCATGCAAGCCCTGATGCTGCAACCAAAGCTGGCCATCCTGGATGAAACCGACTCCGGCCTGGACATCGACGCACTCAAGGTTGTTTCTGACGGCGTTAACGCTCTGCGTGCCGAAGACCGGGCCATTTTGATGGTCACTCACTATCAGCGCCTGCTTGACCACATTGTTCCTGATTTCGTTCACGTTCTGGCCGAAGGCAAGATTGTGAAGTCTGGCGGCCGTGAATTGGCCCTGGAGCTGGAAGAGCGTGGTTACGCATGGCTTGGCATCAAGGACGATGAAACTGCAGCCAGTTCAGCCCTCTCCAACTCAGCCAACTAAGGAGACCGCGGAATGAAACCAGCACCAAGTCTTCTTTCCAGCGCGTTTCTACAGCCGGCTGGCCAGGCACTACCCGCACCACTGCTTGCTCTGCGCAAACAACGCGGCGCCGCATTGGTAGACATGCCCATGCCAACGCGGAAAACCGAGAACTGGAAATACTCCAGCAAGTATCTGAAGCTGACTGACGAGATGGCTACCTCACTGCCCACTGCGGGCAAAACCGGCAGTGCTCTTGCTGTGCCCGGCTACAAGGTGGCTTTTATCAATGGCGTAATGGTGCCAGAAGCCAGCGAGTACCCGGATCTGAACGATATTCTTATTCAGCGGTTCAGTGATCTGTCAGACGCTGAAGCCAGCGAGCTGGCAGAGCGCCTGGACAGCACCCTGGACGCAAAAGCGGTGCAATTTGCAGGGTTGAACACTGCGCGTTTTGAAGACGGCCTCGTCATTCGCCTGAAGCCAGACGCAGTTCTTGATCAGCCACTGTTCATCATTCATGAAGTGACCGCCGACGCCAGCGGATCTGCCTTCCCACGCATATTTGTTGAGGCAGGCCGTAACAGCCAGATCACACTGGTGGAAGAGTTTATTTCCAGCGGCCAGGAAGCAGTATTCGTGAACTCCGTAACCGAGTTCACCCTTGCGGAGGGCGCAAATGTTACCAACATTCGCCTGAGCATGGGCGGCGAGAACGTACAACACATCGGCGCCACTGGCGTAACCCAGCAACGTAGCTCCCGCTTCGAGAGCCACTGCGTAGGCTTTGGTGGCCCTCTAAGGCGCCACGATCTGCGGGTTCGACTGGAAGGCAAAGGCGCCGAGTGCAAACTCAATGGCGTTGTTGTAACCCAAGGCACACAGCACTACGACAACCACACCACCATTGAGCACGTAGCACCCAATTGCGACAGTGAAGAAACCTACCGCAACATTGCAGCGGATAAATCTCACGCGGTGTTCAACGGCAGAATTCATATTCACCCGGATGCCCAGAAGTCCAACGCGAATATGAGCAACAAGAACCTGCTGCTTTCTACCGGTGCAGAGATCGATACCAAGCCCGAGCTGGAAATCTACGCCGATGACGTGAAATGCGCCCACGGCGCCACCATCGGTCAACTGGACAAAGAATCGCTGTTTTATCTGGTATCACGGGGCATCGGCATCCGTGAAGCCAACGTACTGTTGACCATGGCGTTCATCAACGAACTGGTTGCCCAGATTCCAGTGGATGCCGTGAAAGATACGGTGCAAATCCGCCTCAACCAGTTTTTTGATCAAGCATTCCAGGAGGTCTGACCGGTATGAATGACCTGTCCATGGCAAACACAGCCACCCAGACGGCGTTTGATGTACAAGCCATACGCCGGGACTTCCCCATACTGTCGCAACAGGTGAACGGGAAGCCACTGGTGTATCTGGATAACGGTGCGTCGGCACAAAAGCCGCTCGCCGTTCTGGATGCCATGGACCGTTATTACCGGGAAATGCACTCAAACGTACACCGGGGTGCCCACACCCTTGGCGACCGTGCCACTGCAGCATTTGAAGGTGCCCGGGAAACCATTCGCAGCTTTTTGAATGCAGGCAGTACCCGGGAAATCATCTGGACAAAAGGCACAACAGAAGCCATCAACCTGGTGGCGAACGGCCTGGCACCCAAGCTCAAAGCCGGCGACGAAATTCTGGTGAGCCACATGGAGCACCACGCCAACATTGTGCCCTGGCAGATGGTTGCCGAACGCACTGGCGCAAAAGTGGTGCCGATTCAGGTTACGCCTGCGGGCGAACTGGATCTTGAATCCTTTGATCGTTTGTTGAACGACCGCACCCGTATACTAGCCATCACTCACGTTTCCAACGTTCTGGGCACAATCAATCCGGTAAACGAATTGGTGGGCAAGGCGAAGGCTCGTGGTGTGATTACCCTGTTGGATGGCGCCCAGGCAGTTCCCCACTTCCAGCCGGATGTGCAGGCACTGGACTGTGACTTTTACGTGTTTTCATCTCACAAGCTGTTCGGCCCAACCGGCATTGGCGTGCTTTATGGCAAAGCCGCGCTGCTGGAAGACATGCCTCCCTATCAGGGCGGCGGCGAGATGATTGAGCGGGTATCGTTTGAACGCACCACTTGGAACGTTCTGCCCTACAAATTTGAAGCAGGTACGCCCGCAATCGCAGAAGCTGTAGGCTTGGGTGCTGCAATCGACTACCTTAACGGGCTCGACAGGCCAGCAATGGAAGCGGCAGAGAATGCTTTGATGGCGCGCGCCAACCAATTGGTTGAAACCGTTCCAGGCATGAGCATTATCGGCACTGCAAAGCAAAAAGTTCCCGTAATGTCCTTTAAAATCGAGGGCTTGCACCCCAGTGATATAGGAACCTTATTGGATCAGCAAGGCATCGCCATTCGTACTGGCCACCACTGTGCAATGCCGCTGATGGATTTCTACGGAGTTCCCGGTACAGCACGGGCCTCCTTTGCGTTCTACAATACACTGGATGAGGTGGAACAATTGTTTGCCGCCTTACAGAAAGTCCAGCGCCTGTTTGCCTGATGGAGGAGACACCATGACAGCAGAAGTCTTCACACCGACCGTAGGCGTCACCATGACGCCAAGTGCCGTCAAGCACGTACGCAAGCAACTCGACAAAGCATCGAGCGCCAAAGGTATTCGGTTGGCGATCAGAAAAAGCGGATGTTCCGGCTTCAAGTACGAAACCCAGTGGGTGGACGAAGCCTCATCCGACGACAGAATATTCCACATTGACGGGGTTGATGTGTTTGTGAAAGAGGAACACCTTTCCCTGGTGAATGGCATCGAGATCGACTTCGTTACCGAAGGCGTAAACTCCATGTTCCAGTTCCGCAATCCAAACGCCACCGCCGAATGCGGGTGTGGTGAGAGCTTTACCATAAGCTGATTCCGCCCCCTCTCCGCGCCAAACGAGGTTTAACCAGGCATGCAAGAACGTGAAGTCGTCCTGACCAAACGCGAGGTGGAAGCCCGCCTTGTTCCCACCGGAACAGAAGTCATGATTCCGGCAGATAGCTTTGTAACCATCACGCAGTCGTTGGGCGGTACCTTTACCGTTGCGGTCAATGGCAACCTCGCTCGCATCGAAGGCCACAACGCCGACGCTCTGGGTAAAAAGCCACTGGAAAGCAGTTTTGACACGCCGGCAGACGGATCCATCAACGAAAACCAGGTATGGGAAGCCATACGCAACTGCTACGACCCGGAAATTCCGGTTAACGTGGTGGATCTGGGCCTGATTTACGAATGTCGGATCGAAAACGGCACGCCCGAAGGCAATCACGTTTATATCCTGATGACTCTCACCGCTGCAGGCTGCGGTATGGGGCCCGTCATTACTGAAGATGTGAAGGTAAAAGTAGAGCACGTACCCAACGTGGACAAGGTAACCGTAGAGCTTACCTTTGACCCGCCCTGGAACAACGATATGCTTACTGACGAAGCCAAACTCGAACTGGGAATGTTGTAAATGCCAGCGACAGAACAGGATTTTCTGGACAACCCGCTCGGAAAAAACCCGACTCTGGAAGACGTACTCGACGGTTTTGAGTTTCTGGACGACTGGGAAGAGCGCTACGCGTTTATTATTGATCTGGGCAAACAGCTACCGGCTTTTCCGGACGATGCCCGGATTGAAAAAAACTACGTTCACGGCTGTCAGAGCCAGGTATGGGTGGTTTCCCACTTCCACGAAGCCAGTGGCAAGCTCTATCTCCTGATAGATTCCGACGCAATGATCGTGCGCGGCCTTGCTGCCATGATTCTGATTGCATTGAACGGGAAAACCCCAAGAGACTTGCTGGCCACCGATATAGACGAGCTGTTTGAGCAACTGGACCTGTTCCGCCACATCTCCCCGACCCGCGGCAATGGTTTGCGCTCCATGATCGGGAAGATCCGCGATATTGCTGCGGCACAAGCAACTGAGTGACCAGTTCACAGACTTAGGGCGAGTTACCAGATTATGGCAATATCGTCTCGCTGAATGTTCACCTGCCCACCTATGCTGGGCATTTTGCCATTACTGAAGTCCGGATGAACATTGTTCAGGGTGACCGTCATCTGGCTGTCACTCAATTCCGGCGTCCCTCCCAACGAATCAAAATACTGAGCACTGCGATACAGATGCAGCTCATCGCCAGGCCGTAAACCAGCGGTTGCGCCTGAAGCCAGAGTCACCAGTTGGCCTTCTACCCGGGTGATCCGGGTCATAAACGGCTGACATGCCAAAGCTTCAGTTACGGCCTGAGTCATATCGTTCAGAACACCAGCCACTGCCTTCCCATACTGGGATTTACGAAATCCTTCAGAGCCAAATCCGGTAGAACTACCCACGTTGGTAGTCCAGACTGCAGCCGTTTCAAAGCGTTGCTGATAGACAGGCGAGCCACTGAAGCCATCGAGAACAACAAGATCCACCGCGAAACGCCGACGCATATCCGCGACACCAATACCTCTCTGAAATTTGTCCAGAACCGAAGTGCCCCAAGCTGTAGGGTCTGCAACGCCAAGATCCCGGATAACACCTGTCACAACAAACTGGGCGCCCATTTCACGGGCCACCTGGATCACATTGGTAAGGCGGTTGCTCCCCTGCTGCAGTGTGGGCGCATTCAGCAAATCGGGGAACAAACGAGAGGTAGAGGCAGATAACACCTGCAAGTTCCCAGTTTCCCGCAAGCCTTGCTGCAAAAACTGCGGCAGAACCTCACCAGCGTCATCAATACGCCCCACACGGGCCTGCTCAGGGTGTAGAAGCGGGAACCCGGCCACCGCCACTCGTTTTCTCAAACGCCCAGCGTCTCCGCCACCACAGCTGGCTTGCCCGGCAGAAATTTCTCCCCGCACAGTCACACGCATGAGGTTGCCGATGCGATGCTCATCAATCACTTTTACATTCCGCGCCCTCGCGCTGGAAGCCAAGCGAATGCTGGATTCGGTAAGAACACCGTTTTCCATGGTATCTCTCGTACTCACTTGTGCTTCGTACTGAAGGGCCAAATCACGCATGGCCGCATTGCGGGCTTCCGCGCGTGCTGTCGCAAGATCCTCATTATGGATGCTGGCATGGCCCACACCTTCCAGAACAACAGCCTGAGCGTTGGCAGCCAGCATCAGTGGCAGTACAACACACCAAAGTGATAACCGAACAAACTGCCTCATAAACCCACGCATCGCTTCATACCCGCTTTTCCAATTTTCTCACGCTTCAAGAGCCATAGGCCCGTCATAGGCACAACCCGGTAGGGGGCCAGCGGTATCAGTCGAGATAGTACAGGGAGTCTACATTTTTGCTCTGAACATCACCCACGCTGTCGTTGTAACTGGGCATAGGTATAGGGCAAAGATCCTGTACCTGATCGGCATCTACTTTAGATACACAAGCCCTGAAACGTGGCTCCAGTTTTAGCTCCATTACGGTCTCAACCACTCCGTCGCTGTGTTCGTTAACAGCAACCATCTTTGCACCGCGAATATAGCTGTCCACGTATGTTCGGAAACTGTCGTTTCGAAGCACAAAGTCGTTCACGGTAGAGCTGCCATACACAACCGTGCCATACACCCGCTCTGCAAGGTTTCTGTACGCGTCCACCTGGGATGCACGGCGCGCCATCAAGCGCTTGCGGGTATTCAGCCGATCCTTACTTGCGTCTTCATAGGTACCAAAACCACTGACTCGAACTGTAATAGGCTCAAGTTTGGGTTCAGTTTGTATTTTGCCTTTATCGCTGTCCCGGTGCCCACCAACTGGCGCACAGGCCGCCAGCATGACAGCCATAAGAGGAACAATTATCCAGCGGATGGCCATTATTTCGTCTCCAGAATTCGTTTCAACTTGCCGTTTCCGATAACCATGAAAAAATCACGCCACCTTTCCTAACACGCTGATAAAATTAAATTTCTTTACTAAAGCCACAAAACAGCCCGCTAAACCGGCAAATAACTGCCTCCGTTTACAGATCAAAAACAAACCGTTACCGGTTATGCCGTGTTCCCGTACGCATATTGCTCTAACCTTTCAGTAATCTCATTGTTCATAAACACATACTTATCCCAAAGGTACCGAAATGCATCAATATCGTCTGTCCAGACTGTTCATTGCCGTGGGCTTGTCCGTTGCAACCTCCTCCGCGCTCGCCAGTCCGCAGTCGTTCATGTCTTCACGTTCCTTTGCCATGGGTGGCACTGGCGTAGCTATTGCTCACCCAGCCTCGGCCACCTCTGCAAACCCTGCAATGATGGCTGCAGACCAGCACGACTGGGCTGATGATTTTGGCCTCACGCTGCCATCTGTCAACGCACGTGTTGCGGACGAAGAAGAAACAATTGATCAGGTTGATGATATTCAGGATTCAATTGATCGGCTTGAGAGTGCCATCGAATCAAACAATTCAGCCGAAGCTCAACAGCAGGCGGGTGAGTTGCGCAAACAACTTGCCGCTTTCGATAAAGACACTGTCCGCGCCAACCTCGGCCTCGGCCTTGCTGTCGCCGTACCCGGAAAGAAGATTTCTATGGGCGTGTTCAGCAACGGTAACCTGACTGCGACGGTCAGGGGTGAATACGACGAAGGCGACGACGCAATCCTTGCATCCATCGAAGGTGGCATACTGATTCCAGGCGCTACCGACGATTTGAATTCCCGCGGTAAAATTTTAGCCTCAGCAGTGTTGGAGGCAGGCGTGAGCTTTGCCCACTCATTGGAGCTGAGCAATGGTGACAGCGTCCAACTGGGCATTTCCCCCAAGTTTGTTCGATTACAAACTTTTCAATACACAGAAACCATTTCCGGCTTTGACGACAACGATTTCGACAGTGATGACTCCCAAACCGAAAAGAGCGGCTTTAACCTCGATATAGGTGCGGCCTATGCGTTTGGTGAAGAGAAAGAATGGAACGCCGGTATCGTTGTTAAAAACCTTATACCCATGAAGCTCGACTCTGCTGCGAGTCGCCCACAGCTTGGCGAGCGCGTGAGAACATTAAAACTCAACCCCATGGCAACCGTCGGCATCGCCCACACGAGCAACTACCACGTTGTTACCGCAGAGTTGGACCTCACCAAAAAAGAAGCCTTCGGCTTCGAAGATGACACCCAGTGGCTCGCCTTGGGCGCAGAGTTTGACGCATTCCGTTACGCCCAGCTTCGCGCTGGTGTTCGTTACAACCTTGCAAGTAACGATGACAACGATGGCATTGCCGAAGAAACCCAGTTCACTGCTGGCCTGGGAGTTAACCTGTTAGGCGTTCGCTTTGATCTGGGCGCACTCTTTAGCGATGCGGATATCGGTGCATCTCTGGAGCTTGGCACCGCATTCTGATTATTTTGTGAACATCTCCTCCCGTGTCAGGCGAGCCCACCAGAATATACGGGTTTGCCTGACACGCCCGGGAAACGGATAATTCCCGGATACTCCTCGGAAAGGAACCGAATCTTCCATGCAAACCTATCTGGTTGGCGGCGCTGTTCGCGATGAACTACTGGGCCTGAAAGTTAAAGATCGGGACTGGGTGGTTGTCGGTGCAACCCCGGAACAAATGCTCGCCCTCGGCTTTACCCAGGTAGGATCAGACTTCCCCGTATTCCTGCACCCGAAAACTCATGAGGAATATGCCCTCGCCCGTACAGAGCGCAAGCAGGGGCATGGCTATCATGGCTTCTCGGTTTACAGTGCCCCGGATGTAACGCTGAAAGAAGACCTGCTGCGCAGGGACCTCACCATCAACGCCATGGCGCGCTCCGAACAGGGCGAGTTGAGCGACCCGTTTAATGGCCGCAAAGACCTTGAGGCAAGAGAGCTGCGACACGTTTCACTGGCCTTTAAAGAAGACCCCCTCCGAATTTTGCGAACCGCGCGATTTGCGGCGCGTTTTCAGCCCCTGGGTTTTCGTGTTAGCGCAGAAACCATGGAGCTGATGCGTTCTATGGTTGCCGAGGGCGAAGTGGGACATTTGGTGCCTGAGCGGGTATGGCAGGAGATTCAGCGGGCTCTGCACGAAAATGCCCCCGGGACGTTTTTTCAGGTGTTGAGAGACTGCGGCGCGCTCGGCGTGTTGATTCCAGAACTTTCACCTGAGGCGCACTTTGGCGCGGCGATTGATGCGCTGCAGCGGATTCACGCCCGCAAGGGTTCAACCGCAGAGCGTTTTGCTTCACTATTTTGCGCACTTGATGAACCCATGGGGGCAGCAAGAGCCAAGGCACTGAAAGCACCCAACGATTGCCAACAGCTTGCCCGGCTGACGATGATTTTCATCCCCGCACTCCATCAGCTCGACCCGCTGCAGCCAGATGCAGGCACTTTGCTGCAACTTCTGGAAAAGGCCGACTTGTGGCGGCGACCGGAACGGTTTGCGGGACTGATCAATGTGCTTGAATGCACTCTTGGCACCGTGAACCAATTACAACTGGAAACACTGAATAACGCAGCAAAGGCTGCATCAGGCATTGACCCGAAAATGCTGATGGAGCAAGGCTTTTCAGGCAAAGAGCTGGGTGATGCAATCCGGCGCGAACGCTTGGCGCGTATAAGCCAGGCACTATGCAGCTCACTATCCTGAGGAACCACCATGCCTGAACATGCGCCTGTTGCCCTGATTACCGGTTCGGCCCACCGCCTTGGCGCCCGCACTGCGCAAATGCTGCATGAGCGGGGCTGGAACATCGTCATCCATTATCGTAGCCGCGAAGATCAGGCCCTCGGCCTTGCTGAATCAATGAATCAGCAGCGGCTAAACTCTGCCGTGGCACTGCAGGCGGACTTGAGCAACACCTCCGGCACCAGGCACTTGGGTACCGAAGCCACGGTTCAGTGGGGGCGGCTGGATGCACTGGTTAACAACGCATCGGTGTTTTACCCAAACCCGACGCCTGAAGCCACGGAAGACGATTGGGACAGCATCATGCACACCAATCTGAGGGCGCCATTTTTTTTGCTGCAGGCGTGTCTTCCGGCTTTGCAAGCTAGCTCAGGCAGTGTCGTAAATCTCATTGATATCTACAGTGAAAAGCCGCTGGCAGACCACCCTCTCTATTGCGCCAGCAAAGCAGGGCTCGCGGCGCTCACCCGCGCCTGGGCCAAAGATCTGGCTCCAGAGGTGCGGGTGAATGGCGTGTCTCCCGGTGCCATTCTCTGGCCCGAGGGCGACGCGGCCGCTGATGCGGACTACCAAAGTCTAATACTGGCAAAAACGCCCCTGAATCAAACCGGCACACCAGACGATATCGCCCGCACCATCGTGTTTCTGCTGGCGGAAGCGCCGTTTATCACCGGGCAAATCATTTCCGTCGACGGAGGTCGCAGCCTCAACATGTAGGCCGAGGTTTGGGCCTACGCTTTTGCCCGCTCGTCCTTTCCGGCTACAATGCGCGCAACTTTATACTCTGTGTGAGCAAGGCTTGTTACAGCGCCCTGCCGAAGCACACCCACCTGACTGGAGATTTCCTATGCGTGATGTCGTCATCGTTGCCGCTCGGCGTACAGCTATTGGAGCATTTGGCGGAGGCCTTTCCAGCCTTCGTGCGGACCAGCTCGGCACCGCTGTTATTAAAGCACTGCTGGAGGAAACCGGTATTGCCGGCAACCAGATCGATGAAGTCGTTCTGGGCCAGGTTCTGACCGCAGGCTCCGGCCAGAACCCGGCACGCCAGTCGGCCATCAACGCTGGGCTGCCCGCTTCTGTACCCGCTATAACCATCAACAAGGTGTGCGGCTCCGGCCTCAAAGCCGTTCACATGGCCGTTCAGTCAATTCGCTGTGGCGATGCTGAAATGATTATTGCGGGCGGTCAGGAAAACATGAGCCAGTCGCCCCACGTGCTGCCCAACAGCCGCAACGGCCAGCGTATGGGCAACTGGACCATGATCGACACCATGGTCACAGACGGCCTCTGGGATGCCTTCAACGACTACCACATGGGCATCACTGCAGAGAATATTGTTGAGAAATACGGCATCAGCCGCGACGAGCAGGACGAGTTCGCAGCAGCCTCTCAACAAAAAGCGGTTGCCGCCAGAGAAGCCGGTCGCTTTGATGGCGAAATCGTGCCGGTTTCTATTCCCCAGCGTAAAGGCGACCCGGTTGTAGTGAGCAAAGATGAAGGGCCCCGCGACGGCGTATCCGCCGAAGGCCTTGGCAAACTCCGCCCTGCGTTCAAAAAAGACGGTACGGTGACTGCAGGCAACGCTTCATCTCTGAACGATGGCGCGGCAGCTGTTCTGGTGTGTAGCGCAGACAAGGCAAAAGAGCTGGGCCTGACACCTCTGGCAACCATCAAGGCCCACGCCAATGCCGGCGTAGACCCCACTATTATGGGCACCGGCCCAATTCCTGCCAGCCAACGCTGCCTGAAACTGGCGGGCTGGAGCGTTGACGATCTCGATCTGGTGGAAGCCAACGAAGCCTTTGCGGCCCAAGCCATCTCCGTAAACCGCGATATGGGCTGGGACACCAACAAGGTGAACGTCAACGGCGGCGCCATTGCTCTGGGCCACCCCATTGGCGCTTCTGGCTGTCGCATACTGGTTTCACTTTTGCACGAAATGGTACGCCGTGATGCGCACAAAGGTCTGGCAACCCTATGCATCGGTGGCGGTATGGGTGTTGCCCTTGCAGTTGAGCGCTAAAGCCAAATGCTGAATGTGGTGCTATACGAGCCGGAGATACCGCCCAATACGGGAAATATCATCCGACTGTGCGCCAATACCGGCTGCAACCTGCATCTGATTGAGCCTCTGGGATTCACTCTGGAGGACAAGCAGATGCGGCGTGCGGGCTTGGACTATAACGAATACGCCACAGTTAAAGTGCACAAGAACTATCAGGCATTCCTGGACAGTGAGCAGCCTCAGCGCCTGTTTGGTCTCACCACGAAAGGCCACCGTTACTATCACCAGGTGGCCTATCAGGAAGGTGACTACCTGATGTTCGGCCCGGAAACCCGCGGTCTGCCGGAAGATGTACGCGAGGGTCTATCTGCAGAGCACTGCCTGAAGGTACCCATGTGCCCGAATAGCCGAAGCCTCAACCTCTCCAATACCGCGGCTTTGGTAGTTTACGAAGCCTGGAGGCAGCTAGGGTTCGAGGGCTCACCAGGCAGCACGTCATAAACAAAAAACCCGGCAACTGCCGGGTTTTTTTTTAATCAGGATAGAGCAAAACGCTTAGTGAGTTTTCTGCTCGGCACCGGCTTCACCGGCTGCCTCTTCCTGCTTGCGCTGCAATGCCTGGGCATAGATAGCGTCGAAGTTAACAGGCGCCAACATCAATGCCGGGAAGCTACCCTTGTTAACAACACCATCAATTGCTTCACGGGCATAGGGGAACAGAATAGTGGGGCAATAGGCACCCAGCATCTGGCCAAGCTGCGGCCCGTCAATACCAGAAACCAGGAACACACCCGCCTGTTGAATCTCGACAATGTAAGCAACTTTGTCGTCAATTTTCGCCGTAACGGTCAGCGACAGAACAACTTCGTACTGGTTGTCACTGACTTTTGTGTGAGCGGTATTCAGATCCAGGTTTACATGCGGCTTCCACTGCTCCTGAAATACCACCGGTGAATTCGGGGACTCAAAAGACAGATCCTTCACGTAGATACGCTGAAGCGCAAACTGAGCTTGATTCTGGTTTTCGTTGCCTGCGGCGGCTTGCGGATTCTCAGCCATGTTAAGTCCTTTTGCTTTAGTAGGGAGTCTTAGAGAGGGCTCAGGGCCCGTTGTTATAGTTACATCTGCCGTGACAGTCTACTGCCTGGCGACGATCTGTTATGTGAAACAGTGCGGCAGATCGGCGCTCAGATCAAGTTATGCTGCCGCTGCTATTTTTTTACCAGCGGCAAATTGCTGGCCTTCCAGTCGCTGACCCCGCCGTTGAGTCGCACCACATTGGTGAAACCTTCTGCGTTCAGCTGCTTGACGGCCATAGCGGAATGCTGCCCCATTTTGTCCGCCACAATAATCTGCTTGCTCTTGTGCTTATTCAGCTCGGCAGCACGGCCTTTAAGGCTGCTCAGCGGAATATTGATTGACCCGGTAATGCGGCCTTCGCCGAACTCTTTGCGGTCACGGATATCCACCACTATGGCTTCGTCCCGGTTGATCAGGCTAACAGCACCCTGTGCAGAAATCTTGGCACCACCCCGCCGGGACTCCAACACAAGAATAGCGATCAGAAAGGCTACAAACAGCGAAGCGAGAATGTAGTGGTTAACGACAAATTCAAACAACCGATCCATGAGGTTACCCTGAAAATAAGTTTGGGCGGATTATACACAGCCTGCACGCCCGACAGAAGGTGACCATACAGGTGACGACTGTGGCCTCAAAGTGTAAAAATGGATAAGCTTCACGCCTACTTCTGAAAATTTACTGCAACTCTACCTCCGGACTGAATGATGACAGCATTGCGCAAGCCGACAGCACTGATAATTCTAGACGGCTGGGGCCACCGTAACCCCGCTGAAGATAACGCGATCAGCAACGCCAATACGCCTTTTTGGGACAAGCTCTGGGCCTCCAGACCTAAAACCCTCATCAACACCTCCGGTATGTTTGTAGGCCTGCCACAAGGCCAAATGGGCAACTCCGAAGTCGGCCACATGAACCTTGGTGCGGGTCGCGTGGTTTATCAGAGCCTGACGCGCATCGACAAAGACATAGAGGAAGGAACCTTCAACGAAAACACGGTTCTTTGCGCAGCAATCGACAAAGCCATCAGCAATGGCGGCGCCGTTCATCTTATGGGATTGCTCTCTCCCGGCGGCGTTCACTGCCATGAAGACCACATGCTCGTAGCCGCCGAGCTTGCTGCCGCTCGAGGTGCGAAAGAAGTATATATTCACGCATTCCTGGATGGCCGCGACATGCCACCCCGCAGTGCTCGCCCATCCCTTGAGAAGGCTGCTGCAAAGCTGAACAGCCTGGGCGTAGGTCGCGTGGCCTCCATTGTTGGTCGCTACTTCGCTATGGACAGGGACAACCGCTGGGACAGAGTAGAAACAGCCTACAACCTGATGACCTTGGGCGAATCAGAATTCGTAGCTACAGACCCGGTGTCGGGCCTGGAACAGGCATACGAGCGCGGCGAGAACGATGAATTTGTTAAACCAACCCTGATTCAGAACGCGGGCGAGCCCGCTGCCACGATCAACGATGGCGACGCCGTTCTGTTCATGAACTTCCGGGCTGACCGGGCCCGGGAAATGACCCGCACGTTTGTAGATGAGGCTTTTGACGGATTTGAGCGCAGGAAACATCCTAAGCTTGCAGATTTTGTGATGCTCACCGAGTACGCGGCAGATATCAAAACCTCCTGCGCCTACCCGCCGGAGCAACTGGTCAACGGTTTGGGCGAGTATCTGGCGGGGCTCGGTAAAACACAGTTGCGCATTTCCGAAACCGAAAAATATGCCCACGTCACTTTCTTCTTTAACGGCGGGCAGGAAACACCTTTTGCGGGCGAAGATAGAATTCTGGTGCCATCCCCTAAAGTGGCAACCTACGATCTACAGCCAGAGATGAGCGCGCCGGAAGTCACCGACAAGCTGGTAGAAGCCATCAAGAGTGGAAAATATGACCTGGTGGTATGCAACTACGCCAACGGTGACATGGTGGGCCATACCGGCAAACTGGATGCAGCCGTAAAAGCCGTAGAGTGCCTGGATCAGTGCGTACAGCGAGTAGTCGAGGCGCTGGAAGAAGTCGATGGTCAGGCACTGATAACAGCCGACCACGGCAACTGCGAGCAGATGACTGACCCCGAATCTGGCCAGGTTCATACAGCACACACCATTGGGCCCGTACCTCTTGTCTACACAGGTAGCCGCGAGGTAAGCCTGAGTGATGACGGTAGCCTGAGCGACGTAGCCCCCACCCTGCTCGCATTGATGGAGCTGGAACTGCCGAAGGAAATGACCGGGCACAGCCTGGTTAAAATCGGTTGATCCGGAAACAGGCCACAGCATTGCGATTGACGGCGGCACTGACGCTGGCACTCACGTTTCTAGTGGGTGCTGCTGCGCCATTAGCGTTTGGGAAAGAGGTAACGCCAGCCCAGATCGAAGCCCTCAAAAAACGCATTGAGGGAATCGACAAATGGCTGGCGGACGCTGAAAAGGACCGCTCCGCCCTGGAGCGACAGCTGGCTGCGGCTGAACGCACCATCAGCCGGCTGACTCACGAGCGCAGATCTCTGGGGGAGCAGGTAAAAGAGCAGCAACAACAGCTGGCTACTTTGCAAAGTGAAGAACGGGAACTGACGCGCACCCTGGAGCGCCAGAGGGAAAGCCTGAAAAAGCAGATACGCACCGCCTGGATGGAAGGCGACGCTCCCGCCGTGAAAGTGCTGCTCAACGAAATCAATCCGGACAACATTGCCCGGACCATGACCTATTACGAATACCTCAGCCGCGACACAGTGCGGCGCCTGGAAACCTTCCATAAGAACCTGGAAGAACTAAAGGTCACGCAAGCCGCCGTGCAAAGCACCCGCGCCAAACTTGCGAGCGCAGAGGAAGGGGTTATTAAACGCCAGCAAGCGCTAAAAGCCTCTCGTCTGGAGCGCCAGAAGACGCTCGCAGCGCTTGACCAGGACATCCGCAGCCATCGCAGCGAAAAGGATGAGCTGGAATCCGATCGCAAGCGGCTGGAAAAGCTGCTTTCGGAAGTTCAGCAAGCCATCGCCAGCATTCCATCTCCCAATGAATCCGCCCCCTTTCAGTCGCTTCGCAACAAATTGCCGTGGCCGGCACAGGGCAGAGTGGTTAGTCGTTTTGGCGAGAAGTACGCCGATGGCAAACTGCGCAGAAACGGGCTGATCATTCAGACCCGGGAAGAAGCTGAAATCAAAGCCATTCACTATGGTCGGGTTGTTTTTGCGAACTGGCTCCGGGGCTTTGGGCTGATAACAATTATTGATCATGGAGATGGCTACATGACACTCTATGGCCACAGCAGTAGCCTGTTCACCAGCCCTGGAGACTGGGTTGCAGCAGGGGAAGCCATTGCACAAGCGGGCCGCACAGGCGGAACCGAGGCGCCGGCACTCTATTTTGAAGTTCGACATAATGGCAAACCGGACAACCCGGGGCGCTGGCTGACTAACTGAACACCCGCAGCGGGGCTGACAAACGGGCCCGCTGACGCCATACTGTCGGGATATAGCAGGTTCAGCCCAACTACCGGAATAACCACGGGATATGTGAATGAAACGGGTCCGACGTACACTCCAAGCCTCACCTTTGCGCTCAGCCATCCTCGCCGCCTGTTTCACCTCCCTACCCGGGTTTGCATTCGCCCAGGATTACGCGGCAGATAGCTCCCAGGTACTGGAAGGTATGCAGGACGGTGAGCGTATTGAAATCACGCTGCCGGACCCGGAAAAACAACTGCCCCTGGACGATCTGCGTAAATTCACTGAGGTGTTCAGCCGCATCAAGGCAGCCTACGTGGAAGAGGTAGACGATCGCCAACTGCTGGAAAGCGCCATCAAAGGCATGCTATCCGATCTCGACCCGCACTCTACTTACCTGGCGCCCAAGGACTATGAAGAGCTGGAGGAAAGCACCTCTGGCGAGTTTGGCGGCCTGGGCATTGAAGTGGGCATGGAGAATGGCTTTATAAAGGTTATTGCCCCCATTGATGACACACCGGCTCAGCAGTCCGGCGTTCAGGCAGGTGATCTGATCATCAAGCTTGATGAAAAGCCCGTAAAAGGCATGAGCCTGGAAGAATCCGTTCAACTTATGCGTGGCAAGCCTGGCACCATCCTTACGCTGACCATCATGCGTGAGGGCCAGAGCGGCCCCTTAGAAATTGATGTTGAGCGCGCAGTTATCAAGGTAACCAGCGTGAAGAGCCGCATGATCGAAAACGGCTACGGCTATGTGCGCGTGACTCAATTCCAGGCTGAAACCGGCGGGCAGTTTTCGAAAGCCCTTAACAAACTGAAAGAAGAGCACGACGGCGATCTGGACGGGCTGGTGATAGACCTTCGCAACAACCCAGGCGGTGTGTTGCAGGCAGCCGTAGCAACCGCTGACGCTCTTCTGGATGAAGGGCTGATTGTGTACACCGAAGGCAGAATTCAAAGCTCCCGCCTTCGGTTCAGCGCCAAAGACGGCGATCTGATGGAAGGCACGCCCATTGTTGTATTGATAAACGGCGGCTCGGCGTCTGCATCTGAAATTGTTGCCGGTGCCCTGCAGGATCACAAGCGAGCCGTCATAATGGGCACACAGTCCTTTGGCAAAGGCAGCGTTCAGACTGTTATCCCGCTGGACGAAACCCACGCCATCAAAATGACAACGGCGCGCTACTACACCCCCGACGGTCGCTCCATACAGGCCACCGGCATTAAGCCAGACATTGAAGTAAAGCCGGCCGAACTGAAAGAGCTGGATAGCCGCCCTTTCTTCACTGAAGCGGATCTGAGTGGCCACCTGATAGGTCAGGACGAAGAAACGGAAAGCAAAGATAAACAATCGAAGAGCGAAGACCAGCCTGGCTCCATAGCAGACAGGGATTATCAGCTACGGTCAGCACTTAATCTTCTGAAAGGACTGAGTATTCTGAACCATAAGGGAGCCGACGCAGCACAGTGAAGGCATTCTCCCGTTTAACTCTGGCCACCTTTTTGGCCAGACTGACACTGGCTACCTTGGTGGGCGTTGCTACAAGTGCAGCAGCAGACCCAATGGCACAGGATGTTCCGCCAACCATCGCCATCATTATTGATGACATGGGGCACAACCTGCACGAGGGCGAGCGCCTGGCCAATCTGGACCAGCCGCTTACTCTGGCGTTCCTGCCCTATCGCCGCCACACAGACCCACTCGCGCGCCTGGCACATAGCCGCAGCAAAGAAATCATGCTGCACATACCTATGGCCAACACCCGGAACTTCAGCCTTGGGCCAGGAGGCTTAACGCCGGATATGGACGAGTCGGCGACAACCATAACCCTGCGCCGTGCTTTGCAATCCATCCCCTACGTGCAAGGGGTGAATAATCACATGGGCAGCCTGCTAACCCAGCAGTTGAAACCTATGGACTGGGTTATGAAAGAGCTGTACCGCTACCCGGTCTATTTTGTCGACAGCCGCACCATTGCATCATCCGTTGCCGGTGACGTCGCCACGGCTTACCAGATTCCCACAATGACCCGGGACGTATTTCTTGATCACGAGCAAACAGAAGAGTTTGTAGATCGGCAATTCAAGGAACTGATTCGGCAAGCGAAGGAAAACGGCAGCGCAATTGGCATTGGCCACCCACATACCGTAACTGTGGATTATCTGGAAAAGCATCTGCCCCTGCTGGACGAGCAGGGTATCGCTATTGCTACAGTGAGCGGGCTCTGGGCTATTCGCAACAACAACCAGAAGATGTTTGCGGAAGGCGAAAAGCAGACCATCCGGCCTGCCTTTGCCAGGAAGGACTAATCCCGAACTTCGATACCCTGAGCCCTCATAAAGGCCTTTGCTTCGGGAATGGTGTGCTCACCAAAGTGAAATATGGAGGCCGCCAGTACCGCGTCTGCGCCGCCTTTGGTAACCCCGTCTGCCAAGTGCTGAAGCTCTCCCACACCGCCTGAGGCGATTACAGGAACGGATACCGCATCGCTGACTGCACGGGTCAGCCCCAAATCAAAACCGATTTTGGTGCCGTCTCTATCCATGCTGGTAAGCAAAAGCTCGCCGGCACCCATTTCTACCATTTTGCACGCCCAGTCCACAGCATCCAGCCCGGTTGGCTTGCGCCCACCATGGGTAAAGATTTCCCAGCGCGGCGCTTCACCTTCGGCACTTACCTGCTTGGCATCAATGGCAACCACAATGCACTGGCTTCCAAACCGGTCTGCAGCTTCTTTAACCAGCTCCGGGTTGAACACAGCCGCGGTGTTTATCGCAACCTTGTCCGCACCTGCATTGAGCAGTTTACGGATGTCTTCAACAGCACGAACACCACCGCCAACGGTCAATGGAATGAAGACTTCGGCCGCCATGCGCTCAACCATTTCATAGGTTGTATCGCGACTTTCACTGCTTGCGGTGATATCCAGAAAGGTAATCTCGTCGGCGCCCTGTTCGTTATAGCGGCGAGCGACTTCTACGGGATCTCCGGCATCCCGGATATCCACAAAGTTTACGCCTTTTACAACGCGCCCTTTATCCACATCCAGGCAGGGAATAATGCGTTTAGCCAATGTCATAGTATGTGCCTTATTCAGCCTTGCAGGGAGTCGCAGTATGCCTGGGCTTCAGCAACATCCAGTGTGCCTTCATAGATCGCCCGGCCAGTGATCGCACCGATGATGCCTTTATGGGCAACCGGCGCCAAACGCTTAAGGTCATCCATATTGGTTACGCCACCGGAAGCGATTACCGGAATGCCACCCTCTTCTGCCAAAGCAGCCGTGGCTTCCACGTTAACGCCCTGCATCATGCCGTCACGGTTGATGTCGGTGTAAACAATAGATTCAACGCCATCGTTGGCAAATCGCTTGGCCAGATCAACGGCCATCACTTCGGAGACTTCAGCCCAGCCATCTGTTGCAACGCGGCCGTCTTTGGCATCCAGGCCTACAATAATGTGGCCTGGGAAGCGCTTACACATTTCCGTCACAAACTCAGGCTCTTTAACCGCTTTGGTGCCAATAATCACCCACTGCACGCCGGCTTTGAGATAGGCCTCAATGGTTTCTGCTGAACGAATACCGCCGCCAATCTGTATGGGCAAATCCGGGTATTTCCGGGCAATGGCCTTTACGATTTCTCCGTTAACCGGCTCGCCTGCAAATGCGCCGTTCAAATCAACAAGATGCAAACGGCGGGCACCAGCTTCCACCCAGCGGGTGGCCATATCAACCGGGTCACCACCAAACACAGTGGAATCTTCCATGCGGCCCTGGCGCAACCGCACGCATCGGCCGTCTTTCAGATCAATGGCGGGAATAATCAGCATGTTCCGTTCCAGTCAGTAAAGTTTTTGAGTAATTGCAGCCCTGCCCCAGCACTTTTCTCAGGGTGGAACTGCACTGCAAAAATATTGTTGCGGGCGACTGCCGCTGCCAGATCGACGCTGTAATGGCTACGCCCGGCAATGTCTGCATTACCTTCTGCCTCAGCGTAATAACTGTGCACAAAGTAGAAGCGCTCACCGTCGGGAATACCCTGCCAAAGAGGATGCTCAACCGAATGGTAAACCTCGTTCCAGCCCATGTGGGGCACTTTCAAGCGCTCACCGTTGACTACCAGGTTGTCGCCAAAATAGCGGACCTCAGAAGGAAACAGGCCTATGCAATCAACACCGCCATTTTCTTCACTGCGGGACATCAGCGCCTGCATGCCGACGCAAATACCGAGAAACGGACGGTCGCGAGACACCTCGCGCACCAGTTCATCCACACCCAGCCGGCGAATTTCCGCCATGCAATCACGTATGGCGCCGACACCGGGGAGAATCACCCGGTCAGCTTCACGAATCTGGTCTGCGTTGTCGGTCACCAGAACTCTGGTGTCCGGGGCTACATGCTCTACCGCCTTGCGGGCAGAGTGAAGATTACCCATGCCGTAGTCTATGATGGCAACGGTTTTCATGGTCGGTTCTGTGTCCTTCAGTGGCTTTGGAACGGCAGCTTACAGCGAACCTTTGGTAGACGGAGTAACACCCGCCATCGCCATGCGCTCATCCATTTCAACCGCCATACGCAGGGCACGGCCGAATGCCTTGAACACAGTTTCAATCTGGTGGTGGGTATTCTTGCCGCGCAGGTTATCAATATGCACAGTCACCATGGCATGGTTGATAAATCCACGGAAAAACTCTTCAAACAGATCCACATCAAAGCCACCCACAACTGCGCGGGTAAACGGCACTTCCATAATCAGGCCAGGGCGGCCAGACAGGTCAATCGCAACGCGAGAAAGGGCCTCATCCATGGGCACATAGGCATGGCCGTAACGGCAAATGCCTTTTTTATCTCCCACCGCCTGCTTGAACGCCTGGCCAAGAGTAATGCCAACGTCTTCCACTGTGTGGTGGTCATCAATGTGCAAATCGCCTTTGGAAACGATATCCAGATCCATCATCCCATGACGGGCAATTTGCTCCATCATGTGTTCCAGAAAGGGTACGCCTGTATCAAATCTGGATTTGCCGGTACCGTCGAGGTTAATGTCGACAGTGATCTGGGTTTCAAGGGTATTTCGTTCTACCCGAGCCTTACGTTCGGCCATGGAGACTCCGTAGCAAATTAAGTGGCACAACGCCGGAAAATATCAATTCCGGGATTATACCTTTTATGCCCTCAGGAGTCCCATAACCGGATTAATCGCTACGATAGTTCGTCTGAACAGAAAAATCAGAAGGCCTTCTTAAGATTGGCCATGTAAGTGTCCACCAAGCCGTTGAACTCATGCTTGATAACAGGACTGATGGCGAGTTTCAAAAGCCCGGGCAGCGGCAGAGTAAGCTCAGCGCTGGTCTGGAATTTCGCAATGGTGGCATTATCTCCTTTTGCCTTCAGCACCCAGGACCCGCGCACCAGGCCATTACCCTCGCCTTTTACAGGCTCCCAGGTAATTTTCCCTGAGTCTTTGTCGGAAGCATACTTGCTTGCGTATACAGATTGGATTGCGTGCTTGTCGACACCCACCTTTTCCATTTCCCAGCGGTAAGTGTTATCGCCCAAGTCTGTGAGCTTATTCACTTTTGGGAAATGGGCTGCAGAGCGCGGCACATCTGCCAGCAGGTCGAATACTTCGTCATAACTGCCCGGTATTTCAAGCTCTCGGTTCAGTTCAATCGAAACAGTAATAGCCACAGCGAACTCCTTTTTATGGTTATTCAATAATTCTCAGCGCGGAAACAATGGGGGTATTTTGGCCTAACACTACGGCATTGTCATACTCCCACCCTGTTAATTTGTTAACCCTGCGTTATCCTTTAGCTTATTCGCACCCGGATTCGGCTTGAATCCTGAAAGCTATCGCACCAGTTCTCGCAACAAGAAAGGACGCCCGAAACATGAAAGCCATACGTTATGTGCTGATCGCCATCGTTGCAGTAATTGTTCTCGCCATTGCCGCGATTGCTATTGCCATGGTTGTTATCGACCCAAATGATTACAAACCGCAGATCGAAAAAGTTGTTGAGGAAAAAACCAACCTCGACCTCATTCTGGAAGGCGATATCGGTTGGTCTTTCATCCCTCTCGGACTTGAGTTGAATGATGTTGAGGCCACTCTGGATGGCGAGCGACTCGTTGCATTGAAAAAACTGGTGGCACAGATCGACTTCTGGTCTCTGATTGCCATGTCGCCCCAGGTAGACACCTTCGTACTCGACGGGCTCGAGGCCCACCTGACCATCAACGAACAGGGCGAAGGCAACTGGACCCGCATCATGCCGGAGCCGGCAGAAGGCGAAGCGAAAAATAAACAGGATGTTGCCAGCACACCTGAACAAACGCCTGCAGCGGACACCGGCGACGAACAGGACGGCGAGGCCCTTAACTTTAATGTCGATAACGTGCAGATCAGCAATGCCCAGGTGCACTACAGCGATCTGGGCACTGGCCAAAAAGTGACGCTTGAGGATTTCACGGTAAACGCCAGCAGCATTACTCTGGGCTCTGAGTTTCCGCTGGAGATCGGTTTCCGTGTAGAAACAGCCCAGCCACAGTTCGCAGTGGACGGAAGCATAGAAGCCCGCCTTGCTGCCAACGAAGCACTGAACGATTTCGCGATGTCTGGCCTGAAAGCAGAATTCAAAATGAATGGCGAGCCATTCGGCGGCAAATCCGTAACTGCCGAAATGTCTGGTTCGGCCAAGGCCAACCTGGAAAATGAAACGGCAACGCTGAGCGACTTTACCGCCAGCCTCGCAAACCTGACCCTGAGTACCAATCTGGACGTTAAAGGCTTCGGCGCCAAGCCTGCCCTCAAGGGCGAACTGGCTATCAATGAGTTCTCCCTGAAAGATCTGCTCGAAAATCTGGGGCAACCTGCTGTTAAAACAACCGATGAAGCCGTCCTTGAAGCCATCGCGTTCTCCACCAACATCGGCGGGCCAGCCGGCAAGCCTGCGCTGTCTGACCTGGAGATCAAGCTGGATGACACCACCTTCAAGGGCTCAGGCAGCTACAATCTGGAAAACGGCGGCATTGTATTCAATCTTCAGGGTGACAAGCTGAATGCCGACCGTTACCTGCCTCCCGCGGTCGAGGGTGCAGATACAGAAAGCGATGCGCCTGCTCAAACCGTCGCCAGCGGCCCGGAAGGCGACCTCTTGCCACTGGAAACCCTGCGCGGCCTGCTACTGGATATCGACTTCGGACTGGGCGAGCTGATTGTAAGCAACCTGTCGATCAACGAGATCAAGGCCAGCACAACCGCCAGCAAAGGCCTGCTGAAAGTGGATGAATTCAGCGGCAAACTCTATGAAGGCAGTTTTGGCGCAAACGCCACCATTGATGCCCGCACCGATACGCCAAAATGGACCATAAATTCAGATGTCAGCAATGTGCAGACCCTTCCCCTGCTGGCAGATCTGGCAGAAATCACCATGCTTGCCGGTGGCGCCAACCTTAAAATAAATGCCACTACCTCGGGCAACCGTATCTCGGTTCTGAGAGACAAAGCTGATGGCCAGATCAGCTTCAATCTTGCGGAAGGCGAGTTCCGCAAAATGAACCTGACTCACCTGGCTTGCCAAGGCATTGCTTTGGTTAACCAGGACGAGCTAACAGCAGATGACTGGGGCGACACTACGCCATTCAACGATATGCACGGCACCCTGGACATCAACGGCAACACCTTTGACAACACCGACCTGGTTGCATCACTTGCAGGCATGAAACTGGAAGGCCAAGGCACCGTCGACCTGAAGCAAACGCTGGTTGATTATGAGCTAGGTCTGCGGATTGTAGGCGACATCCACCGCGACAACGCCTGCCGTGTAACCGAGTACGTGGAAGACGTGGTTATACCGGTGGAATGCCGGGGTGATTTCTCAGCCGGCGCCGCCAGCCTGTGCTCCTTTGATGGCTCACGCTTCCGCGACACGCTGAAAACCATTGCCTCAAATGCCGCGAAGAAGAAAGCCAACGAAGAAATAGATAGAGCGAAAGATAAAGCTGAGGAAAAGGCACGTGAAAAGCTGGAAGAAAAGCTCGGCGAAGGTGCAGGCGACAAGGTAAAGGATGCCCTCAAAGGTTTGTTCAAGTGACGGCAGACAGCTTCGCTGACAAACTTCTGAAATGGTATGACCAACACGGCAGGCATAACCTGCCGTGGCATCACCACCGCACCGCCTACCGGGTTTGGGTTTCTGAAATTATGCTCCAGCAAACCCAAGTGGCGACTGTTATCCCCTACTACCAGGCATTCATGGCGCGCTTCCCGGATGTGCAGTCTTTGGCGGAGGCGCCAACGGATGACGTGCTCAGCCACTGGTCCGGGCTTGGCTACTACGCCCGTGCCCGTAACCTGCAAAAAGCAGCCCGTGCAGTTATAGAAGATTTTGGTGGCACCTTCCCAAGTACACAGGAAGAACTGGAGAGCCTCACCGGCATTGGCCGCTCCACCGCCGCAGCCATTATTGCCCAAGCTCACAACAAACGCGCAGCCATCCTCGATGGCAATGTGAAGCGAGTACTGGCGCGCTATCACGCCGTTCCCGGCTGGCCCGGCCAGACCTCTGTACAGAAGCAGTTATGGGTACACGCAGAAGCACACACACCCGATGAACGTGTTCGGGACTATACCCAGGGCATCATGGACCTCGGTGCCATGGTTTGCACACGCACCCGCCCCGCCTGCGAGGACTGCCCCCTGCAACAAGGTTGCACGGCATACGCCAGAGGTGAAGCCACGCTCTATCCCGGCTCAAAACCGAAAAAAACCAAGCCGGAAAAGACCACATGGATGGTGATACTTGAAGATCAGGAAGGTCGCATTCTGCTGGAACGTCGACCACCCAGCGGCATTTGGGGTGGGCTTTGGAGCCTGCCAGAGTTGGACCCGGCTTATGGTGCAGATGAGCTGCAGGAAGCCTGCGAGAGGAGCCTTGGGGTTAATTGCACAGAGCCGGAGCTGATCGATGGTTTTCGTCACACTTTTTCCCACTACCACCTGCACATTCAGCCCGCCCGGCTAAATGTAACCAGGCAGAACTCAGTGAAGGACGATGCCCAGCAGAAATGGCTCCACCGGCACGAAGCCCTAACCCTGGGCTTGCCCGCGCCCATCCGCACGTTGCTCACAACCCCGGAACAGACCAACCTGCTGTGATAACAGCGCGCACCCGCTCAGCCGGCACTATCTGATATCATCCATTTACTTATCTTTGACAACAGGAGCGATCATGAGCCGTACCGTTTTCTGCCGTAAACACCAGAAAGATCTCGAGGGCCTGAGCTTCCCCCCCATGCCAGGCGCCAGGGGTCAGGACATCTACGACAACATCTCCAAACAGGCCTGGGAAGAATGGCAGCACGAGCAAACCATGCTCATCAACGAAAAGCACCTGAGCCTGATAGACCCGAACACCCGCAAGTACCTGCAAGCTCAGATGGAGCATTTCTTTAACAACGAACCTTTCGACAAAGCCGAAGGCTATGTACCACCGGAGAAATAACCCCGGTTTGATCAAAGCCTGACCAACCCTGAAAAGAATCAGATATTTTTCCGGGCCGGCCTTGACTCACTACACCGAAACCGGTTTAATAGCGCCCCGTTGCACAGCAGTATAGCAACTTGCCCGGATAGCTCAGTCGGTAGAGCAGAGGATTGAAAATCCTCGTGTCGGTGGTTCGATTCCGCCTCCGGGCACCATTAAGAATTCAGATGAAACCCGCCTTGTGCGGGTTTTGTTGTTTCTAGTGTCCACCCCCTATATTCTTTCACTACTCCTGCCCCCGATTACCTCCCGCTAACCTCCAAAATTCAGCTCCCGCTTCGTCCCTAGCTTCAATCCAGCGCTCTCGTTTCCGGGAGCTATATTCCCCGCTCATGTAATCTTCAAGAGCATCCCATTCCTCTTCAATGAGATCCTGAAAAGTCTTCTCAGTCATGCACCTTCTCCTTTTTTGCTACCACTCAAGATTAGCCCCCACCAAGAATAAACACAACATATAGTGACATTACAATATTATGGCGCTATATAGGCGAATAGTGATGAATTATGGCAAAGTGATCCGGAGAAACATGAGCGTATCGCATGGTCAACTTTATGTCCGAGTGGCCTAGCACTCGCTGCAAGGTAAGAATGTCTCCTCCGCTCATGATGAAGTGGCTAGCAAAGGTGTGCCGGCAAACGTGCGTGAACTGACCACGAGGTAAGTCAATTTACGCACGCTCAATGGCTTTTCGGAATGCTGCACTGCAGCTGAAAAAGTGAGTCTCTTTAACTAGATCCTTATAAAGCGTTTCGGAAATAGGCACACTCTGGGATTTGCCGGATTTGGTGTAATTATAGGTCACCCGGTATGGCGTGAAGTTTGACCAGGTAACGCCTTCGGCCTCTGACCATCTGGCACCTGTTGCCAACGCTAAACAGGTAACGTGATAAAGACTGGAATTTGAGGAGGTTTTGCATTCATCGAGGAGACGGGCAATTTGCTTCTGGTCAAGAAATGGCAGCTCCTGCTCGTCCAGCTTGAACTTTCTCAAGTTTCTAATCGGGTTCGGCTGGTGCCATTCACCCTGTCGAATCAGTTCGTTAACGACAGCATTCAGGTAGGCGTGTTCGTGATTCAACGTATTCTGCTCGACCCCGTCGTTCTCTATTCTTGAACGGCGATAGGTGGCAAAGTCGGAAACGGTCAACTCGGTTGCCCTGGGATTCTGAAGCTTGTCAGCCAATGCATCCAGCTTCCGTTTCCTCTGTTCTCCGTCTTTCAGGGTGTGGCCATGTGCGTCATACCATTGCTGGCTCAGGCCTTCTAGTCGACGGCGATCCTTGGAGGGATTCCATGTTTGATCTCCAGCTTTTGAATCAAAGCTCTTTCTGAGGCGTTTGGAGCCACGGCCATCCTGTCGAATATCTACCTGCCATTTTCCCGAGGGTAGTTTTTTGATCATGCGGCCACCTTAGTCAGCAGTCGTCGTCTTATGAGTCCGTCCTGGAAGAGTTCGCTTTCAAAGATTTTTCTTCGCCGGTAATAGGCGCACAGATCCTCCCAGAGGCCGGATTTTTTGAGGCAGTCCCAAGCCTGTCTTGCGTTAAACCGGTTGCGTGCATAGATGGAAAGCAGGTTTCCGAAGGCCAGAGAGACGTTCTTTTCGTTGCCGCAACCGGGTTCCTTTTTTGCGCGTTTGCAGAGCAGGTCCGGGGCTGAATAGCCGAAGCCGATGTCGTCTCTGAGTTTGGTCCAGATGGGGCGTACCCATTCACGCTTTACTTCGTAGCGGTTGGATTTCAGGGCGTATTGCCAGAGGCCGGTCAGATGCGGGACAGCGTCCATGTAGGTATAGATGGGCTTCATGCCAGGTGTGCCCTCGGAGATCTCGTTGACGATCCGGTGATGAAAACGGATTTCCAGATGCCAGACGGGTTTATCAGGATCGTAACAAGTGCCCGGGAAGCACTCTTCATTCATAGCACATTCCCAGATGCCTTCCATGAAAGCATGTTTGTCGCTGACGTCGACTTCTTAGGATTTTTCGTAGAGGCACACCTGCAAGCTGTTGGCTTTGCCGAAGGTGTAGGTTTCACCACGTCCGTTCACGGTTGAACCGTCCTGGCCCTGGAAGTGAAGGTCACTCATACCGTTGTGGACGCTCACGGTTTTCGAGCGGGTGACGAAGTGCTGACGCAGGTCCTGGGGAGGCTCCCAGCCCTGAAAGTCCGCGGCCAGATGAAGCGCGATTCCAACCGGTTAAATGCCTTTCAGAAAGTACATACCCCACTCTGCCAGTTCGTCGTGTATCTGGTCGCTGGAGCGTTCATAGAGCCAGCGGGGAGAGGTTTCAATCTTTACGTGGGTACCCAAGGCATCCGCTTCGGCATAGAAGTTCTGGATCAGTATCGTCAAGCCATATTCCCGGTTTCGCAGGATGTATTTAAAGCCCCCTCGCCTTCCGGACTGGAGCCGGAACGGAACTTTATTGATGGTGAGAGTGGCGTGGTAGCCGGATTCGTATTCGTTGGCAAATTCCGCGAGGATGTCGGGCTTCAGTCTTCCCTGGAACAATTGTCTTACCGTGTCGGTTTCGGTCCATAGGACGTTGACATTACTCAGGTTCACTTGCTGGCCTTCGGGATCGAACAACAAGCAAAAGAGGGCTGGCCGTCGTAGTGTGTGGTGGCGGTTTCAGGCAGATTAAACGATTCTACTTTTAATCAGGCGTGGGGGACTGAAATATTAGTTATAAAAAGGTATTGGAGAAAGCAAGCCCGGAAATTTTAACTCAATGATTCTCAAGAGAAATACCAAGATCTGTAGCTAAAGAATCTAACAACACACGTTCTAGAGGCCAGTCCTTCAAAAGCCTAGTCCTTTTTCTTTTAAGCATCCAATAGATAAATAAAACAACGCTTTGTTGATATAGGCCATTATCAAGATATTTCTTGACTATTATTTCACCCAGAAATTGGTTTCTGGCAAGAAAACTTTCGATCAAACTAGGCAAGTCACCTGTAATTAGGTCTTCAAACTCATCCCATATCACAATCGAGGACTTTTGATTAGACGGAAAGTTCCCAGTTATACTTCGATACATTCCGTCTAATCTTGCATCTACACCAAGTTCCTCTAATGGCCCAGACGAGAGCTTTAAGGACACCTGACCAAAGAAATCATCTGTCGTCTCAATAAGAGCCATGCTCTTAGCGACAGTTCTATGCACTTCAGGCTGAATCGCCCTTTTCGCCTTGTATATAGCATCATGAGTAAGCTCTGCATGAGCGTGCTGCAACAGAGTTCGAACCTGGACTTCGCAAGGCATGCCGGCAGGAACATAAACACCTCCAAACTCGAATGTTATCTTCGGGCGTAGGATGAAATGAACTGACTGATATGTAAACAAAAGGGGGTCACGTCGCCTGTCTTCGTTAAAGTGCTTGCACGCGTCGTATTCCCATGCTGGATGGTTCACAATCACTTTATTTATAGTCTCAATATCGCCAAGCAAAAGAACAACAAAGCGAACACCGACCTTGTCTTCAATTTCGTCATATGGATTTTTATATTTTTTACTTTTCCTGTAAAAGGCTTTATCAAGTAGCGAAGCATCGGTTTTCAACCTAGGAATCGGAGGAACCTTGAGAAACGATGTGGTATCAATTTCATTTGCTCGCAAATGAGAAAGTATTTCTTCAGCAACAAATCCCCCCCAAGCTTCGTAGGAAGATTTTTCTTCGTGCCAATTTTGTAAAAAATCGCTTTCCTTCATTCTTGCTGCATCACCCGATCTTTAACCAGTATTTTTGTCCACTGAGCTGGCTGGCCTGACTCATCTAGGTCACCAGGTATAGTCTCCATGCTAACCTTTTCAGCAAAGACTTCATGCGGCGCCCAAAACTTGATATTCCCACCAAACTTAACTTTTCGAAATTTAAGCTTGCTCTCAATATGCTCAATATCTTTCGTGAAAGCAGAAGTGGGAACACCCGAGTCCTCCATGTGAGCTAGGAAATCATCTTTAGTTTCATCATTAAAGTACTTTGACGCGAAATCTGAAGAGCTGACAGTTGGTGTCTTTTCTACCTTTAAGTAAGTTGTTAATGCATTTAAAAGCTCGCTCTTATCTGACTCTGAAACGTCTAAGTCAGCGATAAATTTATTCGCGGAATCATAGAAATTTTTTGTTGTTCTAGCGCTAGATTTTGGGTAACCAAAACCTAAAAAGTCCGAATAGAAATATTGGGCAGCTGCCTTACCATCAGTTCTGCTAATCTGGTAATCAGAGATCATGACTGTCCATTTCTGATTAAGATCTTCAACTTCATTTCCGTATTTTGGTTTTTCGAAAAATGCTGCGGTTTTATAAAGCTTTGTTCCAGGCGTAAGAAGAAGCTCTTCGACAAACTTTAGTGAAATCTCTTGAGTATCGGTATTAACCTCTTTCTCATATCCACTGTGAACCTCTGCCTTTATCAATCCCAAGAACCTCTTAGGGGTAGCCCCTTGAGTACCGGTAAAAACCACCAAGATTCCACCCGGAATTGATCTCCTCTGTTGGGCACTAGCCAACTTGAGAGCAAAATCATAGGACGAAACAGAAAAATCTGAATCACCCATTTCCATAACATCGTCGACTAACCTGGGTAGGTCCCCGTCATTTTGGTTTACGATTTGCATCGGAACTGCACTAGACTCCTCACCTAATGCATCTCTGACCCTCGTAATAAATGCGTCCATAGCATTCTTATCAAACCGAGTGTAGTCGTGGCTTTGAAGAGGATCGACCTTTTGACCCTCCTGGTCTCTCTGGTATACCTGATGAATTATAATTCGGTCGATTTCTAGGTTTATTAGTTGCATCCCTGACACATCCAAATTGGTTTATTGTTAAACCTCAAAACTTATAGTTTAAAATCGACTATTTCAATTCATATTCACACAAAGAAACTATATTTAAATTGCCAGAGCAGAATAATAGAGTGAAGTCCAGAACTCTCCCGAGAGTCACACCACTCTGCAAGTGTCGCGCTTGCCTGGCATCCCTGCCGGCGGTAATCCCCGGTTTTCCTGACCAAACGGCTTACTGTCAGTGTACGGTTACGAGTTGTTACGTTTAGGCGTTTTTTCCTAATTCGGCGTGAGGTATTTCCCACGCTGCCCTTTCTGTGATGTCGGTTAATCCGGTTCAATTCGTTGTGCCTGGCGGGTTTGTTCCAGGATGGCGGGGGATTTTATGGGCTCTACCAACAGAGGCTCCCAGATTCGGGTTTTGAGTAAGTCCTGGAATGGGTCTGTGTTGGTCAGGCTAGGGTCTAGCCACATGTCAAAGTCTTCCCGGTTGAGCATGAGCGGGATGCTTTTCGGGTGGATGTGACTGAACCTGGGGTGTGGTGGCAGGGTGATGATGGTGAACGACGGTATCACTTCTTCCTTGAAGTCTCACAGTTCATACAGGCCGGCAAAGGCAATGGCGCTGTCGGCCGGGTGGATGTTGTAGCACTGATTATGGCCTTTCTCACCTGCCCATTCATGGAAACCGCTAGCCGGTATGATGGCCCGCTGGCTGTGAAAGCGTTTCTTCCAGAGTGGGCTGGTGCCTAGGCTGCCCGATCGGGCGTTGAAGGTGCTGTACTTTGGCGAGGGGCGGTAGCCGCTACCATCTGGCTTGCGTTCTATGAGTAGTGACCAGATGGCGTCTTCAAGGGTTCTGCCCTGGTTGGTTTCGTATACGATCTGACCTTTTGCACCAGGTGCTATGTTGAGGCGGGTTTGGGCGCGAATGGGGATACCCAGGATTTCGAGTAGATCCTGGACTAGTGGATCGTCGAGTACGTTGTAGCGGCCGCACATTACTTACACCTTTCAGCTCATAATCAACTATTATGATATGTAGTGGTTCGATAACTTATCGCAGCACTTCTATAGGTAAAGTCATCGGTGGTTATATTTCAACTCACCAAGAGGTGTTGAAGACCGACAAAGGAGGTCGCGCTGAATGATTCATGAAGACATAATCCGCCAAGGCAAAGACGACTACTTCAATCAGCAAGGCCGCTATGCCAACCCATACTCGCCAGGTTCTGAGAAGTTCAATGCGTACGAACGCGGCTGGATGCAAAGCTTGAAAAAGGTGAAGAAGCCTTTCCCTCAGGTATCAGGAGGCACTAAATCATTCGCGGATAAATATCGAAACATACCCAACTGGAAAGGCCCAGGGGATATTGACGACTAGGTGTCAACGAACTGGATCGTCCTGACCAAACAGCTCAGGATAAATGTAACGCCTTCAAGGTCTTACCTGAACGCTATATTTCCTAAAACTGCGCAAGCATTTGCTTACACGCTAAGCCCGGTCAGCTTTAGAAGAATCAGCCACAGCTTCTTCGTGCTGCTTGTTCAAAATCTGAATCTCGCCTGCAATCTTATGGAGCACTTCTTTAAGGCCATCTGGCTCCGGTTGCATAAAATCTTCAGGGGTTTCGGAATCCCACCTCGCTATGAGGCGATTAATTTTCCACCGATGATACCAGCTACTCTTTCTCGCCAATTCTCGAAGTGTGGAATCAACTTCGGAAATTAGCTCCTCAATCACTTTGGCATTTTTTTCTTTGATAAAACGTTTACACACCGTCCTGGTATTCTCGACAACATGAGGCGGCAACGATTCATCAGATAGCTCTGCACTAATCCTCTCAATATTTGAAAGATACTCCTTTTGAGACTCAAGCACGGACGGCAACTTACTAATGAAGGTGATTTTGTTCCCCATGAATGGATCGCACCTAGACAACTCCCTGGTAGCATTTCTGATGGAATCCGAAAAACTCATTCCATCCAAAGCAAAAAAACGCTCCTCCAGGGCTAATCCAAACTGCTCAGCTTGCGATTTGTTCACCTCAAGCGCTTCCTCATCCACTGGTACTCCTAACCCTCCTAGATCACCCATCACAGATTCTACGGTTTCCGATACGCTACCTTTTATATCCTCAGAGTAAGAGGAGAGAGAAATTCTAACCTGCATCACGAGGAACAATGCGTGCCTAACGGACTGTTTGACCTCTAGCCTCGTCTTAAAGGCGAAAGCGATCGCGGCAACTAAGGCCGAGAATACAACTCCGTTCTGCTCAACAACAGGGAACACTGTTTCCCAAAGGAGCTCCAACATGTCCAGCATTAGGAATTTTCCTTTCCTTCAATGAGCCTATTCACCTGTTCCACAGTGCGGGTGCACTTTATTCTTCGATGGACGGTGCACTGCTAATAGTGATATTGCCTAAAGAACTCAGGTCAGATATCGGCCCGATCGCACTCTACAGGCAGAAACTCTTTGTCTACATGAAAAACTAACCTATCCCCAGTAAGCTCTTGAATTCTTGAAGCGGTGCTTACATCTTCGGGGAAAAGCTCTTCGATATTGAGAATATCGTCCATTCCGGGGTGAGAAATGTTCTTTATACGGGCGTCATGCGTGGTAAATAATAAGTTGCCATCCACCACCTGCCATGAATCTGAAGTCGCTACAGAGTAGACAATTTTATCCTCATACTCGCTGTAATGAAACACCAGCTCGCCGAACGAGTTAGCTTTGCCCGTAGGCAAGTACTGATCTGTAGACGAAAGCATCAGAGCACCCTCTGGAAAGACTGCCTCCAGTGTACAGTTCCATGTTCCCAGGAGGGCACTCTCCAAGTGTTCATCATACGTTGGCTCAATACGCTGGGGCGAGGAACATGCGGCCAACACCAAAGGCGTTAATACAAGCAGGATACGAAAAGACATAGGCTTCCTAGCATTAAAGGCTTCAAGTCTACGATACCGTGTTAGAGCTTAAATCACGGACCATGAATGAGGTGTCCCCAAAGCGTCCACGATATCGCGGTTTACAGTGCAGTATAGTGACACCCGACTTCGGGAAACACCTGAATTAACGGGATTTGTGGATTCGTGTGTAGTACGGTGTGTAAGGTACAGCGGATTGAAAATCCTCGTGTCGGTGGTTCGATTCCGCCTCCGGGCACCATTAAGAATTCAGATGAAACCCGCCTTGTGCGGGTTTTGTTGTTTCTGAACATCCATTCTTCGCAATTCCGCTTTCAAACCACAAAGCACACGCGGTTTCGCCCGCCTTCTTTAGCTTCGTATAGCGCCTTGTCGGCCCTCTTGACGGCATCCTCCACCGATTCCATGTGACTATTCACTTGTGCAACACCCAAGCTTACCGTAACCCGAATAGTCACGTTTTCGCCGGCTTGAACCACATGCTTCTCAACGCCTTGGCGGATACGCTCAGCGCAGCCTTCGGCCTCTGCCTGATCGGCGCCGGGTAAAAGAATCACAAACTCCTCGCCGCCAAAGCGGGCAATCAGATCCCTGCTTCGGCTGAATTTCTGGAAAATACCGGCCATATCTTTCAAAACCAGGTCTCCAGCGTGGTGCCCGTAGGTGTCGTTCACTGCTTTAAAATGATCGATATCCAGGGCAATAACAGAGACCTGCTCCCCTGTAGTTCTCGCCTGCTGAACCAGATGCTCACCTTCGGTCATAAAAAACCGCCGATTATAAAGCTGGGTAAGCGGATCAGTCGCTGCCTGCCGTTTGAGCTCATCCTGCTGGGACCGGATATCTTCCAGCACTTTGATTCGGTACGAAATGATAAATGCCAGAGTGATCGCTTCCAGCACGATACCAACCCCGACACCGTGGCTGTTGAGGTAATTGGGCTCGATCAGGCCTTTGTAGAACAGCACCGCAAACCCGTTGAACACGACAAAGAAGCTATGCCCCACGAGAAAGAATTTTGCCAAGGGGTGGCCTTTGCGCAATATCGAGAGGCTTACCGAAAAAGTGACCACCATCATCAGTGCTGCCAGGCTGCTTGCGGGTATCAAAGCGCCTTCAATATCGAAGAGGCCGTAAGCGAGGCCTGCAATCAGTAGGGCCAGCAATCCCTTGAGTATTCTATGTTCGGTAACATAAAACTCACGGGTTTCGAAAATCACCATCATGAACAGCACAAGAAAAATCGGCATGGTAAATACAGATAGGTTCAATATGAACACGGCATCTCCGTACATATTGAACGCTTTGGCAAGCAGCCCGTAGGAGAGGGCTATCCAGACAACACCCGAAATGAGGTAGAGGGAGTAGAGCAGGTTCTCTTTCTTGCTGGTGGCGAAGTAAAGCAGGCCGTTATAGAACACCAGCGCCATCATCATTCCGACCAGTAGTGCAATGTCGAGATGCCCACCCACCAAGGCTTTTCGCGAGTGCTTATCGTCGTATATTTCCGCCGCAAACCACTGATGTGAGTACAGATGGCTTCGAACAAATAAAACTGTGGTTTCCCCCGCAGGCACAGAGAATGGATAGACTATCGTCCCCCGATGCATCAAGGGATTGTCGCTGGCCTCGTTAAGATCAACCGCCGCCTGCCCTTCCATGCCTTGGGAGCGTTCTTCGTAAATATCGATTGCGCGCACCTGGTAAGCCATGGGCATGTGCAGAAACAGAGCCTTGTCGTGAGCTCCAGGATTATGCAGCGCAATCCGATGCCATGTAACCGACACTCCAGTGCCAAGAGTAGCTGTGCTGTTTGCGGCCTCATAAGGCTTCTCGCGGGCTTCCTCGTAACTCAGTGATTGCGAGTTATCAACAAAGTACCCGACGGAAAAGTCCGTCAGGTGGATCTCGTCACCACTTACATCCAAGGTTGGCGCTGCGTGCGCTGCAATACTGACAACCCACAGCAAGAGAATGGACACAATCAGTCTGCCGGGCACCACTACAGTGGCAACTGGAAACATTATCGGGTGCGACATGGAGAGGGGCCTTTTGCTTGCAAAACAAGTAACCCTGCCCTGCGTTTTTTACGTTCTTATACTGTATTAGTTTACGCTTGACAAAGATGCTCAGGAATTCAGCCTTCACATGATTTCAACCTGCCCAAGTCGCGCTAGCGCGATTTGGGCTCTTTGAGCCGAACTGAACTGGCCCCGGAGCAGGCCGATCTTGAAGTGGAAATGGATGCCCTGATCCAGAATGCCATTCGCACCAGCGAAATCGAAAGTGAGCACTTGGATGTCAGTTTGGTGCGTTCGTCTGTGGCTCGCCAGCTGGGAATTGAGCAAGCCGGCATGGCGGAGCGTGGCAATCCTGAATCAGACTCACTGGTTACCTTCCTTCTGGAAGAGGCGCAGCAGCAGGCACTGCTAAGAGTAGAGTGAGTTTTGGCAAAGACGCTGTTCTGGCTGAACTTCTGGAACTTGGCTGTCTCGATAAGTTGCCTGGAGGCGGGCGAAGCACACGCTACGGCGTAAGACTTGAAAACAACAAGGGAGACGCCTGACTGAATACAGGCCGACTCTGCGCCGGCCAGCTCACATCACTTGAGCTGGCCGGCTGAAAACTCAACATCACCCGTTAACAACAGTAACCGGCCCTGTTGCGTGGCGAACCACTTTCTCGCTGATGCTACCCAGCGTAAGACTGCGCACCAACGAATGGCCGCGACGCCCCAGTACAAGATGCACGCCTGGATTATCTTTCAGGTAGTCCAGAATATCCTTGGCAGGGTCGCCTCTTAGCAGAATATCTTCAGCTGGCTCAACTGTGCTGCCCACCGCTTTTCTGGCGGCATCAAGCACTTCGCGCCCGTAGCCTTCCACCTCTTTATCAATGCTTTCAGGCATGGCGCCACCAACCACCAACCTTTCTACCCGTGAACTCGGGAATACCGACAAGAGCTTGAGTGGTTGCCCCATCGCCTTTGCCAACCCTGCTGCCATCCTCGCCGCTTCTAATGAGTGGTCTGAACCATCACAGGCCACCACTATGCAAGAAGTAACTGTTGCCATGACACACCTCCATTTCTGTTAGGTACGCCAATACCATAGCACAGGCAGACGCTGGAACTTCTCGTGAAAAACAGCTCTTTCGCCGCGTCTAAAAGCAACAGGTTGTCGCGTTCCAACAAGCTTTTGTTTTAATGCCAAGGTACCTTCAACCCATAAATAAAAATAATGAGGGCGACCATGGCTGACCACTATGTAGCTTTTTCCATTCCGTTTTTTTTACTGTTTATAGGCTTGGAGTCACTGTTTTTCTGGCGTAAGAACCGGACTTCGCTGCGAGTGAATGACAGCCTTACAAACATGAGCTGCGGAATTATTACGCTGATATTCGAACTGTTTACGAAAGGCAGTTTGTTCGTGATCTTTGCCTATCTGTCCAACAGGTTTGGAGTGTTTGAATGGAGCATGGGCTCGGCATTCACCTGGATTCTGTTTTTCTTCGTTTACGACTTCTTTTACTACTGGGGCCACCGCCTGTCCCATACCATCAACTTTATGTGGAATGGTCACCTGCCCCACCACCAAAGTGAGGAGTACAATTTTACCGTGGCTCTCCGCCAAGGCGCCCTGCAGGACACATTGGTATTCCCGATCTTTCTTCCAATGGCATTTATGGGTTGCCCAATCGAAGTCTTCGCAACGGTATTGCTTCTGAACAAGTTCTTCCAGTTCTGGATACACACCAAAGCTATTGGTCGGGTACCGCTAATTGAAGGCATTTTTAACACGCCTTCTGCCCACCGCGTTCACCATGCAGTTAACCCCCGCTATGTCGACAAGAACTATGGCGGCGTGGTCATGTTTTGGGACAAGCTTTTTGGTACCTGGGCAGAAGAGCGGGATGATGAGCCCTGCGTTTACGGTGTGCGCAAACCCTATCGAAGCTGGGACCCGCTAAACGCTCATGTGGATTGGTGGGCAAGGCTTTGGAAAGACGCAGTAAATACCGGAAAGTGGACGGACAAGATCAAGCTATGGTTCATGCCCACGGGTTGGCGCCCTGCGGATGTCACCGAGAACGATCCGTGGACGCCCTATGATATTGAGAACTATAAAAAGTACGACCCGGAAGTAAGCCTCTGGCAAAAAATCACGGCGATTGCTCTGTTTTTAGCCACCCTCCCCTTGATCAGCCACCTGCTGTTTGAACAGTTCAGCCTGCCCTTGTGGAAAAAGGCCGTGCTTTCGATGGTGATAGTTGCCTGTCTTTACGGCTGCGCCTATCTACTCAATGGCACTAAGCGCAAGTCCCTTGAAGTAGTGTCATCAAACAGCACAAACGAAGGATTTTCGTAAAACAGCCCTTCAGGCAGCTTTGCGAAAATCCTCCATCCGTCCATTTTTGTCGCGGCTGCGGCGATATTTGCTTTTGTCTTCGACCACGCGCATTTGATACTTGGGGGTTTTGAGTTCCCGCTGCACAGCACTGTGCTTTGTGGGGCTTAGCTTCTTTTTCGCCATCGTGATGTCTCCATTGGCATTGTGTTTTAACCCTGCATCTTAGCAGTTACCGAGACTGCAAAGAATATAGGGAAAGACACGCACCTCATGGCCTGTCTGCCTTCTGCTGCATTTAGCGCGCCCTGTGCTTCCTCGTTCGTTTACAAAACTCAACAGAAGAAACGACGGCCAGCCATTACCCTTAGCGCCCTACTCAATTGCCCTCTATTTTTGAAGGACCTCTCAACGCATATGAATAACACCGATCTGGTTTTCCAAAGCTACGGAAGGTGCTGCAACCGTGATGAGTTTTTTATCGATTTTTACGACCATTTCATGTCGAGCGCCGATGCCATCAAGAACCGCTTTGTGAATACAGACATGCCCGCGCAACGGCATCTTCTTCGCCACGGCGTTTTGCAACTGATTCTTACCGCACGTGGTATGCCAGACCGCAAGCTCAAAGCACTTGGAGAGAGCCATAACCGCTCAAACCTGAACATCAATCCTGAGTGGTACTCGTTTTGGCTGGACTCGCTACTGAAAACCGTTCGCCTGCATGATCCTGAGTACACCAAAGAACTTGGCGATGCATGGGAAGAGGTGCTGACCCCGGGAATCGATCTGATTCGCGGGGCCTACTGAGCGCCCCACTGATACTTCTTGATTCAGCCCATCGATTTCCACACACTTGAATGCCAGCCCTCAAGCGATAAACTGTTTTTATGCTTTTCAAACTATTGCCCGGCTTGCTCTGGTTGCAAGGATACTCGGCCCACACATTAAGGCGGGACGTGGTATCGGGCCTGGCTATTGGCGTTATGCTAATCCCGCAAAGCATGGGCTATGCGGTGCTGGCCGGCCTGCCACCAGAGTTTGGGCTGTATGCGTCGATCTTTCCGCCGCTGTTGTACGCCCTGCTGGGAACCTCCAACAAGATTTCCATTGGGCCGGTGGCACTAGACGCCATTCTTATTCTCTCCGGCCTCAGCGTGCTCGCAGAGCCTGGCTCAGACCAATACCTCCAGCTTGCCATTGAGTTAACCCTGCTGGTTGGCTTGATTCAGTTTCTGTTTGGGGTGCTTCGCTTCGGGTTTATCGCCAACTTCCTCTCCTACCCGGTAGTTGTTGGCTACACCTCGGCTGCGGCCCTGATCATCATAGGTAGCCAGCTCCAAAGCCTGACGGGAGTGCATGTTGATAGCGCCAACGTGCTCGACCTGTGCTACCAACTACTCCTGAACATAGCCAACTGGCATGGCCTTACCGTAGCTATTTCTGTGGCAAGCCTGCTGTTTATATATCTGTGTAAACATCGTGCGCCAAAGGTGCCTAGCGCGCTGATTCTGCTGGTTGGCACCATGCTGCTCTCGGGGCTTTTCCATGCCGGGCAGGCGGGTGTAGAAGTTATCAATTCTGTACCCCAGGGTTTCCCTTCGTTGCAGTTCCCGGATTTTGATCTTGCAAAGCTTGGTGAGCTGCTGCCGGTGGCATTTACCGTAGCCCTGATGGGATTTGTAGGCACCATGTCGATTTGCAAATCCCAGGAATCGCCTAAAGACAAACGCAGCGCCCAACCCAATCAGGAGTTGATTGCACTCGGTTTGGCCAATGCTCTGGGTGCCATGTTTCGCAGTTTTCCGGTTTCAGCCAGTTTTTCTCGTAGCGCGGCGATGCGGGAAGCGGGCGCACTAACTCAGGTGTCCGGGCTCATTTCTTCTGCCTTGATTGCGATCACGGTGATTTTCCTCACGCCTCTGTTCACCGACTACCCCCTACCGAAAGCTGCTCTGGCAGCGATTATCGTTATGTCGGTGTTGGGGCTATTCAAATATAAGGAAATGAAGGCGCTGTTCCGGCAAGACAGAAAAGAGTTTCTGATTCTGCTGGTCACCTTTGTTATCACCATCTTGTTGGGAGTACAGCAGGGTTTGCTGGTGGGCGTAGCGGTATCGCTGATGCTGGTGATTTATAACAGCACAACACCACACATGGCCGAACTCGGCAAACTTGATGGCGAAGATCTCTATCGCAACATAACTCGATTCGAGAGCACCAGCGTTCGCAAAGACCTGCTTATTTTCCGCTTCGATGCACCCCTTTATTTCGCCAATAAAGACTATTTCAAAAGCCGGCTATACAGCCTTATCAAGAAGCGCCCGGAGGGTGCTTTGAAAGGCGTGATTCTCGATGCTCAATCGGTTAGCAGCATCGATACCACGTCGTTAATCATGCTGGAAAGCGTGATTGAAAATCTGCGGGAACAGGGCATTGAATTCTATCTGGTTAGCCTGATTGGTCCTGTGCGCGACACCCTCACACAATCATCTACACTGGGGCCGTATGTGCTAAATGAGCACATGTTCCCTCAAATTACAGATGCAGTGTTGTACATTGATCAGGGCATCAGTTCCCGCGCCTCGATTGCCAAGCAGAGCAATGCGGCAAAGGCACGGCGCGCCAAAAGCTAGTTCTGCCAGCTAACCCCAGGCCTGCTTCTTACGCTCAATCGCTGCTGGCCCGCCAGCAGCCAGCACAGCAGCGCCGTAAATGCACACCGCCATAACCAACACGATAGGCAACAAGGCTCCACCAGCCAGGGTGGCTGACAGTGCGCTTATCACGCCCGCAATCGTGAACTGTGCAGCGCCCAACATTGCTGCTGCAGTGCCGCCAAGATGGGGAAAGAACTCCAGGGCATTGGCCATGTTGTTGGGAATAATGGCGCCCATGAACCCAACTGCAACAATAATGCAGCCTGCTATCACCCAGTAGGGTGCGCCCGCCCAAGCGCAGATTACCAGCGCGCTCACAGCAATGGCCTGCAGGAACACACAGATTCTGAGAATACGCACGGATTCATATTTGTTTAGCAGGCGACGGTTGAGCAGATTCAGGCTTGCCATAGCCACTATGTTGGCAGCGAACAGCCCTGAAAAGGTCGCATTCGAGAGCCCGAACCACTCCTGATAAATAAACGATGCGTGGGTGATAAACACCATCATGGAGCTGAAGCACAACGCTTGCAGGCCAACAAAACGCATGGTGACACCATGACGAAGCACCAGCCCATAGTTGGTTACCAGCGTGGCAACCGGGGTGCGTTCTGTTTGGCGGGGAGGTAGGCGCCGAAACAATTGGAAATGCAGAACAACGGCCAGCAGGGCTGCGTAACCTGCCAGCATAAGGAAGATCACATGCCACTCGCTGAAATACAGCAGTGCTGAGCCAATGGAGGGGGCAGCAGCAGGTGCAATGAACATAACCAGGCCAATCAACCCGAACAGCCGGGCAGCATCCTGACCACTGGTTTGGTCACGCACTATAGCCGGTACAGACACTGCGCAAAACGCACCACCAATGCCCTGCACGATTCGCCAGCCCAGCATGTTGGTAAGCGTTTCAGACTGGGCAACCATATAGGCGGCAATAGCAAAAACCAGCAGCCCGGCGAACAATATCCGCTGTCGGCCATAGCGGTCGGATAATGGCCCGCCCAGCAACTGCGCAAGCCCCAAAGCACCAATATAAGCACTCAAGGTGAGGCCAACGCCTCCATGCCCAACACCCAGCTCATCAGCAATTTCCGGAAAAGCGGGCAAGTATGCATCAAGTGCCAAGGGCCCCAAGGCAACGGTCATGCCCAGTAGGACAGCTAGCTGAAGGTGGGACATCGGGGTTGTATTCAAATCGGTATCCAAATGAGAGGGCCAGACAGAGGGTGCTGCAACCGTGGATTGTTAGCGTGCTTACAACTTAGCAGTCTAGCGCATAGCAGCAAGATTCACTCCCTTAGTGACGGAAATCACTGAGGGAGCATCACAATCATCATAAGGAATACAGAGCAGGCTAGCCTTACTACTTATTGATCAAGCAGCTCTATCCAGTGCTGCACCGGCACTTGGGCTTTGGTCTCAAGGTGCATTTGGCAACCTACGTTGGCCGTTACAATGCAGTCAGGGTTATCCACCGTCAGTGCTTTGAGCTTATTGCCCAGCAGTTTCTGGCTTAGTTCTGGCTGCAACACCGAATAGGTACCGGCAGAACCACAGCATAAGTGCTTGTCTTTGGTGATGGCCAAGCTGATGCCTGCCTTGGTAAGCAACTGCTCCACAACACCGCTCTGCTTCATAGCGTGCTGAAGTGTGCAGGGGCAATGAAAGGCAACTTTGCCAGAGGTGTTCTGCACCTTGAGGCTTTCGAGATCCTGTTCTAGCAAAAATGCACCAAGGTCGGTGCATAGCTCGCTGACCTTAGCGGCTTTAGCTGCGTAAACCGGGTCGTTTCTTAACAAGTGCCCGTAGTCCTGCACCATGGCGCCACAACCTGAGGCGGTCATAATCAGCGCTTCTGCGCCGGATTCGATGGCTGGCCACCAGGCATCGATGTTCTGGCGCATGCGCTCCAGGCCCTTCTCGTGCTCTGAGAGGTGGTAGTTCACCGCGCCACAGCATCCTGCTTCCGGGGCTTCGACCATGGTGATGCCGAGCTTGTCCAGCACTCGAGCGGCAGCGGCGTTGGTGTTCGGTGTTGCAGATGGCTGTACACAGCCCGCCAGCGCCAAAACTATTCTGTTGTGGCTTGCGGCGGGCCAGGGGCTGGCCTGTTTTTTCGGGGGTACTTTGGCTCGCAGTTTGGCGGGCAGTATTGGGGCGAAGGTTTGCCCGAGTTTCAGCAGGTATCCAAACAGCACCCGGTTGGGGACTACTCGCGCGAGCGCCCAGCGCATCCACTTTTCTTTCGGGGGGCGTGGCAGTTCTTTATCAATAAGGTCGCGGCTGATATCCAGAAGGCGACCGTACTTAACGCCCGAGGGGCAGGTGGTTTCGCAGCTGCGGCAGGTTAGGCAGCGGTCGAGGTGTTCACGGGTTTTTTCGGTAACTTCGGCGCCTTCGAGGAACATTTTCATGAGGTAGATGCGGCCTCGGGGGCCGTCGCGCTCGTCGTTCAATTCCTGGTAGGTTGGGCAGGTTGCGGTGCAGAATCCGCAGTGGACGCAAGCCCGCAGTATGGCTTCTGCTTCCTGCCCTTCTGTTGTATTAGCGAACTGCTGGACTAAATTTGTTTGCATATCGTGCCTGCTAAAGCTTCAAAATCGGTGGTGTCGCGATGAGGCGGATAACTCTCTGAAACACGCTGTGAATACTTCCCTGTACGCTTGGCTACGCCATCCATGGCTTCGCACAGTTTCAGAGAGTTATCCGCCCCATCGCTGTTCTGACCTTGGCGAATCTACATCCAGCTATATAACCTGCCCGGGTTAAATATTCCGTCGGGGTCGAACGAGTTTTTCACCCGCTGCTGGATTGTTTTAAGCGCATTCGGTTGGCTGTGCATCACCTCGCCACTTCTGTCACCACCCCGGAACAGGCTGACCTGTCCGCCAGCGGCGCGAGCCAATGGTTCCATGTCGCTCAGCTGTCCCGCACCCCGGAACCAGCGCTGGGAGCCTGCCCAGTCGATGAACCAGTCGCCTTCGATGGCGGGGTTCGCAGCAGTGGAGTTAACGGAGAATCGCCATAGCGCTTCGTCGCTTCCGGTGAAGAAGTCGTGCTGCATGTCTTGTACTGAGCGCCAGAATTCTGCGCCTGCTTCCATTACCTCACCACTCCACTTTTCTGCGGTGGCTTCTACAGCTGATTTGGCTCCGGAGAGGCGTAGATAGACTTTGCCGTCTACCCAGCAGGCGGCTGTGATGGGTTTAGGTTCGGCTGAGCGGCTGTTCATGTAGTGGAGGACTTCGTCCATGCCCATTTCCTGCACTAAGGTCATGCTAGCGGCGGGGCTGGGCATTACTTTGAGGCTGATTTCAGTGATGAGCCCCAGGGTGCCTAAAGCTCCCGCCTGGAGGCGGGAGACATCATAGCCGGCGACGTTTTTCATCACTTCGCCGCCAAACCGCAAATGCTCGCCTTTGCCGTTAATCAGGCGAATGCCCAGAACTTGATCTCGCACCGATCCAGTCCAGGGTCTGGCTGGTCCGGAAAGGTTACAGGCGAGCGTGCCGCCAATGGTGGATTCGGGGCCAAAGTGGGGAGGCTCAAAGTGCAGCGCTTGGCCTTGCTCAGCTAGCACCGTTTCAATGTCAGCCAGGGGCGTGCCTGCACGTACGGTCATCACCAACTCTACGGGATGGTAATCCACTATGCCTGTATGCTCGCCCACGTTGAGGGTGCCGGCTTCTGCACTGGGTTCCCGGCCAATGAAGGCTTTGGTGTTGCCGCCCACTATGTTGAGTTTCTCCCCGCCAGCGCGGGCCTGGAGCACTTGCTCCTGCAGTTGTTGAGAGATATCAGCCATGTTGTGCGGCTTCCGTATGTTCGTGCTTGTGTTGTTTGTATTCGAGTGACCGATATTCCTGGCAGTATTTCAGCGCAGGCACAGCTTTGCCCGGATTGAGAATGCCAGTTGGATCAAACGCAGCTTTCACATCGTGAAATTGCTGCAGCTCCTCATCATTGAACTGAATCGCCATCTGGCGGATCTTTTCCACGCCCACGCCATGTTCACCAGTAATGCAGCCACCCACATCCACGCACATTTTCAGGATTGCCGCGCCAAAGGCTTCGGTACGTTCGAATTCCCCCGGTACGTTTGCATCAAACAGGATCAACGGATGCAGGTTGCCATCACCGGCATGGAATACGTTGGCGACGCGCAAGCCGAACTCTGCAGACATTTTTTCCATTTCAGACAACACATAAGCAATGTGTCGCCGGGGAATGGTGCCGTCCATGCAGTAGTAGTCGGGGGATATACGACCAACGGCCGGGAATGCAGATTTCCGCCCCAGCCATAGCAGCGCCCTCTCCTCTTCGCTTTGGGAGGTGCGAACCGAGGTGGCGCCAAGTTTGCGGAAAACCTCTTCCGCCTCGGCAATGTGCTCGTGTACTTCTTCTTCGGTGCCATCCACCTCGCAAAGAAGCAGCGCTTTTGCGTCTCGGGGATAGCCGGCTCCGGCAAAGTCGTCGGCTGCCACAATGGCGTAGCCGTCCATCATCTCCAAGCCACCAGGGATAATGCCGTGGGAGATAATGCCGCCAACTGCATCACCCGCTTTTTGTACGCTGTCGAAACCGGCCATCACCACCTGTGCCACTTCAGGCTTGGGCAGAAGTTTTACCTTCACTTCTGTTACCACGCCCAGCAGCCCTTCCGATCCGGTTAGCAGGGCGAGTAGATCCATGCCGCAGCTATCCAGCCCGTCGCTCCCCACAGTTACCACATCACCTTCAGCGGTGACTATTTCCACACTGAGGAGATTGTGTACCGTCAGCCCGTACTTAAGGCAGTGCACACCACCCGAGTTCTCCGCCACGTTGCCACCAATGGTGCAGGCAATTTGTGATGAAGGGTCTGGGCCGTAGTAAAGGCCGTATTGAGCGGCCTCTTCGCTGATAGCGAGGTTGCGAACCCCAGGTTGCAGGCTGGCCGTTCGTGCCAGCGGGTCGATGTTCAGAATGCGATTAAACTTGGCAAGCGACAGCACCACGCCTTCTTTGTTCGGCATGGCACCTGCACTGAGCCCCGTACCCGCTCCGCGGGCAACAACCGGAACCCCATGCTTATGGCAGATTCGCATGATCCGCTGCACCTGGGTAACGGTTTCCGGTAGCACTACCAGCAACGGCATTTCGCAGTACATGGACATGCCATCGCATTCGTAGGGCTTCATGGTTTCGTCATCAGTAATAACGAAATCTGCATCAACAAAGGCTCGGAGCTGTTCAGCCAGCTCCGCTTTGCTGATGGTTGGTTTGGTTGTCATAAGGCCTTCCTCAAACCGCCTGTTTCAGCCTCGCTGGGCTGCAAAGTAATCAATTCCCGCCTGGGCGCAATCCATATCCTGTTGTGGCGTGCCGGAACTTAATCCGATACCGCCCACAACCTCGCCATCGACAATCACGGGCAAACCTCCGCCCACAGAACTTACACGCCCGCCTACTTCTGTATGGATACCAAAAGCCAAGCTGCCAGGTACGTTGACGGCATTATATTCATGGGTGGCTTTCTTGGCCGCTGCCGCCGTGAACGCTTTATCCTGGGCAATGGTAACGCTTGTAATTTTGCCCCCATCCATGCGCTCGAAGGCAATCACATTGCCAGACTCATCAACAACGGCAATGCACATGGGCACTCCTATTTCCCGGGCCTTTTCAGCCGCTCCGGCAATCAGCAGCCGAGCCTCGGCCAGATCAAGTCTTTTGATAGTTAACATGTTACTTACCCCCAAAATGGATCAGCCGTAAACCAGCCCTGGCAACCAGGTGACAACACCCGGGATAGCGATGCACACCATCAAACCAAAGGCTTGAATAGCAAGAAACACCAGGGAAGATTTGAAGATAGTGCCCATGGATATTTCCGGAGGGCACACGCCACGTATGTAAAACAGTGCATAGCCAAAAGGCGGGCTAAGAAAAGACATCTGCATGTTCACGAGATACAGCACCCCGAACCAGAGCACGACGTCATCGCCATCTACTGGCGGCAATCCGAAAAGGCCTTCAAACGTCAGCGCTTTCACGATTGGGATGAAGATAGGGACAGCCAAAAGAAGAATGCCAACCCAATCCAGGAACATGCCCAGCACGATCAGCAACCCCATCAAGAGGAACAAAATGCCGTAGGACGACATGCCGGTACTCAGAATGGAATCTGTTACAAATTGCTGGCCACCCTGGAGAATATAGAAGCCGACAAACACAGAAGCCCCGAACATGATCCACAACACCATGGCAGAGGCTTTAGCCGTGGTTATGGAGGCTTCACGCAGTCCACTGATGTTGAACTTGCCGTGCATAATGGCGACCACGATGGCACCGAACGATCCGATACCCGCAGCTTCAACCGGTGTGGCTATGCCACCGAACAGCAGGCCAAGTACCAATGCCACCAAAATCAGGGGAGCAATCAGGCCTTTCAGCAGAAGCAGCTTTTCCCGCAGGGAAATACGCTCATCAACCGGAACAGGCGGCCCAAGGCTTGGGTTAAGCCAACTGCGAATCAGAACATACGCAATATAAAGGCTCGAGAGCATCAGCCCGGGAATAACGGACCCCAGGTAAAGCTCGCCCACCGACTGCTGCGCCACCACTGCATAGAGAATGGCAAGAATGGAGGGTGGGATAAGAATGCCCAAGGTACCGCCCGCCATAATGGAACCAATGGCGATTTTATGGTCGTAGCCACGCTTCAGCATGGCAGGCAGAGCGATGATGCCCATGGTTACAACCGCAGCACCGATTACCCCCACCATGGCAGCCAAAAGCGTGGAGGCCAGTATGGTTGCTGTTGCAAGACCACCACTTAGGCCGCCCATCCATTTGTAGACCACACTGAACATTTCCTCGATCAGCCCCGCACGCTCCAGCATGGACGCCATGAAAATAAATAGCGGAATCGCAGCCAGATCGGAGTTGGTCATCATCGGGAATATCCGGCTGGGCACGATGTTGAGCATCATCGCATCCCCTACCAGATACACGAACAGCACCCCGAGGCCACCCGTAACGAAGGCCAGTGGCAAGCCCATCATCAGGGCAACGAAAAGCGAGCCAAACATCAGATAGGTAAGCGGGCCGATTTCAACACTGGCAAGACTGCCAGCAAACTTGAAAAGGAATTTGTCGTCGCTGAATGGATCGTAGAACAGGATGTTGATCATCTCGACACAGATGACAAACCCGAAGCCTATGGTGGCCAGAATCATCAGCCAGGTGCCGAGCTTACCCGACAGAGTAGGCCCTGAAGCAGTCGGTGTACTGGTAGTCATGCGGCACGCTCCTGTCCAAGGCGAACAAATAGAACAATATCCTTAATGAGCTTGGATATGCCCGCGAGCAGCAGCAAGGTGGAGCCAAGCATCATCATGCCTTTAACCGGCCAGTACTGAATGCCCCAAGTCTCAACGGTGGTTTCATTCATGGAGTATGAGTTCTCGAAAAAGGTCCAGGAGGTAACCATGAGTACCAAGGCAAACACGAAGAAAAACATTGAAGTGAAAATATCCATGCCGATCCTGCCCCGCACCGGCAAGAGGTTGTAAACCACATCCACCCGCACATGGGCGCCATGGAGCATGGCAAAGGCGCCTGCCAGCAGGTACTGCATACCCAGCAACAGGAAGCTGGCTTCGTGCACCCACACCGTGGGTTGGTTGAACATGTACCGCATGACGACTTCGAAAAAATAGAAAACCACCGCGTTGACCGTCCAAAAGGCCACAAACTCGCCAGATTTCTCACTGATCCAGTCAATAATGCGGGTAAACCAGTTACCTTCGAACTTCAGGTAAACCAGAGGGTCATCTTCCATAGCCTGCAGTTCACCCGGCGTCATGCCAGGCTCTGCGGGTTCGCCGCCCCGGGCGCAAGCCCATTTGTGCCACCCCATCATGATGAGCGGCATCACCGCTAGCCAGCCCCAGTACATCCAGTGCGGCATTACAAATCCAAAGCCTTCCAGATCAGACATACGCTTACTACCTCAGCCATAAAACGGGGAAGGAGGCGCTCCGCTATTCAGGAGCAATTCCTAGCCTTCCCCACTGTGCTTTTATTGTTATCAGGTAACGCAGGCTTACTTGCCTTTGACGCCTTCCAGATCAGACTCGCTCACATAACCAACGGTGTCGTTCATCATGTATTCAAGCTGCATATCGAAGATGGCGCGGGCATCCTCATCCTTGTTCGCCCACTTGTACCAGATCGGAATCGCGGCACGGCGAAACTCGGCAAGGTCATCCTGGCTGAGGCGGGATACCGTATCGCCGTCGGCCCGGAACTTCTTCATGGCTTCGATGTTGCGCTTCTGAATGGTGAGGTAGTGAATCTGGGAGTAATTGCGGACTTCATCTTCCACCAGCTTTTGCAGTTTCGGATCAAGGTTGTTCCAGTTTCGCAAATTGACGGTGAGGTCCATCAAGTCCACTGGCTGGTAGATAGACATAACACCGGGAGGGCCGAACATGATGTAGTCCGTCACCTGTGAGAAGCCCAGTTCGTAGTTCACCGCAGGGCCAACGTAGTCCGCTGCATCAATGGTGCCTTTTTCCAGTGCAGGGAAAATATCAGAGCCGGGTAAGCTCACCGTCGAGACACCAAACTGCTGGAACACTTCGGCGACCATTCCGCCGGGCACTCGAATCTTCATGCCCTTCAAATCGCTCAGTTTGTTAACCGGCTTTTTGGAGTGGATGATGTTGGCATCGTGCTGAATGGGGCCCACGTAAAATAGACCATACTTTTTATAGATTTCCCGGGCCTTCTCCAACATACCCATGGAGTAGAACATGGTGTCCCACTGGTGCGGCTGATCCGGGCCTGCAGGATAGGAAGACAGAAATACCGATGCCGGAATCTTGCCAGACCAGTACAAGGTGAACGGGTTCATCCCTTGCAGCACGCCATTACGCACGGCTTCGAACAGGGCGTTGTTATCGGCAGCAACCGCCTTGGCTGGGAACGGCTTGAAAATAAGCTCGCCGCCGCTTTTTTCCTTGATGCTCTCGCACCATTCTTCAAACAGGTCATAGCCGACAGTGCCTGCATCCCAAACTGACTGAATTTTCCAGGTTGTGGCGGCGTGAGCCTGGCCCGCCCCCATCATCAGCGCACCCGCCAGAGCGGTGCCAAGAGCTGCAGTTTTCAGAAAACCCCTGCGCTGCGAAACTGCGCCGGCTCCGCAATTATTGGTATTGGTCTTGCTCGGTTTCATCGAGACATCTCCGCTAAAATTGTTGTTATGTTTTTTTGTAGAGCTCTGAGCAACACCGGCTTCATACCCGGTATCAAAAACGATATTCGTTGGCGGTACTTGTTTAGTCCAGCAAAGAGAGCACTGGTCAGACCAGTTTCTGTAACTGGCAAAATGGACGAATGCGGCCCAATCAGCCATATTCAAAGGGCTGTCGTATTGCGGGCAGCGTTAACCAGATAACAACAATGACAACCAGCACTGGTCAGACCAGTGACCCCGCAGGCAAGAAAATGGCTATTTCACGTGAAGTCTCGTACCGACTGGAAAGGCTTATCCTTGATGGAGGCTTGGCGCCAGAACAAAAAATACCTTCAGAGCGGCAACTTGCAGCGCGCCTTCGGGTTTCGCGGTCGGTGATTCGCGAAGCGCTTCATGAGCTTCAGGGGCGCGGTGTTATAGAAACCCGCCACGGCAAGGGCTCCTTCGTTTCCACAATGGTGCCCGGGTCTGGCGACCTCCGCGAGCAAGGCCCTCTAATGCATCTTTTTGAAGGGCATCCACGAACCCTCTACGATTTGCTGGAAGTTCGGGAACAACTGGAGGGGCAAGCTGCTTTCCTGGCAGCCAAGCGTGCAACCAGCCTGGATCATCATCGGATCACTAAAGCCTACAGGGCGTTGGAAGAAACAGACCCGCTTAGCAATGCCCGGCCAGATCACGGCTTCCATCAGGCAATTGTTGAGGCTTCGCATAATCCGATTCTGGTTCATGTACTCAACAGCCTCAAAAACATGATGCTGATGACGGTGCAGGCATCTGTCGCCAATCTCAACCCCAGGGCCGAAAAGCGCAAGAAAATTGTGCAGCAGCATCGCCAACTCTATGAAGCCATTATGGCTGGCCGACCCGCAAGCGCGCAGAAAGTGGCCATGGCCCATGTACGCTTTGTAAGTGAATCCATGCGCGACATGGAAAGCGAAGGCAGCGAGCTTATACGCATTCCAGTTTTGCCGGAAACAGCGGGGAATCCACACCACATCAGCGGCTGAAACCAGCAAAATGCTTGCATTGAGCACTCATTGCGCCACAATACGTGGTCTCAATTACAGGCGCTGAAAAATAACAATACTGTGTGCGTAAGGCATTGATTTCTTCAACCACAGTCCGTAAAACAAGCGCCCTTGATTTCCAGTTTCAGGAGCCATCCATGGCGGACCAAGCGCCTTTGATCTGCAAGGACATACATAAGACCTTTGCCGAGCTTGAAGTGCTCAAAGGTATTTCACTCGAAACCCGCAAAGGCGATGTGGTTTCTCTGATCGGCAGTTCCGGCTCTGGTAAAAGTACCTTTCTGCGTTGCATCAACCTGCTGGAAACACCCACCTCCGGTGACATCATTGTTCACGGCGACCCCATAAGGTTTACCAATAACCGCAAGGGCGAGCGTATTCCGGCGGATAACAAACAGGTCGAACTGATTCGCGCCAAGCTTTCCATGGTCTTCCAAGGTTTCAATCTCTGGTCTCACATGACGGTGCTGGAAAACATTATTGAAGCGCCAATCAACGTACTTAAAGTTCCTAAAAAGGAAGCCATTGAACGGGCAGAGGCTTACCTGAACAAGGTGGGCATATACGAGCGCAAGGATTACTACCCGGCTCAGATGTCGGGGGGCCAGCAGCAGCGGGCAGCCATAGCCCGAGCATTGGCCATGGAACCGGAAGTGATGCTGTTTGACGAGCCAACCTCAGCACTGGACCCGGAGTTGGTTGGGGAAGTATTGAAAGTTATGCAAAGTTTGGCCGAGGAAGGCCGCACCATGATCGTAGTAACTCACGAAATGGCATTTGCAAAGGATGTGTCGACTCAGGTGCTGTTTTTACACCAGGGCGTTATCGAGGAGCAGGGCACACCTCAAAAGGTGTTTGATAACCCTGACTCGGAGCGCATGAAACAGTTCCTGGCTCCCAAGTTCTGACAGGCGGTGCTATCTTTATCGCTGTTGGACATATAGTTTCCAAAAAAATAACGCCCTAGAGGCGATACACTGGAGAAGTGACACATGAAAAAACTGATGATTGCAGCAAGCTGCGCCCTCGCCATGTTTGCTGCAGGTACACAGGCAGACGAGCGTAATTTGCGCATTGCTTTCGACGTACCTTATGAGCCGTTCGAATACAAAGATGAAAATGGTGAGCTGACAGGCTTCGAAGTTGATCTGGCCGCTGCCATGTGTGAAGAAATGAAGGCCGACTGCGAGTTCGTCATTCAGGCTTGGGACGGCATGATTCCTGGCCTCTTGGCCCGTAAATTCGATCTGATCATGTCTTCCATGTCGATCACGGAGGAGCGTGCTGAGCGGGTTCTTTTCTCTGAGCCGTACTACAACACGCCAGGCGGCTGGTTTGGCCCGGACAGCTTCAATGCAGACGTTACCGACATGGGCGCCATGAAAGGTAAAACTGTAGGCGTTCAGCGCGGCACCACTATGGACACCTTTGTTACCGAAGAAATGAGTGGCGTAGTAACCATCAAGCGTTACACCACCGCAGATGACATGGTTCTGGACCTCGAAGGCCAGCGCCTGGATGTCGTATTTGTTGATTACCCGGTAGGCGAACAGACCGTTCTGACCAAGAAAGGCTTCAAGGAAGTCGGCGAGCCCGTAAAGCTGGGTGAAGGCGTGGGCGTTGCCATGCGCAAGCGCGACAAAGACGTTGCCGAAGAGGTGAACGCGGCCCTGCGTAAGCTGAAAGAAGACGGCACCTACGATGCCATCATGAAAAAGTATTTCGCTTACGACGTAAAAGTCTGACCGTTAAGATCTGATACTTCCAGCCCCAGGGGTAGCCGTAGTGGCTACCCCTGACTACCGGACACTCCCATGTTTGATCTGAAAGGCTATGGTCCGGCCCTTTTGAACGGGGCAGTTGTTACCGTAGAACTCGCTTTCCTGTCTCTTGCTCTGGCATTGATTCTCGGGCTTATTGGCGCGGCTGCAAAGCTGTCAAACAGCCGTGTCGCTGTGGGCATTGCGACCACTTACACCACCCTGATTCGTGGTGTTCCTGATCTGGTGATGATGCTGCTGTTCTATTATGGCGGCCAGGTGGGCGTGAATATGCTCTCCGACTATATTTGGGAAACCTATGAAGTCGACTTTTTCTTCCAGTTCAATCCATTCATTTCTGGCGTGATAACCATCGGGCTGATTTTCGGGGCCTACATGACAGAAACCTTTCGAGGTGCCTTTCTGGCAGTTGAAACCGGACAGATTGAGGCGGCGCGAGCCTACGGCTTTAGCAAATGGCACACCTTCCGCAGAGTGATGGTTCCACAAATGTTGCGCCATGCCCTACCCGGCATTGGCAATAACTGGCAAGTTTTGCTCAAAACCACAGCTCTGGTTTCTATTATCGGCCTCACGGATATGGTGCGTGTAGCAGAGGAAGCAGCCAAGGCGGAGCGCATGCCCTTTCACTTTTTCATTCCGGTGGCGTTTGTGTATCTCGCCCTTACGGCAGGCTCCGAGCTTTTCATTAAGTGGCTCGATAAACGAGCCAATGTCGGCGTGATTCAGGAGACTTGATAATGCCACCCGACTTTATTGCTGCCTGGCTTAACAAGAACGACATTTTTACGGCCATGACCATCATGGAGTACTGGGATGGGATGGTCACGACCGTTCAACTGGTATTTCTGTGCCTGATTATCGGGCTTGTGTTTGCGGTTCCTCTGGCGATTCTTCGCACGGTTAAAAACCCGTTTGTGTCTGGCCCTGTGTGGCTTTACACCTATCTTTTCCGTGGCACGCCGCTGCTGATTCAACTGTATATTATTTACTATGGCGTCGCCCAGATTCCCGGCATTCAGGAAACCTTCTGGTGGGAGATTTTCCGGGAGCCGTTTTACCCTGCCCTGCTGGCCTTCACATTGAACACCTGCGCCTACACCACTGAGATTATCCGTGGTGCGATCATTTCTACGCCCCATGGTGAAATTGAGGCGGCGAAGGCTTACGGTATGAATTGGTTTATGCGGATGCGGCGCATTGTGTTGCCAAGTGCGGCGCGGCGGGCGGTGCAGGCGTATTCCAATGAGGTTATTTTCATGCTGCACTCGAGTGCGATTGCGAGTGTGGTAACGATTGTGGATCTTACGGGGGCTGCGCGGAATATTTATTCGCGGTTTTATGCGCCGTTTGATGCGTTTATTTTTGTGGCGCTTTGCTACATGGTGCTGACCTTTATTCTGGTGTTTGCGTTCCGCAAGCTTGAGAATCATTTGTTGCGGCATCAGCGGCCTGTTGGGTCCTGAACATAAAGGGAGTTCCATGATTCCTAGTCGGGAACTTTTTGAATCCAGCCCTGACTGGCTAGCTCACACGCTTGCCAATGCCACAGCCGATCTTCCGAAAGTCTCTGCCACCCTCCCCGATGGCACCCACATAATCCGCAAAGCGGTTGGTGTTTTACAGCTTACGCCGCCACCTGATCGTGCCAATCCGAATCAAGAGGCGCTGATTGTCTCAGCCGGAATTCACGGCAATGAAACCGCTCCCATAGAAATTCTTAACGCGCTGCTCAGCGAGCTAGTGAACGGAGAGTGGCCGTTGGCTTGTCCGCTGCTGCTGATTATGGGAAACCCGCCAGCCATGGTGGCCGGGGAGCGGTTTTTAGATGTAAATCTTAACCGGCTATTTAATGGGACTCATGGCAAGCCGGAGTATGACGGTCTGCCGGAAGCGGATCGGGCGCGGTTTCTTGAGGAGGTGTGTCGGCAGTTTGCCATGGAGCACCCACAGGCCCTTTCTCACTATGATTTACATACCGCCATAAGGCCTTCCCAGCGGGAGAAGTTTGCGCTTTATCCGTTTGTAGAGGGCCGGCAGGTGCCTGAGGCGCAGTGTGATTTTTTGCTGGAGGCCGAGGTGGGAACTTTATTGCTGCAGCACAAGGCAGGCACTACGTTTTCATCGTTTACTTCATTCGTGCTGAACGCTGAAAGTTTTACGGTGGAGCTGGGCAAGGTTCATCCGTTCGGTATGAACGATCTCACTCGGTTTGAGGGCGTTAAAAATGCGCTTCGGCGGCGTTTTTGTGGCGAACCAACGCCTGCCAAACAACCACCCTTTGACCATCTCACGGTGTTTGAGGTGGTGTACGAGATTTTGAATACAGCGAAGAACTTTCAGTTTCACATTCCGGATGATGTAGCCAACTTTACCGAGTACGCTCCAGACACCGTCATCTGGGAGGATGACGATACCTGTTACAGGGTTGGCAGCATTCCAGAGGCGATTGTGTTTCCAAACCGGGACGTGCCGGTTGGCCAGCGGGTGGGCCTGTTGATCAGGCCCCGTTAAACCCCGCCGGCACAGAGCTACGCCGGAGCGTTTTCGGGTTCAGCCACTTTCACCTTGATCAGCTGCGTACACACCGCGGGGATCACCAGCAGGGTCAGCACAGTTGAAGCCAGTAGCCCTGAGATAATCGCCCAAGCCATGGGCGGCCAAAGTGTGGAGCTCGAGAAGGCAAGCGGCAACAAGCCGGCTACGGTGGTGGCTGTGGTCAGCAGGATGGGCCGGGTTCGCTGTATTACGGCTTTGCGCATGGCTTCGTGGATGTTTTCGCCGTTTTCCAACTCTCTGTCCATCACATCCAGCAGCACTATGGCGTTGTTGACCACAATGCCCACCAGTGCGATCACGCCCAACATCGACTGAAATCCGAAGGGCGAACCAGATAGCACCAAGCCGGGGAATATACCCACGGTGGCCAGGGGTACGGTCAGCAGGATAATGCCAACCCGGCGGAAGGAGTTGAACTGCAACAGCAAAAAGAAGAGCAGCAAGAGTATGCCAATGGGCGCGGCTGTTAGCAGAGCACCGTTAGCGTCGCCTGAGCCTTCGGCATCGCCGCCCATTTCCATACGGGTACCTTCAGGCAGAGGGTTATCTTCCAGCGCTCGTTGCAGCCCATCCAGCGCCTGGCTGAAGCTGTAGCCTGTCAGCAGATTTGCGGTCACGGTGTTCAGCCGGGTTCCGTTACGCAGGTAGCGTGCAGCTGGCTCCCAAGTTGTCTCCACGCTGGCCACAGCAGACAGCGGTACCGCTTGCCCTCGCTCGTTATAGATATTCACTGAAAGCAATCGTTCCAGTGGCAGCGAGGTGCCTTCCTGGGATCTCAGCACCAGTGGTATCGGGTCTTTTTCCTGGCGGTAGCGCTCGGCAACCACACCAAAACTCTGGCCATACAGGCTTTGAGCCACATCCGCACGGGTAAGCCCGTATCGTGCAGCGGTGGCGTCGTCTACGTTTATGGCGATGCTGGGTACGCCAATGTCCAGATCGTGCCGCACATCCACTGTGCCCTCCACCTGACGCAATGCACTGAACAACTGCTCTACTGCATGGGTGCGTGTCTTGTCGTCGGCGTGGTACACACGCACTTCCACCGGAGCAATGCTCGGCGGCCCCTGCCCCAGAACACCCACGCTTACGTCCAGCTCGGGCATCTGTTCATCCACGTGGGCACGAATCCAGTGAATCATGCCGGTTGTGTCTTCCAGCGTCGGCGTGGCTATCACAAGCCGGCCTCTGTTCGGCGCTTGGGGGGCCCGCTGGAGATTGTAATAAAAAGCGGGGCCGGTAAAGCCCACAAACCGATGAATCTGAAGCGCATTGGGCTGAGTGCGTATGGCGTGCTCCAGATTGGCAGCGGCTTCAGCGGTGCGCTGTTGGTCTGTGCCTTCCGGCATAAAGAGCTCAACAATCACCTGAGGCCGGTCGGCATTGGGGAAGAACTGTTGCGCCATAAATGTCGTCATGGACAAACTGATCACAACCAGAAAAGCGCCAGCAGCAATCAGGCGCTTTGGATGGCGGTACACCATGCCACCAAGAAAACGCGCCAATCCAAGCAGGCGGTCAGCCTCGGCATTGCGGCGAGGCTTGAGGAAGCGTGCTGCCAGCAGGGGAACCACTGAGATCGCCAACAGGTAACTTACAGACAGCGTGAGCATAATCATCACCGGCACGCCCCGGGTGAAATCTGCCGCACCGCCCTTGGCAAGTAATAGCGGAGCAAAGGCAGCAAGTGTGGTGCCAGTGGAGGCTCCCAATGGGCCCGCAAGCTCACCAACCGCTTTGCGCAGAGCGTCCAAACGGCGCACGCCCACATCAAGGTGCCCCTGAATGTTCTCAACAATCACAATGGCGTTGTCGATCAGAATGCCCAGAGAGATCACCATGCCGATAACTGCTATCTGGTGCAGCACGCCACCGCCAAGATCGTAAAGCCCAACGCTGATCAGAGCCACCATCGGCAGAATGGAAGCCACCAGCAGGCCCATTCGGATGCCCATGCCGGTGAACACCACCGCTACGATGATCAGTACCGAAAGCACCAGACTCCAGGCCAGATTATCCAAACGCTCAGAGACTTTATCCGGCTGAAAGAACATCTCGCGGATTTCGTAGGGCTCGAAGTCCCCGCGTATCTGTTCAACCCGCTCCCGCACTCGCTCACCAAAACGGATCGCGTCGGTGGTGCCCTCTTCCATAATCAACGAGAGTAATACAACCCGCTCACCATCAAACCAGGTTTCTGGCTGGCGCGGCTCTGCTGGGCCACGCCACACGTCTGCAGCCGCCGCCAGTGGCACCTGAGAACCGTCCGGAAGCTCTATGGGTGTGGCTCGGATGGCATCAATATCCGCAAACTCCGTATTAGGAAGCACAGACAAACGGCGACCGTCCACAACCACAAAACCGCCGGGGGTGGTCTGGTTACGTTGAGCAAGGGTTTGCAGAATTCGAGCCGGCGAGATACCAAGGCGGTAAAGCGCCGCATCATCCAGAGCCAGGGTGATCTGCTCATCGGCATCCCCTTCCAGTTCAATACGGGAGACACCACCCAGATCGGACAGGTTTTCTTTGAGCCGTTCCGCCACATCCGTCAGCTCACTCACTGAAGACGCGCCGCCTATGGCAAGAACAATCGCCGGGTTATCAATCAGGCGGTCATCCAAAGCCATCTGGCCAATGTCGTCGGGGAAGTCTTGCTTTGCACGCTCCATCGCTTGGCGAACGCGGTCCCACGCGGGATCTGTATCGTAAATATCGTCGTTCAAGCGCAACCTGACAAGCGCCACACCGGTACGGGCTGTACCTTGGGAAAAGTCTATTTCCTCGACCTGCCGCAGTTCATCCGTTAGCGGCCGGAGCACCAATCGCTCTACAGCATCGGCACTGGCACCCGGATAGCTCACCGACACCAACCCGGCCCGGTACGGAAATGAGGGGTCTTCCTGGCGCGGCATAGTGCTGTATGCCGCAATACCCAGCAAACACAGCATGGTAACCACCATGCCCAACAATCGCTGATAATTGAGTAGCCGGCGCGTCATCAGCGCACCTCCACGGCATCACCGTCTGCAAGGCGCGTCATACCTGCGTAAACCACTTGATCGCCGGGTTCCAGCTCACCTGTGCGCACCACGACGCGCTCACCCACAACACGCTCAACCTGTATGGGTACTCGCCGGGCAATACCTTCACGCACGCGGAATACCGTCATGCCATCCGCGCTGCGGAGCACGGACAAAAGCGGCACAGTCATGGCTGATTCCCGGGTGGGTGTTATACCTACTTCAACTGGCTCTCCGGTATCCAGGGTATTGATCGGCAAGCTAACCAGAACCGGATGCAACTCACCCCGGATAGCGCCCGCCTGAGCAATTTCAACAACAGAGCCAAGTACCGGAGCCTCGATTCGATTCTGCACAGACCACACTGGCAATTCTTCATCCACTGCCACGTGGGCCAACAGATAAGCCGGCACCCGCACTTCCACTTCTTTACCTTCAGGTGAAGACAAGCGCATTACCGGCTGGCCCGCCGCCACAAACTCATCCCGTTCTACCAATAGCGCTTCCACACGACCGCCAAATGGCGCTCGCAAGGCGCTTTCTTCCAGCAACTGGGTAGCCTCAGCCAATGCCGCTTGAGCTGTTGCCACGCTGGCCTTCAGGGAATCCCGGCGAGCCGCAATCTGTTCAAGGTTTTGCTCGGATACCACGCCTCGTTCGTGCAGCCGGCTTGAGCGCTCCCACTCACGTTTGGCCTGTTCGTGACGGGTGTGCAACTCGTCAAGCTTGGCTTTTGCCGAATCCCGTGCAGGTTCCAGCGCCGGATTGTACACCCGTGCCAGCAAGTCGCCGGCGGCAACTGTCTGGCCCAATTCCACGGCCCGCTCCCGAAGCGTTCCGCTAACTTGAAAGGTAAGCGTTGCGCGCTGGGTTGACCGTACAATGCCGGAAAAACGCAGGGTAATTTCCTGGGCCTCGCCACCCGTGACCTCTGAAACACGCACCGAAACTGCATGCTCACCCGAGGCAGCAGGGGCATCATCGGCCATGCAACCGGATAGGAACAGGCCGCAGGCAGCAAGAAATAAAAGGGCAACAGGGGTGCGCGATGGTGTCATAAAGTATCCTTTCGTCCGTGCTCAAGTTGGTGTTGATACCGCTTCCTGCGGAAATCCGGGGGCGTTGAGCACGACATAATGTCATTCTTTGACATTATGTCAATAATCAGCTTTCATTCTCCAATTGAAAAATTAACCGCTGAAAGAGCCTGACGAGAGAGCCAGATGACTGAACCGCTGAAAACACGCCGTGAACGGGAGAAACAGGCCCGCTACGACACGATTCTGGACGCCGCTGAACGGGTCTTTTCAGAGAAGGGCTACGAACGCACCTCCATGGATGACATTGCACGCACGGCAAGCCTGAGCCGGGCTTTACTGTATGTTTACTTCAAGGATAAGGCGGCAATTCAACGGGGCATCATGCTGCGTGCAGGGCATAGTTTGTATGAACGCTTCAGAAAGGCACGGCTGACTGCCGATACGGGGCTGGCGCAAATTCGCGCTATGGGGGAATCCTATTATCGCTTCTATCTGGATGAGCCAGATTATTTCTCTGCCCTTACCAAAGCCTCCACCGCCATGGCAGAGGCAGATGAAACACAAGCCAAAGAAATGCTTTGCTCAAAGACAGAGCTGATGACGCTTATGACTGAGGCCATAGAACTGGGGCTGAAAGATGGCACCATGAGCCGTCAACGTATCCACAGCCCGGAGCAGACCGCGCTCTATCTGCGCGGGGCACTGCACGGCGCGCTTTTGCTATGCCAATCCGAAGCCAGCGAAAGTGGCGATATCTTCCCGGCCGAAAGCCTTATCCGGCACACTATGGACATGCTGACTGCTTCGATTGCCGCACCCTGACCATGCTTTTATGACCAGTGGGGGAGGCTGCTACATCTGGAAATCGTAAATAGAACCCAGCCCCAGAATTCCGGTCAGCTCATCCAGCGCTTTGCGTACTTCTTCCAGCAGCATGGGATCCGCCAGGTCATCCCTGCTTAGTTCGCTACGGTAGTGGGCTTCAACCCAGGTTGTCAGGCGCTCATACAGCGCATCAGTCAGAATCACACCCCGATGCATGGCCTTTAGTTCGTCGTCATTCAGAACCACTCGCAAACGCAGGCAAGCAGGGCCACCGCCATTGCGCATGGACTGTTTCACATCAAACACTTCCACCGCGGTAATCGGCCCGCCAGAGGCCAGCAGCTTATCCAGGTACTTGCTCACAGAGGGCACTTCCCTGCACTCACCCGGAACCGCCAGCAACATACCATCGGGCGTATTCAGCAACTGGCTGTTGAAAAGATAAGACGCGACTGCATCCGCAATCGGCACTTCCCCGCTGCTTACGCGAACGGCCTCCAGTTCAGCGCCAGTCAACCGAGCACGAATATCTGACAGCACCCGCTGTTCATCAAGAAACGCCATCTCGTGGTAGAAGAGCGTATTACCATTACCTACCGCAATAACATCGTTATGAAAGACACCCGCATCAATGGCTGCAGGGTTTTGTTGGGCAAATACCAGATGGCCATCTTTGAGGCCGTGCAGACGGGCGATTGCCTGTGAGGCTTCAAGAGTCTGCCGGGCCGGGTATTTTTTCGGAGCCGGTGCTTGCTCGTTAAATGCAATCTGGCCATACACAAACAGCTCCACCCCCGGTTCACCATACCCGCCGCAAAGCCGGGTGTGGTTGGCTGCGCCTTCATCGCCAAAGTGGCTGACTGATGGCAGCGCCGGATGATGGGCAAAGTACCCCTCGTCCGCAAAGATAGATTTGAGCATGCGGCCAGTTACCCTGTGCTCAATGGAGCGATGGAACTTGGCGCTCAAATTGGCGGGGGTGAAGTGCACCCTGTGGTCGTCTGTATCGGCACTGGGAGAAACCGTCGCTGCATTGGCTGTCCACATGGACGAAGCTGACGCCACAGCCGCCATAATCGACGGGCTGGACTTGGCTGCCTGCGCCAGAATTTGCGCATCCGTGCCGCTGAACCCGAGCGCTTTGAGAGAGGGAACATGAGGACGTTCATGGGGCGGCAATACACCCTGAACGTAGCCCCGGTCCGACAGGCGCTTCATTTTCGCCAACCCCTGAAGCGCAGCCTCCCGGGGGTTGGATACCGCATTCACATTGGACTTCGATGCCACGTTGCCCCAAGACAGGCCCGCATAATTGTGGGTTGGGCCAACCAGGCCATCAAAGTTTGCTTCTACCGCATGTTTTGCCATGTCTGGGAATTCCGTCCATTCGGATTCAGGGAATAAAGCTCAACGTTGCCAATCAGGAATCGAAGTTAAGGCCCGGCGACAAGCTTTCCGGCACCTCGCTTTTGCCCGCTTCAAGAGAGGCCATAGGCCAGGCGCAGTAATCTGCAGCGTAATAGGCGCTGGCCCGATGATTTCCGCTGGCGCCTACGCCACCAAAAGGTGCGGCACTGCTGGCGCCGGTCAAAGGGCGGTTCCAGTTAACAATGCCCGCCCTTGCCTCTTCCAGCAACCGCTCGTAGAGCTTTCTGTCGTCCGAAAGCAAGCCGGCAGAAAGCCCATAACGGGTGTTGTTAGCCAGCTCCAGGGCATCATCGAAACCCTTGTACCGATAGACGGTTAATAGCGGCCCGAAGAACTCCTCATCCGGCAGCTCCAACCCGCTTACATCCACAATGCCTGGAGAAAGAAGGCCAGTGTTTGGTTTGAGTTGTTTCATCTCCAGCAGGGATATTCCGCCTTTTGCGAGCATGCTGGCCTGAGCAGCCAAAAGTTTTTCTGCCGCCTGTGCAGAAATCACCGAGCCCATAAACGGTTGGGGTTTATCATCAAACTCTCCAACCTGGATACGTGCAGACACCGCCACAAGGCGATCCAGAAACTCATCGCCCTTCGTGCCCTTTGGAACCAGCAATCTGCGGGCGCAAGTGCAGCGCTGTCCAGCAGACAAAAACGCCGACTGCAGAGCGTGATGGACCGCGCCATCGATGTTCGAAATATCCTGTACAATCAGCGCGTTGTTACCACCCATTTCCAGGGCAAGAATCTTCTCCGGCTGGCCTCCAAGTTGCTCATGCAGCTTATGTCCCACCGTTGAGCTACCGGTAAAGAACAAGCCGTCAATTGCAGGGTGGCCCGCAAGCGACTTGCCTGTATCCGCAGCACCCTGAACCAGGTTGATTACACCATCGGGCAAGCCAGCTTTCTCCCACAGTTTCACCGTCAACTCCGCCACGCCGGGCGTCAACTCACTGGGTTTGAATACCACCGTATTGCCCGCTAATAGCGCCGGCACAATATGGCCATTAGGAAGGTGGCCGGGAAAGTTGTAAGGGCCAAACACCGCAACCACCCCGTGGGGCTTATGACGGAGCACCGCATGGCCACCCGCAACATCCGATTCGGTGTGCCCGGTGCGATCATTATAGGCTTTCACCGAAATGCCGATCTTGCCGGCCATAGCAGCCACTTCCGTACGGGACTCCCAAAGGGGTTTACCGGTTTCCAGGCCAATCTGGTGGGCCAACTCCTCCTTGTTTGCTTCCAGCAATTCAGCAAAAGCCTCAACAACCGAAAGGCGCTCGGCAAAGCTCTTGCGCCGCCATTTCAGGAAGGCGTCCCGCGCGCTGCGCACGGCTGCATCCACATCAGCCAGGCTGGCACCAGTACCTTCCCATACGGCCTTGCCGGTAACGGGCTGAACAGACTCGAACGCGGGGCCATGGCCCTGAAGCCAAAGCCCACCAATAAACAGTTCGCCGGTCAGGTTTGCCATATCACTCACTCTCCTGCTGCTGGAATTGTACGTTTTTAGCTCGCGGCTTTGGCCGGTGCCTGAGTCCTTTCCTTAAGGGGGGCCAGCCGAACCGGGTCGCCCGACTCTATCTGCAAGGCCTCTGCCACTTCCGGTGGAAGGCTGATTGTGTCTATACCCACGCAACTGGCGGGCACCGTAGTTACCCGAAAGTTACGGAACGAGCGATTGGAAATCATCACCCGCTTATCCGCCGGCACATCAAGATCTATGGCTTTTCGGGTCACAGAGGCATAGCGGTTGAAACTGTCCCGAACTGTGCGAATGGTGTGCACGAATGCCTCAACCACCGGGCCACCATCAAAGATGTCGACCATGCCATTAAAGTTAAACCCTTCGGCTTTCAGCATGGTAAGCGCCGGAGCCGTATTACCATGAACCATGCCGACAACCGCCCGTGCCGAATCCGGCAGCATAGGCAGGTATATTGGGTATTTGGGCATCAGCTCAGCAATAAACGCCTTATTGCCAAGCCCGGACAGCATGTCGGCTTCTATGAATTCCATATCAAAGAACTTACTACCCAGCGCGTCCCAAAGCGGGCTCATGCCCTGCTCATCAGACACACCGCGCATTTCCGCAAATACTTTTTCAGAGAAGTGCTTTCTAAACTCATCAAGAAACATGAAGCGACAGCGGGACAAAAGCAGACCATTGCCGCCACCGTGGTAATCGCTGGATAGCAGCAAGGAACAGATCTCACTGGTGTCTGTCATGTCGTTTGACAGGTGCAGTGTTGGCGTTCGCACATGCACACCCAGCTCTTTGGAGGCGTTTACGGTAACGCTGAGCCGATAGTTATAAAACACCTCATCCAGGCCCACCCGGGCCTGAATACCGCTGATCCCTACCGCTTTGCCAGTATCCGTATCTTCCAGGGCAAACAGGTACAGGCCCGCTTCCGGTGCACAACGCTGATTGAAGGTTTCCTGTGCCTGGTTGATTTTACGCTGCAACATGTCCCGGTCGGCCGGCAACGAGGTCAGTCCCTTGCCCGCTTTCTGAGCCATGGCGTAAAGATCTTCAAGATCAGTTTGCTGAAGTGGTCGAATGACTAGCATGGCGCTACCCTCACTTCATCACCTGCAGTCTTGTCGAGTAAACCCCAGACCTTCACAGGTACCTTGAGGGTACCCTCAAGCGTGCCGGCAGCACGAGCAAGCGCACAACGGAACCCAGCGCCACCACCCGCGGCAATAAGGCAAAGATCTCCGCTCCCATCGCCAGCATCATTCACAGAGCCATGGAGGGCTTTGCGCTGACTGGTTACCAGCGTGTGCAGGGCGTCGGTGCGCGCTTCCAGCACCGGCCCACCATCGAAAATGTCCAGATAGCAGCCCGCCTGAAAACCTTCTCTCTGCAACAACTCAAGGTTTGGCACAGTCAGTTCGTGAGGCTGCCCTAACGCCTCCTGCGCCGCCTCGGAAAGCAAAGTGACATACACAGGATGCGGCGGCATAAGCTCCGCAATAAAGGTTTTACTGAGCGCACCCGAGTGCTGGTCCGCTGTTTCAAAATCCATATTAAAAAAGTGACGCCCCAAACTGTCCCAGAAGGGCACACTGCCATCCTCGTGCTGCACGCCCTGAATTTCCACAGCAACCCGCTGGGTAAACCAGTCGCGATGCTCGGCGATGAACAGGATTCGGGCTCGGGACAAGAGCTCAAAGGCTTCCGTGTTGCGCAACTCAGGCGTGATGGAAAACGAGCAAAGCAATGTGTGATCGGTCAGACCGTGACTCGGGTAGAGAACGTCTACGCGGCTTGATATGCCTAGCTCGTGGGAGGCATGAATCAATGCATCCCGGCGGTAGTTATAAAACGGCTGACCATTACCTGCACGAGCATCAATACCCGCCGTGCCATGGATCCTGCCTGTGGCGGTATCCTCCAGAACGAAAAGAAACCGTGGCAACGGGCCGCCAGAGATTGTTTTACCGGCGAGAGAAGTTAGCGAGTGTTTTATTTTTTCGGCAAGCGCGTCACGCTGCCGGGGCAGCGTGGATGAGAGACGGGCGGTTTCTGAACCCGCCGCGCCGGCTATCTCCAGTATCTGGTTCACGTCATCGGGTAGTGCCGGACGTACCAACCACATAAAAGCTCCTAGGCAGTCAGTTTCTTCACCGCTGCTTCAAAGCGCTCAAGCGCTTCATCAATATCGGTATCCGGAATGATCAGCGAAGGTGCCAATCGAATAACATCGGCGCCAGCAATCAACACCATCACACCTTCATCCAGGCCGGCGTTGAGAAATTCCTTCGCCTTTCCTTTCCATTTTTCGGTCAGCACACAACCCAGCAAAAGCCCGGCACCGCGAACCTCACTGAAGAGTTCATAGCGCTCACCAATATCCATCATGCCTTTACGCAGGTGCTCAGAACGGGCCTTGACACCCTTGAGGATCTCGGGCTGGCTTACGGTATCGATAACCTTTTGGGCAACCGCGCAAGCCAGGGCATTGCCACCATAGGTGCTGCCATGGGTGCCTACGCCAAGACTGGCTGCAACTTTTGCAGTGGTCAGCATGGCGGCTACCGGGAAACCACCGCCCAAGCCTTTGGCGCTGGTAAGAATGTCTGGTACCACACCATACATCTCGTATGCATACAGATGACCTGTACGGCCCACCCCGGACTGCACCTCATCAAAAATCAACAAAGCGCTGTTGTCATCACAGAGCTTGCGCAGGCCTTCCAGGAATTCAGGGTCAGCTGGAACCACTCCGCTCTCACCCTGAATTGGTTCCACAACCACCGCACAGGTCTTTGCCTTGGAGATCAGTTTCTTGACGGATTCCAGATCGTTAAAGTCTGCGTGGTGGATGCCGCCCGGCGCAGGCTCAAATCCCTCCAGATACTTTGCCTGCCCACCAACACTCACGGTGAATAAGGTACGGCCGTGGAAGGCGTTCTTGAAAGAGATAATTTCGTGTTTCTCCGGGCCTGTGTGCTCCCAGCCATAACGACGTGCCAGCTTGAACGCCGCCTCGTTGGCTTCACCACCGGAGTTGGCAAAGAACACCCGCTCAGCAAATGTGAGATCGCACAGAGTTTTAGCCAAACGCAAAGCAGGCTCGTTGGTCATCACGTTAGAGAGGTGCCAGATTTTCTCCGCCTGCTCCACCAGGGCACCCACCAGCCCTGGGTGCGAATGCCCGAGACAACTCACGGCAATACCACCCTGAAGATCTATAAACTCGCGGCCATCCTGATCCCAAATTCGGGAACCCTCGCCTCGCACGGGAATAATAGAGCCCGGTGCGTAGTTGGGTACCATAACTTCATCAAACAGTTCGCGGCTGACAGGTTCTTTGTTCATAGATCTCTCTCGGAAAAGCAGTTAAGCGTATAAAAATAGTAGAGTTGCCGGCGTAGGCAAGTAAGTAGGTGTGCGGATCAGTCACTTATACTACGCCACTTAATGCATCAGCACATCTGGTGCTATTGCCCCCTTAAAACTCCGTCACACCAATGCAGCACCGCCGCCTCGGAGAACGGCAAGTCAACCGCGGTTTCACCACCAAAATCATGCCACTGAGAAAGGAACTTCCGCTTCACCACCGTTAATACCGGAATGCCGGCAGCAAGTAGCTGAACAAATTCAGCGCGGAACCCATTGCCGCCGATTTCCTGCTGGCCGAACCGGTTAACAACCGCCAGCTTGGGTGGCTGCTCTAGCAATCCGCGTATCACGCTCGTTGCATCTGCCAACCCGCGGGGATCGAGGCAACAGGATTGCGATTCTTTTCCAAGGTTCTGGGCAATGGAATACTCCTGACCCGTTTCCAGATCCTGTAGCGCCATGGGTTCTCGCCGTAACCCATGCTCATTCAATGCCATGGATAAACCAGCAACTCGATAGCCTCGCCGACTCAGGGTTGCTGCCACCTTGTGCAGCAATTTATCCACTGCCTGCTCATCGTTGTCGTAGATTATTGCCGCGAAATTCAGCTGTGCGCTCATACGTTTGTTACCTGCTGACTAAATATGACAAGTCTAGCGGGTTTGAAAATACGCTCGTTGCTCTGGATCAGTAACTCTGGACTGCCTGGCTCCATACCAAAACGCAAAAGGCGGGCTTGTTACGCCCGCCTTTTGCTGCCCCCAAATTTCATAGCCTGGAAGCCTGTCTGGCTAGCTTCACAGCAAAAGGGAACGAATATCCCCAAGCAGCTGACTAAGCAATGAGGTAAAGCGTGCCGCATCAGCCCCGTTCACCGCACGGTGATCGTAAGACAACGACAGCGGTAGCATCAGCCTCGGCTGAAACTCGCTTCCATCCCACACAGGCTTCATCGCAGCACGGGACACCCCAAGAATCGCCACCTCTGGCGTATTCACAATTGGCGTGAAAGCCGTACCACCGATTCCACCCAAGCTTGTAATAGTGAAACAAGCGCCCTGCATCTCTGCAGGCTTTAACTTCCTGTCACGGGCTTTCTGGGCAAGCTCGGCACTTTCCGCCGCCAACTCCCAAAGGCCTTTCTGATCGACATCGCGAATCACCGGAACCATCAGCCCGTTGGGCGTATCCACAGCAATACCAATATGAATGTATTGCTTGCGAACCACCTCTTTGCGCTCCAAATCCAGAGACACGTTGAATTGCGGTAGCTCTGCCAATGCCGTTGCACAGGCCTTAAGAATAAACGGCAAAGGCGTCATCTTCACGCCCCTCTTTTCACCAGCCGCTTTCTGGGCTTTTCGGAATGCCTCCATATCGGAGATATCCGCATCCTCAAACTGGGTAACGTGGGGCACGTTCAGCCAGCTTCGCTGCATGTTGCTCGCGGTAACCGCCATCATTCGCGACATAGGCTCACGCTCAATGTCGCCGAACTGGCTGAAATCTGGCAGCTTTACGCCCGGTATTCCAGACCCCGTACCAGCGCCTGAACTCCCTTGCTGAGTCTGTTGCAGCTGGCTTTTAACATAGTCGTTCACGTCGTCTTTCAGAATCCGGCTTTTGGGGCCAGACCCTTTGATGCGAGCCATATCGGCACCCAGCTCTCGAGCCAGTTTGCGCACGGCCGGGCCAGCATGAACTCTGGAACCCGGCGAAGGCGGCTCGTAGGTTGAGCTCTGGGGCTGTGCCTCGGGCTCCTTCGACGGCTTATCATCGGCTTCAGGTTCAGGCTTTGCTTCCTGGCCAGAGTCGGCAGCCGTCTCGCTCTGATCCTCATCGTCCTCGTCGCTGTCGTCGGCGACCGTCATTTCCAGGAGCTTGTCGCCCTCAGACAACTTGTCTCCTTCATTCACCAGAACCTTCACTACCTTGCCGGCGTATGGAGATGGTATATCCATGGATGCCTTATCGGACTCAACCGTTACCAAAGACGCATCTACCTCAATGGTGTCGCCTTCGGATATGTTGACCTCGATAACCGGCACGTCTTCCATGCCATCCAGAGGCGGAACCAACACCGTTTCCGTGCGGGAGCCGCCAGACTTTTTCTTCGGTTCTGGCTTGGGCTTTTCAGGTTCGGGCTTTTCATCAGAATCAGCACTGGACTCACTTTCTGATTTCGCTTCCGGCTCATCGTCAGCTCCACCCGCAGCTCCGCCAGCGTCCATCATTGCCACCACGTCGCCTTCTTTCACCTTGTCCCCAACCTTCACGGAAAGCTTGGTGATTTTACCGGCACCAGGGGATGGCAAATCTACAGAGGCCTTATCGGTTTCAACGGTCAGTATCGAATCCTCCGCCTCCACCGAATCGCCAACACTGACCAGAATCTCGATTATCTCAACTTCATCTGCCCCGCCAAGATCGGGAACCTTGATTTCCTGTTCGCTCATGACGGTCTCCTTAGCAGTGCGCCGGGTTCGTTTTATTACGATCGATACCGTACTTGCGCATGGCTTCAAGAACCTGCTCCTGCTTCACCTCGCCATCTTTGGCCAAGGCCGACAGAGCAGCTACCGTTACGTAATAACGATCCACCTCGAAGAAGCTTCTCAGCTTCTCGCGAGTGTCGCTGCGACCAAAACCATCTGTACCCAGTGTCAGGAATGTTTTGGGGATGAACGCCCTCAGTTGCTCGGAGTGCAGCTTGACGTAATCTGTCGACGATACGACAGGGCCTGTCTGTTTCTCCAGGCACTGAGTGACGTGAGCCTTACGGACCTTGTCATCCGGGTGCAGCAGGTTCCAACGTTCAACGTGTTGACCGTCTCGGGCAAGTTCGTTAAAGCTGGTGACGCTCCAGACATCGGAGGCTACACCCCAATCGTCTTTTAGCATCTGAGCAGCTGCTCGCACTTCGTTGAGAATGGCTCCGGCGCCCAGCAGCTGTACACGCAGCTTTTTCTTGCCGCCTTTTACTTCGACGGATTCGAATTTGTACATGCCTTTGATAATGTCGTCTTCCACGCCCTTGGGCATGGCCGGCTGCTCATAATTCTCGTTTTCCATGGTGATGTAGTAGAAAACGTTTTTATTCTCTTCAAACATTTCCTTCATGCCGTGGTGAATCACTACGGCCATCTCATACCCGAATGCCGGATCGTACGCTTTACAGTTGGGGATGGTGTTTGCCAGCACATGGCTGTGACCATCCTGGTGCTGCAAGCCTTCGCCATTCAGCGTAGTGCGCCCGGCGGTGCCTCCAATAAGGAAACCACGCGCCTGCATGTCGCCTGATGCCCAAGCCAGATCGCCCACGCGCTGGAAACCAAACATGGAGTAGAACGCATAGAACGGAATCAGCGGGAAGTTGTTGTTGCTATAAGATGTCGCAGCCGCCATCCACGCGGCCATAGCACCACCTTCGTTAATACCTTCCTGAAGAATCTGTCCTTTCTTGTCCTCCCGGTAATACATGATCTGTTCACGGTCCTGGGGTACATACTTCTGCCCCTCAGACGTGTAGATCCCCAGCTGACGGAACATGCCCTCCATACCGAAGGTACGAGCCTCATCCGGCACGATTGGCACTATCCGCTTGCCAATACGCTTATCTTTAACGAGCGCTCCCAGCAGGCGAACAAACGCCATGGTTGTGGAGATTTCACGGCCACTCGAACCTTCCAGAACCTGTTTGAAAATATCCAGATCAGGAATTTGAAGAGGCTGGCAATCCTTGCGGCGCCGGGGATAAAAGCCACCCAGTTCCTGCCTGCGCTTATTCATGTAGACCAGCTCGGGGCTGTCTGGCGCTGGGCGGTAATAGGGTACGTCTTCCAGCTCTTCATCTTTCAGCGGAATTGCAAAGCGATCGCGGAATGACTTGAGGGTTTCAATATCCAGCTTCTTCAGTGAATGGGCCGTGTTCTGAGACTCGCCCGCCGCACCAAAACCATAACCTTTAATCGTGTGCGCAAGAATAACCGTAGGCTTGCCGTTCGCCTCGGTCATCGCCTTCTGATAAGCGGCGTACACTTTGTAGGGGTCGTGACCACCCCGGTTGAGCTTGTTGATATCTTCGTCCGTCCAGTCTTCTACCAGCTTGGCCAATTGCGGGTACTTGCCGAAGAAGTGTTTGCGGGTATGGGATGGACCGTTATGGGTAAAGTTCTGCAGGTCACCATCGCAAATCTCGTCCATGGCTCGCTGCATAATGCCGTGCTCGTCGAGGTCGAACAAGGTGTCCCAAACCCGACCCCAAACCACCTTGATCACGTTCCAGCCAGCTCCCCGGAAAGTGCCTTCAAGCTCTTGAATAATCTTACCGTTACCACGTACCGGACCGTCCAGGCGCTGCAGGTTACAGTTCACCACGAACACCAGGTTGTCGAGATTTTCCCGACCGGCTTTTGAGATACACCCCAGGGTTTCCGGCTCGTCAGTCTCACCATCACCCACAAAGCACCAAACCTTGCGATTACCCATTTCCACGAGTTCGCGGCTATCCAGGTACTTCATCACGTGGGCCTGATAAATGGCCTGAATCGGCCCAAGCCCCATAGATACGGTGGGGAACTGCCAGTAATCCGGCATTAGCCAGGGGTGCGGATACGAGGAGAGGCCGTCTCCGTCCACTTCCTCGCGATATTTATCAAGCTGCGCTTCTGTAAACCGTCCTTCCAGAAAAGACCGCGCGTAGTTGCCCGGCGAGGCGTGACCCTGAAAATAGATCAAGTCGGACTCGCGCTTTTCATCACCACCATGGAAAAAGTAGTTAAAGCCAACGTCGTAGAGCGTGGCTGCAGATGAGAAGGTCGATATATGGCCGCCCAGATCGCCCGGTCGCTTGTTGGCACGCACAACCATGGCCATAGCGTTCCAGCGGATCAGTGACCGAATCCGGCGCTCCATAAACAGGTCGCCCGGCATCCGCGCTTCCTGGGTTGCCGGAATAGTATTTCGGAACGGTGTAGTAATTGAATACGGTAGCTCGGTGCCATCACGACTGGCACGCTCAGAAAGGCGCTCCAGAATGTACTTAACCCGCTCTATGCCTTCGTTCTCCATGAGCGACTCAAGTGCATCAAGCCATTCGCTCGTCTCTATGGGATCATCATCCTGGTACATCAAACCTCCCCCTTCGCATCCAAAAGTGCTGCAAGTGCCAAGCGCGGCACCCGCGCATGCGGTATCAAGTTAACTGCAACAACGGCAACGTCTTCGTTATGTATTTTTTGCCGGTAGACACACCGGTCAAGGTTACTAACTGCATCCATCAAGCATAGAACAGCTTTTCTGTTTTTACTGCCCGCCCCTGTTGGATGATCAGACTGTGGCGCAAAACCAGCCAGGTATTATTCGGTCAGCATGCAAAATTCGTAGTATTTTTACTACGCATTTACTGTAAACACCAACAAAAGGCGAAATCTACACGCCAAACACAATCACAATTACGATTAGTTACGCAATAATGCCTTTTTTAAGAGCACCAAACAACCAGACTCAGACCAACGTCTTAGTCGCGATAACACCCAAGCTTTCATTACCACGCTAAACGATATGGACATTCAAACCTGTCACGAAATAATATTTATATGCTTATATTTCAGATAGTTAGAATCACAAAAACAAAATAACCGAATTTTCTTCTACGCACTTTTAATTAGACCTGAAACTAAACAATAATTTATGTATACTCGCCTGCCCATTTTTTGACCACCGGAGCGGCGTTTATTTTGCCCTCCTGACAATTCATACCTTTAATTACTGAGGGCGAACCATGAACTCAATCGTCACTTTTCCAAACCGGATTCCTACAACAGAATTCGAGGAACGACGCTTCAAGGTTTATACAGACCGCCAGCTAGACAAAATCGAGATCATCCAGAATCTTCCGGAAGAGACCCTGTTTGAAATGAAGGTAGTAGCCAGCGTGCTGCCCTTCCGTGTGAACGAGTACGTGATCAACGAGCTGATTGACTGGAACAAGGTACCCAACGACCCCATTTATCAGTTGGTGTTCCCGCAGAAGGGCATGCTGAAAGACGAGCACTTTGACCGCATGGCCAAGCTGCACCGGGAAGGTGCGGAGAAGAAAGAGATTCAAGCGGTAGCCAAAGAGATCCGCGACGACCTGAACCCGCACCCGGCTGGCCAGATGGAAATGAACATGCCGGAGCTGGAAGGCGAAGTGCTCGACGGCGTGCAGCACAAATACCGTGAAACCGTGCTCTTCTTCCCGGCCCAGGGCCAGACCTGCCACTCTTATTGCACCTTCTGCTTCCGTTGGGCGCAGTTTGTGGGCGACAAAGACCTGAAGATGTCCAGCACCGAGGCAGACAAGCTGCACGGCTACCTGCAAGAGCACACCGAAGTATCGGACCTTCTGGTTACCGGTGGCGACCCCATGGTAATGAAAACCAAGAGCTTGGCCCAATACCTTGAGCCTTTACTGCGGCCAGAGTTTGACCACATCCAGACAATCCGCATCGGCACCAAGGCTTTAACCTTCTGGCCTTACCGTTTTGTGACGGACAAAGATGCAGATGAGCTGATCGATTTGTTCGCCAAGCTTGTGGATGCAGGCAAGCACATTGCGATCATGGCCCACTACAATCACTGGCAGGAAATCACCACCGACATCGCCGAAGAGGCCATTCGCCGCATTCGAGCCACCGGTGCTGAAATCCGCGCACAAGGCCCGCTGATCAAGCACGTTAACGACAATGCAGATGACTGGGCCAAGCTCTGGAAGAAAGAAGTGCAGCTGGGCATCATCCCCTACTACATGTTTGTAGAGAGGGACACTGGCGCCAAGAACTACTTTGAAGTGCCGCTAGCCGAAGCCTTCCAGATTTACCGCGAAGCCATGAAAAAAGTCAGCGGCCTGGCCCGCACCGCCCGCGGCCCCAGCATGAGCGCCGGCCCTGGAAAAGTAGAAGTTCAGGGCATAGCAGAAGTTGCTGGCGAGAAAGTCTTTGTATTGCGCTTCCTGCAAGGCCGCAACCCGGACTGGGTACAGCGCCCGTTCTTCGCCAAGTACAGCGAAACGGCCACCTGGCTGCATGAACTGGAGCCTGCGTTCGGGGAAGAGAAGTTCTTCTTTGAGGATGAGTTTGAGGCGATGAAGAAGGGGAATGGCTGAGGCTTGGCAAAGCGGAGGCAGGCTAAAACCTGCCTCCGCCCTTAATCAACGCCCGATTTTCTTATCCAGACTCGCCAACTTGGCCGCGCTGAATACATACATAGACGCGACCTCAACTGAGCCATCAGTCAGAGCAGTCAAAGGCGCCAACGATACCTGCCCTGCCTCAATGCTATCCGGGAAGCCTCCGGGACCCTCCACATCAACCGACCACAGTATCTCAAACGTATCCGGATCACGGCGCTGTAATGCAGATGCGGTAACCACCAGTAAGCGGCCTTCTGCATCCGTAGCAACATCGTAAATATCAGCTCTTACATCATTCGCATAGCGCCAGCGCTTATCGATCAACGCAGTTAGATTGCCACTATCCGTGTCCACGCGATAAACGCTGTAACGGGACATACGATCACCATTTGTCACTATATTGTCGTGCACACTGAAATAGAGCTGGTCATCTACTTTTCGGAACAGACTGGAGGCGACAATTTCATTGCTGTCACGCAGCACATCAATCTGCTTCGACCACTCTAGACTGCAAGCTTGGCTCATTTTACTGACCAGTCCTTTACCGTCACTACTGAAGCTAAAGGCATAGATATAGCCATCATCCCCCAGAATAACCGTGCCATCCTCCTTTGCTGAAGCGGTTCTCTCCCAAAACCCAGAGCCGAAGTAGTTCAATGGCATATAGCGCATATTGTTCGAATTACCCAAAGAGGCAGAGCAGATCTCAGAGCCAGCTCCATTCTTTAATGTAAGCTTGCCTTTTGCAGCATTAAATATAAGGCCTGCCGTCAAGTGACTGACTGATTTCCGTCCTATTGCTCCGTTGTCATAACTGGACGATGCCAACCGAAACCCGGATGAATCAGCGGTATAAACCTTGGTGCCGCCAATTGTGAGTGTATACGTGCTGTCAACCTCGTCGTATCGAATGCGCTGTGCTCCCTCGACGCCGCTGTAGGGCTTCTGAGCGGCACTGCTCCAAATGCTTCTATTCGCGCTGGCACTTGATAGATCGCTATCTGAAATCCTTACCTGTCCCACACTCACACCAGCAGCATCCACACGACCCAAATAGAGGCCGTTTTCATTGGCAGCAGCACCGCTTGCGCTGAACATATAAAACTGAGGGTCTCCGGCCTGCTTATCAAACAGCCACTCAATGGTGGTGCCCTCAGCGAACTGATTATTCAAAATCTGGTCTTTATCCAGCTTATCCGGGAATGCGGCAACCTGATTGTCAGAGCCAGGAGTAATCCGTGGGCCATCGCTCAACGGCATGCCGATTATTTTGTAGGTACCCGAACTACCTCCACTATAATTCGATGCGGTGTAGGTGCCAGCGCCTGCACTTTTTGGCGTCAACACGAAGGTATCTACCACCTGGCTGCCTGCATAATCCAGAACAATTTTATAGTTTGAGCTGCCCGAGCGCTGCCAGTTATAGCTGTCAAAATCGGACGCATCGAATACTCGCATGTCACGAGTGTTAAAGCCCGCCGGAGCATAACCTGATGGGTCGGCGGATGATGGCTTCACAAACAGAATGATTTTTCCGACGTCTGTTCCCGAGCCGGACGCAGACTGAACAGTCATCTCAATCTGCAGATTTTTAGGGGACGCTGGCCAAGTGTAGCCGGCGGAGCTTGAACCGCCCCCACCTACGCTATCGCCGTCACCACCACCGCCACAGCCGGCTAGTGTCAAACTGCACAATACAATAGGAATAAAAGAGCGTGATTTAGTCGTAAGAGGGAAGTTGGTCACTAGTCATAACTCCGAATAAGCAACAGCAACTTCAAAGGTGCGCAGGACTACCCTTCGAAACAAAAGCTAAAAGCAGCTTTGTTTCCAAACAACTCTGCGTGCCGGTGCAGTAAAAAGGGAAACAGCGTCACCAGCTTACGCAATGCTCGGAACAGCCCACTACCCTCATATAAGGGTAATTGGGGACGTTTTAACGCAACAACGCCGAAAGAATTGTACTGATCAGCTGGCCTTGTCGCGCCCAGCCGGTTTTATGAAAGATCTGTTTCAAATAACTACGAACTGTTGCCTCGCTTTTGTGCCTCTGCTCGGCAATTTCTTTCAGGCTCCACCCCTTAACAAGATCCTCGCAAACCTGGGCTTCTGCCGGTGACAGGGAAAAATATTCGGCAATTGCTGCAGCATCAGGAAACGCTCTTGTGTCAGCATCAACCACCGTCACTAACACCCCACCCGTGAGAAGATCACTGTGCTCAAGAGGCCGTATAGTCATCACCAAAGGGGAAGCTGAACCATGGTTAATGACCAGCGTTTCCTGGCAGGTAATACCGTTCTCAGCAGTTGCAGATGAGGCCCGCGTAATGCTGCGCAGGAACGTTTTTTGTGTGCTTTCAGATGGGAAAGAAAAGCGCTGATGCCGAACCGAAAGCCCCGCGTTTCTCGTTAGGAGCTGCTCGCCACGCTGATTGGTAATCACTAATAACCCACGATTATTCAGTACAAAAGCGGCTTCAGGAATTAGCTCGGCAATTGCAGAAAGCGACTGCTCGGTGCTGGGGTGTTGGTGAAACGTTTTAGCCAATCCCACCGTTTGCCGTATGAATGGCACAAGTCGATCCATAGCCGCAAGCTCTGCAGGCACATAGGCACCCTGAGCAATAGTGCGCTGCACGGTCAGAAGGGCGATGTGCGTGTCGGAAACATCAATCACCAGCCACGCAGAATCGAGCATGCTCTGGTCGGATTCCCACCGATCGTAATCATCACCAGGCGGTCCGTTTGCCAATAGAGGTAAAGCTGCGCTGAAGAGCCCTGGTTGCTGTGTAATAGCATGATTAGTAACCGCATCGTGGGCAATCATGTTGTTATCCAGGTACCAGCCCAAGAACTCATCGGATAAACCAGCTTGCCATATGTGCTCTATGGCTCTGGGGCTTTTTCTTATAAAGGAAAGCTGGGCTGCGCACCCGTTAACAGCAGAAGTCAGTTTTGCTAAAAAATCATGGAAGCCGGCTTGGTGCTGTAACGACTCATACAGGCAGCGAATTAGCCCGGATTCATCTGGCAGGATATCTTGAGGTTTTAATGCCCTATGAAGTGATTGATCCTCCACCGGCTCTCCCATTTGTTTGGTTTTTTTTATTGGAGCACATTACCTGCTTCCAGAAACCAAACTATAGAAGAAACTCAACAATATGTAGAGGAAAACGGGCCATCCCCAGGATGGATAGCCCGCTAAAGGATGGAATCAGTGCATCAGTGTATAAAGCTTACGCCGGTAGGTCCGCACATCCGGGTTGCCATTTCCGAGCTTCTCAAACAGCTCAACCAGGGTTGTTTTGGCCACCTCGTCTTTGTATTTACTATCCACCTGCATAAGCTTGATGAGCAGCTCCATCGCTTCCGCATTTTTTTCCTGCAGTACATGGTGAAGCGCCAACAGGTGCAACGCATTAGGATCTTTCGGATCCTGCTCCAGCGCCATTTCCAAATCCTTCACTGGCGGTAGCTCCGCAGACTGTTTCAGAAACTTTATTCTGGCCGCCAGCTGCTTTGCCTGGTGCTGAAGTTTTTCTTCAGGCGGAAGGCTTTCGAGTACCTGCTCAGCGGTCTCGATATCACCGCTTTCGGCTTTCAGCTGGGCAAGGTCGATCAGCACTTTCAGGTTTTCGGGGTCTTTCTGGTTCATTTCAGAAAGGATTTCCATGGCGCCGTCGACATCGCCTTCGCCCCATAGGCGATGGGCCTTTTCGTATGGGTCCTCATCGGGAAGTTCAATGTGCTTTTCAAGCACCTTACGGATTTCACTCTCGGGCAAAGCCCCGTTAAACCCGTCAACTGCCTGCCCATCTTTGACCAGAATAATCGTTGGCAAGCTGCGCACACCCAGGCTGGAGGTGAGCTGTTCCTGTTGGTCCGCGTTCACTTTCGCAAGCCGAAAAGCGCCCTGGTATTCAATAGCCAGTTTTTCCAGCAAGGGCATTAGCTGCTTACAGGGCGCACACCATTCGGCCCACACATCTACAAGCACAGGTGTGGTTGAGGAAGCCTCCATAACCTCCTGCTGAAAGTTTTCCATGGTGGCTTCAAAAATATGGGGAGAGCTGCTCATGTAGGGCACCTGAAATGTTCGTATATTGGTTAAAGCGTAGATGGGGCCATAGGGCCGAAATTCAAGAGTGGCAGACCAAGGCTTGAGTGCCCCTGAGCTTGAAAATACAACTTTAGACTCTAGTTAGTGACTAGACACTCCTCATATCAGGAAGCACTAGCAGCATGAATCACGATAATGACAAAGACTCTCTGGAAGATTTCGAGGAAGACATCACCGAGTACATTGGCAAAAACGAGCACAGCAAAGAGCTGGCACTACCGGAGCAATCTTTACCCAAACGGATGTATGTGCTGCCGGTATCAAACAGGCCATTCTTCCCGGCCCAGGTACAACCTGTCGTGGTCAATCAAACTCCATGGCAGGAGACCCTCAAGCGCGTAGCCGAAACCGACCACAAAATGCTCGGCATCTGTTACGTCGATGATCACCAGCCCGGACAGAGCATACCCGAGAGCAGCGAGTTAGCCACGATTGGCTGCGCCGTGCGAGTTCATCATGCACAAAACAAAGACGGGAATGTGCAGTTTATCGCCCAAGGCCTGCAACGGTTCCGGATAGTGCAGTGGCTGCGGCGCAAACCACCGTATCTGGTGGAGGTTGAATACCCTCAGGAGCCCGAGGAAGATGCGGATGAAACCAAGGCCTACACCCTCGCCATCATCAGCGCCATCAAAGAACTGCTACGAACCAACCCGTTATACGGCGAGGAAGTAAAACAGTACCTCTCCCGTTTTGGCCCGGAAGACAGCTCGCCACTGACCGACTTCGGTGCATCCATGACCAGCGCACCCGGCTTGGAGCTACAGGGCATTCTGGACACGGTTCCCTTGCTCCGGCGTATGGAAAAAGTACTGTTGTTGATGCGTAAGGAGCTTGAGGTTGCACGCCTCCAGACCGAAATCAGCGAAGAAGTGAACGAGAAAGTGCAGAAGCACCAGCGGGACTTCTTCCTGAAAGAACAGCTCAAAGTGATCCAGCGCGAACTGGGCGTGTCGAAAGACGACAAGACAGCAGATGCGGAACGCTTCGAAGCCCGCATGGCAGAACTTGATCCACCTGAGGCTGTTCAAGAACGCTTTGACGAAGAACTGCAAAAGCTGCAAATACTGGAACAGGGTTCGCCGGAGTATGGCGTTACCCGCAACTATCTGGACTGGCTGACCCAGGTTCCCTGGGGCCAGCATTCCGAGGATCAGTTTGACCTGGCGAAAGCCCGCGGCATTCTGAACCGGGACCACGATGGCCTTGATGATGTAAAAAACCGGATCATCGAGTTTCTGGCCGAGGGCACTTTCAAGGGTGAAGTCAGCGGTTCTATCCTGCTGCTTGTTGGCCCACCGGGCGTAGGTAAGACATCCATCGGCCATTCAGTGGCCGATGCGCTTGGGCGCAAGTTCTATCGGTTCAGTGTTGGCGGCATGCGCGATGAAGCCGAGATCAAAGGCCACAGGCGCACCTACATTGGCGCCATGCCGGGCAAGTTCGTGCAAGCATTGAAAGATACCGAAGTCGCCAACCCGGTCATCATGCTCGACGAGATCGACAAGATTGGCGCGTCCTACCAGGGCGACCCGGCTTCGGCGCTGCTGGAAACCCTGGACCCGGAACAGAATAAGGAGTTTCTGGATCACTATCTGGATGTGCGCATGGACTTGTCCAAGGTTCTGTTCATTTGCACAGCCAACCAGCTCGACACCATTCCCCGGCCGCTGCTGGACCGGATGGATGTTATTCGCCTGTCCGGATACATCACCGAGGAAAAGCTGGCAATTGCCAAACATCACCTGCTGCCGCGCTTGCTGAAGCGAGCCAAACTGCTCAAAAAGCAGTTCAACCTTACTGATGCCGCCATCCGCCAAATTATCGAAGGCTATGCCCGGGAAGCAGGCGTGCGGAACCTGGAAAAAATGCTTCACAAAGTCATGCGCAAAGGCATAGTAAAACTGCTCGAATCCCCGGACGAACCAATAAAGGTAGGCATATCGGACTTGCAAGAGTATTTGGGCCAGCCTGCGTTCCGGAAAGAAAAAGCCCTGAAAGGGATTGGAGTGGTCACAGGATTGGCCTGGACATCCATGGGCGGCGCAACGTTGAGCATTGAGGCGTCACGAATTCATAGCAGCCAGCGTGGCTTCAAGCTGACAGGCCAACTTGGTGATGTCATGAAGGAATCCGCTGAGATTGCCTACAGTTACGTTGCCTCGAATCTGAAGCGGTTTAAGGGCGACCCTGCATTTTTCGACAAATCTTTCGTGCACCTCCATGTGCCAGAGGGCGCAACACCTAAAGACGGCCCCAGTGCCGGCGTCACCATGGCAACCGCCCTGCTTTCCATCGCCCGCCGGGAAGCACCTCAGCAAAACACAGCGATGACGGGAGAGCTGACACTAACGGGGCAGGTGCTCCCCGTGGGAGGTATTCGCGAGAAAGTCATTGCGGCTCGCCGCCAGAAGATCAGCAACCTGATTCTACCGGAAGCAAACCGCGGCGATTATGAGGAACTACCGGATTACCTGAAAGAGGGCCTCACCGTTAACTTTGCTCGCCACTATAACGATGTGTTCCAGGTGTGCTTTGGAAACAAACCCAAAACCGGCTCAGTGGTGCATTGAGCCCAAGGAAAGAAAAGGCTCAGGCCTTTTCTTTCCAACCATCGTCCTTCAGCACGGGGCCTACGTCCAGTACGGGTGAGGCGTCAATGTCGTCCGCATCCATCATGTTGGCGACCCGCTGAATAGAGGCCAGAATCATATTCTGTTCCCATTCATGAAGGCTCTGGAATCTCTGAATAAAGTCTTCTTGCAGGGGGTTGGGGGCGCGAGAAAGCAAGTCTGCACCGCTTTCTGTCAGATGCGCATGAACTTTGCGCTTGTCTTGCGTACTGCGAACGCGATACACCAACTGCCGGTGCTCAAGACGATCAAGAATGGTGGTGACTGTTGCCTGGCTCAGACTTACCTTGTCGGCAATGGTGCCAATCGTGACCTCACCCAGATCGCGGATGGTCCGCATAATCAGGAGTTGCGGCCCTGTAAGCCCGGCATTTTTGCTGAGTCGTTTGGAATGAAGATCTGTTGCCCGGATAACTCGCCGGAGTGCGACCAGAACATGCTCATAATTCTGCACTGTATTACTGCTCCAATTAGGCCTGCCGGCCACTGTTTACACCACTAACTATTAGAGGTCTTCGCACTCCTGAATGCAAGTAAATACATACACCTGCTTCCTTTTAGCCCCGCTCCGCGCAATACTTTTTTGATGTGAGCCTTGAACAGTTGCGTGACGACGAAAGCTTCCGCACACTGGCACTCACAGATCATCTCTACATTACCGGAATGTTGACCGGGAAATGTTAAATGATCACCGAAGCCTCGGGCTAGCTTGACAAGGCAGGATGTGTAGTGTTTGTTTAGCTTTCTGAGAACATAAGAATAACCCTGAACCTAACAGGACAGACTCAATGACAACTTCACTAAAAAAACTTGTAACCGCCGTTAGCACTTCCGTTGCACTTATGGGCGCAGGCTACGCAGCTGCAGACATCCAGATTGGTATCGCCGGCCCCGTAACCGGCCCCGTTGCCCAGTATGGCGATATGCAGTTCTCCGGTGCCCGCATGGCGATTGCACAAATCAACGCCGCTGGTGGCGTAATGGGCGAGAAGCTCGTCGCAGTAGAATACGACGACGTGTGTGACCCCAAGCAAGCCGTTACTGTTGCTAACCGGCTGGTAAATGATGGCGTAAAATATGTCATCGGCCACCTTTGCTCAAGTTCAACCCAGCCTGCGTCTGACATTTATGAGGACGAAGGCATCCTGATGATCACGCCTGCATCAACCAGCCCGGAAATCACCGAGCGCGGTTATGAGCTGGTATTCCGCACCATCGGCCTCGATAGCATGCAAGGCCCGGTTGCCGGCAACTACATCGCCAGCCAGAACCCGAAACGGGTTGCAGTCATTCACGATAAACAACAGTACGGTGAAGGTATTGCTACCGCAGTACGTGACACCCTTAAAGACAAAGGCATCGAAGTTGCCATGTTTGAAGGTGTTACAGCTGGCGACAAAGACTTCTCCTCTCTGGTGACCAAACTCAAGCAAGCCGACGTGGACTATGTGTACTTTGGCGGCTACCACCCTGAGCTGGGCCTGATCCTGCGCCAGGCACGTCAGGCAGACCTGAAAGCCAAGTTTATGGGCCCTGAGGGCGTTGGTAACAAAGACATCAACACCATTGCCGGCGAAGCCGCAGAAGGGCTACTGGTCACTCTGCCGCCCAGCTTTGACGAAAAGGCCGAGAACAAGGAACTGGTTAAGGCATTCGAAGCCAAAGGTGAAGACCCTTCAGGCCCGTTCGTACTGACATCCTACGCCGCTGTTCAGCTGGTCGCCCAAGGCATTGAAGCTGCGAAATCCAAGGATGCATTCGACGTTGCAGCCGCACTTCGCAGTGGCAGCTTTGAAACGCCAATCGGCACTGTGCAGTACGACAAAGCCGGCGATATGAAGTCATTCGAGTTTGTTGTGTACGAATGGCATTCAGATGGCAGCAAAACTCCGGTAAACTAAGCCAGATCGTTACTAAACGGTAATCAAAGAGCACCTTCTCACCGCGATCCGGGAGAAGGTGTTTTTCTAGGCTCCCGTTAATTCTGTCTCACTTCTGGCGTGGTTATCCTGCGCCAGGCTGATACAGCGGAGGGAGCGGGCCTCCGGAGTCAAACAATAATGCAAGATCTCCTTTATTTCTCTCAACAGCTCATTAACGGGCTTACGATCGGGAGTGCCTATGCCCTGATCGCCATCGGCTATACGATGGTTTACGGCATCATCGGCATGATCAACTTTGCCCATGGTGAGATCTACATGATCGGCGCCTACACCGCGCTCATCGCCATTACCGGCCTGACAGCTCTCGGCCTTGCCTGGCTTCCACTGATTCTTATCGTTGCGCTTCTGTGCGCCATGCTGGTTTCCAGCTCCATGGGCTGGGCAGTAGAACGAGTCGCCTACCGGCCAGTACGGGGCCGTCATCGCCTGATCCCATTGATCTCTGCAATCGGCATGTCCATCTTCCTGCAGAACTATGTTCACCTGGCTCAAGGTTCTCGCAACATTGGCTTTCCTGCGCTCATTGAAGGCGGCTTCAACTTCAGCGCCGATGGTGCGTTCGAGATGTCCCTCTCCTACATGCAAATCACCATATTCATAACCACTCTGATTTGCATGACGGCCCTGTCGCTGTTCATCTCCCGCTCCCGTACAGGCCGTGCCTGCCGGGCAGTTTCTCAGGATATCGGCATGGCCAGCCTGCTGGGCATAGATACCAACCGCATCATTTCTGCCACGTTTATAATCGGTGCAGCACTGGCCGCCGTCGCCGGCCTGCTCCTTGGCATGTATTACGGGTCGGTTGACCCGCTATTTGGCTTCATTGCAGGGCTAAAAGCGTTTACCGCAGCCGTACTGGGAGGCATCGGTAGTATACCTGGCGCCATGCTTGGCGGCCTGATCCTCGGTGTGTCGGAAAGTATGACCTCTGGTTATCTCAGCGGCGAATACAAAGACGTGGTCTCATTCGGCCTGCTAATCCTCATACTGCTGTTCAAACCCACGGGCCTGCTTGGCAAACCGGAGGTTGAGAAGATCTGATGGCTGCTAACAACATGAGACACGCCCTGTTCTGCGCGATTGTCACACTCATTATTTCCTTCCCCATTCTGGGTCTTAGCCTCGAAGCCAAGGGCGTCAACATCACGCTCTCCGGCGCGAAAACCTCAACCTACGTCGCCATTGTGTTGGCTGCGGTTGCCGTGTTTGTGTTCCAAACCTTCCGTGACACATTCATGGGCGCACTGGGCAAACTACCCAACTTCAACCCGTTAGCCGGCAGGGAGCCGATGGAGCAAACAAAGCGGGTAAAGCTGGAATCCTGGTTACTGACCGGCATTGTGGTGTTTGCACTGTTCTGGCCATTCCTTGTGTCACGGGGCTCGGTGGATCTGGCGACGCTGGTACTGATCTATATCATGCTGGCACTAGGCCTTAACGTGGTCGTAGGCCTCGCGGGCCTGCTGGATCTCGGGTACGTGGCATTCTATGCAGTTGGCGCTTACACCTTCGCCTTGCTGTCCCAATACACCGGCATTTCATTCTGGATGGCTTTGCCCATTGGTGCGTTGCTGGCCGGGCTGACCGGGATGATTCTGGGTTTTCCGGTTTTGCGTCTCAGGGGGGACTATCTCGCGATCGTCACCCTGGGCTTTGGCGAGATCATCCGCATCCTGCTGAATAACTGGACAACCCTGACTGGCGGCCCCAACGGCATTGGCGGCATTCCTGAGCCTACCCTGTTTGGCATGGAGTTTGGCCGGCGCGTGAAGGAAGAAGGCAACACCTCCTTCCACGAAACCTTTGGCATTGCATACAGCGGCGAACACAAGGTCATATTCCTGTATCTGATTGCGCTGGTGCTTGCAGTGATTACTGCGCTGATCATCCGACGCTTTATGCGGATGCCAGTTGGCCGAGCGTGGGAAGCCTTGCGGGAAGACGAAATCGCAGCTCGTTCCCTCGGCCTCAGCCGCACGGCGGTCAAGCTGTCAGCCTTCACTATCGGCGCTTTCTTTGCCGGGTTCGCGGGCACTGTATTTGCTTCCAAGCAGGGGTTTATCAGCCCCGAATCTTTCGTGTTCCTTGAATCCGCCATCATTCTGGCCATCGTGGTTCTGGGCGGCATGGGGTCGCAGCTTGGCGTCATATTGGCGGCTATTGCGGTAACAATCCTGCCGGAACTGGCCCGGGAGTTTTCCGAGTACCGCATGCTTATTTTCGGCGCTGCCATGGTGCTGATGATGGTATGGCGTCCACAAGGTTTACTGCCTGTGCGCCGTATCCAAATCACACTGAACAAGCAGGGGTGACAGACAATGCTTGAAGTAAAAAATCTGTCCATGCGTTTTGGCGGCCTGCTGGCAGTTGACGGCGTTTCACTGGACGTGCAGGAACGGGAAATCGTCTCTATCATCGGCCCTAACGGCGCCGGAAAAACCACCGTATTCAACTGCCTGAGCGGGTTCTACAAGCCCACGGGCGGCAAGGTGATTTTTGAAGGCAGGGAAATACAGGGCACTCCAGACTACAAAATTTCCCGCTTGGGCATGGTGCGAACCTTTCAACACGTGCGCCTGTTTACGCAGATGACCGTTGTGGAGAACCTGCTTGTAGCCCAGCACCGCCACCTCAACACCAACATGCTTGCTGGCCTGCTGGGCACCCCCAGCTACAAGGAACGGGAACAAAAAGCACTGGACCGAGCCGCCTATTGGCTGGAGCGTGTTGGTCTTCTGGATCTCGCCAACCGGGATGCAGGCAACCTGGCTTACGGCCAGCAGCGGCGGCTTGAAATTGCACGTTGCATGGTCACCGAGCCCAAACTGCTCATGCTCGACGAGCCCGCGGCTGGCCTGAACCCGGCGGAAACCAAAGAACTCAATCAGCTGATTGTGAGCCTGAAGGAGGACTACAACGTTTCCGTAGTGCTGATTGAGCACGACATGAGCCTGGTAATGGATATTTCAGACCGGATTAACGTCATCAACCAGGGCAAGCCCCTGGCTAGCGGCACACCGGAAGAAATCCGCCACAACGACGACGTGATCAAAGCTTACCTGGGCGAGGCCTGACCATGAGCATGCTAGTACTAGAAGATGTCCACACCCACTACGGCAAGATCGAGGCCCTGCACGGGGTTTCTGTTGAGGTTAACAAAGGTGAGATTGTCTCCTTGATCGGAGCCAACGGGGCGGGGAAAACCACCCTGCTGATGACAGTGTGCGGAATGCCTCAAGCCAGTTCCGGGCGCATCATTCTTGAGGGTCGGGATATCACCAATGAACCTACTGCGCAGATCATGCGCTCAGGTTTAGCGATAGTGCCCGAAGGTCGGCGCATATTCTCCGGCCTGACGGTTGAAGAGAACCTGCACATGGGCGGATTCTTCACCAGCAAATCCGAGATCCGCAAAAACCAGGCTCATGTATACGAGCTTTTCCCTCGCCTCAAAGAGCGTGAGCATCAACGCGCTGGCACCATGTCGGGAGGTGAACAACAGATGCTGGCCATAGGCCGGGCGCTGATGAGCAACCCCCACATGATCATCCTGGATGAGCCTTCCCTTGGACTGGCGCCGCTGATCATCAAGCAGATCTTCGAGATCATCGGACACCTTCGTGATGAAGGTATTACCGTATTCCTGGTGGAGCAGAACGCGCACCAGGCACTGCATCTCGCAGATCGAGGATACGTGCTGGAAACGGGAAAAATACGGTTGCACGATACGGGCAAAAATTTGCTTGAAAACCCGGACGTGCAAAATGCCTATCTTGGAGGCTAAGCGACCATTCCCGTAACATAAAAACCGGAGCCTGCTCCGGTTTTTTATACCTCCTTTTTATTCCAGCAACATAAAAAATAGAAATAGTCTGGTGAAATCAAATAGTCGCAGAGGTATAGACTTGCCTTTGTCAAATCTGCACTATACTCAAGGCAACGGTCTAAATGCCTGTCTCCACGGGAGCCCGTCAGGGCCGTTCCCCACTGCCAGCAACCAAGCTGGCCATGTGGATTTTGCGACGACTGTATAAAATACAAAGGAGTGGATAATGAAAAAATTGATCGCAGGTGCAATTCTTCTGGGTGCCTCTTCCATGGCTTTCGCCCAACCTGGCTGTGGCGTTGGCGCCATGATCTGGAAAGGCCAATCAGGTATTGCTCCCCACGTACTGGCTGCTACGACTAACGGCACATTTGGCAACCAGACCTTCGGCATGACCTCCGGCACATTGGGCTGCACGACCAACGAGTCTGTTCAGTCAATGGCCATGTACATGGACAGCAACATCGATAAAGTAGCTCGCGATATGTCGCGCGGCAACGGCGAGAACCTGGAAACTCTGGCAGTTCTTCTGGGCGTTGAAGCAGCAGATCGTGGCGATTTCCGTCAGGTTCTGCAGGACAACTTCGCTGCTATCTTCCCAAGCTCCGACACCACTTCTGGTGAAGCAGTAGACGCAATCGTCGCTCTGCTGGAGAAGAATGAGTCGCTGAGCAAGTACGTAGCGGCCTAATAGCTATGCTGCAGGGATGCATCAAGCGCCAAGGATGGCGCGCTCCCCTCGCTTGAAAACACCCGACCGGAACTCGTATTTACCCATGGGCAACACGCTTCGCATTGGGCCAGTGGTGCTTTGGCTCTCCGTCAGTTTACCTCTGCAGGCTCAAACTCAAGCCAGTGACCTTCCGCTCCACCTGGATCCGGCCTGGCTCACGCTCATTCACTACCAACCCGACCTGCTCGGTAAGGGCCACACCAGCCAAGCCGACGACCCGGACTTTTTTCTGAGCGAAGAAGGCAAAACCTCTCCCAAGGCCGAGTTGGAAGCGACTCTGGAAGCTATACAGCAAACTGGTGGTGGCGATAACCATGCCCGATGTCGTTTCCCCGCACGGGATTCCTGGCTTCGCGAGCATCTTGATTTACCAACAACAGAAATAGAATGCCCCGGTTATGAAAAGTGGACCGAAACGCTAAATACTGAAAGCGTTACTCTGGTTTTTGCGGCGTCTTATCTGAACAGCCCATCGTCAATGTTCGGGCATACATTCCTGCGACTGGACCCGCCCCAGGAAGACGATCAAACCAATCTGCTGCTCGCCAATACAATTTCCTACGCGGCTGATGCCGCTGCCCACGACAGCGAACTGCTGTTTGCCTATCGTGGAATTTTCGGCGGTTACCCCGGTATTACAACTATTCAGCCCTATTACGAAAAAATCCGGCTCTACTCGGATATAGAGCACCGGGATCTCTGGGAATACAAACTGAACCTGAATCAGCAGGAAGTAAACTTCATGCTGGCTCATGCATGGGAAATCCGGGACCGTAATTTTGACTACTACTTTTTCGATGAAAACTGCGCCTACCGCTTACTGGCACTCATCGACATTGCCCGCCCGGGCACCAACCTACTGGGCGAAGTCAGCACTCATGCCATACCATCCGACACCGTTCGCTGGGTAGTCGATAAAGACCTGGTTGACGAGGTGTACTACCGCGCATCAGCAGCCACGGCTGTGGCCCACAGTTTGTCTGCACTTCCCAAGCCACAACAAACTCTTGCCGCTGCAATCGCAAATGGCTACGTGGCTCCGAACAGCGACGAAGTACTTGCCCTACCACCTCAGGAACGGGCCCATCTGCTTGACGCTACATACGATTACGTACGCTATCAGAGCGAAGCAGACAGTTGGCCAAGAGAGGTCGCTGCGCCTTTATCCCATAGCCTGCTGCGCGAGCGCAGCAAAATTGACGGCGTAGCTTCCCTTGATCAACCACCAGAGCCGCAGATTCGTGATGATCAAGGGCATGACACCTTCCGCGTAAGCTTGGGAGCCGGGCAACTGGACCACCGCGAGTTTACCCAACTCACGTTCCGACCAGCCTATCACGACGTTCTTGATCCTCCGGCCGGCTATCGCAGCGGGGCCCAGTTACAATTCCTGCGGCTGGATGCTCGCTATTACACCAACAATGACGAACTGCAACTGGAACAGCTTACGGGTGTTGAAATCCGTTCCCTGAGCCCGAGAGATGCGTTTTTCTCACCTTTATCCTGGCAGGTGGGCTTCGGTGGACGCCGTACCGATACCGGCAACAAACGGGTTCTGGCACCCTATCTCGAAGGTGGTGCGGGTGGAAGCTGGCGCATGGGCCAGCATATACAGACCTTCGCCGTCTTCACTGCAGATGTGGAAATCGATGATGACCTTCGTCGCGGCTACGACGCGGCACCCGGTGCTGACATCGGCCTGCTGCACCAGAACAACCAGTTCAGCCTGCTGGCCGGCGCAAAAACCAAAGCCTGGATCGTCAGCACCCAACACCGGCAGGATCAAATTTACGCCAAGGGCGACTGGCACTTCGGCCGCGAATTCAGCCTCTTCGCTGAATTCACCCGAGAAGAACACTACGACAGGTACCAGAGCACATGGCACGCCGGACTCCACGCTTACTTCTGAAACCACACTCGCTAAAAGCGCCCCTGCTGGCGCTTTTGGTCACAGCCGCAGCACTAATGCAAAGCGGCTGCAGCAGCCTGTTCTTCTTTCCGGACAGGAACACCTACATAACCCCCGACCGCCTCAACCTTAGCTACGAAAACGTCCACCTGGACACAGCCGACGGCGAAACCCTCCACGGTTGGTGGCTACCCGCCAAAGGCGAAGCACAAGGCACCGTCTACTTCCTCCACGGCAACGCCCAGAACATCAGCAGCCACCTGCTAAACATCGCCTGGCTGCCGGCTGAGGGCTATAACGTCTTCACCATCGACTACCGGGGCTACGGTAAATCAACAGGCGCACCCGACATAGAAGGTGCGCTCCACGACTCAGAAATCGGGCTACGTTGGCTAGCCACAAAGCCTGAAACCAAAAACACCCCCACCTTCCTCCTCGGCCAGAGCCTGGGTGGCGCCTTAGGGCTAACTCTCGCCAGCGAATGGGTACAAAGAAACGAACCCCCGGAACTCAGCGGCGTCATCCTCGACGGCACCTTTTCCGGCTTCCGCGGCATTGCGAGAGAAAAGCTCTCCGAGTTCTGGCTAACCTGGGCCTTCCAGGTCCCCCTGAGCTGGACCATACCGGACGATTACGAAGGCTTAGATCTTATTGCCAACATTAGTCCCACCCCCATTATGATCATCCACAGCGTGCGTGACGGCATCATCCCTTTTCATCACGGCCAGGCGCTTTATGAAGCGGCTAGAGAGCCAAAGCAATTCCTGCCGACAGATACACCACATTCGGCAACGTTCATCATTCCTGCTTATAAGGACGCCGTGTTAGAGTTTTTAGAAGGCAAATAGGCAACTCAGATACATAAGCCTCAGTCGGAAGAACCTTTTCAAAACTGCAGAGGGCCAAGGACGGCCCGAAACAAGCGCACATGGATGTGCTCGTAGCGTGTTTTGAAAAGGTTCTTTCGACTGAGGCCACCACCCAAGTAGGGAGACAAAAAAAACCCGCCAATCCATAGGAAAGGCGGGTTTTTATTAGCTGCTAACTATCAGTCAGAAAAGTCAGTCGGCTGCTCGCCTTCCTTAACTTCCTTCATGGACAGCTTCACACGGCCACGGTTATCAACATCCAGAACCTTGACCAGAACTTCCTGACCTTCACTTAGCTCGTCAGTCACGTTCTCAATCCGGCGCTCAGAGATCTGGGAAATATGCACCAGACCATCCTTGCCAGGCAGAATGTTAACAAAGGCACCAAAGTCCACAATACGCTCGACGCGACCCTTGTAGATAGCACCAACCTCAATCTCAGCAGTGATTTCCTTAACACGGTTAACCGCAGCCTGAGCCGCTTCCTGGTTATCTGCGTAGATCTTCACATTACCGTCGTCATCCAGATCAATGGAAGCGCCAGTCTCATCACAGATAGAACGGATCATGGAGCCGCCCTTACCGATAACGTCGCGGATCTTCTCGGGGTTGATCTTGATTGCGGTGATGCTCGGAGCGCGCGGCGACAACTCGGTGCGCGACTCAGAGATAACCTTGTTCATCTCAACCAGAATGTGCTGACGCGCTGCATAGGCCTGCTCGAGCGCAAGCTCCATGATCTCGTCAGTAATACCCTGGATCTTGATGTCCATCTGCAGAGCAGTAATACCGTCTTTGGTACCGGCAACCTTGAAGTCCATATCGCCCAGGTGATCCTCATCACCCAGAATGTCGGTCAGGATGGCAAACTTGTCGCCTTCCTTGACCAGACCCATGGCGATACCGGCAACTGCTGCCTTCAGCGGAACACCAGCATCCATCAACGCCAAGCTTGAGCCACAAACAGAGGCCATAGAGCTGGAGCCGTTGGACTCAGTAATCTCGGACACAGAGCGAACTGCATACGGGAATTCTTCCAAGGTCGGCATAACCGCCATCACACCGCGTTTGGCAAGACGACCGTGGCCAACTTCACGACGACCAGGGGTGCCAACACGGCCCGCTTCACCTACCGAGTACGGAGGGAAGTTGTAATGGAACAGGAACGGATCCTTACGCTCACCTTCCAGTGCGTCGATGGTTTGCACGTCGCGAGAAGTACCCAGAGTCGTCGTAACGATTGCCTGAGTTTCACCACGGGTAAACAGTGCAGAACCGTGTACGCTTGGCAGAATGCCCACTTCGATTTCGATCGGACGAACGGTTTTGTTGTCACGGCCGTCGATACGTGGCTTACCATCGATTACCTGCTGGCGAACAACGGTCTTCTCAACTTTTCCGAAGTTCTTTTTAACTTCGTCGGCGGAAGGCTGGCCTTCCTCTTCGCCTGCAAGTTTCTCAACTGCAGCCGTTTTGATTTCACCAAGACGCGCGTAACGAGCCATCTTGTCGTGAATGCCATAGGCCTCTTCAATAGCACCGGCAAACTCAGACTTGATCGCGCCCAGCAGTTCGGTGTTTTCAGCAGCTGGCTGCCAATCCCAACGAGGCTTGCCATGTTCAGCGGCGAATTCTTTGATCGCTGTTACAGCAGTCTGCATTTCCTGATGCGCAAACAGAACGCCACCCAGCATCTGATCTTCGCTCAGACCTTTGGCTTCGGATTCAACCATCAGAACCGCGTCTTCAGTACCCGCAACCACCATGTCCAGCAGGGAGGCTTTCAGATCTTCAAAACTCGGGTTCAGGAAGTAACCGCGCTCATTGGTGTAGCCAACACGGCTCGCACCAATAGGACCAGCGAACGGAATACCAGAGATTGCCAGGGCAGCCGAAGCGGCCAACATAGCAGCGATATCCGGATCCTGTTGCTTACTGGAAGACATAACCGTACAGATAACCTGAGTCTCGTTCATGTAACCGTTCGGGAACAGTGGACGAATCGGACGGTCGATCAAACGGGATGTCAGAGTTTCTTTCTCGGAAGGACGCCCTTCACGCTTGAAGAAACCACCGGGGATTTTGCCCACGGCGTAGGTCTTTTCAAAATAGTTAACGGTCAGCGGGAAGAATGGCTGACCCGGCTTGGCTTCTTTGGCGCCAACAACAGTACCGAGAACCGAAATGTCACCCACGGTGACCAGAACGGAACCTGTAGCCTGACGAGCAATACGGCCCGTTTCCAGAGTGACGGTTTCGCCACCCAGTTCAAATGATTTCTTACGCGGTTGCAGATCCACAACGAACTCCTGCGTTATCTGTTCAGAATGATTGAAGTGTGATTCTGAAGACACTCTGCCTGAAAGCTAACAGGCTGTTGTAAAACCCCGGCTGGATTATCGGTACGCTGACAGCGCGTACCGCCCGGGCTTTCAACAACCTGCTATCTAATTCAGCTTTCCAATACGACAGAAAAGCCCAGTTTCACAAAAGTACTCAATGCAGTGATGAAAAGCACAACCGGCAGGCCCCCTGAGGAACCCGCCGGCTGGTGACTACTTCCGGAGCAATACCGGAGCAGCCGTCAGGTCGTAAGACCAGATTTAGCGACGCAGACCCAGGCGCTTGATCAGCTCCAGGTAACGGTCGCCGTTCTTCTTACGGAGGTAGTCCAGCAGCTTACGACGCTGGTTTACCATCCGAATAAGACCACGGCGGGAATGGTGATCCTGCTTGTTGATCTTGAAGTGGCCTTGCAGCTTGTTGATGTTGGCGCTCAGCAGTGCAACCTGCACTTCCGGGGAGCCTGTATCACCTTCAGCTTGCTTATAATCTTGAACGATCTGTGCTTTTTCGCTGGCAGACAATGCCATAAATCACCTCAATGTTTGCGATGCTGTCAAATCCGGCCGAACCGCGCACCTCTACAGCCCGGCTAAACAGCGGTAAACCTAACGCTTTCCGCTGTCACTCACCAATCGACGTGGTACCAGTTTGGTTTCCTCGCCTTCCGGCAATGCTTCTGCCAGCCCTACAAAACCTTCGTTGCCATAAATACGAACGAAGCCATCATAAGCCTGACCCGGTATTCTAACCGGTTGTCCATTCAATATCGACACCAACGGCTGCCCCGACAGACGGTGCTCCGGGAACATGGAGAGCGCTGCATCCGGTGCAACCAGAAGGCCATCCAGACTTTCATCACGCTCTCGCATCGCCTCTAAATCAGGCACTGCGTGTACATCCTCCAAGGTAAACCCTGCGGCCAGCGTGCGCCTGAGCTCAATTACATGAGCGCCGCATCCCAAGACCTCGCCGATATCTTCGACGAGTGAGCGAATGTACGTACCTTTGGTGCACTTAACCGCAATATCCAGTTCATTTTCACGGACAGCCAGAAGCTCAAGCTCATAAATGGTTACCGGACGTGCCGGGCGCTCAATTTCAATGCCTTCACGGGCATATTCATAGAGCGGACGTCCATTGTGCTTGAGCGCGGAATACATGGAAGGAACTTGCTGGATATCACCACGAAACTGCTCAAGCACAGGCTCAAGCACTTCCGGTGAAAGATTTTCTGGTACTGGTTTTGTAGCGACTACGGCGCCTTCACTGTCGCCGGTTTCGGTACGTTCACCGAGGCGCGCAGTGGCGATATAGGCTTTATCGCTATCCAGCATCATCTGGGAGAATTTTGTTGCTTCACCGAAACACAAGGGAAGCACGCCAGTTGCAAGCGGATCGAGAGCGCCGGTATGGCCGGCCTTGGCAGCACCATAGAGACGCTTAACCTGCTGCAAAATGCCGTTGGAGGTGATACCCAACGGCTTATCGATTACCAGAATGCCATTAACTTCACGGCCTTTGCGTCTGCGGCTCAAGCGTTTGACCCCGGATTACTCTCGTTATCACCCTCATTGCCACCCTGGCTGGCATCATTCCGCTCAACGGCCGACTTATCACCGACCGCTTCGCGAATGAGATTGTCCATTCGGCGGCTGTAGCCCTGGAGTGCGTCGAAGTGAAACCGAAGCTGCGGTATAACCCGCAGTTTCATAGCTCTTCCCACTTGCCCCCGCAGGAACCCTGCTGCTCTGTTCAGCACAGAAATCGAGTCCACGACTTCAGGAGACTCAGCAGTGAGCTCCTCGGTAGTCAGCAGAGAGACATAGATGTCGGCGTAGCCAAGGTCACGACTGACCTTGACTGCATTAACCGTTACCATGCCCAACCGCGGATCCTTGACCTCACGCTGAATCAGCAGGGCAAGCTCACGCTGCATCTGATCGCCGATGCGATCAATACGACTGAACTCTCTAGGCATTAGGCCCCCGTGGATTCGAGCTTACGCTCGACCCTGACACGGTCAAAGACTTCGATCTGGTCACCGACCTTCACATCGTAGCCCTTAACACCGATACCACACTCCATGCCGTTACGGACTTCAGGCACGTCATCCTTGAAGCGACGCAGGGATTCCAGCTCGCCTTCAAAGATAACCACGTTATCCCGCAGTACACGAATCGGCTTGTTCCGGTATACGTTGCCCTCGGTCACCATGCAGCCAGCTACCTGGCCAAACTTTGGTGAACGGAACACGTCACGAACGTCAGCAATACCGACGATGTCTTCGCGGAACTCCGGTGCCAGCATGCCGGTCAAGGCGCCCGTCACATCGTCCAGAAGGTTGTAGATGATGCTGTAGTAACGCAGATCCAGACCTTCCTGTTCAACCAACCGCTTGGATGCTGTATCAGCACGAACGTTGAAACCGAAGATAACAGCGCCGGTCGCCATCGCAAGGCTCACATCTGTCTCGGCAATACCACCAACGCCGGAAGATACGATCTTCACCTGTACTTCTTCGTTACCCAGATCCTGCAACGACTTGGTGATCGCTTCGAGCGAACCGCGAACGTCTGTCTTCAGAACAACGTTGAGGGTTTTAACCTCGTCCTTGCCCATGTTCTCGAACAGGTTCTCCAGCTTGGCTGCTTGCGCCCGCTGTAAACGCTGCTCGCGCTCACGAATGTGGCGGAATTCAGCCAGCTCTTTCGCTTTGCGCTCATCGGCTACGGCAAAGAATTCATCGCCGGCGTTCGGCGTGCCGTTCAGACCCAGAATCTCGACCGGAATTGAGGGGCCAGCTTCCTTGACTTGCTTACCGGCTTCATCGGTCATTGCACGAACCTTACCGAAGAAAGAGCCAGCAACAACCATATCGCCCTGGCGCAGGGTACCGTTCTGAACCAGTACGGTAGCTACAGAACCACGGCCACGCTCGAGACTGGACTCAACAACGACACCGTTAGCCGGCGCATCAGGAGACGCTTGCAGCTCAAGAATCTCGGCCTGCAGCAGAACCGCTTCCAGCAGAGTATCTACGCCTTCGCCAGACTTTGCAGAGATGGGCACAAACTGCACATCACCGCCCCAGTCTTCAGGGATAACTTCGATGGCAGCCAGTTCGTTCTTCACCCGATCCGGATCTGCCTGCTCCTTGTCCATCTTGGTGATAGCCACAACAATAGGCACACCGGCAGAGCGGGCATGCTGCACCGCTTCTTTGGTCTGCGGCATTACGCCATCATCAGATGCAACTACCAGGATAACGATATCCGTACACTGGGCTCCGCGAGCACGCATCGCGGTGAAAGCCGCGTGGCCCGGGGTATCCAGAAACGAAATCATACCGTGGTCGGTTTCAACATGGTATGCACCAATGTGCTGCGTAATACCACCGGACTCACCTGAGGCAACCTTGGTACGCCGAATGTAATCCAACAGCGATGTCTTACCATGGTCAACGTGGCCCATCACACTCACAACAGGGGCACGTTTGGCCTTTTCCTGGCCTTCCACTTTGAATTCGCTGAGCACGTCGTGCTCAAAGGCGTCATCACTGATCGGCTTGGCCTTGTGGCCCAGCTCCTCAACAACCAGTGTCGATGTTTCCTGGTCCAGAGGTTGGTTAATGGTTGCCATCACGCCCATGCCCATCAATGCTTTGATGACATCACCGGATTTAACGGCCATCCGCTGGGCAAGATCGCCAACGGTAATCACTTCAGGAACTTCTACTTCTCTGACCATTGGTTTGGTCGGCCTCTCGAAGCCATGACGCTTCTCTTTGGGTTTCTTTTTCGCCCGCAGCGGTTTGCGCAGCGTGGTGTCATCATCGTCATCAGAGACTACCAGCGGTGCATCTGCAGGACGACTGCGTGGACCACGATGTCCAGCCTGTTTCTTCTTGGGCTTGCCATCTTCGGCATCGTCGCCACGTTCGCGAACTTTTTCTTTCTTTTTCTTGGGCTTGCGGTCTTTACCTTCGCCCTCGGGCGGTGGCATCGGAATATCTTCCGGAGCGACCACAGGCTCAGGCTCTGCCGCCTTCTTGGGCTCAGCCTTTTCAGCGGCAACCTGCTCTTCTGCAACCGGCACTTCTGCCTTCGCTGCCTCGGAAGGAGCCCCTGTATCAGCCTGCGGAGCAGTCACTTTTGGCGCTTGCTCTGCCTCAGGCTGTTCCAACTTCTGCTCTTCCGGCAACTCTTCTGCTACTGGTGCCGGCGTCGCCACTTCTGGCTCCGGCTGCAGCTCCGCACGCTTAACATAAGTGCGGCGCTTGCGTACTTCCACATTGACAGTCTTGGCCTTACCAGCCTTGAGCGTTGTTGTGGTCTTACGCTTAAGAGTAATCTTGTTCGGCTCAGCGCCTGCTTCACCGTGGGTCTTTCTCAGATAGGTCAGCAGCTGCTGCCTCTCATCACTGGATACAGCGTCGTTTTCCGAGCGAGCCTTCAGGCCAGCTTCCACGATCTGTTTCAGCAAACGATCCACGGGAGCGCCTACATCTTCGGCCAGTTGTTTTACCGTTACTTCAGCCATACTGGTCTCCTCCCGAATTAAGCCTGGTCTTCAAACCAGGGGGCGCGTGCTGCCATAATCAATTGGCCTGCACGCTCTTCATCCATTCCTTCGATATCGAGCAAATCATCAACCGACTGCTCAGCCAGATCTTCCATGGTACGTACACCCATACCGGCGAGTTTAAACGCCAGGCCACGATCCATTCCGTCCATGCCCAGAAGATCTTCTGCCGGTTCTGCACCGTCGAGAGCCTCTTCACTAGCCAGTGCCTGGTTCAACAGGACATCTTTGGCCCGGCGGCGCAGCTCGGTAACTGTGTCTTCATCGAAACCTTCAATTGCCAGCATTTCTTCCATAGGTACGTAGGCAACCTCTTCAATCGAGGTAAAACCTTCGTCAATCAGCACACCGGCAAACTCTTCATCCACGTCAAGGTGCTCGGTAAAGGTGCCAACCAGAGTATTGTACTCCTGCTCCTGACGCTCACCGGCCTCTTCTTCCGTCATAACATTCAGAGTCCAGCCTGTAAGCTCGGTCGCCAGGCGTACGTTCTGCCCATTACGGCCTATAGCCTGCGCCAGGTTATCTGCCGCTACGGCTACTTCCATGGTGTGGCGATCTTCATCCATCACAATCGAGGCTACTTCGGCCGGGGACATCGCGTTAATAACCAACTGTGCAGGGTTATCGTCCCACAGCACGATATCGACACGCTCACCGCCCAGCTCATTGGAAACAGCCTGAACACGGGAGCCACGCATACCTACACAAGCACCAACCGGGTCAATACGGCGGTCGTTGGTTTTCACTGCAATCTTGGCACGGGAGCCAGGGTCACGGGCAGCGCCACGGATCTCGATCAAATCTTCGGCTATCTCTGGAACTTCAATACGGAACAGCTCAACCAACATCTGCGGAGCCGAACGGCTAAGAATCAGCTGCGGGCCACGGTGATCCGTACGGATTTCCAGCAAAAGCGAGCGAACCCGGTCGCCCATACGGAAGGTTTCGCGCGGGATCAGGTGCTCTCTGGGCAGCAAGGCTTCCGCATTAGCGCCAAGATCCACAATGACGTTATCGCGCGTAACCTTTTTGACGGTACCTGAAACCAGCTCACCAACGCGGTCGCGATAACTGTCGACAATCTTGCTGCGCTCAGCTTCACGAACCTTCTGGAATATAATCTGCTTTGCAGCCTGAGCCCCGATGCGACCGAAGGCAACCGACTCTGCCTTTTCTTCGTAGGTATCGCCCGGCTTCAGCTCGGAATCAATTTCTTCGGCTTCCTGAAGTGTCAGTTCAGTGCCCAGAGCGGGAACCGCATCGTTATCAACAATCAGCCAGCGACGGAAAGTTTCATACTCTCCCGTGCGACGGTCGATAGAAACACGCACATCTGACTCTTCGTCTTCATAGCGTTTTTTTGCAGCGGTGGCGAGTGCCAGTTCGATTGCCTCGAAAATCACTTCCTTCTCGACGCCTTTTTCGTTCGAGACGGCCTCAACTACCAGCAAGATCTCTTTACTCATTGGATTGCCCTGCCCTGAAAATAAACTGTGCATCTACTGAGTTGTTCAAATAGCTCACTCGAATACTGGAATGATTTGGGCCTTTTCAATGCTGTCAAAAGGCAACAGATATTCGTGATCGTCTACAACGACCACGACCTCGTCGCCTTCCACACCTTTTATAAGCCCTTGAAACTTGCGCCGACCTTCAAATGCCATGCGCAAGCGAATTTGTACTTGATGCCCCACAAACGCCTGATACTGCTCAGGCCGGAACAATGGCCGGTCCATTCCCGGTGACGAAACCTCAAGCGTGTATTCTGTCTGGATGGGATCTTCCACATCCATAACACCACTGATCTGGCGGCTGACCTTCTCGCAGTCGTCGATACCAATGCCCTTCTCAGCATCGTCTATAAAAACCCGCAGCATGGATTGATAGCCTTTGGAGCGATACTCAATACCCCAGTACTCGTAACCCAAACCTTCGACCACAGGGCGAAGAATGTCTTCCAATTGTTTAAGCTTGCCTGACAAGTTAGGCGGTCTCCGTATGAAATTTACCGGCCCAAAAACAAAAAAAGGGCTGTTGATCAGCCCTTTTTACGCACCAGGGCCTGTTGCGCCAGGCCCCTTAATCAAAAAGCCCCGATAACCGGGGCCTTTTGTTGCAAGAACTCGCAGGAAGCAAACCGGTATACCGCTTCCTGCTAACAGACACCTGGCCTGCCAGAAACCCGACAACAAAAGATGCCAGACTTCAATATCCGCCGGAGTATAGAGACGCCGAACGGACTGGTCAAGGACTGCTCAAAAAAACGGCCTGGATAATCCAAGCCGCTTTCTCTCTTAATTGGTGCCCAAGGCCGGACTCGAACCGGCACAGCTTTCGCCACTACCCCCTCAAGATAGCGTGTCTACCAGTTCCACCACTTGGGCAACACCTTACTCGAGCTCGGGGAGTTCAGACGCCCCGCTCCCGGTTTCGCTTTCAGCAGCACCCTGAACTGGAGCCTGGCGGGATTCCTCAACGGTTGGAATACCGGCTTCTCCAGCCACTTCAGCGCGCTGCTTGGCAAATACTGCCAACGAAAAACTTGTTACAAAAAACACAATTGCAAGCAAGGTTGTCATGCGGGTCAAAAAACTACCACTGCCCTGACTACCGAATACCGTTTGCGACGCGCCGCCACCGAAGGCTGCACCTGCGTCCGCACCTTTGCCTTGCTGGATCAGAACAAGACCCACCAGTGCCACCGCGATCACCACGTGCACAACGACTACCAGTGTCTCCATCCAATCCATATCGATTCTCGCAAACCTTTAACTTTATGCACCCGCCGGGAAATACCGGCAAATACTAACAAAATCTTCCGCGACCAGCGATGCGCCACCGATTAAACCGCCGTCTATATCGGGCTCAGAAAAAAGCGCCGCTGCATTATCCGCTTTTACACTGCCGCCGTAAAGCAATGAAATCTTCTCGGCCGGGGCGCCCATATCTTCAAGGACACCGCGTATTGATGCGTGCATTGCCTGAGCGTCATCTGCGGTCGCCGTTTTACCGGTACCAATTGCCCAAACCGGCTCGTAGGCGACTACGATATTCTGCCAAGCCCTACCATCTGCTGCGCGAACAACTGATGCCAACCCAGCACGCACCTGGCCGGCAACGACCGTTTCTGCTTGCCCGGACTCACGCTCTTCAAGCGACTCGCCAACGCACATAATAGCCGCCAAACCACTGGCGAGTACAAGTGACACCTTTTCAGCGACTTGCTCGTCGGTTTCACCGAAAAACTGACGACGCTCTGAGTGCCCAACCAGCACATAGCGACAGCCGGCATCTTTTGCCATTTCCGCAGAAATCTCTCCGGTATAGGCGCCTGACTGCCACCGCCCTACATTCTGGACGCCAACTGAAACTGCATCCTGAGCCAGTCTCAACACATCCCCGACATAAAGTGCGGGAGGAATAATAACAACCTCCACGCCATTATCAAGAGATCCGGTCTCAGACCGGACATAGCCAACCAGTTTTTCCGAAAGGTCTTTCGACCCGTTCATTTTCCAGTTACCGGCTACAATCCTGCGACGCATAACAGTTCCCGAATGTAAGGGAGGGCGCACTATACAGCAGTCCCTCATAACAGACAACCGCCTGAAATCAACAAAATCAGGGCGTTGAGTTTTCTACAACTTTCACGAGTTTTTCCACAACGCGACGTATATCATCGGCACTCCGGCCTTCAGCCATCACGCGAATCAAGGGCTCAGTTCCCGATGCCCGCAGCAAAATCCTGCCTGCATCACCAAGCTCCAACTCTGCGCTCTTCACGGCCTCGACAATATCCGCACGACTAAATGGATCAAAACGCTGCTCTACACGCACGTTAATCATGGTCTGGGGCAACTTACTCATGCCTTTGCGCAGTTCAGCAAGGGCTTTTCCAGATTTCCAGATCGACAAAAGAACCTGAAGCGCCGAAACGATACCATCGCCAGTGCTAGTGCAATCCCGTATGACCATATGCCCGGAGCCCTCGCCACCAAGCACCCAATCATTTGCGATCAGCCGCTCCATGACATAGCGGTCACCAACATTGGCACGCTCGAACGATATCCCCATTTCTGTCAGGGCCAACTCAACCCCAAGATTGGTCATCAGCGTGCCGACCACGCCACCCTTCAGGCGACCCTCTTCAAACCTTTGCGCTGCCATTACATACAGCAGCTCATCGCCGTCGACTTCGGAACCGTCGCGATCAACCATCAACACCCGGTCGCCATCGCCATCGAAGGCGATGCCCAAGTCAGCATCTTTATCGATAACTGTCTGCTTCAGGGCATTAAGATGCGTAGACCCGACATTCAAATTAATGTTCAGTCCGTCTGGCTCAGCGCCAATAACAAACACCTTGGCACCCAGCTCGCGAAACACTTTTGGCGCTACGTGGTAAGTCGCGCCGTGCGCGCAATCAAGAACGATCTTCATGTTCTCAAGAGTGAACTCGTTTGGAACGGTGCTCTTACAAAATTCAACGTAACGCCCTGGCGCATCATCTACTCTCGAGGCCTTACCCAGCTCTCCCGGGCCACAGACCTCAATAGGCGTCTCTAGCCAGCGTTCAATTTCCGCCTCCAAAGCATCATCGAGCTTGGTACCCTCAGCGGAGAAGAACTTAATGCCGTTATCGTGATGGGGATTATGGGAAGCACTGATCACAATACCTGCTGACGCCCGAAATGTTCGCGTCAAGTAAGCAATCGCTGGCGTAGGCATAGGGCCCAACAGCTTTACATCCACGCCCGCCGCCGATAAGCCCGCCTCAAGCGCAGATTCGAACATATAACCTGACAAGCGGGTATCCTTGCCAATCAGCACGCTATTGCGCTGACCGGTTTTTTTGAAAGCCTGCCCAGCTGCCCAGCCCAGATGCAACATAAACTCCGGCGTAATCGGGTGCTCACCAACCCTGCCGCGTATGCCGTCCGTTCCAAAATACTTTCTTCCGGCCATTAACCTGCCCCCTTTACGGCCGTCGCAATCTTGACGGCATCCATAGTTTCCCTGACGTCGTGCACACGAATAATACTGGCACCTTTCATTACAGATATTGTCGCGGCCGCGAGGCTCGCCGGCAACCTTTCATCAACATCTCGGCCCGTAATATGCCCAAGCATGGACTTTCGGGACATGCCGACCAGCAAGGGATGCCCCAAAGCCCGCAGCTGCTCCAGATTAGCAAGCAGACGTAAATTATGCTCAAGATCTTTCCCGAACCCAAAGCCCGGATCCAGAATAATGTTCTCAGCGGAAATTCCGGCCTGCGCAGCAAGGCGAACGCGCCGGGTTAAAAACTCCCCGACCTCTCGCATTACATTCTGATATTCGGGGCGCTCCTGCATGGTTTGCGGCTCGCCCTGAATGTGCATAATACAAACAGGCACAGCGGCAGCTGCTGCCGCAGCCAGCGCCCCCTCTCTTTGCAGTGCGCGCACATCGTTAATAAGCCCGGCTCCCAGTTCTACCACCTGCGCCATCACTGCCGGAGTACTGGTATCCACAGAAACGACCACGTCGAGCTCACGCGAAATCGCCTCAACCACGGGGCAAACCCGATCAAGCTCCTCCTGAACCGACACAACTGCTGCGCCGGGCCGTGTCGACTCACCACCAACATCAATAAACGCGGCGCCATCAGCAACCATCTGCCGGGCCTTCAGAAGCGCCACATCAAGCTGATTGAACCGACCGCCATCGGAGAATGAATCTGGCGTCACGTTGAGAATACCCATCACATGGCAACGGGACATATCCAACGTTCGTCCGGCAAACTTCATTTCCATAAAAAACCTTTCTGGACTGGCATACCTGAACCGGGGAAACAGCAACTTGCAAAAACAAACGCCGCCCGTAAGCAGGGCGGCGTTAATCAGCTAGAGCGCTTTGAAGCCAGGAAGCTTAATGCTCTCCCGCCGGACGACCAACATCTGGCCTTTTACCATCATCAGCCGGATTGGATTCAGAAGCTGTGCCAGACCCACCAGCTTTGGCGCCCCCTGCAGACCCTCTGTCATCCCAGCCTTTGGGCGGGCGCGGGGTACGACCTTCCATGATGTCATCGATCTGATGACGATCAATGGTCTCGTACTTCATCAAAGCCTCAGCCATGGCATCCAGCTTATCCCGGTTTGCGACCAGAATTTCTGTTGCCTTCTCATAGCAGGTATCAATGATGTTTCTTACCTCCTCATCAATACGCTGCGCCGTTTCAGGAGAGTAGACGGTTTGCGCCTGACCTGCAGAACGACCAAGGAACGGCTCCTCGCTATCGGTATCGTACTGCAAAGGCCCAAGCTTCTCGGACAAGCCCCAGCGAGTGACCATATTACGGGCCAGACTGGTGGCACGTTCGATGTCATTCGAAGCACCGGTGGTAACGCCGTCAAAGCCCAGGGTCAACTCTTCCGCAATACGACCGCCAAACAGGCTGCAAATGGAGCTGATCAAGAAGCGCTTACTGTGGCTGTACCTGTCCTCTTCAGGCAGGAACATGGTTACACCCAGAGCGCGGCCACGAGGAATGATGCTCACCTTGTAAACCGGATCATGCTCGGGCATCAACCGGCCAACAATCGCGTGACCCGCCTCGTGGAATGCCGTATTCAGCTTTTCCTTTTCGCTCATCACCATGGACTTGCGCTCGGCGCCCATCATGATTTTGTCTTTCGCGAGCTCAAACTCTTCCATGGAAACCAGGCGCATGTTCCGACGAGCCGCAAAGAGCGCTGCCTCGTTAACCAGGTTCGCAAGGTCGGCACCGGAAAAGCCTGGAGTACCGCGCGCAATCAGCGCAGGTTCAACGCCCTCGTCCAGGGGCACTTTTTTCATGTGCACCTTGAGGATTTGCTCTCGACCAATGATATCTGGCAAGCCAACAACCACTTGGCGATCGAAACGACCCGGGCGCAGAAGCGCAGGGTCCAGAACGTCTGGGCGGTTAGTAGCCGCAATAACGATAACGCCTTCGTTACCCTCAAAGCCGTCCATTTCAACCAGCAACTGGTTCAGGGTCTGTTCACGCTCGTCGTGACCCCCCCCCATACCCGCGCCACGATGGCGACCGACCGCATCAATTTCATCAATAAAGATGATGCAAGGGCTCTGCTTCTTCGCCTGCTCAAACATGTCCCGTACGCGCGATGCACCAACACCCACGAACATCTCAACGAAGTCCGAACCGGAAATCGAGAAGAAAGGAACCTTGGCTTCGCCAGCAATAGCCTTGGCCAATAGGGTTTTACCTGTACCTGGTTGCCCCACCATCAATACGCCTTTGGGAATACTGCCACCCAGACGCTGGAACTTGCTGGGATCCCGAAGGAAGTCCACCAGCTCCTTAACATCCTCTTTGGCTTCATCCACACCGGCGACATCAGCGAAGGTGGTTTTGATTTGATCTTCGCTCATCAGACGCGCCTTGCTCTTGCCGAACGACATGGGGCCTTTGCCGCCACCGCCGCCCTGCATCTGCCGCATGAAGAAGACAAACAGCGCTATAATGATCAGAATCGGGAAAGCCGCGACCAGCAACTGCGTCCACAGGCTCTGGCGCTCGGGCTCTTTGCCGATGACCTCCACCTTGTTCGCCAGCAGATCGTCCATCAGCTTGTTATCCGCCACCTGGGGGCGAATTGTCTGAAACTGGGAACCATCGCCACGGGTGCCCTGGATTTCCAGACCATCAATAGTGACTTTGTTGACCTGACCCTGCTGGACCATTTCAACGAATTGGGAGTAATTGACTTGCTGACCGGTGGTGGTGGGAGAGAAATTCTGAAACACCATCAACAGTACCGCGGCTATTATCAGCCAGAGAACCAGATTTTTTGCCATATCGTTCAAGGATCATCACCTGTGAATTGAAGAGCAGGCCATCGAAGGAACTACTCTTTTCTGACACCTTACACCAATTATACGTCTATCCACCAGAAACGGCCCATCCGTAACGGCCACAGAAAAACGTAGCTGCGGATCAACCTGAAAACGTTCCTGAACGCCGGATAAATCCCCATGTTCCTTGTATGTGGGCCTTATCTCGGAAATTACAACGCCTGCAGGGTGATCTGTATACAAGGTTGTCTGCTACAATCCGCCGATTATACGACGTTGCCAGCGATTATGCCGCTGACCTTTTGTTAATTGCACCGATAAAGAGATTAAATCATGAGCCTTTCAGCGGAACAGCGCCGGGAATACCGGGCCATCGCCCACAACCTGAAACCTGTCATCATCGTGGGCGACAAGGGCCTTACGGAAAACCTCCAGGAAGAACTGGAGCGCGCCCTGAACGACCACGAGCTTATCAAGATTAAAGTGGCAAGCCAGGATCGGGAAGCCCGCCAGGAAGCAATCACCGCCCTGTGCGAAGCCAGTGGCGCCGAGCTAGTGCAAACCATCGGCAAGATTGCGGTTCTTCTGCGTAGAGCCAAGAAGCCAAATCCGAAGCTGTCGAACCTCTTGCGCCTCAAGAACTGACGCTCTTGTAAGCCAAAAAGCAGAAAGCCGACTGTGCAATACACAGCCGGCTTTTTTGTGCCCTGGATTTACCAGCGCTGCAACATCAGATGTATTCAACCTTTCCGATTTCGTACTCCACAGTGCCGGACGGAACACGGATGGCAACAACATCATCTTCGCTCTTGCCTACCAACGCTCGAGCGATGGGTGAAGATATCGAGAGCTTACCTTCCTTGATATCCGCCTCATCCTCACCGACGATCTTGTAGACCACCTCTTCATCGGTATCCACATTCAACAGATGAACCGTGGTACCAAAGATCACTCTGCCGGTATTTTCCATTTCTGTTACGTCGATCACCTGCGCTGCAGAAAGCTTGCCTTCAATCTCCTGAATCCGGCCTTCAATAAAGCTCTGCTGCTCACGAGCTGCGTGGTACTCGGCGTTCTCTTTGAGATCGCCGTGCTCACGAGCATCCGAAATCGCCGCGATAACCCGCGGACGATCCTTGGATTTCAGCTGCTGGAGCTCCTCACGTAAGCGGGCTTCGCCCACTTTGGTCATAGGCACTCTATCACTCATAATCTTACTTCCCTGCGTGGAGGTCTTGCAGGCGGCGTACTGTGCGCTCCGGGCCAAACTTGATGGCCCGACAGAAGGCTTCGCCGCCCGCCAGTGTTGTTGTATAAGCTACTTTGGTCTGCAGGGCCGACTGGCGAATTTGCGCCGAATCAGACACAGCCTTGCGACCTTCGGTAGTATTAATAATGAGCTGAACTTGGCCATTCTTGATGGCGTCCACAATATGCGGGCGCCCTTCGCCAACCTTGTTCACCCGCTCCACTTCGATACCCTCAGCACGGAGCGCTTTCGCAGTTCCAGTGGTAGCAACAAGTTCAAAGCCAATAGCCACCAGATCACGAGCGACCTGAATTGCACCAGCCTTATCTACATCACGAACCGACATAAACACGGTTCCGCTGGACGGCAAACGCTCGCCAATCGCCAGTGACGCCTTGGCAAAGGCCTCATCGAAGCTATCACCAAGCCCCATCACTTCACCCGTGGACTTCATTTCGGGCCCAAGAATCGGGTCAACCGACGGGAACTTGTTGAACGGGAATACGGATTCCTTTACTGCATAGTAGCTGGGTACCACTTCTTTCGTGAAGCCCTGCTCGGCAAGTGAGGTGCCCGCCATCACACGCGCCGCGACCTTGGCCAGAGACACGCCGATAGCCTTGGATACAAAAGGTACCGTTCTTGAAGCGCGCGGGTTAACCTCGATCACATAGATCTCGTCATCCTGCCACGCCAACTGAACGTTCATCAGGCCAACAACCTCAAGCTCGAGAGCCATCTTCCTGACCGCATCACGCATGGCATCCTGAACTTCCGGAGGCAGCGTATAAGGTGGCAAGGAGCACGCGGAATCACCAGAGTGAATACCTGCCTGCTCAATATGCTGCATGATGCCACCAATGACGACATCTGTACCGTCGCAGATGGCATCGATATCTACTTCAATGGCAGCATTCAGGAAGTGATCCAGCAAAACCGGGCTGTCGTTAGAGACCAGCACAGCGCTGCGCATGTAACGCACCAACTCATCCTCACCGAACACAATCTCCATTGCCCGACCACCCAACACGTAGGAAGGGCGAACCACTAGCGGATAGCCGATTTTACTGGCCGCAACAATTCCTTCTTCGAGGCTGCGTACGGTGGCATTTTCAGGCTGCTTGAGCCCAAGACGCTGAATCATCTGCTGGAACCGCTCACGATCTTCCGCGCGGTCTATCGCATCCGGGCTGGTACCAATAATGGGCACACCGGCTGCCTCCAGGCCACGGGCCAGCTTCAGAGGTGTCTGCCCGCCATACTGAACAATCACACCCTTGGGCTTTTCTATGTGGATAATTTCCAGCACGTCTTCCAGCGTAATCGACTCAAAGTACAAGCGGTCAGAGGTATCGTAATCGGTGGATACCGTCTCCGGGTTGCAGTTGATCATGATGGTTTCGTAGCCATCTTCACGCATGGCCAATGCCGCGTGAACACAGCAGTAATCGAATTCGATGCCCTGGCCAATCCGGTTAGGCCCGCCACCAATAACCACGATTTTCTCGCGATCGGTCGGCTCAGCTTCGCACTCTTCCTCGTAGGTGGAGTACATGTAGGCGGTATCGGAGGCAAACTCTGCCGCGCAGCTATCCACGCGCTTGTATACAGGCCGGATATCCAGATCGTGCCGCAGCTTACGCATGCTCACGTCCGTAATGCCCAGCAATTTCGCCAGGCGAGCATCCGAGAAGCCTTTGCGCTTCAGACGGAACAAGGTGGCGTGATCAATATCGGCTTTACCGGCAGATTTCAGAGCCTGCTCTTCCCGAATCAGATCTTCGATCTGCACCAGGTACCAGGGATCGACATGGGTGTACTCAAATACATCGTCCACGGTAAGCCCGGCACGGAAAGCATCACCGATGTACCAAATACGCTCGGCACCGGGAACGCTAAGCTCGCGGGTAAGGGTTTCACGGGAATTCTCTGAGGTGAACTCTTCGAGCTGCTCATCAAAACCATCTGAACCCACTTCCAGCCCGCGAAGGGCTTTCTGCAGGGATTCCTGGAAGGTACGACCGATGGCCATAACCTCGCCCACAGATTTCATCTGAGTGGTAAGGCGTGCGTCAGCCTGAGGGAACTTCTCAAAGGTAAAGCGGGGAATTTTCGTAACGACGTAGTCGATGCTGGGCTCGAAAGATGCCGGCGTGACACCACCGGTAATTTCATTGCGCAGCTCGTCCAGGGTGTAACCAACGGCTAGCTTGGCAGCGACCTTGGCAATCGGGAAACCCGTTGCTTTGGAGGCCAGCGCCGATGACCTGGAAACCCTTGGGTTCATTTCAATAACAACCATGCGACCGGTGTCCGGATGGATACCAAACTGCACGTTGGAACCACCGGTTTCCACGCCGATTTCACGCAAAACAGCCAGGGAGGCGTCCCGCATGATTTGATATTCCTTGTCGGTCAGCGTCTGCGCTGGCGCGACGGTGATGGAGTCGCCGGTGTGGACGCCCATGGCATCGAAGTTCTCGATGGAGCACACGATAATACAGTTGTCTGCCTTGTCGCGAACCACTTCCATCTCATACTCTTTCCAGCCAATCAGCGACTCATCGATAAGCAGCTCTTTGGTTGGCGAGAGATCCAGCCCGCGGGTACAGATCTCTTCAAACTCGTCCCGGTTGTACGCAATACCGCCACCAGAACCACCCATGGTGAACGAGGGGCGAATGATGCATGGGAAGCCGATGTCGTCAGCAACCTTCCAGGCCTCTTCCATGGAATGCGCGATAGACGCGCGGGGACACTCAAGGCCAATTGCCTTCATGGCCTTGTCGAAACGGCTGCGATCTTCTGCCTTGTCGATGGTGTCGGCGTTAGCGCCAATCATTTCCACACCGTGCTGGGCCAGCACGCCGTGCTTTTCCAATTCCAGCGCACAGTTCAGTGCTGTCTGGCCGCCCATGGTTGGCAGCACGGCATCAGGCTTTTCTTTTTCAATAATCTTGGCAACGGTTTGCCATGTAATCGGCTCGATGTAGGTGGCATCCGCCATCACCGGGTCGGTCATAATGGTGGCCGGGTTCGAGTTAACCAGGATGACGCGGTAACCTTCCTCACGCAGGGCTTTACAGGCCTGGGCTCCGGAGTAGTCAAATTCGCACGCCTGCCCGATTACAATCGGGCCTGCGCCCAGAATCAGGATGCTTTTAATATCGGTCCGTTTTGGCATGTCTTGGTAAACCTGTCAGCAACATTTAAATTCTTGCAGCGCATAAACGCGGCGCGTGTCTGGTGTGGCATTTTTGCCATGAATCGGCTTTAGGCCGTTCTGGCTTCCATCAGCTGGACAAACTCATCAAACAATGACGCCACATCACCGGGACCCGGGCTTGCTTCGGGATGCCCCTGAAAACTGAATGCTGGTTTGTCAGTACGACGAACGCCCTGCAAAGTGCCATCAAACAGCGACTTGTGGGTAACTTCCAGCACATCAGGCAAGGATGCTTCATCCACTGCAAAGCCGTGGTTTTGGCTGGTAATCATGACGGTGCCATTGGGCATCCGCTGAACCGGATGGTTTGCACCGTGGTGGCCATGTTTCATTTTCATGCTTTTCGCACCGCTGGCAATGGCCAGTAGCTGATGACCCAAGCAGATACCAAACACTGGGATTTCGGTTTCGAGCACTTCCTGAATTGCCTTGATTGCATAATCGCAGGGTTCTGGATCGCCCGGGCCGTTAGACAGGAAGATGCCATCCGGACTCATGGCCAGCACTTCTGAAGCAGGGGTTTGGGCAGGCACAACAGTGACTTCGCAGCCGCGGGAGGCAAGCATGCGCAAGATGTTGAACTTAACGCCGTAATCCCAGGCCACTACTTTAAACTTGGTCTCGCCACCTTCTGCGTATCCTTTACCTAGCGTCCAGTCTCCCTGGGTCCACTTGTAAGGCTTTTCGCAGGTAACCACTTTTGCCAAATCCATGCCTTCGAGCCCGGGAAACGCTTTGGCAAGTTCCAGTGCGCGTTCGGCAGTGGCATCAGCACCAGCCACAATGGCGCCGCTCTGTGAGCCTTTGTCGCGGAGGATGCGCGTTAGGCGACGGGTGTCTATATCGGCTATTCCGACAATGTTGTTGCTTCGCAGGTATTCGTCGAGCGATCCGGTGCTGCGCCAGTTGCTGGCAACCAGTGGCAGGTCGCGGATAATCAGGCCGGCAGCCTGTATACGGTCTGATTCTACGTCTTCTTCGTTTACACCTGTGTTTCCGATGTGCGGGTATGTCAGGGTAACGAGTTGGCGGGCGTAGGACGGATCGGTCAGTATTTCCTGGTAGCCGGTCATCGCGGTGTTGAACACCACTTCGCCGCTGGTTTCGCCGTCAGCGCCAATGGCGGTGCCGTAAAACAGGCTTCCGTCTGCGAGTGCAAGGATTGCGGGTGTGCTCAAGGCTTGTATCCTCATCGAGTGGCGTTTCGTTTCGTCACGTACAGGAACGCAAGCGCAAATTCAGGTCGCAAAAAAGCGAGAGGGAGTAAAAACTCCGTCCCGCTTATTGTTATCCGGGGACTTTTGGTCCCTTGGGCTTTTCGAAGCCTACGCTTGGTGCAGTTAAACCGCCTTATTGTATGAAATTTGCGGTTTTGTGTCCATGTAAAATGTCACATGGCTCTTGCACCGGTGGCGAGCTGGGCTCGTCGTCCGGGAAACGCTACAAGCACTTCCCTGTGCGCTTGTCTCCGGCCGTCCATGGCCTCCGACATTCCCGGACGACGAGCCCAGCCCGCCACCTCAGAGTTACCTGAAACTCACTTCAAGCTCAAAACATCCTGCATGTCGTACAAGCCAGCAGGCTTGTCTTTCAGCCACAGAGCGGCACGCATGGCGCCTTTTGCGAAGGTCATCCGGCTGCTTGCCTTGTGAGTAATTTCAATGCGCTCACCTTCGGTGGCGAACAGGACTGTGTGATCGCCCACTACGTCACCGGCGCGGATGGTTTCGAAACCGATTTCCTTGCGGGTGCGCTCGCCAGTGAAACCTTCACGGCCATAGACTGCACACTCTTTAAGATCGCGACCCAGTGCATCAGCAACCACTTCGCCCATGCGCAAAGCGGTACCAGAGGGCGCGTCTTTTTTGTGGCGGTGATGGGCTTCGATGATTTCGACGTCGTAGTCGTCGCCCAGCGTTGCTGCAGCAGTGCGCAGGAGGTTCAGCACCACGTTAACGCCTACGCTCATGTTGGGCGCAAACACTACCTGGGTAGATTCTGCCGCCAAGGCCAGCTGCTGCTTTTCGGCATCAGTCAGACCAGTGGTGCCGATGATCAGCATTTTACCGTTGGCTGCGCAGAATTCGGCGTTTTCCAGGGTGAGATCCGGGAAGGTGAAGTCCACCAGCACGTCGAAATCGTCTCTTACGTCGGCCAGGGTACCTGCCATCTTAACGCCGGTTTTGCCGATGCTGCTCATTTCGCCGGCATCGGCTCCGATGAGGCTGCTACCTGGCTCGACGATAGCCGCGCCCAGTTCGAGCCCTTCTGTGCCGTCAACTGCTTCAATCAGCACTTTACCCATGCGCCCGGCGGCGCCGATGATTGCTACCCTCATGGCCTTTTCCTTATATGAAGCTGATCAGAATTTCATTTCGTCGAAGAAGCTCTTAACACCCTCAAACCAGGACGTTTTCTTCGGGGCATGGTTGGTGCCGTTATTGCTGCCATCGAGAGTTACCTGGAACTCCTCGAGCAGCTCCTTCTGGCGCTTGGTCAGATTAACCGGTGTCTCGATAATCACCCGACACAAAAGATCACCCGATGGACCTCCGCGCACCGGGCTAACGCCTTTGTTGCGCAACCGGAACAGTTTGCCTGTCTGGGTTTCGGGCGGAATTTTCAGTTTCACGCGACCATCCAGCGTTGGCACTTCAAGCTCACCACCCAGCGTGGCATCAATAATGCTGATAGGCACTTCACAATAGAGGTTGCGGCCGTCGCGGGTAAAGATTGAGTGCTCACGAACCGACATCTGCACGTACAGGTCGCCAGACGGGCCACCATCTATACCCATCTCGCCTTCACCGGAGAGCCGTATACGGTCACCGGTATCAACTCCGGGCGGTACTTTAACGGAGAGGGTTTTCTCTTCCTGCACCCTGCCCTGACCGTGGCATGACTTACAGGGGTTTTTAATAATCTGGCCTGAACCACGACATGTGGGACACGCTTGCTGCACAGCAAAGAAACCCTGCTGCATGCGAACCTGGCCCATACCTCTACAGGTACCGCAGGTTTCTGGGCGGGAGCCTTTTTCCGCGCCACTGCCATCACAGGTATCGCACTCCCGGTGGCCGGGAATGGTTATCTTGACTGTTTTCCCTTTTACCGCCTCTTCAAGATCCAGCTCCAGAGTGTAACGCAGGTCCGAACCACGGGTATTGCGGCCGCCTCTGCCACCGCCACCGCCACCAAAGATGTCGCCAAACACATCGCCGAAGATATCGGAGAAGTTACCACCACCGCCGAATCCACCGCCGGCCTGTCCATCTACTCCCGCATGACCATACTGGTCGTATGCCGCACGTTTGGACTGGTCTGCCAGTATTTCGTAGGCTTCGCTGGCCTCTTTGAACTTGTTCTCAGCGTCTTTGTCTTCCGGGTTGCGGTCGGGGTGATACTTCATCGCAAGCTTTCGGTAAGCCCGCTTAACTTCTTTTTCGTCCGCGTCCCGGGAAACTCCGAGAATGTCGTAATAATCGCGTTTGGCCATGCTTCAAAACCCTGTTTTTTAAACGCGGAAAACGCGGATCAGCTCCGCGTTTTCCAACCAACTACTTGATAAACGTCCGAATTACTTCTTTTCGTCGTCTTTAACTTCTTCAAACTCGGCATCCACTGCATCGTCGGCGGACTGAGCTTCTTCCTGCCCACCAGCTTGCTGTGCCTGCCCATCCTGGTCTGCGTACATCTTCTGAGCCAACTCACCCGACACTTCTGTCAGCTTCTGGGTTTTAGCTTCGATGTCATCTTTGTCGGAACCGGCCAGTGCGTCTTCCAGATCCTTGATGGCAGCTTCAATAGACTCTTTCTCGCTGTCGCTGACTTTGTCACCAGCGTCAGTCAGGGTCTTGCGCACAGCGTGAACCATGCCGTCGCCCTGGTTACGAGCCTGAACCAACTCTTCAAACTTGCGATCTTCCTCAGCGTTCGCTTCGGCGTCCTGCACCATCTTTTCGATTTCGTCATCGTTCAAGCCAGAAGAAGCCTTGATTACGATGGACTGCTCTTTGCCGGTAGCCTTGTCTTTCGCAGACACGTTCAGAATACCGTTGGCATCAATATCGAAAGTTACTTCAATCTGCGGTACGCCACGTGAAGCAGGTGGAATGTCGGCCAAGTCGAAGCGACCCAGAGACTTGTTCTGCGCTGCTTGCTTACGCTCACCCTGAACAACGTGAATGGTAACCGCTGTCTGGTTATCTTCAGCTGTAGAGAAGGTCTGAGACTTCTTGGTCGGAATCGTGGTGTTCTTGTCGATTACCGGTGTAGCCACGCCACCCATGGTCTCAATACCCAGGGTCAGCGGAGTGACATCCAGAAGCAGAACGTCTTTCACATCGCCAGACAGTACGGCCGCCTGAATCGCCGCACCCATTGCAACAGCTTCGTCCGGGTTTACGTCTTTACGAGCTTCTTTACCAAAGAACGCCTTAACTTTTTCCTGAACCAGTGGCATACGTGTCTGACCACCAACCAGGATAACTTCGTCGATCTCACCAACGCTCAAACCTGAGTCTTTCAGGGCAACCTTACAAGGCTCGAGGCTACGCTCAACCAGATCTTCTACCAACGACTCAAGCTTGGAACGGGTCAACTTTACGTTCATGTGCTTGGGACCACTGGCATCTGCAGTGATGTACGGCAGGTTAACGTCGGTCTGTTGGCTGCTGGAAAGCTCAATCTTCGCTTTCTCGCCCGCTTCTTTCAGGCGTTGCATGGCCAACGAGTCGCCGCGCAGATCAATACCACTGTCTTTCTTGAACTGGTCAGCCAGGAATTCGATGATTTTCATATCGAAATCTTCACCACCCAGGAAGGTGTCACCGTTGGTAGCCAGAACTTCAAACTGGTGCTCGCCATCAACATCAGCAATTTCGATAATGGAGAGGTCGAAGGTACCACCACCCAAGTCATAAACTGCAACTGTGCGGTCGCCGGTCTTCTTGTCCAGACCATAAGCCAGGGCAGCAGCGGTCGGCTCGTTGATGATGCGCTTTACTTCCAGACCAGCAATTCGGCCAGCATCTTTAGTAGCCTGACGCTGACTGTCATTAAAGTAAGCCGGAACGGTGATTACCGCTTCCGTTACCTTCTCGCCCAGATAGTCTTCTGCAGTCTTCTTCATCTTCTTCAGAATTTCTGCAGACACCTGGGGAGGCGCCATTTTCTGACCTTTAACTTCTACCCACGCATCGCCGTTATCTGCTTCGGCAACTTTATAGGGCACCATTTTGATGTCTTTCTGAACAACGTCATCTTTGAATCGACGACCAATCAGTCGCTTGATGGCATAAATGGTGTTCTGCGGGTTGGTAACTGCTTGGCGCTTGGCTGACTGACCCACCAGAATTTCATTGTCATCGGTGTAGGCAATGATTGACGGGGTAGTACGATCACCCTCGGCGTTTTCGATAACCCGGACCTTGTCGCCATCCATGATGGCGACACACGAGTTGGTGGTTCCAAGGTCAATTCCGATAATCCTGCTCATTTAATCACTCCAGTTCTTCTGAATGCGGTACTTAATGGTTGCCCGGAAAACATGAATCCGGTTAGTTTTGCTTAATGGCTATATTGGCGCTTTGAGTAGCTTTTCAAGCCTGCTCGTCAATTTTTGGTGCATCCTGAGCCTTGGCCACCATCACCATTGCAGGACGCACTACGCGCCCGTTCAGCAGATAGCCTTTCTGGATTACCGCTACCACGCTGTTTGGCTCAGCATTGGGTGCAGGCACCATCGACATGGCTTCGTGCTGCTGGGGATCAAATGGCTCGCCCACCGGGTTCAGGGGCTCAACATTGAACTTCTTCAAGCTCGAAACAAACAGATTGAGCGTCATTTCAACGCCCTGACGGATAGAAGCCACCAACTCACCGGCACTTTCCTGGCCTTCCGTGCTCTCAACCGCCTTCTCAAGACTGTCTGCTACAGGTAGCAGCTCTTTAACGAACTTCTCCAACGCAAACTTGTGCGCCTTCTCAACATCCATCTCCGCACGGCGACGCACGTTCTGCATTTCCGCATGCAAGCGCAGCATTTGCTCTTGTGAATCCTGCAGCTGCTCTTTCAGGGAATCCAGCTCGGAAACCTCTTCCTGCTCCACTCCCTGCTCGCCAGACTGCGCATCTTCAGCAGCGGCATTGGCGGCTTCATTCAACTCATCCAACTGTTCGTTGCGGTTTTCTTCGGTGCTCATGAATACTCCTGCCAGATCTTCGGCGGCCGGCCTAAACGCGGCCAATTGAACATAGGCTCTGACTCGACGGAGCCAGAAGAATGCTATTGCGAACCGATATGGGGCTCACCGCTCAGGTTTCAACCATTAAATCCCCCATTCCTGAAGAAAATATCAGCCAAATGATTGCAAACCCGAAAACCCCTGTATATATTCACAGTCACTGTATGAACGAACAGTATATTTTCAAGAGCGGAGGTTTCCTGCATGCTCACACAGCTCACCGTTTCAAACTACGCGATCGCCGAAAGAGTAGAACTGCAATTCAGCAAGGGCATGACGGCCCTCACTGGTGAAACAGGAGCGGGCAAATCCATTGTGCTGGATGCACTGGGGTTAGCCATGGGTGGGCGCGCCGATGCCGGCGCTGTGCGCCATGGCGCCAAGCGTGCAGACATTACGGCCACCTTCGATGTTTCGAGCATCCCGGACGCTCTGCGGTGGCTGGAAAGCCATGAACTGGATGACGACGCCGATTGCATTCTGCGCCGGGTCATCAGCAAGGACGGGCGGTCTCGCGCGTATATTAACGGCCAACCTTGCCCTTTGGCGCACCTGAAAGACCTGGGCGGACTGCTGATGGATATCCATAGCCAGCATCAGCACCAATCACTTCTACGAAAAGAAACCCACCGCAAGCTGATCGATGAATACGCAGGCGCTGAAGATCTTGCCAACCAGACCCGTGAAGCATGGAAAAGCTGGAACCAGATTCGCACAAAACTGATCGAACGCCAGCAAAATGCGGAAGAGTCGGAAGCCCGACTCCAACTGCTGCGCTACCAAGTGGAGGAGCTTGATCGCCTTGCACTGAATGAAGGAGAGCAAGAGGAACTTGAGCAAGAGCAGGCACAACTGAGCCAGGCCGATGCCATTCTTCATAATAGCCACCAGGCAGCCTTGCTGTGCACAGAAAATGAAACCAGCGCCGCAGGTTTATTGCGCCAAGCGTTACAGCAACTAGAACAGTTGCCGGTCGAAATACCTGCGCTGGCCGACACAATTCAAATGCTCAACGAAGCACAAATTCAGATCAGTGAAGCCGGCGACAACCTCCGCCACTTTGTGGATGACTATGAAGCAGACCCAGCCCGACTGACCGAAGTAGAGGACAGGCTGAGCGCGATCTACCAGATGGCCCGCAAACACCGCATCAACCCCGAGGAACTCCCGGAATTTCACTTGCGGCAAAGTGCAGAACTGGCGGAACTGGACGGCGGCGAAGGCAGCCTGGAACAACTGGAAATAGATCTTGAAGGCCACCGCACGGTGTTCAATGAACTGGCCGGCAAGCTTTCTGACATTCGCGCCAAAGCAGCAGGGGAGCTGGATCAACGTATCGCAAGTGAGCTTGCCCAGCTGAGCATGCCGTCGGTTCAGTTTGTTACTCACCTGAGCAGTAACAATCAGAACGAGCCGGCACCTCACGGGCTGGAAGAAGTAGAATTTCTGGTAAGCGCCAACCCAGGGCAACCGGCAAGGCCTCTTGCAAAAGTTGCTTCCGGCGGCGAACTTTCACGAATCAGCTTGGCAATTCAAGTGGTTGTTGCGCAAACATCCACCACACCAACCCTGATCTTCGACGAAGTTGACGTGGGCATTGGCGGCGGTACCGCAGAGGTGGTCGGCAAACTGCTACGTTCGTTGGGGGCTAATGGACAGGTTATCTGCGTCACTCACTTGCCGCAGGTTGCAGCGCAGTGTCATCAACACTTGTTTGTAAGCAAATTTACCCAACAAGACGCGACTTTCTCAAAAATCGAATCTCTGGATGACCAGGGAAGAATCAGTGAAGTGGCAAGAATGCTTGGGGGTGTTGATATGACAGAGCACACACTGGCCCACGCAACGGAAATGTTTTCTAAAGGACAGGCTACCCACCACTGAACGAGTGGCACCAATCCCTTCCCCTCTCGACCCTGAGAGCTATTGGGGCAGGCTTATCGGCCTGCCCCTTTTTTTGAGTTGTTGACGCTTAGGTAATTACTTGAGGGGCTTAACGTAAAGAATCAGGCTGTGCTCTACAATTTCATAGCCGTGCTCTTTCGCAATTATTTTTTGACGCTCTTCGATGATCTCATCGACAAACTCAACCACCTGCCCTGTCTGCGTGCAAACCATATGATCATGATGATCTTCGCCGGCCATTTCGAATACGGCATGGCCGCCTTCAAAGTTGTGACGCAACACCAGTCCCGCCGTCTCAAACTGAGTAAGCACGCGGTATACGGTGGCCAAGCCCACATCATCACCCTGATCCAGAAGCCGTTTATAGACATCTTCTGCGCTGAGATGATGGTCCTTGGCGCTTTCCAGGATGTTGAAAATTTTCACTCTTGGCAGAGTTACCTTGAGACCGACTTTTCGTAGTTCGGCGTTTTCAGATGACATGTTACTATTCACTCTTTGGTGTGCCTCACGGCTTCCGGTATGATGAAGCCGCCATTTAACGGTTAACCCGTGCCACACCTGCCCTTGGCAGGCGATTTCAAGATAGAGGATTTCCTCCGGCGATGCAAAAGCTCACAGCTCTCATTCTCACTATCATTCTCTCCGGTTGCGCTTTCCCGGGCGTATACAAGATCAATGTTCAGCAAGGCAACATTGTTACCGATGAAGAGCTGTCCAAACTTAACGAAGGCATGCCCCGCAGCCAGGTTCAGGCGTTACTGGGGAGCCCTTTGATGCTCAACCCGGTTGATAGCTCCCGGGAATACTATGTATACACATTCCAACGCAGAGGGGGCCCTATCGAAGAGCAGCGCATCATCGTCTATTACGACGCTGACCGATACACCCACTATGAAGCAGAACTCCTGAACGAAACCCCGGCTTATTAATCTGCCACAGACTTCTTTTTAGCCCGGTTTAACCGTGCCTGCTTCGGATCAATCTGGAGCGGGCGATATAATTCAACTCTATCTCCATCTCGCAGTTCGTGATCCGCAGGCTTTTTTATTACCTTGCCAAATATCCCCATATTGATGGAATCAACATCAATCTCCGGGAAAATAGTGGTAATTCCTGACAGTCGAGCCGCGTCCACAGCCGTCGCGCCATCAGGCACTTGTACCGATATTATTTCCTGCTTGTCTGGCCGCGCGTAAGCTACCTCAACTCGAAGCATCACACGCCTCCCTTGTATATAACGTCGGCACGACGACAGAATGCATCCACCATGGTTGTCGCCGCCTGATTGAAAACAGGCCCGAAGGTCATACGCGAAAGCGAGCCTGAGAACTCAAACTCCAACGTCAGAATCACCTTGCAGGCATTATCATCCAGCGCTTTAAAGTGCCAGCGCCCCTTCAGGTTCCGAAACGGACCATCCACCAAACTCATTTCAATGGCTTCGGGCATCAGCAACTGATTGCGGGTGGTGAGCTTGTGGCGAACGCCTCCCTTTGCAATTTCCAGCGACGCCATAATCTGCTCAGGATCCTGCTGATGAATCTCGGCGCCTGCGCACCAGGGGAGAAACTCGGGGTAGCGGGCAATATCATTGACCAAGTGAAACATGCGCTCCGCAGAGTGCATAACCAGAGCTGTTTTATCAATCTGATGAGCCATCGGAACCGGTTGTCCTGCTTACGAATACACTTTAAGGCTGATTACAGGCCCTGCGGCCGCAAACACACCTGTAATCAAACGCTATGATAAAGGATATCACCGTCTTTGGGGGCATTTTCCGGGAGGGACTGCGGCAGGTCGGACTTGTTGTCAGTCGTTTGCTCTGCGGGCACCAACTCACCTGCTTCATCATCGACAGCATCCACGCCACTCTTTTCAATTGGCTGTGGTGGTGTGCCATGTTGCTCTTGCAGCACCAGCCCCGGCCCGGGCTCACACCAAAGCGCTTCGCTACCGGTATTGCACATGTTTACCAGTGAGTTTGCAGTGTAGTGAATACCTATGTACGCAACGACAAGAGGCAGGACCAGGCGCATAACCCAGAACCAGATTGTGCCAAACAGCCCCGGCGTTTTTCCAAGCATGCTTTTTGAAAGGTTGCGTGTCAGGCACCAGCCGGTAAAGAGCGCAATAAGAATCGCGACTAACGGAATCATCAACCCGCCGGTTAACAGCTCAAGCCAGCGGAATACCGTGGCGCCACCGAGCCGGTATTGCGACCATAAATTGAACGAAAACAGCGAGGCGAGCCCGGCAAGCCAAACGGACAACCCCACCAATAACACAGACAACCCGCGAGGCGCACCCGTCCACTCACGGAACCATCCAACGACCGGTTCCAGCAATGCGAGAGCCGTTGACCAGACAATCATCACAACCATCAGAAAAACAGTTGCGATAACAAACTGACTTGCCGGCAGCTCGGCAAGCGATACCGGAAGCGACACAAACAACAGGCTAAAACCGCGCTCCCCATCAAAAACGCTGCTTTGCGTAGCCATGGCGAAAATCATTAACCCTGCCAGAATCGCAACCAGGGTATCCATCAATACAACAGCCAGAATGGATCGTTTGAGCTGCGTGTTCGGAGTGGTGTAAGCACCCAGAACCGCCCACACACCCATTCCCAAGCCCAAGGTATAAAAGGCATGAAACAACGCCGTACTGAGGCTTGTCCATGTGAGATCCTGCGGATGCATCTCGAGTATTTGGGTCATGGCGCCGTCAATCCGGCCGTACCAGGTAGCAAGCCCAAATAGCGCCAGCATGAGTATCAACGTACCAGGCACAACAATTCTGAACGCGCGCTCAAGCCCCCCAACCACGCCCTGCCCAGACACCCACAAAACCATCACCAGAAAAAAACCGTGCCACCCCATGAATACACGAAACTCACGAGGATCAGAAACCAATGCGGCAAGCACGCCTGTCGCCTCCGCCTGCCCTGCTCCGGAAAACCGACCCACGGCGCCATAAAACACGTAAGCCAAGGCGATCGACCCGAAAACCGCCGTAAACGACAGAACCAGAAATGCGCTCAATACACTGAGCCGACCTACAGCCATCCAGGCTCTGGAACGTTTCGCACTGCGTATCAACCCATCCATCGCCAGCACAATTCCGTGACGGGCGTTTCGGCCGATGGCCGCCTCAGTAATCATCAAAGGTAGTGTGACCAGCAACAGGCAACCGAGATATAGAAGAATAAACAGCCCGCCACCATGCAGGCTCGCCAGATACGGGAATTGCCACAGGTTTGCCAAGCCGACAGTTGCGCCCACTGCAGCCCAGAAGAAGGTTGATTTCCGGGTAAACGACCCGATATGTGTTTGGTATGGCGTAGGCATTTTCGCCTCGAAAAGTGTCTGGTCCAGTATTGTAGCCGAAGGACTCCTCAGCGCACGAACCGCCGGTGCCTTTGAGGGCGATTTCGTGACCAGTCTGGCACTCCTGAGCTACAATGCGCTTTTTGCCGTCCTGCGATTGGCCGGCCCGTTCATTCGTCCGCATCCGGATAATTGATTCATGAGCAAGAAAAAACCCGGTACGCCGAGCAGTACCATCGCCCTGAACAAAAAGGCGAAACACGAATACCACATAGAAGAACGCTTCGAAGCGGGTATGGTTTTACTCGGCTGGGAAGTGAAATCATTGCGCGCCGGCAAGGCCCAGATAACCGACGCCTATGTATTGTTGAAGGACGGCGAAGCTTTCTTGCTGGGCGGGCACTTTCAGCCCCTGACCGAAGCCTCTACCCATGTTATTGCCGATCCTACTCGCACCCGCAAACTGCTGCTGCACGCCAAGGAGCTGGCCAAGCTGATCGGGGAAACAAGCCAGGCAGGCCAGACTTGCGTGCCTCTGGCGCTGTATTGGAAGAAGAACAAAGTGAAGTGCGAGATTGCCCTGGTAAAGGGCAAGAAGCTGTTCGACAAGCGCGCCACCGAGAAAGAGCGTGACTGGGACCGCCAAAAACAGCGCATTATGCGAGAAAACACCACTTGACGGTACAAGCCGCAACAAACAAACCTTGAAGTTGTGGGATTAGCCCACATATACTGTGAGTAAGGGGACGACATGGCTTCGACGCTGGTGGCGAACCCTTGGGTGCATGTCGAGATGGCAGCGAATCTCGTTAATCCAAAGCTGCAACGCAATAGTCGCAAACGACGAAAACTACTCACTAGCAGCGTAAGCTGCTAGTCGTCCTGACTGGGTCGCCCGTAGCCCAGAGCTACATCTCAGGACGTCATCGCTTACGGGATGCTCCGTTATCCAGAGTTCACTGTCTAACGGCTAAGATTTAAAGAACTCGCCTCTTACACCCTGGCCTTCGGGTCGTTCGAGGTTAAATCAATAGAAGGACATAAACATGTAGATCTCAAGGCACAGTGCTGGCGGACGCGGGTTCAATTCCCGCCGTCTCCACCAACTACCCTAAAAGCCCCTGACTTCAGGGGCTTTTTTTATGACTATTTATAACCACAACTCAACTCCTCTGCCGCCTATACTTATTCGGCGACATCCCCGTCCACCGAATAAAGCTGCGTGTGAAGGCACTGTGCTCTGAATAGCCCAGTATCAGCGCAATATCGACTAACCCAAGATTTGTCTCTCGCAAATAGCGCTCTGCGATTTCACGCCTCACTGCTCCTACCTCTTTCAGAAAGCTGGTGCCTTCTGCCGCCAGTTGGCGTTGCAGAGTGCGGGTAGAGACACCCATACATTCAGCAACAGCCGCAATATCCAAATGCTGATCAGATAACAGTCTGCTTATTCGCCGGCGCACATCGTCAACCAACGGGGATTCTCGTGGCAGGCGTGCCAGCAACGAATCGGCTTGTGCCTCCAGCATGGTTAACATGGCCGGGTCTGAGGTTGTTAGGGGGTGCGCCAAGGCGCTCGCGGGAATTCGGATCACTGTTTCAGGCTGCTCGAACCGCACGGGGCAGCCAAAATAGTCCATATAGGCCGCGCTGCTCTCTGGCGTGGGGTTGATGAAGTCCACCCGCTGCGGCGCGAGATCAGGCAAAGTAAGGCGACGGAGAAAGTTGACGAGGGCCGTCACGGCTGTTTCGTCTACCAGCGGGCCCGGGCGACCATGCTGCGCATCCCATACCAACTCCATCTCGCCGCCCTCTTCTCTCACAATCAGTGGCGTAACGTCATAGATCAGTCGCTGGTATTGATGGAAGCGGGCGATGGCCTCGCCAAGAGTTTTCGACGCCATGATCACATAGCCCAGCACACCGGCATGGCGCGGGATGATGGTTTGCCCCAGGTGCAACCCCAATCGCGGGTCGTCCAAATAAACAGCTGCACGCTCAAGTAGCTGACGCCAAACGTCGATGGGCATCTCGGCATTTAACAAGGTGTCCTGAGGCGGCCTGGGCAACTTCAGTAGCTGGTCGCTGTGGATACCTTTGCGATCCAGATACTCGTAGAGCGCCAGGGCAAAGCTGGCCGGAATGGATCGGCGGCGAAGGGTCATATCACTCTCAACATCGGTAGGCTGGCGTAAAGTGTTAAAAACGTGGCAGTCTGTGTCAAGCATGTGACCAGGCACTTTGTCACCCTTATCCTCAAAAACTGCCGAACACTTACGACCATTCCGGTCACGGAGTAACTTCGATGTTGTTATTGGTAACGGGCGCAGCCTGTGGCATAGGCGCTTGCATAGTTGAACAGGCCATTCAGGGTGGCCACAGTGTCATCGCAGCCGATATGGACGCCGATGGCCTTGCCAGGCGCTGGGCGAATCATGAAAAAGTACGCTGCGAAACCCTCGACGTTCGTAAAGACGCACAGTGGCAGTCCATGTTCCAGCGCCTTGCCGATGACAAGCGGAAAGTAGACGTGCTGATTAACGTGGCAGGCGTGCTTCGCAGTGGTCGCACTGGAGAGCTATCCAGCGACGATGTTGACTTGACTCTCGATGTGAATGTAAAAGGCGTGATTTTTGGCACCAATGCAGCCGCAGCCCACATGCTGGCCAGCGGCCACCGTGGACACATCATCAACATTGGCTCTCTGGCCTCCTTGTGCCCGTTGCCGGGTAACGCCGTTTACGCCACCAGCAAATTTGCGGTTCGGGGCTTCAGTATCGCTGCCGCAGGTGACCTTCGCCCCCGCGGCATTGCAGTGTCGCTTGTCGGGCCCGGCCCGGTTAAAACGGCGATGCTGGATCAGCAGCGGGGCGACGAGAATTCAGCCATGACCTTTGCCAGCAGCCGCGCACTGTCTGCCGATGAAGTTGCCAGAGCTGTGTTGGGGCCAGTCCTGCGTAAGCAACCTCTGGAGTACTATCTGCCCTGGCAAGACGAGATTCTCGGCAGGCTGTCCAATACCGTGCCCGCCTTTTTCTTGAGCATGGCCCGCCGCGCCATGGAGCGCGGTCGCAAGAACTTTGAATCCGACAACTTCCGTTGAGAACAAGAAGGGGAACCCGATGACACTTTTCAAACAGATCAAGGATTTTGACGGATCACGCAGCGCATACGGCCAGCAGGCCAGAGTCGAGGACACCCGCGCGGCTGCCGAGGGCTTTCGTAAAACCATGTTGGCGGGACCAAAGGCGCGTTATTTCCGCTCGTTTGATCTGATCAAAGTGCCTTACCCTGCCCGCTACGGGCTACGGAATGCGTTTTCACGGGAACGCTTTGTAGAGTACGTTCACATACAGAACCGTGTGTTCGTGGTGCAGTTTGATACCGAGGACGGCGTAAAAACCATGTTGGTGTCGCCATCAGACTATGAGCGCAACGGTGAGACGCCTTTCTTCCGCCGCCTGCAGGACAACACCCCGAGCTTTTTCACGAACATGATTGTTGATCGGCAGAGTACGGCGCCGGATATTGTCGCCAGCCTTGGCCTGAAGCCAGAAGACATCGATTACATTACCTACGACCATCTACACACTCAGGATGTGCGCCGCTGGCTCGGCACGGATACGGAGCAGGCGATCTTCCCCAATGCCAAACTACTGGTGCATTGGCGCGAATGGGAATCTGCTCAGGATCTGAACCCGTATCAAGCGGACTGGTATTGCCCCAGCGGCATTGCCGGAATTGCCGACGACAAGATCATCAAGTTTGACGGCTCGATCATGCTGGGTGATGGCGTGGCGCTGGTACACACCCCTGGCCACACTGAAGGCAATCACTCCATCGTGGTACACACAGATGAAGGCCTGTGGGTGACCAGTGAAAACGGCGTGAGTGTGGATTCATACGCACCCCATCTTTCTGCTGCCAGCGGCGTGGCGGCCTATGCAAAGACCATAGGCACCGAAGTTATCATCAACGGCAACACGCTCGAAAACTCAGTTGACCAGTACATTTCCATGGTTCAGGAAAAAACCATTGCCGGGCCATCTCAGCGAGACCCGCGCTTTCCGAACATATTCCCGTCCTCTGAGATGACTCCGTTCTGGGCATTCCCCGGCACATCGCCAGCGTTTTATGTGGGCGAAGCTCGGCATGGTCAATTGCACGTCCCCGCTTGAGGCGGGGCAGCCAAACGCGCGCCATCAGGGGCAGAAAGCCCGTGGTCATATTGGTAATAGGAGGGGTTTTATGGCACTGTCCCGCGCCGGAATTTATTAAAAAAGGTTTAGTTTATGATTAAGGGTAACGACAAATCAGGCGGAGACTATTCAATAGCTCAGCTTGGCGACCCGGTAGTACTCACGCTCAGCGTTGGTTTTATTGCGCTGTTTGTTGGCTTTTCTCTGTTCGATCTCAAAGGCGTAGCTGAGCTGATTGGTAACGGTTTTGCCTGGACTGCCAAAGTGTTTGGCACTTACTTCCAGATGTTGTTGTTGGCCACATTCTTTATCGCTATTGGTCTGGCTTGCACACCGGCGGCGAAAGCTAAAATTGGTAACCTCGACAGGCCAGAGATGAGCACCTTCCGCTGGCTCTCTATCATTATGTGTACGCTGTTGGCCGGTGGTGGCGTATTTTTTGCGGCTGGCGAGCCCATCTATCACTTTGTAGTAACACCGCCAGCCTACACGTCAGAGCCGGGCACTGCTGCAGCAGTTTCCAATGCACTGGCTCAGTCCTTTATGCACTGGGGGTTCCTGGCCTGGGCTGTGCTGGGCACCTTGGCCGCAATCATTCTGGCACACGCACACTATGTACAGGGCAAGCCTCTGCAGCCACGCACACTGCTTTACCCGGTATTCGGTGAGCGCGTTATGAGCGGCTGGCTGGGCAGTGTTGTGGATGCCTGCTGCGTAATTGCCATTGTGGCCGGCACTGTTGGCCCCATCGGTTTCCTCGCGACCCAGATGAGCTTTGGCCTGAGTGAACTGTTTGGCCTGACTGATGGCCTGGTAACACAAATGGCCATCCTGATTGGCTTGGCTATGATCTACGTGACCTCAGCAGCAACCGGTGTTCACCGTGGCATTCAGTTTTTGAGCCGCATGAACGTGTTTTTGGCGCTGGCGATCGGAGCGATTATTTTTGTCTTCGGCCCTACCTTATTCCTTACCAACACCTACTTCCAGAGCATGGGGCAGTACATGTCCTCCTTCATGGCTATGGCAACCATGACGGCGGATACCGCCCCGGGCTGGTGGATGCAGTGGTGGACCGTGTTCTTCTTCGCATGGTTTATTGGCTATGCACCACTGATGGCCATTTTTGTTGCCCGTATTTCTCGCGGCAGAACTATTCGTGAAATGATTCTGGCCGTAGCGGTTATGGCTCCAGTTGCCACCACCATCTGGTTTACTCTGTTGGGCGGCTCAGGCATCTATTACCAGATGACCGGCGTGATAGATCTGACTGAGGCTCTGAACAGCTTCCGCTTTGATATAGCAACTCTTACGGTTGCCCAGGCTCTGCCAGGCGGCGGCTTTATGGCTCTGGCTATTCTGGTACTGACCACGGTGTTTGTTGCCACCACCGGTGACTCCATGAGCTACTCCATTGCCGTTGTGAGTACTGGCCACGATCAGCCGAATACTTTTGTGCGCGCATTCTGGGGTTTGGCAATGGCAGGCATGGCAGGCATTCTGCTGTACATGGGTGCGGGGCAGATCAGTGTGCTTCAGCAGTTCATTGTGATCACGGCCATTCCGGTATCTCTGATCTTGCTGCCTTCTCTGTGGCTCGGCCCCAAGGCTGCTTATGCCATGGCGCGGGAACAGAAGCTGATTCCTGAATAAACAAATACCAATCAGCAGTCTCGGGAGCGTCGCTCTCGGGCTGTGAAACATTCTTGCTCCTCCCGACAAGCGCTTTGCTTTGCGGGAGGGGCAAGCACATCAGCACCCTGCCCCGTCACACCACGTCATACTGCAACTTCTCCAGAACAAAAGAGTGCATAGCTTGAGCTGCCGGGCTGAGCGTGCGGTTTGCTGCCTGCACCAATCCAATTCTGCGCACAACATCCGGATCACTTAACGGGATAAAGCACAGGTTAGTGCTGTGTTCCGGGAAGGCTAATCTTGGCAGGGTTGTTATACCCGCACCTGCTTCCAGCATGGCAATCAGTGAAATCATATTGGAGATGTAAAAGGCGCTGTTCTCCACCAACTCCGTAGCCTCAGTGCCCATCAATAGCCGGGATGTTCCGTTCCGAATCAACTTTTCACCCTGCAAGCTGCGCCAATCCAGCGACGTTGCCGCAGCAAAGGCATGATCCTTACGACACACCACCCCAACCTTGTCCTCAAAGAGGTGGGTGTATTCCAAATCGTCCGTATTTTGCCAAAGACTGGTTATTCCCAGATCAACCTCACCGTGCGCCACCATCTGGCAAACATAGTGGGCGTTTTCATCATGCAAACTGATATTGAGACCGGGAAACTGCTCAATAAACTCCGCCAGGAACGACGGCATAATCCGGCTGGCCACCGAGGGCACGGTGGCAATGTGTATGTGGCCCTGCTGCCCACCAGCCTGGCTCACCACATCTTTTGCAGTGCGGTCATGCTGGCCTACCAGATCACGGAACCTTGGCAGGCAGTACTCACCAAACGGCGTTAACTTGTTTTGTGCGCCACGCTCAAACAGGTTCTGCCCAAGGCGGTTTTCCAGTTCACGCACGGCCATAGAGATGGCTGGTTGGGTACGGTGCAAACGCCGGGATGCCCCATGAAAACTCCCCTCTTCCACAACCATGATCACATAGCGTAACTGCTGAATTTTCAGCTCTGGCAATATTGCACTCACCTGATAAGCACTCCTTATCGCTCAATCTTTATAATTGATTATTCTTATTATTACATCTTGACTAGTATGCATGCATCGTAAATAAGGAGGTCGTCATGTCCACTTCGCATCCGCTTTATATCAATGGCCAATGGGTAACCGGGGCTAGCAGCATCACCAACACCAGCCCGTCTGATCTCAGCGATGTTATCGGCGAGTATGATCAGGCTACCAACGAGCAAACCAAAGAGGCCATCAGTGCCGCTCAAAGCGGTTTTGTCCAGTGGAGCCAAAGCGGCCTTGAGCAGCGCTATAACATTTTGATGGCTATTGGTAACGAGCTGATTGCCCGTCAGGATGAACTGGGCGAGTTGCTTTCCCGAGAGGAAGGCAAGCCTTTACCAGAAGGCAAAGGCGAGGTTTATCGCTCTGGCCAGTTTTTCCATTACTACGCTGCCGAAGTGCTGCGCCAGATTGACGAGCGTGCAGATTCTGTTCGCCCTGGCGTGGAAATCGACGTTCGGCGTGAGCCGCTTGGTGTTGTGGGCATCATCAGCCCATGGAACTTCCCGATGGCAACCGCTGTTTGGAAAATTGCCCCGGCATTGGCCTTTGGCAACGCGGTGGTATTCAAGCCCGCCAACCTGGTTCCTGCCAGCGCCTGGGCCCTGACAGAAATTATCAGCAGGCAAAACCTGCCTGCTGGCACCTTTAACCTGGTGATGGGCTCCGGTGGCGAAACCGGCGAAACACTGATCAACAGCCCGGATGTACAAGCCATTACCTTTACCGGTTCCCTCGAGGTAGGCCGCAGAGTTGCAGCAGCTACCGTAGGCAATCTGGTTAAGTGCCAGCTCGAAATGGGCTCAAAGAACGCCCTGATCGTGCTTGATGATGCAGACCTCGACCTTGCAGTAGAAGCCGCATTCAACGGTGCCTATTCAGGTAGTGGGCAAAAGTGCACCGCATCCTCGCGCTTGATCGTGACAGAAGCTGTTCATGATGAGTTTGTATCAAAACTGAAGGCACGGCTTGAGCAGGCCAAGGTCGGTCACGCGCTTGAAGAAGGTGTACAGATTGGCCCCATCGCAGACAAGCGTCAGCTGGAATCCAACATGGCGTGGATTGAGCGCGCCAAGGCCGACGGCGCAACACTCGCGTTTGGTGGCTCCAGAGTAGACACCAAAACCGATGGCTACTACATGCAGCCTACGCTCTTCACCGACACCACTAATGATATGGAAATCAACCGGGATGAGGTATTCGGCCCCATTGCGTGCGTCATCAAGGTACCCGACTACGAAACCGCGCTGTCCACCCTGAACGACACCCAATATGGGCTGACAGCCGGCATCATCACCAACTCATTAAAAATTGCTTCAGACTTCAAAGCCCGGGCACAAACCGGCTGCGTGATGGTGAATCTGCCAACCGCAGGTACGGATTACCACGTTCCGTTTGGAGGCCGCAAAAACTCCAGTTTCGGCCCCCGTGAGCAGGGTCAGTATGCCCGCGAATTCTACACCGTTGTGAAAACCTGCTACGTGCGGGCCTGATAAGAGGATGAACTCCATGCTCACCATTGATGGACTTCAGTACTCCAACTGGTCCCGGGAGATATTCGAGCAGATGCGTGCCGGCGGTGTTTCCGCTGTGCATGCCACTCTGGTGTACCACGAAAACACACGGGAAACCCTCTCACGGTTTGGTGACTGGAACCGGCGCTTCGAACAACACAGCGACCTGATCATGCCGGTCTATGAAGCCGAGGATATCCAGGTAGCACAGGAAGCTGGCCGAATCGGCATCTTTTTTGGCGCCCAGAACTGCTCGCCCATCGAAGATGACATCGACATGATTGAGGTGATGCGTCGCCTCGGTTTGATGATCATGCAGCTCACCTACAACAACCAGAGCCTGCTGGCCGCTGGTTGTTATGAGGCTGAAGACAGTGGCGTGAGCCGGTTTGGCCGTCAGGCCATCGCGGAAATGAACCGTGTGGGCATGATCATCGATATGTCCCACAGTTCGGAAAGATCCACGCTGGATGCCATTGAACTCTCGAGTCGGCCGGTGATTATTTCCCACGCCAACCCGGCATCTTTCCACCCGGCGAAGCGGAATAAATCTAACGCCGTGCTGAAGGCCATTTCGGAAAGCGGCGGGTTACTTGGTTTCTCCGTGTACCCCTTTCACCTGAAAGACGGTCCGGACTGCACCCTCGAAAGCTTCTGCAACATGGTGGTCGATACCGCGGATTTGATGGGCATAGACCACATCGGCATTGGCACGGATTTGTGCCAAGGGCAGCCGCAGTCGGTTCTGGACTGGATGCGGAACGGCCGCTGGTCGAAAGAAATGGACTTTGGTGAAGGCAACAAGAACAACGCTGGATGGCCCAGGCCTCTGTCGTGGTTCAAGGACAACCGCGACTTCCCTGCCATTATCGAGGGGTTGCGACAAAAAGGATTTAACGAGACAGAGATAGAGAAAATCATGGGTCTTAACTGGCTGAACCAACTGAAAATCGGTACCAAGCCTTTGTAATGATCCTGAAATACCAGCATGCACAGATGGCCAAACAGCACAGATAGAGCAAGGTGCAAAAACAACAAAGGTAGGCATCATGAAAAACAACAACATCAAGGCCGGTGGAGACTACTCCATAGCTCAACTTGGCGACCCCATTGTCCTTACGCTAAGCGTGGGTTTTATCGTTCTGTTTGTCGGGTTCTCGCTGTTTGATCTCAAAGGCGTGGCCGATCTGATTGGCGGCGGCTTTGCGTGGACTGCCAAAGTGTTTGGCACTTACTTCCAGATGTTACTGCTGGCAACCTTCTTTATCGCCATGGGCCTGGCTTGCACACCGGCTGCCAGAGCCAAGATCGGCAACCTCGACCGGCCGGAGATGAGCACCTTCCGCTGGCTCTCGATCATTATGTGCACCTTGCTGGCCGGCGGCGGCGTGTTCTTTGCGGCCGGTGAGCCCATCTATCACTTTGTTGTGACACCTCCTGCGTATACAACAGAACCTGGTACCGCAGCTGCGGTTTCGAATGCTATGGCTCAGTCCTTTATGCACTGGGGCTTCCTGGCTTGGGCGGTTCTTGGCACCTTATCTGCGATTGTTCTCGCCCATGCACACTATGTGAAAGGCAAGCCGCTGCAGCCCAGAACCTTGCTGTATCCCGTGTTCGGCGAGCGCATCATGAGCGGCTGGTTGGGCAGTGTAGTAGATGCCTGCTGTGTAATAGCGGTGGTTGCCGGAACCGTGGGCCCCATCGGCTTTCTAGCCACCCAGATGAGCTTTGGGCTCAGTGAGTTGTTCGGTCTGACCGACGGCCTCGCCACGCAAATGGCCATTCTTGTCGTTCTCGCAATTATCTACGTGACCTCTGCCGTAACGGGCATTCACCGTGGCATACAGTTCCTGAGCCGGCTAAACGTGTTCCTGGCGCTGGCTGTTGCCGCCATCATTTTCGTGTTTGGCCCAACGCTGTTCCTCACCAACACCTATTTCCAGAGCATGGGGCAGTACGTGTCTTCATTCATGGAAATGGCCACCATGACCGCTGAAACGGCGCCCGGCTGGTGGATGCAGTGGTGGACCGTATTCTTCTTTGCCTGGTTTATTGGTTATGCACCGCTGATGGCCATTTTCGTGGCCCGCATTTCTCGCGGCCGCAGCATTCGCGAAATGATTCTGGCGGTTGCGGTTATGGCGCCTATTGCCACCACCATCTGGTTTACCCTGCTGGGTGGCTCAGGCATTTACTACCAGATGACCGGCGTGATCGATCTCACCGACGCGCTGAACAACTTCCGCTTTGATGTGGCCACTCTCACGGTCGCCCAATCCCTTCCCGGTGGCGCATTCATGGCGCTGGCAATTCTGGTGCTGACCACCATTTTTGTCGCAACCACCGGTGACTCCATGAGCTACTCCATTGCCGTAGTAAACTCCGGTCACGATCAGCCAAATACCTTTGTGCGGGCCTTCTGGGGTTTGGCGATGGCAGGCATGGCCGCCATCCTGCTGTACATGGGCGCCGGGCAGATCAGTGTGCTTCAACAGTTTATTGTGATCACCGCTATTCCGGTGTCGCTGGTACTGCTGCCATCGCTGTGGCTTGGGCCCAAAGCGGCCTATGCCATGGCACGAGAGCAGAAACTCATATCCTGATAACTTTGAACACTAGCCTGTAGATATGCCTGTAAGGGCAAGGGTGAGATCATGATTTCAGCAACCTCAGCATCCGCACCACAAGACAACCTACGCCCTGCAAGTGAGGTGATGAAGCTGGAACGGCTGGGCAGCATGTTTGCCAGCCGGCTCAGCTTTGTCAGATCGCTAATGCGAAAAATGATCGCTGAAAGTTGGCAGATTACCAATACGGTGTTTGATCTGGATTCAAAGGGCCACGGCCTGGCGATCTACCGCATCACAACACCGGGTAATTACTACGAGTGTGTGATTTTTTCCAGGGATCTGGAGCCAGAACAACGGTCCGACCGGGTAATAGCGGAAGCATGGGATGTCACCTTTGCCCTGGTTGAAGGCGAAGCAAAAAGCTCGCTGCTGGAACAAATGGCGGCCAACGTGCCCTTGCAGGAAGCCGGCCGCCAGCACCCGAGGGTACTCGTGCTCTCACGGGCCAACAGAAGCCTGCGCAATTTCAGCCAGTTTCTGGCGGCTCTTGCGGCGGGAAAACAACCTGATCCCGCCTGGCTAACAGCTGTGGGTTACCTCTACAGAACCACGGCGGTTTATGGCAACGGCAAGTTTGGCATTGCCGACTTTGCGCGGCTTGAACGCAATCCGGATTTCAATCGCCCATTTGCAGCCCAGATGCTGGCCGTTTACGTGCTACGTCAGTTCTCGATCGAGCAGCTGAATCATCTGGCAAAGGTACAGTCACCCGATCAGGCCGTGCCTTTGCACCCGGAGCTGCAACGCTATTTGGGCATTGGCAACTCCACGGGGCTTGGTATGGCTCCGTTTCTTATCAACCACCCGCAACTGATTCAACAGTGGGTTTACGGTAGGGAGCGCGCCTTGGCTTTTGCCCGCGCAGAGCCTGCAAATGAACAAACCCACAAAGCGCTTCGTTCCTTGATGGCTCGCGCTCTGAAACACTTGCAGCAGACCATCACTGAAGATGAAGAACAGACCCTGCGCAATCGGGAAACAGCCAAGTCAGTCATCGAAGTCATTGAGTGGCTCGACCGTACCCAAGCGCACGAAGGGCTTTATGAAGAGCTTATAAGCTGGGCCGGAAATCACTGCTCCCTGGAAGCCCAGGAACTCATCAACACCATGCTGATAGAGCTGTACCCGGAATTGGTTGAGCCCATTGATGACGAACTGGGATGCCAGGAATCCATGGATCTGAAGCCAGACATGAAAGCCAGGAAGCTGCGCGATCTGATTCACGAGAAATTTGATTGGGCTCTCAGTTACCGCGAGGACTGCCCTGATGATAACTACTGGTTCTGGTATCGCTCCGTCGAAAAAGAAGAACCCAGGTTAGGCATTCGCGGAACGGAGTCTGGCGCCGAGAAGGAACTGGCCCTCGCGGTTGGCCCACGGATTAGCCGCTGCCTTACAAAGCTCGATGAGTTTCTGGAGAACAATCCGAATGCCATTGTGGTGGAGTTCCTCATGGCCAATCCGGGGCAGAAGGAATGCGTGCGCCGCATTCAGACCATCGGAGATACACCTTACGGTGAGATTCGGGCAAACCTCTGGCACAGAGGCATGAAACCCATGCACCTGTTACGAACCAAGTTGTCGTTTTTTGGCGCCAGCCGGTTTGATCCAAAGTCTGACCGCTGGGTACGCATTACATTGTTTCAGGGAGCGCCACTGCCCCGTGAACTGAACGATCCGAATCTTTCGTTGCACCAACTGGATGACTGGGGTTTTCCTCTGGAACCTGGCCTCGAAGGTATAGAGAACGGCCAGAAAGCCCGAGGTGACAAACTATGAAAGTGTCATACAACGAGCTCCATGGGCTCTCCCGAAAAGCGTTCATTGGCATTGGCTTTGACGACGGCGACGCCAGCGATGCAGCTGACATGGTGGCCTGGATGGAAGCCCATGGCCTTAATGGCTTGGCGGCTCTGGGGAAAGGGCTGGATTTTCTGCTTAACGAAGATAAATCCCAGCCACCCAAATTGATTTATCAGGATGCGGATTTGTGCGTTGTAGATGCCCAGAACAAGACGATTCTGGGCCACGCCAGCCTGGCAATTGAACTGGGCTATGCAAAATGCCGAGCCAGAGGCCTCTCGGTTACGAAAATTCGCCACTGCCATAACCGAATGCTGATCGTGGGATACCTTTCCCGCATCGCCCGCCGTGACATGAGTGTTACCGCATTCTGGCGCAACTCTCACGAGCCGTTGACGGAAATTCTCGTGAGCTTTAAATCAGGCGAGGCAGAGCCGGAGATATGCATGTACGGCTTGCCCGCCACGCCAGACGATACCGAGCCCAACGATGGCATAACACTGGTGATGGTGAACCACGTAGACCTTCTGCCAAACCTTAAGCCAGAAGCGCCGGCAAATGATCTGATTTTGCAAAATCGCGCTGCGATGCTGGACTGGCATGAACGATCACTCGTTGATGGCATCGAAGTAGACACTGCGCTTTGGGAGCGGCTCAAAGTACTGGCAACGAACATGCTGGTGGAAGCGTCCGACGATTCACGTCAGGGCGCAGGCGCCGGAACAACCGATAACGACTAAGGAGTCACTGATGAACCCGTATCCCGTTAAAACAGACTTACCTGCTTCCAAGTCCCCTCTGGCTTGGGCAACCGTGGGCAATGGCATGCTGTTTACGGCACAGATTCCCATTGATGCAGAAGGAAAGGTTGTGGATGGCGGTATCGAGCCTCAGATTATCCAGACCCTGGCCAATCTGAAGCACACACTCGAAAGCGCGGGGAGCCGTGTATCCGACCTGACCCAGGTTGTTATATACGTAACAGACAGGGAACACCTTGCCACCGTGAACCGGGTGTACGCCGACTTCGTATCTGAGCCCTACCCAAATCGGGCGGCTATTATTGTGTCGGGCTTTGCACGGGAAGAAATGCTTGTAGAAATTCTCGCATATGCGGTTGTACCTTAAGCCTCGAACGCTCAGGGCCATCAAAGCCCTGACTTTTCAGGTGATAACAGCTTGTAAGCTTGCTATCGTTACCCGTATCGAATTTGATCTGCCCTCGATATCACTTTAGCTATATGAGAGGGCTATTTTCAAGGATCCGGGTGTTATGTCCAGTAAAGCCAAACAATCCCAGAAGTTGCTGTTATTCAGTCTATCCGGCACGCGGCTATTCGGGATTGGCACATTGAAAATCCGCGAAATACTGCCCTTCAAACCGCTCACCCGAATGCCTCACAGCCACCCTGCTGTTGTTGGGGCCACCAGTTTCCGAGGCGCGACCGTACCGGTAATTGATATGGCGGCGGCAATTGGCTATCCGGCGTTAACTGCAGACGAGCAAAAAACGGCGACCATCATTATCACGGACGTTCAGCGGCAGGAAACAGGCTTTCTGGTGCGTGGTGTGCAGAAAATCATCGAAACGGACTGGAAAAAAGTAAAATCGCCACCGTCCATACTGGGCGACAGGGCATTTATAACCGGACTGCTGGATGTGGAAGGCGATATCATTCAGCTGTTGGATGTCGAGTTGCTGCTGGCGAACGTATACCCGGAATCACTGGAAACCCGCGATGTTGCGCTCACTGACGTACAAAGCGAAGCCCTTAAAGCCCTGAACATTCTATTGGTGGACGACTCCAGGGTTGCTCGCAAGCAGCTGTCTGATGTGCTGGACGCCAAGGGCATCTCCTATCAAGTAACCACCAACGGTGACGATGCGTTGCAAATCCTGCTGAACGACAACGAGCTCGGGCGACCTATCGACATTCTGGTGAGTGACATCGAGATGCCCGGTCTTGACGGCTACGAGCTGACATTTAACGTGCGGGACAGGGCAACTCTGAAACAGCCGTTCATCATTCTGCACACATCGCTGAACAGTGAAATGAGCCTGAGCTACGCCAACCAGGTAGGCGCTAACGAGGCCTTAACCAAGTTTGATGCAGACGAATTGCTACACGCCATGCTCCGGGGTTGCCAGCCTCGGCAATAGCAAAAAGGCCGGTCTATTCCGTTTGAGGTGGTTCAGCCTGAAGATAATTGACCGGCACTCGGCCTTCACCCCAACTGCGATAGACCCGCGCCATCACCCGCTGCAGTTCTTCTTCACCGACATCCGCCGGCTCGCCCCGCTCAAGCGGATCAAAGTGAAAGATGTATAGCCGGGAGGTAAACTGTTCGAAGGGCAGAGAAGCCTCACCAAACCGCTCCCCCATGCCTTCTGTGCTTACGTGTACATCATCCCCCCAGCTCTGGCCACTGTCGTTATTGGGGTTATAAAAATACACCCGCATCTCGCCTTCCGGATCCAGCGCTACCCTCAGAATCGTAATCGCGTGCCAGCCGATGAAACGCGCGGCCCTGTCGGTTACTGCAATTCCTACAGGTTGCGGGTGTATCAGGGGCTGGTTGCCGTTGTAGTAGGGGTGGTAACTGGCATAAAAGTGCCGGATAAACCCCTCAAGATCGTGAAGGTTACCGGTCGCCACATCCACATTGATGGCAAACCCTCGCCCGGCAGACCAGCCATGGAATTCCGGGTTCACCCAGCGGTGCGGGTCGCCTTCGCGCCCTATGCACATGCGGCCCATTTCACCGTATATCCGGTCAAGATGCGGCACCACTACCAATGAGACCGGATCCAGGTCCAGAGTGACTTCCGAAGCGACACCGCCAAGACTCTGTGCTGAAGAAACCGGTTGTCCTTCAAAATGCATGACCACTTCGTTGTCTCTGGCCGCCCAGGCAACCATCTGCAAGAGGTAGTCAGGGTCGTTGTAGGCCCACATGGAGAGAGCCCGGGCAGACTGACAGGTTGGGTTATTCCCCTGCCCTACGCCCAAAGGTTGCCCCAGCATATTAAGCACACCCTGAATCAACCAGGCACCTGTCTGGGGTTGATAGCCGTAGGCAAGCTGCAAGCGTTCACGGGCATGCGGGCAGAGGTTCAATCGGGCCTGACGCCAGAGTGCGGGCGCCACTGGTGGCTGGTAAAGAATGCCCCGTTCCAGCATCAGTGCAAGGCCATACAAGCCCTGCGCTGTCTCGGGGAAAACACCCTCGGTGATAAGGGCGCACACCAGCTCCCGATAGCACATCAGGCAATCGCGGCCGGTACTTGAAAGCCCCAGAGCTTCGCTGAGCAGGTAATCCTGCCCCTCCAGTATGTAGCGCACAAAGCAGGCATGGTAGGGCGATACCAGGCCGGTATCGTGCATAGAGCGGGCAAACCCGGTGGCTTCGTTCTGTAACGTTGGGCCATCCATGGATTCCAGCCGCTGCTGGTACACCACAATACCCGGGTCTTCGCTGCACGCCCGTGTTGGCCCATACAAGCTGGAAATCAACCGGTCCGCACCACGCCCCGCACTGCCAAGATCAACATTCGGCTCAGCCCGGCAAATGGCAATCTGGGTGATCATCTTGCGCACTTCACCCACCTGAATCGGGCGCTGCTGCAGAATGCGCCAAATCTCTTCAATCAGACTGTCTATAACGTGCTCGTAGCCAAGATGCTCGGCTACGTGCTGCACAACGTGCTGACTGATAAGTGCCAGTTTGCCTTGCTCGCGCTCTGCCTCGCCGGCCATACCGAACAGCAGGCCAAGGTTGACTGCCAGAACTTGCGTCAAATAATGGTGTGCCTGCTCAGCAGACACCAAGGGGTGCACATACGCGCCACGAACAACCGCCAGCAAACGAAGCTCACTAAGTGCTTCGATTATCACCGTATCTGCGTTCGGGCTTTGGAGCGAATGGGTGGTTAATGAGGGGAGCAAGGTGGCGGGCTCTGCCCAGTCCGAGCCTGTAAATACACCGGCTTTTTCCAGACGTTCCGCACGCGCTTCAACGAATGCGCAGCCTTCCGGCTGCACGAGTATCTGGCGTACAAGGTCGAATACAAGCGAGAGCTCGCCAAATTTGGCTAAACCCTCGCTTTTGTCCATGGCACGGACAGCGTCATCCAGCTTGTGCGCCAAATCATGCAGATCCATTGCGGGGTCTGCATGGTTCGATGGGTGATCGTTCAAACGATGTTCCTCGAGGCTTGCACCAAACCTCTTAGATATTAGTGCATCGCCCGATTATACATAGATATCCCGATCGTCCGGATGTTTCAGCGATTATCCGTTCAGCTTCAAGGTAGAGAGTGTTCTTTCTCGCACCTTCGCCAGCAACGCCCCATCATTCACCAACGACTGACCGTAGGAAGGCACCATCACCTTCATACGCTCCTGCCATTCAGGCGTCTGAATGCTCTTCGGGAAGCAGCGCTCAATAACGCTGATCATTGCGTTTGCGGCTGTAGACGCACCCGGAGATGCTCCAAGAAGGGCCGCCAGGGTACCGTCTTTCGAGGCCACGATTTCAGTCCCGAACTCCAGTTTTCCGCCGCCGCCTTCCGCCTGCTTGATTATCTGCACGCGCTGTCCAGCATTGCGCAACTCCCAGTTTTCTTCCTCAGCTTCGGGGAAGAAGTTACGGAGCGCTTCTACCCGATCGCTGTGAGACTGAAACACCTCACCAATCAAATAACGGGTCAGATCCATGTTGCTCTTACTCACCGACAACATGGGTTTGAGGTTGCTGGTGCGCACCGAGCCAAACAGATCGAAGATAGAGCCCTGTTTGAGGAAACGGGTAGTAAAGCCGGCAAACGGGCCAAACAGCAGCGCTGGTTCGCCATTGATAATACGAGTATCCAGATGCGGTACCGACATGGGCGGCGCACCAATGGGTGCCTTACCGTACACCTTGGCATGGTGCTGTTTTACAACATCAGGCTTGCGGCATACCAACCACTGGCCACTAACCGGGAAACCACCATAGCCTCGAGCTTCGGCAATTCCGGATTTCTGCAGCAGCGGCAGTGCGCCACCGCCGGCACCCAGGAATACAAACCCGGTTTCCAGTTTGGTCAGCTCACCGGTGTGCTGGTTTTTAACTCGAACTTTCCAACGGCCATTGTCGCGCTGGTCTATGTAATGCACAGGACAACCAAGCATCAGCTCGAAGTTAGGCTGGCTTTGCAGGTACTCAACCATGCTGCGGGTAAGCGAGCCAAAATCCACATCTGAGCCATGACGGATACGCGTTGCGGCAACCCGCTGCATTGGGTCTCTGCCTTCAACAACCAGGGGCATCCAGTTTTCCAGCTCGCGCGGGGACTCTGTGTATTCCATTTCGCGGAACAGGTGGTGACCGCTCAGAAGCTCATAACGGCGCTTAAGGAAAGAGACATCTTTTTCGCCCCAAACGAAACTCTGGTGCGGCGTGCGGTTTATGAACTTTGAGGGCTCGGGCAACAGGCCCTGCTCTACGAGATGCGACCAAAGCTGAAGGGAAACCTCGTATTGCGCGTTGATCTGAAGCGCACGTTCGATCGTTACATCGCCATCTTCGGTCTCGGGCGTGTAGTTCAGCTCGCAGTATCCTGCGTGCCCGGTTCCTGCGTTGTTCCACCCGTCTGTGCTTTCATGGGCAACGTGGTCTAAACGCTCCAGCATGATAATTTTCAGGGACGGATCCAGCTGCCTGAGCATTACGCCGAGAGTGGCGCTCATGACGCCACCCCCGACCAGCACTACGTCTGCCTGTTTAGCGGCCATTGGCTTTTCATCCTAGCTAGTATTGAGCTTTTCACCCCTTCAAGATCAAAGAAGGGATCTAACAGGCGCAGGCAAGTCGCGAGGTATATGGCGCTGCCTTGTGCGTCCGTTTTGAATGAGCGCGTAATTATCCGGGTTTTCGCAAAAATATAAATTGCGATTATTAAGGAACCCGGACCTGTGCGTAAACTGCACGTTAGTTTAACGGTTGTTTGCCCTGCATACGAACGGTGGCTTGCGCTGAATCATAGGTAATAATCCTGATGCAGCTCGCAGCATGCCGCTGTGCACCTGTGATCACGCTATTCCAACAGAAAGGGGCTGACCTCAACTGCCTATATGCGGTATCTTGCACACCGTTCTGGTGCTTGTGTCTCCTGTTCCATGGAGGGCTCAAGTGCCTGCTTTTTTCAGATGCAACATGACTGGGGCTTATCTATGGTTATGGCTATTGGCGCTATTATCGCCGGCCTTGTGTTACTGGTCTGGAGTGCAGACAAGTTTGTTGAAGGGGCTGCAGCAGTTGCTAAGCATCTGGGCATGCCCGCGCTGCTTATTGGTATGGTAATCATAGGGTTTGGCACCTCGGCACCCGAGCTGGCCGTATCCGCCATGGCTGCGGCTGATGGCAACCCAGGACTCGCTCTGGGTAATGGTTATGGCTCCAACATCACCAATATTGCATTGATTGTTGGCCTTACGGCCGTCATCGCACCTATTGCTGTGCACTCCCAGGTTATCCGCAAAGAACTTCCCTTGCTGGTGATTCTCACCCTGATTGCCGGTGCGCAATTACTGGACGGCGAACTCTCGCGGCTTGATGGCTGGGTGCTGTTGGGTGTATTTGCGGTAGTAATGGGCTGGTCGATCTTTCAGGGCTTACGAGGCAAAGGCGACACTCTGGCTGGCGAAACCGACGCTCAACTGACCGATGATCTGATGGCGATGAAATCAGCCATCATCTGGTTAATCGTTGGCCTCATCCTTCTTGTTGTCAGTTCGCGCCTGCTGGTTTGGGGCGCTGTTACTATTGCTCAAAGTCTCGGGGTCAGCGATCTGGTGATCGGCCTGACCATCGTAGCAATTGGCACATCTTTGCCGGAATTGGCCTCGGCCCTGGCCGCCGTGCGAAAGAACGAACACGATCTGATTTTGGGAAACATTCTAGGCTCTGGCATCTTCAATACGCTTGCCGTTGTCGGGTTGGCTGCGGTCATTCAGCCGCTGTCAGTAGCCCCCGAAGTGCTTTATCGGGATTGGACTCTGATGTTGGCCCTAACGGTTGGCTTGCTGCTTATGGGCTTCGGTATGACAGGCTGGCGTAAGCTTATCAGCCGCTTCGATGGTTCCATTCTTCTGCTGGTTTACGTTGCCTATACCGGCTACCTGCTCTCTACAGTGGTTGCTGCCAGTACAAGCTGACTGCAACATTTGCTCATTTATTAGCCATCACCTATAACTTATAGGTGATACCCCCTCACAAGAGCAGTCCCCACCGTCCAACAACAATCCCTAATCGGAGACGGACCATGAAACAGGAAGCAGCTCTACAACCTCCCCTCACCAAATCAGGTCTTGAAAACCCAACCCGCAGAACGCTTCTACTCGGGAGCGCCGGCGCCATGGCCGCCGTAAGCCTGCTTGGTTTCTCCCCCCTCGCCAAGGCAGACGAACCGAAATCACTGCCAGATTACGCAGCCTGGAAAGAGCGCAATGCACTGATAGTACATAGCGCCAACACTATGGAGACCGAGCGTGGTGCTATTGGTAATGGAGTGATTACACCTAGCGACCGCCTGTTTGTTCGCAACAACCTTCCCGCCCCTCCTGCCTCAATCACTGACGACCCGGATGCCTGGGAGGTGCACATAGAGGGTGTCAAAAACCCTCGCACCTTAACGGTGGGTGAGCTGAAAAAAATGGGTGTTACCACTGTCGCGTCAGTGCTTCAATGTTCCGGTAACGGCCGCGCCTTCTTCCCTCACGGTGCCAGCGGCACTCAATGGTCTGTCGGTGCTGCAGGTTGCGTAATGTGGACGGGAGTGCCTCTGAAGGATGTGGTAGAAGCTTTGGGCGGCCCTGCAGATGGCGCAAAATACATCACCAGCAGCGGCGGGGAATCCCTGCCGGACGGCCTGGATCCTAAAACCATCATTGTTGAGCGTTCGGTGCCCACCAAAGCAATGAACAGTGCGCTTTTAGCATGGGAAATGAACGACGAACCGCTGACCCACACCCACGGCGGCCCACTGCGAATGGTGGTACCGGGCTACTACGGTGTGAATAACGTCAAGTATGTGAAAAATGTCGCCCTTAGCGAAAACCAAACCGATGCCAAGATTCAAGCCTCTGGCTACCGCATTCGGGATGTAGGTGTAAAAGGCGCAGCCGATCAGCCTTCCATGTGGGAGATGAACGTCAAATCCTGGGTAACTTCACCTCTGGAAGATGGGCGCAGCGGGCGGACCATGATCTATGGTGTAGCTTTTGGCGGCACCGTGTCATTGAAAAAAGTGGATGTGTCCGTAGATGGTGGCAAAACCTGGAAGCAAGCACGCTTCCTGGGCCCAGATCTTGGCCCCTATGCCTGGCGCCCCTTCGTAATTGCAGCTGATCTGCCAGCCGGCAAACACCGTGTTGTCAGCAAGGCTAGTGATGTAGATGGCAACACACAACCTGAGGGCCGTACCGAAAACGAACGTGGCTATGGCCACAATGGTTGGAGCGACCACGGGGTTACCGTCACTCTCAGTTAGTTCGCAGCTAATTGCATACGGGCTGCCCGGGATAAACGGTAGCCCGGTTTCTACGGGATTCAATATATGAGAGAACCTGCCGTATTATTGGCCCTGGCATTTATGGGCTTTGCATCGTTGGCGTACGCCGACGAGACTAAAAGAGGAAAGGAGATATTTACTCAGGTGGCGCAGCCGTCCTGCACTATTTGCCACACCTTGGCAGACGCGGGTTCAGCAGGTGCTATCGGGCCAGATCTGGACGACCTGAAACCGTCGCGGGAGCAGGTTATCAATGCGGTTACCAGTGGTGTTGGCGTTATGCCAGCCTTCAATGAGTCATTATCGACAGAACAGATAAAAGCGGTGGCACACTATGTATCCACCGTAACAGGCGGGGGAAAATAGAATCCGAGGCAGGGATTACCCCTGCCTCTTAGTACTCAGGCGTTTTCTTGGAACACCATGGCAATGGAGTTCAGGCAATAGCGTTGCCCGGTTGGAGGTGGACCATCCGGGAATACGTGCCCAAGGTGGCTGTCGCAACGGGGGCAGCGCACTTCCGTGCGAGACATTCCCAGACTTGTATCCTCAATGTAGCGGATGTGTTCCTTATCGAATGGCTGAAAAAAGCTGGGCCAGCCGGTTCCGGAATCAAACTTCGCGTTTGAACTGAACAGCGGAAGATCACACAGCCGGCAGTGATAAACCCCCACCAATTTGTTATCCAGCAAGGTGCCACAAAACGGGTGTTCTGTTCCATGATCCAGCAATACTTGACGCTCTTCCGGTGTCAGGCTCGCGGCTTTCTCTTGAATCTGTGCCTCTGTGAGAGGTGTCAGGTCATAACCTGCAGCAGAACTGCTCATTACCTATCTCCTCAAGCCAGGTTGTCGTTGGAATCGGTGTACTCCGGTTTTAGTCGATCACTGAAACCATCAACCAGCTTTTCCAGTTTAGGTGCGGCTACAGCCATGATGTAAGGCTGGTACGGATTCCTCGCCGCAAAATTCTGATGATGTGCCTCAGCCGGATAAAATGCCTCCAGTGGCTCCAGGGTTGTTACAACAGGATCAGGATACACCCCGGCTTCATCAAGCTGGCGAATGTAGGCTTCCACTACTCGCCTTTGCTCCGGTGTTTCATAAAAAACTGCAGAGCGGTATTGCGTACCTCGGTCGTTACCCTGTCGATTCAGCTGGGTTGGATCATGAGCCACCGAGAAAAACACTCTGAGTATCTCTCCGAAGCTGATCCGGCCGGGGTCGTAATGCACGCTCACAACTTCTGCATGCCCAGTGGTGCCAGAGCACACGGCGTCGTAGTTAGCTGTACCTGCCGATCCGCCAGCATAGCCGGACTCAACCCGCGTAACGCCATCCAGTGCCAGAACCACAGCTTCCACACACCAGAAGCAGCCACCGGCAAGAACCACTCGTTGCTCACTGTCTCCAGCTGGCAGATCCTGCTCCGGCTCAGGAAAACGGCTACGGGGTACCGTCAGGCCTGGAATGCTGCAAGATGATGTCATAAGGACCTCTGCTAGGAGTGTACATGTCTTTAGTGTACCGATTGTGGACGCAAATGGATCAGTTTATCAATGATTTTACCATCAATCATCGCCTCCGCCGCGCGTCAGTTTAAGTGGGTCCATAAGCTCTTCCAGGTGCTTTCGATCAAGACCACTTCTCTCCTCGGCTACATCAATAACCGGGCGGCCCGTTTTGTACGCTTCTTTGGCAATCTCCGACGCCAGGCTATAACCAATCTCCGGATTCAGTGCTGTTACCAGCACCGGGTTGCGGCCAACGCTGGCGTCGAGCGTGCCGGCGTTAGCAGTAAAGCCCCGGATGCTTTTGTCCGCCAGCATGTTCATTGCATTTGTGAGCAAGCGGATCATATCCAGCAAGTTGGCTCCCACAAGTGGCAGCATAACGTTGAGCTGAAAGTTGCCAGACTGCCCTGCAATCGCATTGGCGCTGTCGAGCCCGATCACCTGCGCGCCAACCATGGCTACTGATTCGGGCACCACCGGGTTTACCTTGCCTGGCATAATACTGCTACCCGGCTGCAGGGCTGGAAGGCTGATTTCCGCCAACCCATGAATCGGGCCGCTATTCATCCAGCGTAAATCATTGGCAATCTTGGTGAGCACAATGCCCAGCCCGCGCAATTGGGCGGACAGCGCAACCGGACCATCCACTGCGCTTATACCTACAAACTTGTGTTCCATAGAGCGGAACGAGTATCCGGTGTTGGCCTTGAGGAATTTCACAAACTGCCCCGAAAACTCCGACAAGGCATTCACGCCGGTACCTACGGCAGTGCCACCCTGAGGTACCGCAAGCAGTTCATTTGCTGCGCCATCCAGGCGCTTTTCCACCGCCAGTAGCTGCTCGCGCCACGTGCGCAACTCCTGCCCGAGTGTAATCGGCATGGCATCCATAAGGTGGGTACGGCCTGTTTTCACCTGTTCACAGAACTGGGCTTCCCGTTCGTAGATAACGCCGCACATGTGCGTGAGTGCGGGAATGAGCCGCTCACGAATGCCTATCACTGAACTCACGTGAATAGCCGTCGGGATCACATCATTAGAGCTCTGGCTCATGTTCACATGATCGTTAGGGTGCACCTCCACGCCATTTCTGCCGGCGATAGCCGCAATCACCTCATTCACATTCATATTGGTACTGGTACCCGAGCCAGTTTGGTAACGGTCAATCGGGAACTGGTCGGCAAATTCTCCACGAATGAGCGCTTGGCATGCGTCGGTAATCGCATCGCAAGGGCTATTGTCGAGAAGCCCCAGGCTGGCATTGGCTTCTGCGGCGGCCTGTTTAACGCGGGCGACCGCCGCAATAAAAGCCGGTGGCATGGGCTGGCCACTAACCGGGAAGTTATCAACGGCACGCTGAGTCTGGGCGCCCCAAAGAGCGTCAGCCGGCACGTGGACATCGCCCAAGCTGTCGGTTTCTGTTCTGTACTCGCTCATCACTCCCTCCTATCCATCCGTTTACGCATCAGGTTATGCATCTGTATGGCACGACCGGGTCAGTGTATCAACTAAAGCTCGGCATATTTTCTCACGATAAAAACGCCGATGCGGTCACATAACCCCGACGACCAGCGGACTCCCGGCACGTTTGTAGGAATTTCCTACAGCAAAGCCTGCTGAGATTGCTAATCTTCTTGTCAGGTGAGATCTCAGGACAGTACCCACGATGGCCATTACGGAAGAACCACACATTTTCCTTCGTTACGACTGCGAAAATGCGCGCAGAACGTTTGAAGACGAGCTCGGCAACGACCTGCGCATTGATGCATTTCCAACGGATCAAGCCGCTATCTCGGCCCTGGAACACTGCCCAACGCCACCAAACGCATTGTTCGTTTTAGCAAGCCAGTCGCCGATCCAAGCCAGCCCCCCGCTGCTGGTGCATGCGCGAGATACACACCCCGACCTGTTGAAAATCCTGATCAGCGACACTGTTCCGCTGGATATGCTGGTTTCTTTGCTGGAACAGCGGCTGGTAGATCGCTGCTTTGAACAGCCGGTGGACCCGGACCTCATACGTTCCCACGTTCTGACCTCTGCGCTGGCCAGTAAACCCAGTTTGCAGGGCGTGGTTTCAGTGCCTGCTGCTGAAGCACCGATCGTCCTGATCGTGGATGATGAATCGACGGCCACAAAGTACCTTGCCCGCCAGTTGGAGCGCATGCAGAACGATTTTCGCGTGCTGTGCGCCGACAGTGCCGAGCAGGCCCTGGAAACCATCCGCTCACAAAGCGGAACAGTGGCTGTCGTAATGACAGACCAGCGAATGCCGGGCATGCAGGGCAAGGAACTCATTGATGAACTCAAACAATCACACCCGGCAACGATCCGCATCCTCACCTCGGCCTACGGCGAAGTACACGTGGCGCTTGATGCTGTGAACGAGGGGGAGATTTTCCGCTACCAGAAAAAACCCTGGCGCGCGACGGAATTGCTACCCCTTTTTCAAGAGGCCGTATCGCGACACCTGACCTTGGCGTCGGCGAGGGAAAACACGCTCTCTCAACTGGAACGCCAATTTTCGGAGCTACGCAGACAGCGCCGTGCACGGCTTCTGGAAAATCTTTCAGCCCCTGTAAATTCCGCCGCTGGCGCACCGGCCATGTCGCTTTTTTTACAGGCGGTGGATGCCATCCCTTGCCTGGCGGCCAACTCATCACACCTGAGAGCTAGCCTGGAAACCAGCCTTGAGAAGGACCTGGTTCAGCAATTTGGTGAACAGGTACAGCAGCAACTAACACGATTGCAAGTAACAGCCTCTGCCAGCACGAAGCTTGATGAAACGTCTGTTCTCGCGGCACTGCAAAGCGCCGGGCTGGCCAAAGATGAACACCACAACGCAACGTCAACACTGTCGGTGCTCTGCCAGACGCTCACAACGCTTTTAGCTGCTTCCGGGCAGGACTGGCGCACTCTGCAACTGAGCCAGCCCTCGGACAATCAACTGGTACTGGCCAGCACAGCTCCGCTGAAGCTCTATGCACACCTGCTAGCACCACTGACCAGGCTATCCCGACCATTACTGGAGCAACAGGTGGCGCTTCTCCTGCTTTTCGTAACCACGCACCAGCTGGGCGGTGAGCTACAAATCAACGGCGCTGCCCAATCCTACGAGCTTGTGCTTTCCTTGCCGCTGGCTAAAGCAACGGTGGCCTGATGTCGCAGGGTAACCGCAAGCTAAGACTCTACGTAACCATCGGCCAGCGGCTGTTTCGGGACAGCCTGCTATTCCAGCTCCTGTTGCACAACGAAATTGATCTGGTGGGTGAATCCGAAACCGGAATCGACACCTTGAAAAGCCTGGAATCTGCCCGCCCTGGCGTCTTGATTATTGAAGAGAATTTGCCAGACAACGATGGCCTGACCATTGCGGAACATGCACTGAGCGAACACCCCGCCCTTGCGGTGTTGCTGATTTCAGATACCCCGGTCAGCGCCAACCGGCTGGCGATTTATCTCGAAGCTGGCATCAAGGCGGTTGTATCGAAACATCAGCCCATTCAGGATCTGGTTAAAACCCTGTTCTACATCCGCAACGGGCAAGTGTACGTGGGGGCTTGGCAAAAGCCGGACGCGCCATCGCAAGGAATGTTGAATGCCTACAATGCGTTGTCAGGCCGTGAACGAGAGGTCGCCCGGTTGATAGCCAGCCGGATTCCCATCAAGGATATCGCCGAACAGTTAGGGGTGTCCTGCAAGACGGTGCACTCCTACAAGGACAGAATTTTCGTCAAGCTCGGGTTCGAGCGCCTGCCAGAACTGATCCTGTTCATGAAACGCCACCACAATGGAGCCGCGGCATGACACTGCTCTCCGGCATGGATCAGGTTCGACAGTTGCCAGCACACCAACAGCGACGTTACGAGCGCTTCTATCGCAGCCAGTCCAGGTTCCGGGTGCTGCCACTTTTTGCGGATGTGTCTCTGGGCATCACCTTCATCGGGACTCTCATATTCCTGTCTGGGCTTGCCCTATCGCCCACAGCGCCGGGCATTAACGGTACCCACCTGTTTTACACCGCAGTGCTTGCGGGGCTGATAGCCGTCCACCGTTTTACACGGCTAAGGCGAACCTCGCCTCTGATTGTCTATCTGGTGTTTTTCCACATGGCACTATTCAGCTATCTGGGTTACATCGTAACCGGTGCTTCGCTGCCCCCTATCGTAGGCCTGCTTCTCTTCATAAGCTCCGTAGGGATCATCACCCTGTCCATGGTCCATACCATCATCATACTGGCGGCTAACCTGGGCCTGTTGACGGCGGCTACCGCACTGGCTGTGCCGGCCAGTGAGTTTGGCTGCGCGCTAACAGCAATACTCACCAACTGGCTGGTGTTGATGTGCCTACTCATTGCCCCGGTATCGGCTCACTTTTTTCGCATGTTCTTGCGCAATCTTTTAGCCCTGCAATTCCTGCTCAAAGATCGCAACCGCACACTATCTCGGACCTTGCATGCGCTGGAGATAACCGAAGGCAGGCTGGCCCAGGAACAAAAGCATCAGGCCCTGAGCCATATGGCAAAAGGCCTTCTGCATGAAATCATGAACCCGTTGAACTGCGCCAGCCAGGCCGTGGACTACGCCAGTGCCATCAACCGGGACAGCGACTTGTCAGAAGCACTGGACGACGCAGCGCTGCACCAGAAACGCATCGCTGACATAGTGTCTGATTTGATCGATTTCTCGCGGCCTGAGCCGGATCACAGTATAGAGACAGCCGGTTTGGGCGCTCTCTTTGAAACGGCTCTGCGCTTATGCAAACACCAACTCAGGGGCACGGATGTGCGTCTTGGCATTCCGGAAAATATGCCCATAGCCTGTTATCCGTCGGCGCTGACCCAGGTTTTTGTAAACCTGTTGCTGAATTCGGCATCCGCACTGGAAAAGGGGCGGGCGTCGCGGCGCATCGACATAACGGCTACGTCAAAGGGTGAGAACCTGACTATAGGCATACGGGACAATGGCCATGGCATAGCACCCGAAGACATCAAACGGCTGACAGACCCCTTCTACTCCACCAACAGGACACCGGACAATCTTGGCCTCGGGCTAAGTATCTGTCAGACCATCATGCGCCATCATAACGGCCAGATGGAAATTTGCAGCGAGCCGGGTGAGTGGACAGAAGTTATCCTTACTCTGCCTCAGTCACCACACTAATACCGGAAAAGCACTCTCAGCGTGAACGCATTGCCTGTCGGGTCTGGTGCGAGGATAGTGCCCTCCACCTTTGGTACCAGCCAGTTCAGCCGAAGCTGAAACTGGTTACCCAGGTAATAGTTTGCCCCGACCAGCGCAATCGCCGCTCGCGCGCCTAAATCCCGGTCCTGCAAGTCGACCGCACTATAGCGAGCCACCAATTCAACGGCCCCCGCCGGCCCCGGCGAATCGGGGCCCTTGAACTCACCGTATTTGTATCGGCGGTGGTCATTGGTGAGGAAAAAACCTGCTTGCAGGTAAGCACCGCTAAACCGCCAGCGCTCTCCGTTCTCACGTTCAACCTGCTGCGCCATCGCCTCACTCACCACAGTTAACCGCCCTGACGACCAGGCTGCTTCCAGCCCTCCCACGGCAGTGTGCCGGGCATCAAAGCGCGGACTGCGCAGGATATTGTCAGCACTGAACACCTCGCCTCTATCCTTGACCTGAAACCGAGCGCCATTCAAATCGCGCCAGGATGCGGCGATGCCGAAATGCAATGTGCGCCGATTATTCTGAACGGGAGCAACGGTGTAGCGGCCCGTCACTGAATGGGTCTGCTCCCCTTCCGGCTCTTTGGTGAACACGCCGAAGACCCAGGTGTTGGCTTTATTCAATTGCCCAATCGCCAGGCCTTGCGAACGGCCTGGCGCAAAAGCCGATGTCACCATCGAGCGCTCACTGGTGCTGATGTTGGTATAACCAGTAAGACGCTCAAGCCCGAACGGCTCTTTGAAGCGGCCCAGCGTTGCCTCAAACCCATTTGCGCCCTGGTATTGCACATAGGCATCACCCAGCTCGGTTTCCTCGCGATCACCCCGAGCCTTATAGCTTCCGTCTATTTCTGCTGCCCAATTGCTCCCCCACTCCATCTCGAGTTCCAGTTTGGCATTTCGCACGATGCCCCTGGTGGTGTCAGGGTCACCCTCCTCATTATAAAAAGGCCCAAACCGGTCAACTCCGGCGGCGATATACCCACCAAGATCCAGTTCCAGCGGGTCAGCCCTCAACGTTGGTGGCGGAAGCAAAACAACCAACGTCAACCCTGCTATCAGCCAGGTCCGGCGGAGGTCAGCAAGCATTGCGCCCTTCCAGACGAAAATGCATCCGGAGCATAGCGGTATCCCGCAGATAGCTGATGGACACCACATCCACCCGAAACACATCCAGCCCGGTGCGCTCGCGCAAATCTGCAATCAACACTGCCTGCTGTCTGGCGTGCACATTCTCAATTTTTTCGTACTCAACCTCCTTCTCGCCGTGCCTGGGCAGTAACACCCGGGTTTCAAGCAGCCGTGCCAAAAGAATAATCAGCAGGTTCAGCCCCGCCAGTTCGTAGTGCTGCATACTGCCTACGGCTGCCAGCAGCGCCATGGCAATCACCAGAAAGAGATAGGTCATTTCCTTGATGCCCAGCGCTTCCGTTCGATAGCGCAGCATTGAAAACACTGCGAACAGACCGAACGCAAAGCCCATGGTCACCGTAACCGAGTGCAGTAGCGAGGTAACAAGGAAAACACCCACCCCAAACAGAATGAAAGAGGCCGCGTTCTCCCTGTGACGAGAAAAGGCGTAATAGCACCGAATCAGAACAAATACTGAACCCGTGTTGATGATCAGCCGGATCACAAAATGGAGATCAACTGCAGATTCCATAAAGACTCCTTAGCAACGGCTTGAAGCGATTGGTTTTCAATTGAGACCCATAGAGCAGGCTGCTGCCCACGCAGTATTTGCTGAATGCCACCGGGCGGCAGCCCTGCCTGGTCAGGCTTTGCAGCATGGGGGAGCACCCTGAGTGACGATCATGCTTTACTTCCACAATGGCCACGCCAGGCAGGTCAACAGACAGGGTTCGGTCGGGGGAGTGGAAGGCAAGCTGAGTGTCTATCGTGATCCGCTCAGGGTTCTGGGTGCTAATAAGGGTAATGCGCTGATAGGACACAAAAAGAGCCGGCTGCATCCCTGCAACCGGCAGGCCTGATTGCTCTTTCAGAAACCTTGTGGCCGAGCCATCCACGAAGGATTCAAACGTAACCGGCACCCGTGTTTTTACCGTGCGCTGGCGATTGGTTTTCTTTTTCACTTCCAGAAACATGATCTTGCTATGGCGATAGTGCCTTAGCCGAACCTTGAGCCGATTGAGCTTGCCATTATGGTGGTCCAGAAACAGGTGCCGGTCCGGGCTATCAAAATACAGGGTGTCGTAGCCAAAGCGCCGGCATCCATCCATATCCAGGATCGTGTAGGCACCTGGTAGGCCCTGCAGGCACTGCTCCAGAGCCCCAGGCCGCACCACAAACTTGGCATCGACCCGGTCCATCAACGCAACCCGCATCTGGTCGGCCAGGCCGTGGCCACAAAAGCCTGCCAGAGGATTGAGAACAGCCATATTCATTGCACATCAGGCCCATACTCAAGTGTCGCATCCAGCGTCAACTCAACATCGCCTGCGCTGGCACCTGTGCCAACCTTGATGAAAGTGACCTTGCCCTTTGCCCCAAGAGCCAAGGTGCGCACATCGCCAGGCAGACTCTCATCCACTTCGAACAGCAAGGCGTTGGTGGCAAAACCATGAAATTCATGGGTGCCTGGCACATAGTCTGATGCTTCGATAAACAGTTGCAGAACGTAGGGCTTATAGGCGTTGCTTGCATCCACACCAATAAGCAACAAGCTAATAACTTCCGGTGAGGACTCAGTGTCCACGGAGTAAACCAGACTATCCACACCGAAGGACGCAAAGGTCAGGCTGGCCGTTACAGGTTGCCCACTCGGCAGATTGAACTGGAAAGCTCCAGTGTCCGTGCCATTCAACGCAGCCACTCTGCCGGTTAAAGGTGTGGTACCCGGCGCACTGCAATCGGGCCGGGTATCCGCAAGCCGGTATACCGTGCCAGAAGGTGGGTCTTCCGCCAGCGCCTGCTCCAGTGCAACTCTGCGTGGCATGCGATAACTGTCATCGGCAGGCTCGCCCTTGCCCGCTATAAATGCTTTGAGGCTGGCCACACTGGCCTCAGAGGAACCCGTCAGGGCCCGGATCTGCTCCAGATCCTGCAGCAATTGACTCTCGTTCCATTGGCTGGCAAGCAAATCCTCCAATTCAGCTTCGTATTGAGCCCGGTATTGCGGAAGATTAAACAGGCGGTCGGCCAGAGAAAAGTTTCTGTACAGCACCCCGGTGCCCGGTTTCAGCGGGTGCTCTCCACGAAAGGCGGTATCTGCACCCCAGGGAATGAAATGGAAGCGACCGTCAGCCGGGGATCGATAGATATGAAAGTTATTGGCATTGCCTGTAGCAGAGTCCCAGGCGCCGATGAGGGTTTCCACTGCCCAGAAACGGATAAACTCATCCACGTCCACCAGTTGCGGCAGCACATTCATCAGTTGGTCGTCTGGTAGCGCCAGCGCATCGGTAACCGATTGCAAATCACTGCGGTCGTTTTCTGTCTTGTTGGTCTTCTTCTCGAACCTCTGGCTCAGCCAGGTACCAAAATCCGACGTCTGTGCTTCATACTGATTACCTTCATCGTTGCCAAAGGCGCGCGCAAGAAATGGCTTTTTGATGGGCTCTACGTTGGTGAAGATGCCCAGATCCTCGCCATTTACCCGAACCCGGGCGTAATTACACCGAGGGGCAGCAATGCCAGCCTGGTTAAACTGCTCATAAGCCAGGCATTGCCGGGCATTGGATGGATCCTGGCGATTGTTGTTAAGGGTCATCCGGGAGCTGTTCTGATACGTCCTGCCATCCCAAAGATCATTGAAATCCAGCTTGAGGGAGGGAATGCTTGGGCTCAGCGAGCCTATATAGCCTTTCTTGCGAACCACCACATCCTTCATAGCAACACCATCGATGGTGACGCTGGCTGAAAACTCGGTGTATTCGTAATCGCTCAGGCATTCCCGTGCTGTACTGGCCAGTGTGCGGCCTTCCGCACGGAGCTGTTCAAACTCGCTGGTGGCCATGGATATATTCACTTCCAGCAACCGGTTCGGCGCGTAAAGATCCCCATCGCCGCCCAGGTTTACTGGCTCTCTCGGTGCCTCGAAACCGGATGGGCTGGACACCTCTGTGTCACCCCCGCATCCGGCAAAAAACAACGCGAACATGGCCACCACCAGGTGCCGGGTCGGTTTACAGCCATTGCCGCGCATACTCGTTCTTGTTTTCATCTGCTTCTCCCTCAGATGTTTGTAATCAATCCGGTATCAGGGCCGGTTAGGAGAAGTATTCCCCGGCGGGAGTGCAGGTGTCTGTAAGAATGTCTTACGTGGGGCGTTTCAGGGCAGGATGGTCAGCGCAACCGAGGCCCACACCTGTGTATGGGCCTGTTTGCTATTGCTGGCTCAGAAAAAGCCAAGCGGATTGATGTCGTAACTGGTCAGCATACACTTGGTCTGCTGATAGTGCTCCAGCGCCATTTTGTGGGTTTCACGGCCAACCCCGGATTTCTTGTAACCGCCAAAGGCAGCGTGTGCCGGGTAGGCGTGGTAGCAGTTCATCCAGACCCGACCAGCCTGAATGTTACGCCCCACACGGAAGGCGCGATTGGTGTCGCGGGTCCACACACCAGCCCCCAGCCCGAATTCGGTATCATTGGCTATCGCCACGGCTTCTTCTTCGGTTTTAAATGTGGTTACACCCACAACCGGGCCGAAGATTTCTTCCTGGAATACCCGCATGTCGTTGTCACCCTTGAACAGGGTGGGCTGAATGTAGAAGCCGTCTTTGAATTCGCCTTCCATTTCTTCCTTGAAGCCCCCGGTGAGCACCGTCGCGCCCTCCTGCTTACCTATATCCAGGTAGGACATGATCTTGTCGTACTGCTCCTTGCTGGCTTGTGCACCTACCTGCACATCGGTATCCAGCGGGTTGCCCCGTTTGATGGCCTTGGTGCGCTCAACCACCTTCTGCATAAATTCGTCGAACATATCCTCCTGCACCAAGGCCCGGGATGGGCAGGTGCATACTTCGCCCTGGTTGAAGAAGCCCAGCACCAGGCCTTCCACGCATTTATCGATGAACTCGGGCTCGGCTTGCATAACATCCGAGAAATAGAGGTTGGGGGACTTGCCACCCAGCTCCACCGTTGACGGAATGATATTCTCAGCTGCGCACTTGAGAATGTGCGAGCCCACCGGTGTAGAGCCTGTGAACGCGATTTTGGCGATGCGCTTGCTGGTGGCCAACGCCTCACCTGCTTCAATGCCGTAACCATTCACAATATTGATCACACCAGGCGGTAGCAGGTCCCCAATGATTTCCATCAGTACCAAAATACTGGCCGGTGTCTGTTCTGCCGGTTTAAGTACGGTGCAGTTGCCGGCAGCAAGGCAAGGCCCAAGCTTCCAGGCGGCCATCAGTATCGGGAAGTTCCAGGGAATGATCTGACCAACCACCCCGAGGGGCTCGTTAAAATGATAGGCCACTGTATGTTGGTCAATCTGGCTCATTTGCCCTTCCTGGGCACGGATGCAGCCAGCAAAATAGCGGAAGTGATCTGCGGCCAGAGGGATATCAGCATTCAGGGTTTCGCGAATGGCCTTGCCGTTATCCCAGGTTTCTGCAACCGCCAAGGTCTCCAGGTTGGCTTCAATGCGATCGGCTATCTTGAGCATGATATTGGAGCGCTCAGCCGGAGACGTTTTGCCCCAGGCCGGTGCAGCCTTGTGCGCCGCATCGAGAGCCAGATCAATATCTTCAGCGGTAGAGCGGGGAATTTCGCAGATAGTCGCGCCAGTCACGGGGGTTATGTTTTCAAAATACTCCCCTTTAACCGGAGCAACCCACTCACCACCAATGTAGTTTCCGTAACGGGATTTGAATGAAACGACGGAACCGTCTTTTCCTGGTTGTGCATAAATCATGGTCGTCACCTTTTGTTGTGGTTGTGAATGACAACGCGGTCATGCGCGTTTACTCATTCACTGTAGACCTCAAACAACAATAGGTGAACCTCCGGGGAATTCCGACAGCTCCTGCACACAGTCGTCAAGAAACCCCTGGGGGTCTGACAACACCGCTTCATCTGCAACTACCCCGAACTGAACCTGCCCGGCATAGCTGACAATGCTGACTCCCAGCCCGATATCCCCGGCCTGGGGCACCCAGAACATCTGTTCTTTAATGCGGCAACCGGCAATGTAGCGCGCCTCGGGGGTGCCGGGAACATTGGATACCACAGCGCTGGCCTTGCGATAGAACATATCTGACAGTGGCTGTCGCAATACGTCTGGTATAAGAGGGGCGCAGGAAGACAATCCCCAGGCTATGCCGGGCTGCCAACTCTTTTTAAGGCGGCGGGTTTCCTGTTTGATGCGATAAAGCCGCTCCAGTGCACTCTCGCCATCAATGGGCAGAGGCACAAACACCGTGCCGAAATAATTGCCAAGGGCACCCTGCTCTGGCTGTAAATCGTCCGGCAGGCGATTACGAATATCCACGGGAACAGCTACGTGCAATATGGCGTCTTCCAGCGCCGGCCCCAAAAGCCCAAGACGGGGGCGAACCGCAGCTGCTACGCAACTAAGCAGAACATCGTTAATGGTGACGTTCGTCGCCTTGGCGATTGACCGGAACTGGTCGAAGGGTACCGGCTCGGACCACCGGCAATGGCGCTGACCCAGCAGCGGGCGTTTCAGATCCGATGGTGTATCCTCCGGCTCCGCCAGAAAATCACTCAGTTCGTTAATCAGTTTCAGCCCGTTGTGCGCCAGTTTCTCCAATAAGTCCCCGTAGCCGGCCTCATTGCTGCCAAGCTCAGGGCTCTGGTTTTCCATGTCCGCCTCGGGCGCCCTGCCCCCGCCAACTAACTGTTCAAGCCGGCTTTTGGCGGCCGATACCCAGGGGGAAAAACCTTCCGTGTGCCGGGCTCCGTATATTGCAGGGTATTGCTGTGGCGAGGCCGAACACAGGTGGTCGAAAATGCCCGTGAGCGAAACCCCATCGGCGTAGCAGTGGTGTATTCGAAGAAGTAATGCAGCGCCACCTTCGGCATTCGGTACCAACCAGAATTTCCAGATGGGGCGATAGGCAGGAAGAGGCTGATTAAGACGCTCGGAAACCCACTCCTGAAGATCCGATTCCGTGAAGCGATCAAGTACCACATCCAGATGGTGTTGAAGGTCAAACACCGGGTCGGGCACCCAGTACCAGGCTGGTGTACGCTTGACCGGCATGTACCTGAAACGCTCCCACGCCATCCAGTAAACCTGCAAAAACTCCCGGAGCCTGGGCGCAGTCAGGCCTTCGACCCGAAACATGACGGTGATGGTCATGGGGTTTTTGGGGGACTCCAAGGCCAGCCAGGCGGAATCCGCAGGCAGCATGAGATGCGTTTGCTCGTGACTCAAACCCGAACATCCCCGGAAGTGGTGAAGTGAAAAACACAGAGTCAGGCATTGTGCCAGACATGCACTACTGGCTCCACAAAGCTGCACGCCGCTCAAGATTACAAAATATTACACAGATACATACCTTCACCCTATACTGGTTATAAGGCTTGATGTAATAGTTATTAATATTAGGTTTCAACTGTCTATTGGCCGAAAGCATGCAAAAACTGCGGTAACAGTGCCAATAAAGATCAAAGCAAACCCATGTACAACAAGGTTACCAGCGCAACCTAGGTCCAATGACCAAGCTCTAAAAACAGGCAACCGCCGTGCTGGGAGGAGATGCAGTATGAAAGCAAGCCACATTCGCAAGCTCATAAGGCCAATCGACAGCGCCTATTCAGAGATGTTCTCAGGGCGCGTATACCGCGTTGGCGAAGGGGCGGTTTCTGTTCGCAATCACAGTGGCGAAGCAGAGCACACCGTTATCGGCGTGCATGGCTTTCTGGAAAATCATTGCTATTTCACCCAGACCTACGACGCACCAACTACAGAATTGATTCTGCTTACCTGCAGTAACTACCACATTCCGGTAAACGGCGTAACACCGGAAACCCCGGAATGGGAAGTGCCGATCAAGCACCTGGAAGGCACCATTGAATATGATGCCTGCATCTTGAACCAGGCACTTTCGAACCTGCCCAGCACCCGAAATGTACGTATTCACGGCCATTCCCGGGGAGGAGCAGTCACGCTTGAGGCAATAAAACAACGCCCCGAGCTATACGAAGACGTTGAAGTCGTTCTTGAAGCTCCAGCGCTGCCGCAGGGCAAAATTCACCCTCTGGTAACCACCCTGCTCGAGCCCGTCAGCCACGGCATGTGGCCTTGGCTGATCCGCCTGATTAACAGTGCGCCTTCATCTGCTTACGGCCAAACCTTCTTCGGAAAAATGAATCCGCGCAAAAAGCAGCTGCTAAGCAAGCTGTTTTACTCAACCCGCGACCACCTGACCATTGTGCGCAACATAGAGAACATATTTGACTGGATGCAGCGCACCGACACCGATGTGTACAAGCATGTACGCCACGGAACCTTCCTGATACCAGGAGTGGATCGCATTCTGGATCGGCAGGCCATGCTTGCCAGCGCGCGGAGTAGCCCAACCACCATGCGCATCATTGAAACCGAGGCACCCAGCCACTTCGTCACTCTCGACAGCAAGGAATGGCTACCGGGCTTTGAGTCTCTGCCTTCAGCCGCCCAAGGCTAACACCAGACAACCCCATGAACTGGCGCCCGGCAACCGGTCGGGCTTGCTGCACTTGGGCATCCCCTCCGGTAAACTAATCGTCTTTACGCAGATCCACCGGAGTTGGCACCATGTATCGTGAGCGCCTTGTTGGCACAGACGCGCGCTCAGAAAGCGCCCGCCGCCTGCAACAGCTTTTGCTGGAATATCACGACTTTCGCCACCATAAGGCAGGCCATCGGCTGTTCGATAACACCTTCGTTGTCGCCGACTGGCAGGCAGAGCGCCTGAAGGCAACTCATCAGGACTTGTACCAGCACCCTGGCTATCACGACGGCCTGGAATTTCTGCTCACCGACCTTTACGCACCCACCGGCATGACCCGCCGGGACGACAACATTGATCGGGTATTCCCGAAGATGGTTAAGTGGCTGCCAGACCAGCAACTTGAAGTACTTGCCGGGCTGGTCGAACTGAATCTGATTACCCAGCAGCTGGATCTTGAGCTGGCTGAGCTGCTTGATGAACGCCAGATACCTGCACACACGATCACCGCTGAGCAATACTGCGACGTTTACCGCGCCAGCCAAAAGCTGGAGCAGCGCAGAAGACAGGTTATGTTAGTCGCCGACGTCGGGCAGCAGCTGGATCGTTATGTGCGCAACCGAACCTTAGGCTGGTTACTTTCAATGAGCCGGGCGCCCGCGGAGATGGCCGATCTGAGTGATCTGCACAATTTCCTGCATCGGGGTTACTCTGCATTTCGCAAAATGGACAAGGTGGACTTGCTGATTGAGCGGCTGGTAACCCGTGAGCAGCGGGTGATGGACAACATTCTCAACGGCCACCCCGAACCCTTTACACTCCCGGGTGACCTTTGAAGCATCAGGCCTTCAGAATTTGATCCAGCTGGCTGTGAATCTCCTGCTCAATCCTTGATTTGAATGGTCGCAGCAACATGCCCAGCTCCAAACGCACGTTGAGGTCGTCATTGGTAATGTTCAGATGCCCTTTAACGCCCGAACGCTTGAACTTGAGCTGATCACCTTCCCACTGGTAATCAAGTTCGAACTTGCTGGATAGATCCTTGGCAAGCGCTTCTGCAGCTTCACGAGCATGTTCTTTATCAAGAGTGTGAGCGCGATGTACATCAATTACAGACATGAATCAGTTTTCTCTTCAAAATTGAACGGTTTTACAGTGTAAGGCGGTATTAAACGTGTAGCTACCCTTGTAGCAACTCCGTCAAGCGTTAGAATACGGAGTTCAGATTCTGACAGGACATGCCCCATGAGTGAGCAACAAACGCCAGCCACCGCCGGCAACGGCCAGGACGAGGTTACCCATTTTGGCTTCAGCAATGTGGCCAAGAGCCAGAAAGCCAGCCAGGTAGCTGAAGTGTTTCACAGCGTGGCGGGAAAATACGACCTTATGAACGACCTAATGTCCATGGGCGTTCATCGGTTGTGGAAGCGCTTTACCATTGAGCTTTCCGGTGTTCGCCCGGGGCATCAGGTTCTGGACATTGCCGGTGGCACCGGTGATCTCACCATGAAGTTTTCTGACCTGGTTGGGCGCGACGGCAAGGTGGTTCTAGCCGACATCAACGCCTCCATGCTGCAGGTTGGGCGCAGCCGCCTGACCGACCGTGGTTACGCCGGAAACATTGAGTACGTGCAAGCCGATGCGGAACACTTGCCCTTCCCGGATAACAGTTTCAACGCCGTATCCATCGCCTTTGGTCTGCGCAACGTAACCGACAAGGATCAGGCTCTGCGGGACATGATGCGAGTCCTCAAACCCGGCGGCAAGCTGATGGTGCTGGAGTTCTCCAAGCCCACCAACCCGCTGCTCAGTAAAGCCTACGACACCTACTCGTTTACAGCTCTGCCCCTGATGGGCCAGCTCATTGCCGGCGACAGCGAGAGCTACAAGTATCTGGCTGAATCCATCCGTATGCATCCGGACCAGGACACGCTCAAAGGCATGATGGAAAGCGCAGGCATGGTGAACTGCAAGTACTACAACATGACTGGCGGTATTGTTGCCCTGCACGTGGGAACCAAACCCTGATGTTTCCCGGCCCGACCCTGCTTACGGCGCTCACCGCCATAATCGAGCGGGCACTGAACCAGGCGCTTGAACTGGATCCTGCTGGTCAGCAGGCGCTGCTGGGCGCTCTTGAAGGGCCGGTACAGTTCCGCATCACCCACCCGATTTCCCTTACCTGCTCACTGCACAGAATGGGCAATCAAGTGCAGGTACGCAGCCAGCCAGTCGAAGACCCCGCACTGGAAATCAGCGGCAAGCCCCTGGCGTTTGCTGCACTGGCCACAGGCGATGACCGTGTATTCACCGACAACCGGTTGAGCGTTAACGGTGACACTGCTTTGGCACACCAATTCCAACGAGCATTGGATAAGCTAAACCCGGACTGGGAAGCTGCCATGGCAAGGCACATAGGCGATGTGCCAGCCCACTTCATCGGCAAGCGTATTCGCAGCTCAGTGAGCTGGAGCCGCCAGGCCTTCACCTCCCTGAACGCCAACATTGAAGAGTATGTGCACGAGGAAAGCCGCGCCCTGCCCGGCCGCCGCGAACTGGAAGCCACGTTCGAGGACATAGATGCCTTGAACCTTCGCACTGAACGCCTGGCAGCACGCATAAGCCAGATCGAAAGCCGCGGCACTACTGACAAACCGGAGACTCCGTGACCCGCCTGCAACGCCTGATTCGCATTTCCTGGGTATTCTGCCGCTACCGGCTGGACACATTTTTGCCAATCGCGGAGCTTCCCGCACCTTTAAAGGTGTTTTTTCTGCTGGCGCCCTGGCATCTTTTTCCGCAACCAAAGCTCAGCCGCGGTGATCGCCTGCGCTTGGCTCTGGAAGAACTTGGCCCGGTTTTCGTCAAGTTCGGCCAGATACTCTCTACCCGCCGCGACCTACTGCCAGACGACATGGCGGAATCCCTCAAACATCTCCAGGATCGCGTTCCGCCCTTCTCCAGCGACGTGGCCCGCAACATTATTGAGTCCTCCCTTGGAGCACCAGTAGCGGAGCTATTCAAGGAATTCAGTGCAGAGCCTCTAGCCTCGGCCTCCGTCGCACAAGTTCATGCCGCGACACTGTTGAACGGCCAAGATGTGGTGGTCAAAGTACTGCGCCCAGGCATCAACAAAGTAATCCGGCAAGACCTTGCCCTGATGTACTTTATGGCCAACCTCCTTGAGAAATACTGGACCGAAGGCAAGCGACTGCACCCGGTAGAAGTCGTTGCAGATTACGACTCAACCATCCACGACGAGCTGGATTTGCAGCGGGAAGCCGCCAACGCGAGCCAGCTACGCCGTAATTTTGAAGGCTCCTCGCTGATCTACATTCCCTTTATCGACTGGGACTACACCCGCAAGAACGTCATGGTAATGGAACGCATCTACGGCATCCCCATTGCAGACGTTCCTGCACTGGAAGCGGCGGGCGTAAACCTGAAAGTGCTGGCTGAAAAAGGTGTCGAGATCTTCTTTACCCAGGTATTCCGGGACAGCTTCTTCCACGCCGATATGCACCCGGGAAACATTTTTGTAGACGTTTCCAACCCCGCAGACCCGAAATACATCGCCATCGACTTTGGCATTGTGGGCACCCTCGCGCCAGACGATCAAAGCTATCTCGCGCGCAACCTGTTGGCCTTCTTCCGCCGGGATTACAGGCAAGTGGCGCAGCTTCACATCCAATCTGGCTGGGTACCACCCGATACACGGGTAAATGAATTCGAGGCGGCTATCCGCACCGTATGCGAACCGATTTTTGAGAAGCCCCTGAAAGACATTTCCTTCGGTCACTTCCTGCTACGCCTGTTCCAGACTGCGCGCCGGTTCAACATGGAAGTACAGCCGCAGCTGGTTCTATTACAAAAAACCCTGCTGAACGTAGAGGGCCTTGGCCGCCAGTTGTACCCGGAACTGGATCTTTGGAGCACGGCCCAACCTTATCTGGAAGGCTGGATGCGCAAGCGGATAGGGCCAAGCGGCCTGATAAAATCCCTGCAAACCCACCTGCCCTCGTGGCTGGAACAGTCCCCTGAAATGCCCCAACTGGTTCACGACGCATTACTACAACTCCGCAGCGCCGGCCCCACCGAGAAACAGAACCAGGACACCCTGGCACTGCTCCGCGAACAACAGCTCAGAAGCGACCGCCGCTGGCGCCGCGGGATTGCAGCGATAGCACTGGTTGCCGCAGCTGTTATCGGAACCCAGCCAGAAGCCCGTGAGTGGGCAGAACACGCGCCAGTGTGGTCTTGGGTGTTGCTTGCAGCAGCCGGGGCGTTGGTTTGGCGTGGTAGCCGCTGAGAGCGACCATGGGACTCAAGCAGGTCAAAGAGAAGCTATTAAGCACCGACTATCCACAATGGCGAAACCTGCTCTCTACCGCGGCTTTCCTGATTATGGTCACAGGAACAGCGGCTGCCTGGATTTACACCTATTACACATCGCCAAATGCAGCATGCCACACGGGTTTTCTCTACCTCACATATGTGTGGCTGTTTATTCAGTGGGTCGTCATCGGCTATCTTTATCAATCCAGCGACATCCCGTCATTCGCCAGAGATGCGATTAAAGTTTTGATCTTGCTCGCGAATGTCTGGTTCGGGCTTTTCCTGTTTTCTTTGCAGCCCTGTGCCCAATAGCCACGAGCTTTTTCTCCGAGGAGCAACAATGAATACTGATCGGTGGACGCAACTGATGGCTGCTTGGCGGTTTTCTTCGCATCAGGAAACCTACGACTCCCTGATCAACGCCTATTCTGAGAAGGGCCGGCACTACCACACGCTGGAGCATGTTTCTGCGTGCCTTCGGCATTTGGATAACTGCTCGGCCAAGATTGAGCATCCGCGGGAGGTAGAGCTTGCACTTTGGTTCCATGATGCCATTTACAAGCCTTTATCCAGCAAAAATGAACTGGAAAGCGCCGATTGGGCAGCTTCGTTTTTGGCAGAGTCCGGCGCAAGCGCTGAAGAAATCGATCGTGTTCACAGGCTCATTATCGTCACGGAGCATGATGTTCCTACCCAATCCCGTGACGAATCGATTCTTGTGGATATAGACCTGTCAATTCTGGGGGCCGCTCCGGAACGCTACGAGATTTTCGAGCAAGGGGTACGCAAGGAATACAGGCTCGTCCCGGCGTTCATCTACCGAAAGAAGCGTGCCGCTGTGCTCCGGGGATTTATAGAGCGCCCGCAGATTTACACGTCAGGGATATTCCCGGAAGCGAGTGAGCGCCAAGCCAGAGAGAACCTTTCAAATGCGGTGTCCAAGCTGGAAGGGCGCGCATAGTCCCGGCATTCCCTCTGGTGATCAAAGGCACGCTTCAATCCTGCCTCCAAAACTAGGGTGTTAACACCACCTTGCCGATATTGGCACGGTTTTCGATATAGTCGTGGGCCAATGCGGCATCCTCAAAGCTGAAGGACTCGGCGACGGTGGGATTGATCCAACCCTCCTCCACACCGGCAATGATTTTATTCATCCACACGCGGATTTTTTCAGGCTCATGCCAAAGCCGCCCCATATTGATACCGAACACAGACCTGTTTTCGTTCATCAAACTGATGGGGTGGAATATGGGCATCATCACTGCGGTTTTCGCCAGCGCCAATTTGCTGCCAATGCCATTGCCAGATGCAGCCGAAATTCCGAACATCGCCAAGCGCCCGGACGCGCGCAAAGCCTTGTAACTCTTACGCCAGCTCTCTCCACCCAACGGGTCGAGAATCAGCTCAGCGCCTTTCCCATCGGTCAGGTGCATCAGCTCTGTGTACCAGTCGCTATTTCGGTAATCTATGGCGTGGTTAAGCCCGCGAGACAGTAAGTATTCATGTTTTCCAGGGCTCGCTGTCCCAATGGTAGTGGCACCAATGTGTTGCGCAATATCCAGGGCAGCAAGGCCTACCCCGCCCCCAACGTTGTGAATCAAAACTGTGTCTTCCGGTTGCAGCGCGCCACAAATAACAAGCGCTTGCCAGGCGGTCAGATAGTTCACGGGGATAGCTGCCGCTTGCGCGTAGGAGAGCCGGCCTGGTTTCTCGAAGATCTGGTTGAGCGAAACAACTACCTGAGAGGCATGGCCGCCAAACCGGGTCAAAGCCATTACAGGCTTACCCATCCACTTTTCTTCGACACCGTCGCCAACGGAGTCGATCACACCTGACACTTCATACCCGGCCGTAAAGGGAAAGCTTGGGGCATCCTGATACAAACCTTGGCGCGCCATAATATCGGCAAAGTTCAGCCCCGAGGCTTTAACCGAAATTCGCACCTCACCTGGGCCAACCGCCAGGCTTGGAAACTCCTTGAGTGTCAGTACGCTGCTGTTTCCAGCTTTAGGTATGATCACGCGCTTCATAGAGGCTCCGGTATCGTATTCCAAGTATTATCTTTGTTCATCGGATATGACATAGTTCGAGCAAACGCTAGGAGTTATATCACAAGCATGTCGTCATTAGAGCTGAGAATCCCCCCTCCCGCAGTTACCGCCATTGTGGCGTTTATCATGTGGGGCATAAATGTGGTGACGCCGTCACTTCAATTTCACGACACTACTCGAGTAGTCGCAGCCATCTCAGTCGCATTACTCGGCGGCTGCATCAGCTTGGTTGGCGTAATCTCTTTTCGCAGAATGAAAACCACCATCAACCCAACCAGACCCGAAAAGGCGTCTCTCCTGGTAGCATCCGGAGTATTCAAGGTTACGCGCAACCCCATGTACGTGGGCATGGTGCTGGTGCTGTTTGGGTGGGCAATATTTCTTTCTTCTCCTTGGGCCTTACTCGGTCCTATCGCATTTACGCTTTATATAACCCGATTTCAAATCATTCCGGAAGAACGCGCCCTCGATGCGATCTTCGGATCCGAATATACTTCTTACAAAGCACGTGTTCGGCGCTGGATTTGATTTGCAGCCCAATGACTTTAATCAAAGCAGATAAACTATGGATTTTTCGATCACATTTTTTAAGTTGTTTCTTTGGGGAATGTACTTTTCACTCCCGATTTTACTTTCGATCTGCGTATTTATCGTTGGTTTCGGGTTGGTTGTAGGCCGCCTGGAATCATGGGGGAGGTTCGATGCGCTTTATTGGGCGTTTATAACAGCGTTTACCGTAGGCTACGGGGACATTCGCCCGTTACGAAAATCGTCGAAAATCCTCTCGATAGTCATTGCCTGGTGCGGAATTATGCTCACAGGTCTATTTGTGGCGATTGCGGTAAAGACAGCCTCTACTGCATTTGAGATCCATATTGACCCTGAAGTCTTGAGAAGTGTCGGCCAAGGGTTTGCCGGATAATCTAGGTGTATGTCCAGGCCAACACCCTCGTGACCTTGTTCCCCTGTTTCATTTCTATTTCTCGCACATCGGTCGCCCCGAGTTTACGAATCAATTTCGTGGAAGGCTTTACGTTATCAGCTTTCGACACCAGGCTGGTAAACCAGCGGCATTGAGTTGCAAATACCCGGCTTTCCTTTATGAGCTTTTTGAGGAACATCTGTTCGCCACCTTTGCACCAGAGCTCCGCTTCCTGCCCCCCAAAGTTCAGAGCTTGTGAGGCAGCCACGGGCCTTTTTTCACCGCGATTACGGGCAAGGTTTTGCAACTTTAACTGACTACTCTTGAGCGCCTCATCTTGTGAAGCATGGAAGGGGGGATTGCACACACTGACATCAAAAAGCTCCCCTTTTCGAATAACCCCGTCGAAGATTTTATGTCTGTCGTTTTGCATGCGCAGGGTGAAACGGTCTTTTAGCGTAGGGTTCTTGGCGATAATCCCGGCCACGTTTTCAAGCGACCGGGCGTTTATATCACTGCCAACGCAATGCCATCGGTACATTTGGCATGCCAGTATCGGATATACACCATTGGCCCCGGTGCCTATATCGAGCAAGGTGATTTCCGGCTGGGTGCTGACCCGATTCGCAAAAGGCTCGAACTCTCCCAGGAGCTCAGCTACGTGATGGATGTAGTCTGCTCGCCCCGGAATGGGTGGGCAAAGTGCCCCTTCCGGGATATCCCAATCAACAATGCCGTAGTAGTGCTTCAACAGGGCTGCGTTCAGCAATTTTACTGCCTGTGGATCTGCGAACTCTATGGAGAGGTTACCGTAGGCGTTTGCTTTAACGTAGGGCGCTATTGCCGGGTGACTTTTTATGAGGGATGGAAAATCGTAGCCTTGCTTGTGCAGATTTCTGGGGTGTAAACCTTTTCCACCAGGCTTAGCCTGATGCCTGTTACTTCGCTGGGAACTGCTCACAGTTTTATTTCCGGGATGTGTAAATCAAAGCCGGTGCCTGTGTCTATGCAGGTACCGGCTTCGGAGATTATAACAGCTGAGGATGCTCAGGAATGAATGAGTTCCCTCCACTCTTTCAATGAATACGCTCCGCTCTGGATAGATTGTCGTTTTAGCGGGTATATTGGCGGTAAAGTCACAGATTCCGGCAGGAGCCTTGGATGTTGCAGGCCCATGAGTTCTGGTTGTTTTTTAGCGCGAGCTTTTTGCTCTGGATAACGCCAGGGCCAGACACCGTGTACATTTTAGCCAGAACCCTATCCCAGGGGCGCGTTGCCGGGCTGTTATCGGTATTCGGTGTAAGCACTGGCATACTGGCGCACACCCTGTTTGCGGCAATCGGGCTTTCCGCGCTGTTGGCAACTTCTGCACTGGCATTTACAGCAGTTAAAGTTATCGGTGCCGGGTACCTGATCTATCTTGGCGTCCAAGCCTGCCGCCGTCAGAACGAGCTGGCAACATCCTCTGAAACAGCTACCCAGAAGCGTTCACAGCTTTTTTACCAAGGCTTCTTGACCAACCTGTTGAACCCGAAGATCGCTATCTTCTTTCTCGCGTTCCTGCCGCAGTTTGTGGCGTCCGGGGCCAACAACAGCGCCACTGTATTTCTGTTTTTAGGCGGTGTTTTTGTGCTGGGCGGCACTTTGTGGTGTCTTTTTCTCGTCGCGTTTACTGCCAGCTTTTTAAACGCAGCCAGGTCGGACTCGCGTCTGTTTGAAGTGATAAGCAAAGTCACTGGGCTTGTGTACATCGGGCTTGGTTTGAACCTGCTTCGTGCAAAGCTATAAATCATACAAGGCCAAAACTCCATGAACGCATCCCCACGAGCTGCGCTGACCCGGATATTCGTCCTTCTACTGTTTGTCTGTACCCTGTCTTTTGTGTGGGAAACCTCAAAGCATTTTGAATCGCAGCCGACTATTGGCCATGTAACCGCCCATCAGTACAGGGATTACACTATCAGTTATAGTGTTCAGGGCCAGACCCATCAGTTTGCGACAAGACGAGGGATTCTGGACTTTCTCGGGCGCCTTAAATCACTACAAACAGGAGACGAGGTGCCATTGTTGGTCAACCCGAAGCCCCCCTACGAGGCCGTGATCAACACTCTGAATGGCCGGTATCAAATTACCATTACCTTTGTCGCGCTCACGCTCGTGTTCGCTGCGACGGCCATGGTGTCGGGTTTGCGGCGACAAAATGCTCAGGATTCATAAAAATGAAAGACTTATCTGATAATCTAGGCACCCTCGATTGGCTCGATACCATTCGCTGGACTGCGGACGGTCTGGTTCCTGCGATTGCACAGGATGCAGCCACGGGCGATATCCTGATGATGGCCTGGATGAACCGGGAATCCCTTCGCCTCACGGCCGAAGAGGGTCAAGCGGTTTACTGGTCACGTTCACGGGGTAAACTCTGGCGCAAGGGCGAAACTTCCGGACACCAACAAGTGGTCAAGGATATCCGCCTCGACTGTGATGAGGACGTTATCCTGCTAAAAGTAGAGCAAAAAGGCGGCATTGCATGCCACACTGGCCGGCGTAGCTGTTTTTACCGCTCATTGAAGGGCGACCAGTGGGTGGGCGTTGAACCCGTCATTAAAGATCCGGATGCCATTTATGGCAGCAACTGAGGAGTGGATGTATTGAGTGATGTTCTGGAAAATCTGACACGGGTTCTCGAAGCCCGTAAATCAGCCGACCCTGAGAAATCCTACGTCGCCAGCCTCCACTCCAAAGGTCTGAACAAGATTCTGGAAAAGGTCGGCGAAGAGTGTACAGAAACACTGCTGGCAGCCAAGGATGCGGAACACTCGGGGGAAACTCGCGCAGTCATCAGCGAAACAGCGGATCTCTGGTTTCACTGCATGGTTATGCTCTCCAACCTGGGCCTGAGCTCCAAGGATATACTGGATGAGTTGAGCAGCCGGTTCGACCTTTCCGGGCTGGAAGAAAAGGCGTCCAGGAGCAAGTGAGCAGGTAATACCCCTAACGGGGGGTTTCCGCCACCCTGCTCTGGTAACGTATAATGTTAATCTACGAAAACATCGAAACGAGGATCCCGTAATGGGCATCAGCATCTGGCAACTTCTTATTGTTCTGGGCATTGTGATTCTGCTGTTCGGAACCAAGAAGCTTCGCAACATTGGCACCGATCTTGGTGGAGCCATTCGTGGCTTCAAAAAATCCATGAATGACGAAGACAGCAAACCAGGCGACCCGGATTCGCTGGAAGGTACTCAGGAAGAACAGGCGCGTCAGGCGACTGAAGATAAGCCCAGGGAAAAAACCAAAAGCTGAGACCAGACACCATGTTTGATATCGGCTTTCTTGAGCTGCTGATTTGCGGCGTTATAGCTCTACTGGTGCTTGGCCCCGAACGGCTCCCCACGGCTGCAAGAGCGGCTGGGCGCTGGGTTGGCGGTGCACGCCGTATGGTCACCCAGTTTACCTCTGAGCTGGACCGCCAACTGAAAGCCGAAGAGCTGAGAAAAGAACTGAGCGAAGCTGGTGATGTGGGCCTTGATGACGTAAAGAAGACCGTGCGCGGCGCTCTGGACGAAGCCAAAAAGTACGAGCACATGATCCTGTCGGATAAACCTGCCGGCAAATCAGCGGGCGAGCAAAAGAGCGTGCCAGATCAGCCAGACGCCGCACCAAAACCGTCGGATAAGCCTTCATGAATTCAAAAACAGATGGAGAACAGCCGGGTCATCAGAACACCACACCTGAACAACCGGAGATGCCTCTGGTTGCGCACCTGTTGGAACTTCGCGACCGATTACTGAAGATGGTTTTGGCGGTAGTGATCTGTTTTGCCGTCATTTATCCATTCGCCAATGAGCTATATCTCTGGTTATCCGAGCCTATCCGATCACTGTTGCCCGTAGGCCAGACCATGATCGCAACGGATATCACCTCGCCGTTTTTCGCGCCCCTGAAGCTGGCCCTGTTTTTATCGGTATTCGCCGCTATCCCTGTGATTCTTTACCAGCTGTGGAGTTTCGTTGCGCCCGGGCTCTATGCCCATGAAAAGCGCCTGGCGTTTCCACTGCTGTTTACTTCAGTAATCCTGTTCTATCTCGGTGCGGCGTTTGCGTATTACGTGGTATTCCCGCTGGTGTTCGGCTTTTTTACAGCGATCGGCCCGGAGGGCATCGTTGAGCTGCCAGACATCAGCAGTTACCTGAACTTCGTGCTGAAAATGTTCTTTGCATTCGGGATTGCTTTTGAAATCCCCATCGCGACGATTTTGCTGATTCTCAGTGGCGTGACTACGCCGTCAGACCTTGCTGCAAAACGCCCCTACGTAGTGGTGGGCTGTTTTGTAATCGGCATGATGCTGACACCCCCGGATATCATTTCCCAGACACTTCTCGCGGTTCCTATGTGGATACTGTTCGAGCTGGGCATTTTGTTTGGCAGGCTGGCGGTGCGCGAAGTAGTAGAGACGGACGAGTCTTCCTCTCAATGAATCTCGCCTTATTGTTTGATGAGGATTTTATTGCGCCCAACCGTGTTGTGCTGCGGGGCCGCAGGCTCGAGCACATCCGATCTGTGCTGGGCGCTACCCAAGGTGACCAACTGCCAGTTGGCCGTGTAAACGGTCTGATGGGGCAGGGAGTCGTTGTAACGCTCACTGATTCGGAAGCTGAGTTGCTTGTCACTCTGGATCAGGCACCACCCTCACCACTCCCCTTTACACTCATTCTGGCCATGCCACGGCCAAAAATGTTCCGCCGGGTTCTGCAAACCAGCGCCACACTGGGGGTCAAGGATATCTGGCTGATCAACAGCTATAAGGTGGAAAAAAGCTTCTGGCAAACGCCTTGGATGTCAGATGAGAATCTGCGGGAAAACCTTACTCTCGGCCTGGAGCAGGCAAAAGACACAACGATGCCGAAGGTGCATATCCGCAAGCTGTTCAAACCCTTCGTGGAAGATGAACTGCCTGCCTTGCTGCAAGGCAAGGTGGCCCTGGTTGCGCACCCTGGCACGGCCACCCCTTGCCCTACCCACCTGAACAGGCCAACAGCGCTGTGCATAGGCCCTGAGGGCGGATTCACACCCTACGAAGTAGGTAAACTTGAAGAGGCCGGCTGCCAAAGCGTTCACCTTGGGCCTCGCATTCTTCGGGTGGAAACAGCCGTTCCCGTTCTCGTAAGCCGTTTATTCGACGCTTGTCTCTGATCTGGATGCCCACATCCGAATCAGTGGTGTAAGTACGGCCACCAACAATGCCCCCGCCAGCAATCCAATCAGCCCATTAGCAACCGTAGTGAGCAGCACTGCAGAAACACCACCAAACCCTGCAGCGAAGTTCTCGATGGCGTTATAAAGTGGGGTTACGCCGTGCACCAAAATACCGCCACCCACTAAAAACATGGCAATGGTGCCGACAATGGACAGGGTTTTCATCAAGTAAGGCGCAAACCAGAGTATGCCATGGCCTATCTTCTGGGCTACTGCGCTCTCTTGTTGGGTGAGATAAAGCCCGCCGTCATCCAGCTTCACTATTCCGGCCACCAAACCGTATACACCGACGGTAATCAGCACAGCGACCACTGCCAGCACCGCAAACTGTATACCTATGCTCTCAGCCGTTACCACTCCGAGCGTGATGGCGATTATTTCTGCCGACAGAATGAAATCGGTGCGTATCGCGCCTTTAATTTTTTGCCTTTCTACAACCCTCAAATCCACTTCGGGTTTCTTCAATGCCTTCAGCAACTTTTCTTTCCGTTGCGCCTCTTCCTCTGAGTGGAAGAATTTGTGAATGATTTTTTCAGCACCCTCAAAACACAAAAACGCACCGCCAAGCATCAACAGGGGCGTAACCAACCAAGGCACAAAAAAACTGATTGCGACAGCAGCCGGCACCAGTATGGCTTTGTTCGCGAATGAGCCTTTGGCAACAGACCAGACTACAGGCAATTCTCTCGCCGCTCGCACGCCAGTTACCTGTTGGGCATTCAGTGCCAGATCATCTCCTAATACCCCGGCAGTTTTTTTGGCCGCCGCTTTGGTCATCATGGAGATGTCGTCGAGGATCGTGGCAATGTCGTCGAAGAGTGCGAGAAGACTGGTTCCTGCCATAAGTGTAAATCCTTTAGTGTGTTGATCGTTTAAATATCAAGGCCCATGGCCTCCGCAGCAATACGGTTCTTTACCGGGCCCCGGCCGTCAAGCCAGCGCATTCCAGTGTTTCTCAGCCATCTCAGTGGCAACTCATCACGACCAAACAGCTGCTTGAAGCCTTCCATGGCAACCATCATGGCCAGGTTTTCGCCTTTGCGGCGGCGCTGATAGCGCGCAAGAACCAGCTCATGAGCTGGATTCAAACCCGTGCGCTTAGCCTTGGATAGCTCCTCCAGCAACACCCGAACATCCCCATACCCGAGGTTGGCACCCTGCCCCGCAAGCGGATGAATGGTGTGGGCCGCATCGCCCACCAATGCAAAACCGGGCGCAATATAATCTTTGGCATGGCGTTGCCGCAGAGGAAAGGCAAAGCGTTTGGACACTGCCCCAAGGACACCCAGTTCTCTTTCGATTGCCCGTTCCAGTTCCGCAGTAAAGGCTGCATCATCCAGAGCCATCAGGCGGCGGGCTTCTTCGGTGTCCTGCGACCAAACAATAGAACAGAAGTGCTCATCATTGCTTTCCGTTGCCAGTGGCAAAAACGCCAAGGGCCCGGTTTGGGAAAATCTCTGCCAGGCTGTGTATCCATGGCTTTGAGCCGTACGCACGGTACATACGATGGCCTGCTGATCATAATCCCATTCACGGGTTGGCAAGCCTACCCACTGGCGTAACCGGGAGTTGGCGCCATCGGCCGCAATAACCAGACGAGCCCCGAGTGTGCGACCATCGGCAAGCTCAATGCTGCGCTGGTCGCCATCCTGGGAGCAGCCGGCAACCTGCACACCATCAATCAGCTCAACGCCACTGGTTTCCACAACCTCGAACAGCGCCCGAACCAGGCTGCGGTTTTCAACGATCGTGCCCAGAGCGCGGACTTGTAGTTCGGCAGCATCGAAGTGAATACGCCCAGTGCCATCGCCGTCCCACACAGTCATGCCCTGATAAGGGCAATGGCGGCCGGCTACAACACCTTGCCAGGCGCCTAGTGACTCGAGCAACTGCTGGCTGGCCATGGAGATAGCACTGACGCGTGGCTCAAAATCTGCCACGCTTTTGACCGTCACCGGGGCCTGCAACAAAGCAGCGCGTTCACCGGCCTCTACCAAGCCCACATGCCAACCCTGCTGTGACAGGCCAAGCGCCAGAGCTGTGCCGGTCATGCCGCCGCCAACCACAAGAATATCGAACACCCTGGTATCGCTCATTGCTTATCGCTCGCTACAGGCCCATGGATGACAGCACGGCGACCGGCGGTGCCCATCGCTTTTCGGGCAAACAAACGCTTTGCACCGGGGAGCAAATCCAGCCCCACCAACCCGGCATCCCGCGCTGCGGCAACGGGCGCCAGTGAGTGACCAAAAATGCGGATCAATGAATCCGAGAACTGCACGGTTTGCTGCCAATCCGGCTTATGCAACTCGTGATAGCGGCGCAAAATCTGGAAGTCGCCCGGCGATCGCCCTTGCTCAATAGCCCACCGGAACTGTTCTACCAGAGTCATCAAACCCCGCAGCGCCAGGTTGAAGCCCTGCCCCGCCACCGGGTGCAAGGCATGGGCAGCATTGCCTACGAGTGCAACGCCCGGCCTTATTGGCTCATTTACAGTGGTCAGTGTCAGCGGGTAGTGGTTGCACTCACCTATGCGGGTAAACCGCCCCAGGCGCCAACCAAAGCGCTCCTGAAGCCGCTGGCACTTATCGCTATCGGGCATGCCCAGAACCTCTTCAAGCTCCTTATCGTTCAGAGTCCAAACCAGTGCAGACTGATGGCCTGCGCGGGAAGGTGAACCATGGGGCAACAATGCCATAGGGCCGGCATCGGTAAAACGCTCGAAAGCAGTGAATTCGTGGCTGTCGCTGGTGGAAACGTTTGCGATCAGCGCATTCTGATCATAGCCGTGGTGATTTGTCTGGAAGCCGAGTTTTTCTCTCAGCACGGAACGACCGCCGTCTGCAACAATCAGGCATTTGGCCTTCAGGGTGCTGGCCTCGTTGCCAGCTTTTATCTCAACGCTTACGCCCTGCTCGGAAGGCACCATATCAATCACTTCGGCGGGCGCCTGCCACTGGGTATTGGTTTCAAGCAGCTCCCGCATCAAGCAGAGCCCCATCCAGCGGTTATCGACCACATAGCCCAAGGCTTGCTGCTGGAACTCTCTGGCCTTCAGACGGGTCGCGCCGAACCGGCCCCTGTCAGACACATGAATGTGCTGGATGGGCGTCGCATGCTCCGATATCCGCGGCCACAGCCCAAGCTCGTCAAAGATTAGCCGGGAACCCCAAGCCAACGCTGTGGAGCGCGCGTCGTAGCTGGGCTGATACGCATCCGGCAAGGCATCCGCAGACAGCGGAAACGCCTCAACCACGGTTACCCTCAACGTGGGAGCAACCTTGGCCAGTGCCAGGGCGAGCGTTGCGCCAGCCAGCCCGCCGCCCGCAATGATCACATCGGTATCAGAGTGTTTCACAGGCTCATTCCGCCATCAGGGCTTCGATCTCATCAATGGTTTTGGGTACGCCGTTTGTCAGCACCCGGCAGCCATCCTTGGTCACCACTACGTCATCTTCGATACGAATGCCGATACCACGCCACTTTTCATCCACATCGGTATTGCTCGGCGAGATATACAAGCCAGGCTCAACCGTCAGCGCCATCCCCGGCTCGAGCAACCGCCATGCGTCGCCAATTTTGTAGTCGCCTACATCGTGCACATCAAGGCCTAACCAGTGGCCGGTGCGGTGCATGAAGAAGGGCTTGAAGGCTTCGTTTGCAATGGCATCGTCAACAGTGCCAGACAAGAGCCCTAGATCAATCAAGCCGCCGGTCAGCACTCTCAACGCGGCTTCGTGGGGGTGATTCCAGTGATTGCCCGGGCGAACCGCATCAATGGCCGCGTACTGGGCTTCCAGCACTACTTCGTAGACTGCCCGCTGCTCAGGGCTGAACTTGCCACTGACCGGAAAAGTGCGAGTTATATCAGAGGCGTAGCATTCCACTTCACAGCCCGCATCAATCAGCACCAGGTCGCCATCTTTCAACGGCGCTGTGTTCTCAATGTAGTGCAAAATACAGCCATTCGCACCGCCGCCGACGATAGACGGATAAGCCGTGGAACGGGCGCCATGATCCATAAACGTATGAATCAGCTCGGCTTCAAGGTTGTATTCGTAACCGCCCTTACGGGCGCGCTTCATGGCACGGCAATGGGCGTCTGAACTGATCTGACCCGCCTTGGCCATAGCTTTGATTTCGTTTGCGCTTTTGAAAAGCCGAAGGTCATGCAACAGGTGCTCCAGCGCCACAAGCTCACCGGGCGGGTGCGCACCGCTTTTGACCTTGCTGCGGATAACCTTCACCCAGTCCATTACCCGGGTATCGAATCCCTGATCTTTGCCCAGCGGGTAATACACCCGGCTGCGGCCTTCAATCATGCCGGGCAGAATGTCGTCGATATCGGCAATCGGGAACGCATCGTCCAGCCCGTAACGCTCTATCGCGCCCTCAGGCCCCACAAGAAACCCATCCCACAATTCTTTTTCGGGATTTTTCTCTTTGCAGAACAGCACTGACTCGCCGTGTTCACGGCCCGGAATCAGCGCCAGAACAGCCTCGGGCTCCCCGAAGCCGGTCAGGTACTGGAAATCACTATCCTGCCGAAACGGGTGCAATACGTCGCGGTTACGAACTCGTTCCGGCGCAGCTGGAATAATGGCAATACTGTCTGGCGCCATGCGCTCCATCAGTTTGCGTCGGCGCTCGGAAAATTCCTTGACGGGTATAATGGACGACATAGGTTCTCCCGCAGTGTGAGACATGATCAATGCAGCGTTGATGCTTGTGACGCCGGCCGTTCCGGCGGATTGAACTCGGTAAACACGGCCAGAGCTCCAAGCCGGATGTATTCGGTTATTTCCACCAGCTGCTGTTCGCTTTCCTGATCCGATTCCTGATCTTCAGACACCTGGCTGATGGCCACCATGTCCTCGATAAGCTCGCGGATTTCCTCCGGCGCTTCACCCAGAGACTCTCCGGCAGACAAGGCCATGCCCTCCAGAAAGCCACGCACCCAAGCTACAAGGGCTTCAAGACGCTGATCGATTGCATAATCATCATCAGGCAGCAAAGGATGAAAGCTCATATCCGCCGACTTTAAAAACGCCAAGGTCTGTTCGTAGGCTTGATTCATGAACACGGACAGATCATCAGCCTCCGCGGCTGCACTTTCAGGCAACCCCATGTGTTCGCAAACCATAGCTAGCCACTCATCTTCCTCAATGCGGGAACCGGCAGCCAGTCGCCCACAAAGGGCGCCATGAAGCTCGGAGGGATGACTGAACGCTTTGTGAGCGGTAAAAACGTTCGCCCAGCGTTCGAATTCAGCAGCGTGGGGCGCGCCCGCAGTGTCGGTTTCTGACATGGACCTGAACCATCCTGTATTGAGAAGTTAGGGCACTATCCTAGCATTCAGGCGTCTTCAAGGCACTGACTGGTTGATTTTCGCGAAGCAACAGATCACCATGTTATAACATAACACTAACCACTAATGGACATAGGCATGTTCTCAAAAAAATACCACGCACTTTCCTTCACCTTGATACTGTCCAGCGCGCCATTGATGGCCGCAGACAACCCAGGCTCACACCAACACGGCCATGCGCAAATGCAACTCGCATTCGCGGATAACCAGGTTGAAATACTACTCACATCCCCGGCTGGCAACATGCTGGGGTTCGAGCACCACCCTCGCACACCTGAGCAGCACCAGACTGAAGAGCGTGTCACTCATTGGTTAGGCGAAAATCCGCTAGTTAATACTCCGGAGTCAACCTGCCAGATACAGGCCACCACGGTTCAGCATGAGGTTGCAGGCGGTCACGATCATGGGGGGCACAGCCACGGGGACGAGAGCCAGCACGCTGATATCACTGTCACCCAGATTCTGAACTGCACCGGGCTGGATAATTCAACTTCTCTGACCACACCACTCATCGCCCACTTCCCGGCTCTGGAGCATCTTGATATTGCCTGGGCCGGCCCGGATGGCCAGGGTGCAGCTCGCTTAGGGCAAGGTGAGAGTTCTTTCAGGGTCGGGCGCTGACCCTACTCCTCATAGGGCTCAACCGCCTCCGCCACCATTGAATAGGATGACGTACCAACACCTGTTTCTGTTCGGTCGATAACCAGCGTGCCTTCAATCCAGACAGGATCGTAGAGAGCCTCGAGCTTGAACCCCTGTTTGTATTTAATGTGGATGATCTGATTGGGCGGCGGAGGCGGCACGTGGATGCAGGCACCGTAATAGGGCACCAGAAAGAACTCCAGAATGCGCATATCGTTGGTGGTTTTTAGGGGCACCACAAAACCCGGTATACGGCCTTTAACACTGGCCATCTCGGGGACAACCCTGCCGGTCATGATTTCGTCTGGCAGCAAGGCGGGGCCGTCGCCCTCATGCTCCAGTTCGGGCATATTTTCCAGCAGGGCCAGATCTTCTGCTGGCATGAGCTCCAGCCAGTCGATTTCCCGGAGCTCTGAGTATGCTGGCATGGGAAAGCTCAGCAAGAGAATCAACACCGCCGAAACCGGAGCCCAGGCAGAGGAACGTGAAGTAGAGATCATTAACAAAGCTCTCCGGAAAACCAACAGCCATTATAGTGCACACGATTTCAGTGCACATGAATAGTAGCCAGACATAATACACGGGGCAGATAGCGATCAACATGAACAGCCAGTCAGAATCCAGCGCGCACTCTCCTGAACATGCGCCAGCGGCGATCGACGTCAAAAATCTTAGCTTTTGCTGGGGTAACCAACAGCCGACACTGCTGTTCCCTGATCTCACACTACCTCAGGGCGAACACCTCTTTCTTCATGGCCCGAGCGGCACGGGGAAAAGTACGTTTCTGAGCCTTCTTGCCGGCATGCTCGCACCAGCTGCGGGCGCCATCAAACTGCTGGGCACTGACATCCACCAACTGGGTGCGGGCAAGCGTGACCGCTTCCGGGCAGACCACATGGGCGTTATATTCCAGCAGTTCAACCTGGTGCCCTACCTCACAGCCGAGGCCAATGTGACCCTGCCCTGCAGGCTGTCACATCGGCGCAAGGCTGCCACCGGCGAGGCGCCAGCTGCCGCCGCTCAGAGGTTACTGGCGGCTCTGGCCATTCCACAGAGCCACTGGCAACGCAAGGTTACTCAGCTCAGCATTGGTCAGCAGCAGCGCATTGCCGCTGCACGGGCGCTGATCGGTGCGCCGGAGATTATTCTGGCGGATGAGCCCACATCCGCGTTGGACAGTGATAATCGCGACCGCTTTATTCAGCTATTGCTAACCATGGCTGAACAACGCAACACGTCCGTGCTGTTCGTCAGCCATGATCGCTCGCTGGCCCAGCACTTTCATCACCAGCTAGAACTCGGGCAGGTAACCGCATGAAGGCTCGTCTCGCATTATCACTGGCAAGTGCCAGCCTGTGGCACCGGCGCAAAGTGCTGGCCCTGGTGTGCCTCACCCTCACCTTGAGCGTCACCCTTCTGCTCGGAATCCAGTATCTGCGCACGGAAGTGAAGCAGTCCTTTACCAGCACCATCAGCGATACCGATCTGATTATCGGCGCCCGCAGTGGCCAGCTTAACCTGCTGATGTACACGGTGTTCCATATCGGCGATGCCACCAACAACATCCGCTGGTCCACATTTCAGGATCTTAAACAGGACGCGCGCATTGATTGGTTGATTCCCATTTCTCTGGGCGACAGCTACAAGGGCTTTCGGGTTGTCGGCACAGACAAAGGTTTTGCCGAGCATTTCCGGTTTGGCAGGGGCCAGCCTCTGAACCTTGCTGCCGGCCATTGGTTTGACGGAATTTTCGATGTGGTACTGGGTGCCGGCGTTGCCAGAACCCTGACCCATGGCCTCGGAGATAAAATCATACTGTCCCATGGCGGCGGGCGCACAAGCTTCTCGAATCACAAAGACACCCCCTTCACCGTGACCGGCATTCTTGAGGCCACGGGCACACCGGTTGATCAGGCGGTCTATATCAGCCTGCAAGGCATGGAGGCTATACACGTTGGCTGGGAATCGGGTATCGCCATTCCCGGTCGCACGCTCACCCCGGAGAAGGCACAAAACCGGGACTTAACACCCAAAACTATTACCGCTGTTTTTGCCGGTCTGGATCGCAAGATCCTCACGTTTCGCGTGCAGCGTGATCTGAACCAGTACGCGGGCGAACCACTCTCGGCCATGTTGCCCGGCGTGGCCTTGAGTGAACTGTGGCGACTGATGAGCCAGTTTGAGCAGGCACTGCTTGGCATCACCGGATTCGTAGTGGTGACGAGCCTGATCGGTCTGATTGCGGTACTGCTCACACTGCAAACCCAACGCGCCCACGAAATCGCAATTTTGCGTGCTACAGGTGCCTCTCCCGGCCTGATTGCAAGCCTCTACCTTATCGAGTGCCTGGCACTTGCCCTTGGAGCCTGTGTAATTTCGCTGGCATTGGGTGCTTTGGCGATTTCAATGTTTGGCCCCTGGCTGCTGACAAATTATGGAATTCAGCTTCAATTACGCCCATTAACCTTCGAAGAATGGTCTCTACTGATATCCGTGCCGCTGGCCGCGCTGTTAGTAGCGCTTATTCCGGCCTTCAGCGCTTGGCGGCAAAGCCGTTCTCAGGGCTTTGGAAGCCCCGGTGAGACGTGACAAAATCGTGCGCAGAAGCGTCAAAGAACGGAAGGCTTCAACTTATGACACGCGTGTAAATTGACCGCTATGCCACACGCACTTATAGTTAGTCGCAATAACTTCAACCTATGCTGGGCACGTCATGGAACAGTCCGAAGTACAAGCATTAGCGGACAAGCTGGACAAGCTGATCGAACACTGCCAAAAACTGGAGCAGAATAACGCTGCTCTGAGGCAGTTGCAGGATGACTGGAACCGGGAACGGGCCCAGCTTATGCAAAAAAATGATCTTGCCAAAAACAAGATCGAAGCCATGATCGGTCGCCTTCGGGCACTGGAGCACCATTGATGTCCAAGCAACCTACTACCGTTGAGGTGAAAATTCTCGACAAGGAATATCTGGTCGCCTGCCCTCCTGAAGCACAGGAGGCACTGATTCGGGCAGCCAGACACCTCGACAGCAAGATGCGGGAAATTCGTACCGGCGGCAAGGTATTCGGCACCGAGCGCATCGCCGTGATGGCCGCACTGAACATGACCCACGATTTGCTAGAACGGGACACCATGTCAGAAGCCACCAGCACGCTCCTGAAAGCCATGGACAGCAAGCTGGAAAACGCCCTCGGCGAGCCTTCAAACCACTGATTTATGGTTGTTTCCCCGATAGGTGTTGCAATCGCACCCGGATCTGGCCCTATAATGGATTCACTTCCTGGGCTGTTCGCTGGTCGAACTCGTCCTCGAGCCGATGCGCTTTACCCAGGTGGCTACTCTAGGGCATTGTGAGCATGTCCCCGCAGGGGGAAAGCCTAATATGTCACAGCGGCCGCCGACCTTGAACTTTGGGTTCAAGGGCCACGTTCGATAACGGCAGCTCGGGAAGCTTTATTTTGAGCCAGACTACCGACTCACACCCCTCCGAATTCGATTTACCCCCCTCGTCCCGCAACGCATTACGAAAGCATTTGCGCCAACTCAGGTGTGCACTGTCAGCACGGGACCAGGAACAGGCCTCGGCTTCTCTTGCTCTGAATCTGCTGAAAAATCCGGACCTATACAGAGCCAAGCACATTGCCATCTATCTGCCCAACGATGGCGAGATTGATCCACATCCTTACATGGCCATGGCTAGGGCCCGTAGCAAAGAAGTTCACTTTTACCTGCCGGTACTGCACCCGATCCATCCTGGCAGGCTGGTTTTCAGCCCCTACTACGATGGCATCGAACTGACGGCCAATCGCTTTGGCATCCCCGAACCAGCTTTCAGCAAAGGGCTCAGACGACCAGCATGGGCGCTAGACGCGGTGATGTTTCCATTGGTGGGATTTGATGCAAACGGCGGACGACTGGGAATGGGAGGCGGATTTTACGATCGCACGTTCGCGTTCACCCGCCTGCGCCCGCGGCTGGCACCGAAGCTCATAGGCCTGGCTCACAACTTCCAGAAGGTAGACAAGCTACCCATTGAGCCCTGGGACGTACCACTGCATAGCGTGGTGACGGACTCGCAGGTGTATCGGGTAAAGTAATGCGGAGTGCGTTAAGGGGTCAGCGGAACTCTGACCGGGTAGTGGCCGAATACGCGGAAACTGGCTCAACAGAATTTTTCGTTGCAGTCGCGGGCCTGCCTTCCGATGCCTGTAGCGACGTAAACCCTGTAATTACAAGGCCGACAGCAAAGATCAGCACAATGGCCCGGATAATATCAGGCTTGCCACCCATGACACTTATTCCTGTTCCAAATAATGTTAAATCTGCGAGAAATCAGCCCTCTATTCTTGTTTCCAAGAATTGCTCGAAAGACTAACACGCATTCTGAATTTTACAATTTTTGACAGGTTAAAGTTCAGTAAGAAAAACAGGGGCGTGCGGATAAAGAGGAGCCAGCCCGGGAGCTATCGCCCGGACCAGCTAATCAATAGAATCAGGATGCCTTTCCGTTACCGGCACCCAAAAACAACTGGTAAGCCTCGTTGTCCGTCATGTTTTCATAACGGAAACCTACTTTGCCCAGCATGGCTTCAAAGTCTTTTACCTCATCATCCTCTACTTGCGCACCCAACAGCACACGGCTATATGCGGCGCCGTGGTTGCGGTAGTGGAACATCGAAATATTCCAGCGCGTTCCCAGCGACATCAGGAGTTTCAAAAGCGCCCCCGGGCGCTCCGGGAATTCGAACTGGAACACCTTCTCATTGGTGATGGTGGGCGCGTGGCCACCCACCATATGGCGAATATGCTGCTTGGCCATGTCACTGTCTGTGAGGTCGAGAACGGAATAGCCGTTTTCGCGAAGATCCTGCACCAACTCGTCTCTGCCCAGGCCGCCGGCCTGAACCTGAACACCCACAAAAATCGTTGCCTTGCCTGCATCAGCGTAGCGATAGTTAAACTCAGTAATGCTGCGCTTGTGCAAGGCGTTAATGAATGTTTTGAAAGCCCCCGGCTTCTCTGGAATGGTCACCGCAAGGATGGCCTCGCGCTTCTCACCGATTTCCGTGCGCTCTGAAACGTACCGCAGGCGATCGAAGTTCATGTTGGCGCCGCTCAAGGTGGCAACCAGGTTTTCATTCTCGATCTTTTCCCGCTCGATGTACTTCTTGATACCGGCAACGCCCAACGCACCCGCGGGTTCGGCGATCGAGCGGGTATCTTCAAAAATGTCCTTGATAGCAGCGCAGATCTCATCGGTAGAGACGGTAATGACCTCATCCACGTGATCCTTGCAGATTTCCCATGGATACTTGCCAATCTGCTTTACTGCCACACCGTCAGCAAAGATGCCCACCTCGTCCAGAACCACGCGCTTGCCGGCCTTCATGGCCGCTTGCAGGCAATTGGAGTCTTCCGGCTCCACACCGATCACCTTGATTTCAGGGCGCAGGTATTTGATGTAAGCAGCCATGCCGGCAATCAGGCCACCACCGCCCACACAGATAAATACCGCGTGGATAGGCTTGCTGAACTGCCAAAGCATCTCCATGGCGACCGTGCCCTGCCCGGCAATCACATCGGGGTCGTCATAGGGCGGAATGTAGGTATAACCATGCTTTGCGACCAGCTCCTGGGCATGGGTAGCGGCTTCATCAAAGGCATCACCCCTGAGCACTACCCGCGCTCCATGATCCCGGACAGAACGCACTTTGATCTCCGGCGTGGTCTGAGGCATCACGATAACAGCCTTGATACCCAGCTCTTTGGCAGCAAGCGCTACACCCTGCGCATGATTGCCCGCGGAAGCACAGATAACCCCTTTGGACTTCTGCTCTTCCGACAACTGAACAAGCCGGTTATACGCGCCGCGAATCTTGAAAGAAAACACCGGCTGAAGGTCTTCCCGCTTGAGCATAATGTTGTTGCCAAAGCGCTTGGACAGGCTGCGGGCTTCAGTTAGGGGTGTTTCGATGGCCACGTCATAGACGCGCGCATCGAGAATCTTCTTGATGTAGCGTTGCGGCATGTTGGTTCCGGTTGCTGATGGGATGAATGGTCGAGGAAAACCCACAGTGTAGGAAGTTTGCACCACGGTCGTCTATAAGCAGGCGCCTCTTAAGCGCTATAATGGCCCCGAACTCACACGATTTGCACCCGGAGCGCCTAATGACCCAGGACGAACTCAAGAAAGCCGTTGCCAAAGCGGCTGTGGATTACATCGCGCCGCGCCTGGAGCGTGACAGTATTATTGGCGTAGGCACAGGAAGCACCGCCAACTTCTTTATCGACATGCTCGCAGATCTGAAAAACGATTTTGACGGTGCTGTAGCGAGCTCGGAAGCAACGGCAGAGCGCCTGAAAAGACACGGCATTCCTGTATACGACCTGAACAGCGCCGGTGAGCTGGAGTTTTATGTAGATGGCGCAGACGAAACCAATGGACAGCTTGAGCTGATTAAAGGCGGCGGCGGCGCGTTGACCCGTGAAAAAATTGTGGCCGAGGTGGCCAAAACCTTCATTTGCATCGCCGACGGCTCGAAAAAAGTCGACATTCTGGGAGACTTTCCCCTCCCGGTAGAAGTACTGCCAATGGCACGCAGTCTGGTCGGCCGGGAAATCGTCAAGCTGGGGGGCGACCCGGTCTATCGCGACGGTTTTACAACCGACAATGGCAATATCATTCTCGATATCTACAACATGGATCTGTCTCGCCCCATTCAGGTGGAAGAGCGGTTGAATAACATTGTCGGCGTTGTGACCAACGGCCTGTTTGCCCGGCGCCCTGCAGACTTATTACTTCTGGGCACCGACTCCGGAGTGCAAAGCATCGCCCGCGCAGGTACATGAAACCCAAGCACCAACCCACAATAACTGCCGGCACCTTCTGCCGGTTTTTATTGTGGCGCACACCAAACCAAGCGCTTGCTTGGGGCATGGAAATCAGTAACACTGACGGCATCAACAATTTATATAGCCAATGTAGAGGTGCTTTCAGTGTCTGATTACTTCAACGATACCCATGAACAGGCCCGCTTGACCGCCCGCAAATTCATTGAAACCCACGTGCGCCCATACATCGACGAATGGGAAGAAGACGGTGAGTTTCCCCGGGAAATCTACAAAAAAGCCGGGGACGCCGGCCTGCTGGGCATTGGTTTCCCTGAGGCTTTGGGCGGAGTGAGTGAAGGCGACATTTTCCTGAAAGTAGCGGTGTCTGAAGAACTGATGCGTTCCACATCCGGCGGTTTTGTTGCCAGCATTGGCTCTCTCGACATTGGCTTGCCACCCGTTGCCAAGTGGGCCAAGAAAGAGATTCGGGAGCAGATTGTGCCCTCGGTTCTGAGTGGTGATAAAATTTCTGCGCTGGCGATCACTGAGCCGGGCGGCGGTTCCGACGTAGCCAACCTGAAAACCCGCGCCGTAAAAGACGGCGATCACTACATCGTGAACGGCAGCAAAACCTTCATTACCAGCGGCACACGGGCCGACCACTTCACCGTAGCCGTAAGAACCGGGGGCGAAGGCCATGCTGGCATCAGCTTGCTACTCATCGACCGCGACATGCCCGGTTTCTCCAATGGCAACAAACTCAAAAAGATGGGCTGGTGGGCCAGCGATACAGCCGAGCTGTTCTTTGAAGACTGCCGGGTACCTGCAGACCGCCTGATCGGCGCAGAGAACGCCGGCTTTATCGCTATCATGAGCAACTTCCTGGCGGAGCGCCTCAGCCTGTCCATCATGGCTTACATGACCGCACAACTCGCGTACGAAGCTGCCATAGAGTACGTAAAACAGCGCCAGGCATTTGGCCGACCGGTTTCCGGTTTCCAGGTGACTCGCCACAAGCTGGTCGACATGGCTACCCAAATCGACGTGGCTCGTGAATACACCTACCGCTGTGCAGCATTGATGCAGGCTGGCAAAAACCCCATCAAACAAGTGGCCATGGCGAAAAACTTCTCAGTGGACATCTGCGAAAAAGTCACGCGGGAAGCGGTGCAGCTTTTTGGCGGCATGGGCTTCATGCGGGAATCCGTGGTGGACCGGCTTTATCGAGATACGAAAATCCTGTCGATTGGCGGGGGTACTACGGAAATCATGAAGGAACTGATTGCGAAGCAGATCAAACTATAAGTTTTCTGCATGCCTTCAGTACCGCCTACTTCGGAGTCCGGTTGCCCTCTGGCGGTGCTGTCTGAAAAACGCCCGTAAATACATCCCTGTAGGGCTCGGTCGCGCCATCCCTGGCGCTCCACGTTTTCAGACAGCACCGCCACAGGGCAACCTGCAATCAAGGCGATGGATCTCACCCACCAAGGTTTAGTTTCGAATAGCAGCAGAGTCCCGTATAATCGCGCTCACTTTTTAAGCGCAGTTAACGAATCCCACAGATCAGGAAGGACGTCTCATGCAATTCGACAACATCCCCGCTGGCAAAAACCCGCCGGAAGACATTTACGTTGCCATTGAAATTCCGGCCTTCAGCTCCCCGGTCAAGTATGAACTGGACAAAGACATGGGCGCCCTGCTGGTAGACCGCTTCATGGCCACCCCCATGTTCTACCCCGCAAACTACGGGTTTATTCCGCACACGTTGGCTGACGATGGCGACCCGATCGACGTGCTCGTTGTTACCCCGCACCCGGTGGAGCCAGGCTCTATTATCCGCTGCCGGCCTGTGGGCGTGCTGAATATGGAAGACGAAGCTGGCGGTGACGTTAAGCTGCTTGCTGTCCCCCACAGCAAACTGACCTCTGTATACGACCACGTAAAAGAGCTCGAAGACCTGCCGGAATTGCTGCGTGCGCAGATCAAGCACTTTTTCGAAAACTACAAGACTCTCGAGAAAGGCAAGTGGGTCAAAGTACAAGGCTGGGGCAGCGCTGCCGAAGCCAAGCAAGCCATTGTTGATTCGATCAAGGCTTATTCCAACTAATCTGCCTGATTGAACATAAAAAAACCGGGCCATGCCCGGTTTTTTTTTATGTCTGAATGAAGCCCTCAACCCCGGGACAGAAGATCCCGCATGTCGCTAATGGCCGCATTGGCCCGCGAGAGATAGGCCGCCATCGTCAGCGAGTGGTTAGCCAGAACGCCAAACCCGCTACCATTAAGGATAACCGGGCTCCACATTTTACCCTGAGCACCTTCCAGTTCAATGATTACCTGCTTCACGCTGGAAATAGCATTCTTGTCCTGTAGCACCTTACGGAAATCCACTTCAATAGCGCGGAAGATATGCAGCAAGGCCCACGAACTGCCCCGGGCCTCGTAAAACACATCGTCAATCTTGGTCCAGTCGGTTTTAATATCACCGCCACCGGTTTCTTCATTTAGCGGATTGTCGGCATCCACATTGGCCACAGCTTCCGAAACCGATGCCTTACCAACGCTCTCGCCAAGGGTACGCGAAAGGCTGCCCAGGCGGGTTTCCAGATCACCAAGCCAGTTGCTCAGGTTATCAGCTCTGGCAAAGAACTGGGCGTTTGCCTGCTCGGGGCTGGACAGACGATTAAGGTAACGCTTCAGCGCTGCAATACCACGACGATACTCTGCCTCGGTGGACGGAATAGCCCAGCTTCCGCTATCAAAGTGAAACTGCGGCTCCGCTATGATCAAATCGGGATCTTCCGCAGATTGGCTCTGGGAGCGGCTTATATCCTTACGCATGGCCCTTGAAAGGTCACGAAGCTGCACCAGTACGCCGTATTCCCAGTTTGGCTGGTTATCCAGCCAAAGCCCGGGAGGGAAAATATCGTTGGACAGATAGCCTCCGGGCTTATCCAAAAGCGTTTCGGCTATGCGGATCATGGTTACCGTTGTGGCAAAACCGGTGATTGGCTCCCGTTGCATCTCATTGGCAACGGCCCGCGTGTGCTCGCGCACTGAAAAGGCCTCGGGTTCACTGCTCCAATAGATCCCCAGCACAATCGTCACCAGCAAATACACCAGCAAGACAACAGCTACAAACTTGCCTATCACGCCGTTGTTGCCGGCATAATCCTGGGCGTCTTCTTTCTTGTCTCTGAAATACTGTCTGATTTTGCCTGGCATATTACGTTAAGCCCCTTATCTGTTAATTGACTGCTTTACCGTCTGTATGGATCCTAACCCATGGCGCTTTCTATATACACACCTCAGAATTCACAAACAATTACACGGTGCAACCTACGCCGACAACTCTAAACACTATAGACTCCAGAAACAGACTAAAGTTGGGAAAAACGTCCTCGCCCCTAAGGACGGCCCATAATGAAAAGAGGCAGCCCGGAGAATAATGAGCGACGCAAGCCAGAAAGAAAAACTCAGGCAGCATTTTGCACGCCGCGTGACAACTCAGGCACGGGTTGTACTGGACACTTGGCAGAAAATTAATTCCAACAGCGGGTCGTTTCCCGCGCTCCGGGAGGAACTCCTCGGCGCTTCCGAAAAGCTGGTGCGGTACGCACAAAGATTCGAGATGGCAGACCATGCCGAGGCGGGCAACAAGATCCTCACTGCTGTAAACAACTGGTCAGCCGACGCCGCTCCAAACGACGCTACCGAACTGCAGCTTCAGGATGCCATCGACGCACTTGCACGAAGCACCCAGAGACGAACCGACCAGAGCGACACAGAAACACCCCACCAGTTCCGGCGCACCCCGGTGTATATCGCACTCACCAACTCCGAGATGGCGAACCGGCTAATCCGCCAGCTTGAATTTTTCGGCTTCCGTGCTGCCGCATTTGATTCCGCACAGGAACTGTCGGAGGCCTGCGCCCTGCATAAGCCCGAAACAATCCTTATGGATGTGAACTTTGGCGGCGGCCCAAACACCGGCATAGCCACCATTGAGCGGCTGCAAGAAAGGCACGACACGCCCGTTCCAATTATTTTCATGAGCGACGAAGACGGCACTATTGAAACCCGCCTCCGCGCTTCCCGCTGCGGCGGCGAAGAATTTTTTTACCCTGCGGTTGATCCCGGCCAGCTCATCGAAAAAATTGAAACCTACACCCACGGCAATACTGTGGAGCCATACCGGGTGCTTGTACTGGACGATTCCAGAGCGCAGGCCAAGTTCATGGAAACGGTTCTCAAGAAAGCGGGTATGACTGCCCACATCATCACCGACCCCATGGAAATCATTCACGCGCTGGACACCTTCTCACCAGAGATCATCATCCTCGACATGTACATGCCGGGTTGCACAGGCATGGAGATTGCGCGAGTAATTCGGCAGCAGGACCGGTTTCACAGCGTGCCGATTATCTATCTTTCAGGTGAGGAGGATGTCACCAAACAATTGCACGCCATGAGCCTGGGCGGCGACGACTTCCTGACCAAGCCTGTAGACCCCAAGCACCTGATTGCCACACTCCATAACCGTGGCCGGCGCGCACGCTCACTCCTGGCACTGATGATCCGCGACAGCCTCACCGGGCTCTACAACCATACTCATACGCTATACTTGCTGGACCAGGAAATCGTGCGTGCACGGCAGAAAAACCAGCCACTGTGCTTTGCGATGATCGATATTGACTACTTCAAGAAGGTGAACGACACCTACGGGCACCCGATCGGCGATCGTGTTATTCGCAGTCTTTCTATGTTTCTCAAGCAGCGCCTACGCAAAACCGATCACATTGGCCGTTTCGGTGGCGAAGAGTTCGCAATCATTCTTCCCAATACACGGCCAAGCGATGCCCGCAATGTTCTGAATGAAATTCGGGAGCGTTTCGGCGAACTCCAGCAGCCTGCCGGTGACCGGGAGTTTAATGTAACCTTCAGTTGCGGCGTGGCTTCCTGGGATAATGAACCCTCCCATACCCTGTGCGAACGCGCCGACCGCGCACTCTATGCCTCCAAGGATCACGGGCGCAATTGCGTCACTCTGGCAGACAGCTGATCCCCCCAGCCAACTGACCGGGCAGCTCCCGCAGAGCTGCCCGTATGAAACCATCGTCGTATAGAAGTCCCTCTCCCTGTTAACGACAATGATTAGTATCAGCAAAAAGATCTTGCTGGCGCTTCTGGCTTCTCTGGTTGCAGCCAGCAGCTGGCATGCAACATTGTCAATAAGTGTTGATCTGAAGAATAAAAGCACACACCATGGGTGGAAAATGCCGATATATTCGGCGATCCTGTTTCTAAAGTGACAAAGGCAGACGCAACCATGTCTACAATTCTTGTGCTCCATGGCCCCAACCTGAACATGCTCGGCACCCGCGAGCCTGAGGTCTATGGCCACGAGACATTAGCGGACATTGATGCGCGATTAAGGGAACAAGCAGAAGAACGCGGTCATCACTTGTTACACCTACAGTCAAACGCTGAATACGAATTGATTGATAGAATCCATGAAGCTCGAGCAGAGGGCGTAGATTTTATTATTATTAATCCGGCAGCTTTCACGCACACCAGTGTTGCTCTGCGGGATGCCCTATTAGCTTCAGGCATTCCGTTTATTGAAGTACATCTTTCCAACGTGCATGCGCGGGAAGCCTTCCGCCATCATTCGTACTTTTCTGATATCGCCGTGGGCGTTATCTGCGGATTAGGCAGCCAGGGGTATGAACTCGCCCTTCAGGCCGCCATGCAACGAATTCACCGACAGACCTGACACAACGGGATTGGACTGACCATGGATATTCGCAAAATCAAGAAGTTGATCGAACTGATTGAAGAATCTGACGTCGAAGAGATTGAGATTCATGAGGGAGATGACTCTGTTCGCATCTCCAGACGTCGTGAACAAGCCTCCGGCACCCAATACATTAGCCAATACGCGCCACCCGCACCGCAATATGCGCCGGCACCAGAAACACCTGGGCCCGTGCAGGACGATAGCCCGCAGCAACCGGTCCACAACGGGCACGCGCTGCGTTCTCCGATGGTTGGAACCTTCTACCGTGCGCCATCGCCCACTGCCGATTCGTTCGCCGAAATCGGCCAGCAGGTAAAAGCGGGCGATATTGTTTGCATTGTAGAAGCCATGAAGATGATGAACCAGATCGAAGCCGACAAGAGCGGTACGATTACTGAAATTCTGGTTGAAAACGGTCAGCCCGTAGAGTTTGACCAGCCGCTGTTAATCATTTCCTGAACTCGGTGATAGCTACTCATGGCCATGTTAGAAAAAGTTCTGATCGCAAACCGGGGTGAAATAGCCCTCCGGATTTTGCGTGCCTGCAAAGAGCTCGGCATCAAGACTGTAGCGGTTCACTCACAGGTTGACCGCGACTTGATGCACGTGCGCCTCGCCGATGAATCTGTCTGTATCGGCCCCAACAGCCCTTTGGAAAGTTACCTCAACATTCCAACCATTATCAGTGCTGCTGAAGTCACAGACTCCGTAGGCATACACCCTGGTTACGGCTTTCTTGCTGAAAACGCTGATTTTGCCGAGCAGGTCGAAAAAAGCGGTTTCCGTTTTATCGGGCCCAGTGCAGAAACTATCCGCCTGATGGGCAACAAGGTTTCTGCAATTAACGCGATGATTCGTGCCGGCGTTCCCACCGTGCCGGGCTCAGACGGCCCGCTGACCGAAGACGACGAGCGCACCCTGCAAGTGGCGCGCAAAATCGGATACCCGGTAATGATCAAGGCGGCTTCAGGCGGTGGTGGCCGGGGCATGCAGGTGGTTCATTCTGAAGCAGCGCTGCTCAAGGCTGTGCAGATCACCCAGACCGAGGCTAAAAATGCCTTTGGCGACCCCACGGTTTATCTGGAAAAGTTCCTTGAAACGCCGCGCCACGTTGAAGTTCAGATTCTCGCCGATATGCACGGGAACTGCATTCACCTGGGCGACCGAGACTGCTCCCTGCAGCGTCGAAACCAGAAGGTAATTGAAGAGGCACCTGCGCCCAATATCAATCCGGAAGCTCGCGAACGCACCCTGAAAGCCTGTGTGGATGCCTGTAAAGAGATCGGTTACGTGGGTGCCGGCACCTTCGAGTTTCTGTATCAGGACGGCGAATTCTTCTTCATTGAAATGAATACCCGGGTTCAGGTGGAACACCCAATCACAGAAATGGTGACAGGTGTCGATATTGTTCGTGAACAGCTGCGCATTGCCAGCGGCTTACCCCTCACGTACAAACAGGAAGATATCCAGATCCGGGGCCATGCGATGGAATGCCGCATCAACGCAGAAGACCCGGATACCTTCGTGCCAAGCCCAGGAAAAGTGAAGTATTTTCACGCCCCTGGAGGATACGGTGTGCGGGTGGATTCTCACCTGTATAGTGGCTATACCGTTCCACCGTTTTACGACTCCCTGATTGCCAAACTGATCACCTGGGGTGACGATAGACAGGTGGCACGCCGGCGCATGAAAATCGCTCTGGATGAGTTGCTGATTGAGGGCATTAAAACCAATCAGCCTCTGCATCGGAAACTGGTGCGCGATGGCGGCTTTAAAACGGTAGACTTCACTATTCATTACCTTGAAAAACTGATGCGGGACTAACCTCCTGCATCGCAATGCAGGAAGAGCTATGCCCTGGATACAACTTCAGATCCCAGCTGATCCCGATACCGCGGATCAGCTTGAAGATCTGCTTATGGAGATAGGCGCTGATGCCGTCTCCATGGAAGACGCAGCCGATCAACCCCTCTACGAACCAGACCATGGCACCACGCCTTTGTGGAGCCAGACCACCGTAACCGGGCTTTTTCAGGCCGACCGCGATATAGATCAGCTGTGCTCAGACATCCGCAATGCCTGGCACCAGCAAACCCAGCAATCGCTTACTGATATAGACGTCACCCTGGTAGAAGACAAAGACTGGGAGCGAGCCTGGATGGACGATTTTCATCCTCTGCAATTCGGAGAGCGCTTGTGGATAGTGCCAAGCTGGCATGAAGCGCCGGATCCGGATGCCGCCAACTTGATGCTCGATCCTGGCCTGGCCTTCGGCACAGGCACACACCCCACCACAGCTCTTTGCCTGGAATGGCTGGATGGCGCGGATGTTACAGACAAGCAGGTAATCGACTATGGCTGCGGCTCCGGCATACTCGGTTTGGCAGCCCTGCTTCTTGGCGCCGACCATGTTACCGGCGTAGACACCGATCCTCAGGCTCTGGAAGCAAGTCGTGAGAACGCCCGTCGCAACGGTGTGGATGAGGCCAGGCTGGATCTGTACCTTCCGGAAAATGAGCCAGACGGCAAAGCCGATGTAATGTTGGCAAACATTCTCGCACAGCCGCTAATAGGCCTCGCGCCTCATCTGGCAAAGCTTACAAACCCTGGGGGTGACCTGGTGCTTTCGGGCATTCTTTCTTACCAGGCCCGTTCGGTAATGGCTGCCTATGAGCCCTGGTTTATTATGGATGAGCCGGCACAGCGTGAAGAGTGGGTACGCCTCACAGGACGACGCAACGACAGATGACGGAGGCTGTCTTAAAGACTAAACTCCCAACTCGTATTTCAGTTCATAGCTCCGTCGCTTTCAGGAACAAAGCATGACCCAGAGTAGTCTGCAAACCGAATGCCCAAAATGTCATACCCGCTTTCGGGTGACCGATGAGCAACTTGGCCTTGCCAAGGGAAAGGTGCGCTGTGGTCATTGCATGGCTGTTTTCAACGCAATCGAACACGAGATAGCAAGCGTTGCTCAGAAAGCCCCCTCTGACAAGGGCAGCAAAATGCCCTCAGAGGGCGCTTCAACTGGACAGTCCGCCAGCGGTTTCGAAAGCGATGCATCGGGAGACGATTTCGTCTTCGCGGATAACCCCGAGGAAGATGCTCAAGAAGGCCGCTATGCCGGAACAAAACTGACGTTCTCGGATGACGAACTGAGTGACAGCTTCCGCAGTTTCGACGACCGAAATCCCTCAGCTCTCGATGAATCCAACGCCGACGACCTGACTGAGGACGTTGATGAAAGCTGGGCCGAAGCGATTCTTTGGGAAGACGACGCGCCGGCCGATACCGCCGAGAGCACTCCAGAGGCAGAAGACGCCAGCGCAACCCCAACCGAAAGCCCTTCGGAATCGCAACAGGACGAAACACCGGGCTTTTTCGTCGATGAGCAGGCTGACCCGGCATTCGAATCCTTTGCCAACGAGCATAAGGCAGACGCTGAGCCCGAGCCCGACCCCGACCCCGAACTCGAACACCAGCCTGAAAAACAACCCTTTGAAGCGGGTGCCCCCTTTGGCGACCTCAGATACGAGCCGATATCCATGGGTGGCAGCAATAGAAGCTGGCTACGCACCCTGACTTGGACTGTGGTTGTGCTGGGCCTTATCGGCGTGCTGGTTGCGCAAGTCACCTGGTTTCAGTTTGACCGGCTGTCGGCAATACCGGAACTACGGCCGTTTTATGAAAAGGGCTGCGAGCTGGCAGGTTGTGAGCTGAAGCCTTTGATCGACGTTGAGGCTATTCAGAGCCGCAAGTTGGTCGTTCGCACCGATCCGGACAACCGAAACCAGCTGGTGGTAGACGCAGTTATCATCAACCGGGCAGTATTTCAGCAACCCTTCCCAGCCATTGCCCTGACATTCTCCAACCTGAACGGAGATGTCGTTGCCCAGAGTATTTTCGCCCCCTCGGACTATCTTGCTGGCGAAGCAGAAGGACTCGACATAATGCCCGTGGAAACCCCCGTGCGCTTTGCTATCAGCATCCGTGATCCGGGCCGGGACGCGGTCAATTACAACATAATTTTCCGCCCCTACACCCCCTGAGCGAACCTGCCGTAGACCACCCGGCAGGTACTCCACTCGTCACCCCGTAGAACAAAAGTCAACCAAAAAGAGCGAAAAATAATCAGTTTTTTCGCTCCCTTGCCCCTTCAATCAAAGTGCCCCCAGCGGTATCATTAGCGCCCTTCGGAACTGGCATCGGTTATTTATTAAACAACCGCACCACTCCGACTTTTGCATTCTCTGCTGTGATACGGGTTCAAACCATGTTGCCGACGGCAAAAATCGGGCCGTACACGCTGCCCAATCCGCTGATTGTTGCGCCCATGGCCGGTGTAACAGATCGTCCATTCCGGCTGCTTTGCCGAAAGATGGGCGCGGGTCTGGCGGTATCGGAAATGGTGATAGCAGACAGCAAGCTATGGCATACGCGCAAATCCAGAACCCGCATGGATCATGCAGGGGAACCCGAACCTAGGTCTGTGCAGATCGCGGGTGGCGACCCGGAAATGCTGGCCAATGCGGCGCGGCTTAATGCCGAATCCGGTGCCCAGATAATCGACATCAACATGGGCTGCCCGGCTAAAAAGGTGTGCAACAAAGCCGCCGGCTCCGCGTTGATGAAAGATGAGCGCCTGGTTAGAGATATTCTGGAAGCGGTGGTCAGTGCAGTGGACATACCCGTTACCCTGAAAATGCGTACCGGGTGGGACCAAAGCTACCGTAACGCACCAGCAATAGCGCGCATGGCAGAAGATATCGGCATTCAGGCGCTGGCCGTTCATGGCCGCACCCGAGCCGACAAGTACAACGGTGACGCCGAATACGACACCATCGCTGAAGTTAAAGCCAGTGTTGGCATTCCGGTTTTCGCCAATGGTGACATCACGTCACCGGAAAAGGCTCGTGAAGTTTTGGCATATACCGGTGCCGATGGCCTGCTTATTGGGCGCGCGGCTCAAGGTAGCCCCTGGATTTTCAGGGAAATACTGCATTTCCTTGAAACCGGACAACACTTGCCAGCACCCCCGCTAAATGAAGTGGAAAAGATTTTAAGCGAACACCTGGTTGCCCTGCACAGCTTTTACGGCGAACTCATGGGCGTGCGTATTGCCAGAAAACACGTGGGCTGGTACCTGCAGTCCCACGACCCGGACAAACAGTTCCGCAGTCGCTTCAACGCGTTCGACACCGCGCTGGAGCAGAAAGACAGTATCCAACAGTATTTTTCAGGCTTACGAAACGGAGAGGAATTCGCAGCATGACCGCTGAGACTTTGGTACAGAACACCTTGAACACCCCAGCCAACGATGATCTTCACCAGCTACAAACGGTGAATAGCAGCGGCAACACCGTTACCCTGCGCGACAACGTTGAAGTGGCTCTGAAGAACTACTTCGCCCAACTTGATGGCGCCCCCGTTACAGAGGTTTACCAGCTGGTGCTCTCGGAAGTGGAAGCGCCGCTGCTGGAGCAGGTAATGAAATACACCCGCAACAACCAGACCAAGGCATCCACCATGCTCGGTCTGAACCGCGGAACCCTGCGCAAGAAGCTCAAGCAGTACGGACTGCTATAATCGAGACACCCTGACTTGAAAGAGGGCCTCCCGGACACCCTTCGCGAGGCCCTTGTTCGTTCACCCCAAGTGAAGAATGTGACCCCATGGCAAACCAGGCTAATACCCCCGTCCGTCGCGCACTGATCAGCGTTAGTGATAAATCCGGCATCGTCGAATTCGGCCGTGCCCTCACCGACCGCGGCATCGAACTGCTCTCCACCGGAGGGACTTTCCGCCTCCTGAAAGACAACAGTGTTCCCGTTACTGAAGTCTCCGACTACACCGGGTTCCCGGAGATGATGGACGGCCGGGTAAAAACCCTGCATCCGAAAATCCACGGTGGCATTTTAGGCCGCAGAGGCACCGACGACGCCATCATGGGTGAGCATGGCATACACCCGATTGACATGGTTGTGGTGAACCTCTACCCGTTCGAATCCACCGTTGCCGATCCGGATTGCGACCTTGCTACCGCCATTGAGAACATCGACATCGGCGGCCCAACCATGGTTCGCGCCGCTGCCAAGAACCACAACGATGTCGCCATTGTGGTCAATGCATCGGATTACAGCCGCGTTCTGCAAGAGCTGGATAACAACGATGGTCAACTCAGCCATGCCACACGCTTTGATCTGGCGGTTAAAGCCTTCGAACACACCGCAGGTTACGACGGCGCCATTGCCAATTACCTCGGTGGCCGCACCGCTGATAACGACAACGCCGATTTCCCCCGCACGTTTAATGCCCAGTACGTGAAAGTGCAGGACATGCGCTACGGCGAAAACCCGCACCAGCGCGCGGCCTTCTATGCCGAGCGCAACCCGAAGGAAGCCAGTGTTGCCACCGCAAAACAGCTTCAGGGTAAAGAGCTTTCCTACAACAACGTGGCGGATACTGACGCGGCCCTGGAATGCGTCAAGCCGTTCGCAGATCCGGCCTGTGTAATCGTCAAACACGCCAATCCCTGCGGCGTGGCGATCGGTGCGGATATTCTCCAGGCCTATGATCTGGCCTTTGCAACAGACCCCACCTCCGCATTCGGCGGCATTATTGCCTTTAACCGGGAACTGGATGCAGAAACCGCCAAGGCAATTATTGATCGCCAGTTTGTTGAGGTCATCATTGCCCCCACCATCGCTCCGGAAGCGGTAGAGCTGGTTGCAACCAAAAAGAACGTCCGGCTACTGGCCTGTGGTGATCTGGATGGTGAGCGCGCCCAATCCATGGACTACAAGCGCGTAACTGGCGGCCTTCTGGTACAGGATCGTGACCTGGGTATGGTGGCCATGGCCGATGTAAAAGTCGTCACCACCCGCCAGCCAACAGAACACGAACTGAACGACCTGCTGTTTGCTTGGGAAGTAGCGAAGTACGTGAAGTCCAATGCCATTGTTTATGCCCGCTCAGGCCGCACGATCGGCGTGGGTGCAGGCCAGATGAGCCGCGTATACAGCGCCCGGATTGCCGGCATCAAAGCCGCCGATGAGAACCTGGAAGTAAAGGGTTCGGTTATGGCTTCTGATGCATTCTTCCCGTTCCGGGATGGCATTGATGCCGCCGCTGAAGCAGGCATTACTGCGGTCATTCAGCCCGGCGGCTCCATGCGGGACCAGGAAGTCATCGACGCCGCCAACGAACACGGCATTGCCATGGTCTTCACCGGCATGCGCCATTTCCGGCACTGATTACAATTCTTTATGACAGCTCTTTTTAAACATACGGGGCAATAAGATATGAATATTCTGGTAATTGGCAGCGGCGGTCGTGAACACGCCCTGGCATGGAAAGCAGCTCAGTCTCCGGGTGTGGGCACTGTTTTTGTAGCGCCTGGCAATGCGGGCACTGCTCGCGAGCCGGGCGTTGAAAACGTCAAGATTGATGCTCTGGATATTGAGCGCTTGGCCAAATTTGCCTCCGACAACAACGTTGGCCTCACCATAGTTGGCCCGGAAGCACCGTTGGTAGCCGGCATTGTAGATTTGTTTGAAGAGCGTGGCCTGCGCGTATTCGGCCCCAGCGCCAGCGCCGCACAACTGGAAGGCTCCAAAGCCTTCACCAAGGATTTCCTGGCTCGCCAGAACATCCCTTCCGCCGCCTACGGAAACTTCACCGATGTAGATGAAGCCTTGGCCTATGTTCGCAAGCAGGGTGCGCCCATTGTCGTAAAAGCTGACGGCCTTGCCGCTGGCAAAGGCGTTATTGTGGCCATGACTCTGGAAGAAGCTGAAAACGCCATCCGCGACATGCTCGCAGGCAATGCCTTTGGTGAGGCTGGCAGCCGTGTGGTAGTTGAGGAATTCCTGGAAGGCGAGGAAGCCAGTTTTATTGTTATGGTGGATGGCGAGAATGTTCTGCCCATGGCCACCTCACAAGACCACAAGCGCGTAGGTGACGGCGACACCGGCCCCAACACCGGCGGCATGGGAGCCTACTCCCCGGCCCCCGTGGTCACCGCTGAGGTGCACAAACGCATTATGGACGAGGTTATCTACCCAACGGTGCGCGGCATGGCCTCTGAAGGCCTTCCTTACAAAGGCTTCCTGTACGCCGGCCTGATGATAGACACCAGCGGTGCCCCGAAGGTTATCGAATTCAACTGCCGTTTTGGCGATCCGGAAACCCAGCCAATCCTGCTGCGCATGAAGTCAGACATTGTTGCGCTCTGCCAGGCGGCGATTGATGGCAAACTGGATGAGTGCAGCTCTGACTGGGACGAGCGCGCAGCCGTGGGCATTGTGCTTGCAGCGGGGGGCTACCCTGGCAGCTACAACAAAGGCGATGTTATTTCCGGCCTGCCGGAAACGGATACCGACGGTGAGAAAGCATTCCATGCCGGTACCAGCTTGAGCCAGGATGGTGACGATGTCGTTACCAATGGCGGCCGGGTACTCTGCGCAACCGCGCTGGGCCATAGCGTTACTGAAGCTCAACAGAGGGCTTATGCTCTCGCGGAAAGAATACGCTGGGACGGTGTTTTTTATCGCAAGGACATTGCCTACCGTGCGATCGCGCGTGAAGGATCGTGACGACACACTGAAGATGAAAGCCCGGCCAATGCCCGGGCTTTTTTATAGGGTAGTGTAAACGCACTCGCCCAGCGGGCAAGAAACACAAACAATCAGGATTCGCCCCAAATGTTGAGAACGCCCCCGTTTACTGCCGTTTTTTTACTATTTACTGTTCTGTTGCTAAGTGCCTGCTCCCGCCAAGGCATATATGAAACCGCCATTGGTTATGAACGCTCCTCTGCCGGCCTCGAAGCAGACAATATCACCGTGGGTAATCTCGAAATCGCGTACCTGCGAAATACCGAAGCAAACAACGGCGACACCATTGTTCTGGTACACGGTTTTGGGGCCAACAAAGACAACTGGACACGCATTGCCCGAGAGCTCACAGATGATTTCAATGTCTACGCCATAGACCTTCCAGGCCACGGCGAAAGCAGCAAACCACTGGATCTTGGATACCGTTTTGAAGAGCAGGTCGCCCACCTTGCCGGCATTATTGAAGCCTTGGGGATCAGCGAGATGCATATGATGGGCAACTCCATGGGCGGCGGCATTACCGCCCTTTACACGGCTACCCATCCAGAACAAATTAAAACCGCGGTGCTGTTCGACCCAGCCGGCATCCTGGATTTTGAAAACGACATGGTCGACATGGTGCTGGCAGGTGACAACCCTCTCATCCCCAGCAAGCCCGGAGATTTCGAACGCCTGATGGATTTTGCCCTGGAAGAACGGCCCTTTGTTCCCTGGCCGATTCTGGGGGTTATGGAAGAAAAAGCCATCGCCAATCAGGAAGTGAACAACGTGATCTTTGAAGCCATTAAAGAGGTTGGCTTTACAACGGACTTTCGCGACGCCATCAAACGGATCGAAGATCCTGTTCTTATCGTCTGGGGCAAAGAAGACCGCATACTGGACTACCGTAACGGTGCCATCTTTCAAAAGACCATCCCCGGTTCACAGCTGGAGATACTGGACGGCATCGGCCACGCACCGATGATTGAGGCACCAGAAGAATCTGCTCGCCTATTCCTTGAATTTGCCGAACCCTTCCTATCAAAAGTCGACTAAGTCAATTGGGCAGGAGGTTCCACCGTTATTGTTTTCAACGGTCAGGGAAAACAAGGTAGCCTTACACGGAAGCTAATTTTCCCCTTAAAGAACCTCCCATGCCTGAAGCTATCTGGATTTCTTTTGCATTCGGCCTTGGCCTCCTGATCAAATCCATCGGTCTGCCACCACTGGTTGGGTATCTGGCGGCAGGCTTTGTGCTCAGTGGTCTCGCCGCCAGCCCTTCTATTGGTATTTCTGCAGAACCCACAGCGGTACTGGCACATATCGCTCACCTGGGCGTATTGCTCATGCTGTTCACTGTGGGCCTCAAGCTTAAACTCAAGTCGGTTATCAGCCCCGAAGTCATCGGCGGCAGTCTTCTGCACTTTGCCATCACCTGTTTCGTGTTTACCCCGGGCCTTTATTTGCTGATGGACATAAGCTGGTACGTAGCATTTATGCTGGCTGTTGCCCTGTCTTTCTCATCGACTGTACTGGCCGCCAAGGTGTTGGAAAACAAGCGCGAGCTCAGAGCCTTTCACGGCCGGGTAGCCATCGGCATTCTGATCATGCAGGATTTGATCGCACTGCTGGTGATGAGCCTGGCAGCAGGCCAGACACCTTCAGAGTGGGCATTGATCGTCTTTGGCTTACCGCTGCTGCGGCCGTTGTTATACAAATTGCTGGACGCCAGTGGGCACGATGAATTGTTGGTGCTTCTGGGATTACTGCTGGCTCTGGTTATCGGTGGCTTGGGCTTTCAGTCGGTCGGGCTTAGCTCGGAACTGGGCGCCCTGGTATTCGGCGCCATTCTTGCAAATCACCCCCGCAGCCAGGAGTTGGCGAAGTCTCTGTGGAGCGTGAAGGAAATATTCCTGGTCGGCTTCTTTCTGCAAATCGGCATAGGCGGCCTGCCGGATACCAATGCGATTATTTTTGCCGTGGTGGCCGCTTTGGTGCTGCCCATAAAGGGCATTTTGTTCTTCTTCCTGATGTTGCTGTTCCGCCTGCGCGCCCGCAGTGGTTTTCTGACCGCACTGGCACTCACCAACTACAGTGAATTCGGGCTGATCGTAGCCAGTATTGCGCTGCCGGAGTGGCTGGTGCCTCTGGCCATTACAGTTGCCCTCTCTTTCCTTATCTCTGCTCCACTGAACCGGCTTGCGCACCCACTGTATGATCGCTTGAGCAATCGACTTGTCCCCTTCGAGAGCAAGCAACGACACCCCGATGAGTTACCAATTTCTCTGGGTGACACCCGGGTTCTGGTAATGGGCATGGGCCGCACAGGCACAGCCTCCTATGACTGGCTAAAAGTTAAAGAGGCAAGGCTGATGGGGCTGGATTCTGACCTTGCGAAAGTCATGCGGCACCAGAAGGAGGGGCGAAACGTAGTTTATGCCGACGCCGAAGACAAAACCTTTTGGGAAGCGCTCCATATGCCAACGCTGGATGCTGTCATTCTGGCAATGAGCGACATAGAGGCGAAACTCATCGCGGCACAAAAGTTACGGAAATATGGTTTCACAGGCTATATTGTTGCACACACTATGTTCGCAGATGAAGCCAAGAGCATTTGCGAAGCCGGTGCCGACGAAGCCTATCTCACCATGAGCGAAACGGGTGTTGCCCTGGCCAGTCACCTTCTGGACAAATGCCCGGGCCCGGCCCAGCTGCCGCCAGAGAAGGCAGGCTGAGCGCAACGTCAGGCCAGTGCACAGGTCCGAAAGCCTGTATACACATCGTTCCTCTGTGGCAGATACGCCTGACGATAGGTTCCTCGAATCAAGCAGGATGAGGTGGCGCAACTGCCTCCACGGCTGACCTTGTGATCTCCGAACTGGAGCGTAGACATGAACGGGTACATGTCGGTGCGGAAGCCATCATAGGGCAGAAACTGGCTGCTGGTCCATTCCCATACGGTACCGATCATCTGCCGACAACCAAACGGACTGGCTCCCTCCTGGTAATCGGTCACCGGGTTCTGGGCCATGGCACTGGCATTCATATCGGCGCGCATGGTATCCGGCAGTCCGTTACCCCATGGGAATTTACGGAATGGCTCATTTTTGCGGTTGCCAAGCGCAGCCACCTCCCACTCCTGCTCGGTAGGCAAACGCCGTCCTGCCCAACGGCAATAGGCTTCGGCTTCCCAGTAGCTCACATGGGTAACGGGTGCGTCGAGGCTCAGTGATTGCCACTGATCGAACACGCGCTCCTGCCACTGGCCTTCATGCCGTCGCCAATACACGGGGTGCTTTGGTGTTTGCAGCATGGGTTCCGACCTACCTTGAGCCAGCGCAATATCAGCTTCGGTTCGCAGCCATTTCTGCCCCCCGAAGGACCATAGATCCGGCGCTTCATAGCCGCCATCATCAACAAACTCCGCGAACTCACGGTTACTGACCAGGTATCTGGACATCGAAAACTCGCTCAGTGTCACCGCATGGCGGGGTTTTTCAGCATCGAAAGCAAAATCCTCAGCGGCATACTGTTCGGAATCGCCCGGCATGCCGATCAACCAGTCACCCGCAGGAATCCTGGCATCACCCCCTAATGAGTCGTCTGGTTTGTTACCTGGCGCAGGACGCTCGAACTTTGTTCCGGGTGGTGGCCCGTACCCAACTGTCTGACGGCACCAAACCAACGACTCTATGTGCATATTCTGGTGATAGATGGCGTAGCGGAAGAGGTAGAGTTCCTGATCGCTCAGTTGAGAGCTTTTAATACGATGCGCCATTTTTTCGTAGACGTGATCGAAGTAATTTAACGTTTTTTCGAGGCCGGGAAACATGTCCCGGCGCCAGCGATCCTGATGATCAATATGGAACGAATCCCACAGATCGTCCATGGAAGGATCAAAGCTGGCATCGCCGTCCAAAAGACTGAACACAAACACTTCATAGAAAAAAGCAGCGTGGCCCATTTCCCAAAGCGGTGGATTCACACCAGGATGGTAAGGCACGTCAAGCTGGTGTTCACCTAACGATGTAATGAGGTCCCGCGTTCGCTTTCGCGTGTTCTCAAGCTCTGTCAGCAATTCAGCTTTGTGCATCGGCTTTGCCTCCATCTTGATTCGTTTTCGTAGGGTCAGGTCCAGACCAGCATAATCATTGGCACGGCAACGATGGTTACGATGATCGTCAGGGGCAAGCCCAGGCGCCAGTAATCACCAAATTCGTAGCCCCCCGGCTCCATAACCAGCGCGTTGGACTGGTGCCCTATCGGCGTCATAAAGGCACAGGAGGCACCAACCGCCACCGCCATCAACACCGCATCAGAGGGCATCTGCAATTCGCTGGCCAGGCTGAGAGCAATCGGCGCAACCACAATCGCAGCCGCTGCGTTGTTTACTACGTTGGATAACAGCGAAGTGCCCACCAGTATCATTACCAGGACAGAAGCAATCGAGAGATGTTCACCTAATACCAGCATTTGTGACGCTATCAGCGCTGCGCCACCCGTCGATTCCATCGCCTGGCCGACAGGTATCATGGCCGCCAGCAAAACGATCACCGACCAGTCAATCGCCTTGTAAGCTTCAGAAGCAGACATCAGCTTCACCAGCACCATTGCCACGGCGGCTGCCACCAGTGCAACGGGAGCAGAGAGAAGGCCTGAGACAATAACCGCAATACTGACGAGAAAGATGCCAGAAGCCATCACCGTGTTGCGAGGAGAACCCAGTTTTAACCCTCGCTCCGCCAGTGGCAGGCACCCGAGTTCTGCCAACGTGCCGCTCAGAGAATCCTCAAAGCCCTGCACCAGCAATATATCACCCGCATTGAACCTTATATCGCCAATGCGACGCTTAAGCCGTTGGCCCAATCGTGCTACGGCAACGATGTTGAGCTGATTGCGCTCCCGCAATCTCAGCCGGTTGGCGGTCTGCCCTACCAACGACGACTCCGGAGCAATAACGGCTTCCACCAGATACAGCTCGCCTTTCTCTATCCGTGCTGCCGCATTTTTGTCGTCCTTCCCGTTGCTCTTGCCAGCGCTATCGCTCACATCGCTAACGCTTTGTTCTTCGCTGTTTTTATCGTCGTTTATTTCTTCATCTTCGACAGCCTGATTCGCCAGCTCAAGCTTCGTTTTGTCCAGAAACACCTGCAAGCTGGAGGTGTCGGCTTCAACCAACAGCACATCCCCCTCACGCAGAATTTTATAGGTGGACGGAACCGCGTGTAAGTTCTCATCACGAATCAGGGCGAGAACAACAATATCCACTTCGTCTCCTGCGGTTTCCAGCAGACTGTGCAACGTCGAACCCGCGTGGTTTGAGTCTTTCGGCAGACGAAGCTCAGTCAGATATTCGCCAACGCTGAACAGTTTGGCATTCGCAGAGTTTTCTTCCCGACGAGGTGTGAGTCGCCAACCTACCAGAGTAATAAAGGCGATCCCCGCCAACGTAATCGCCACGCCAACCGGAGCAAAGTCAAACAATCCGAAGGTACCGCCTTCACGGTAGGAGGCAATGATGATGTTGGGCGGCGTGCCGATTAGGGTCATGGTGCCGCCCAGCAAGGACCCGAAGGCCAGGGGCATTAGCAGCAGTGAGGGCGAGCGCCCTGCCTCCCGGGACATCCAGATAGCCACCGGCATCAGTAACGCCAACGCGCCCACGTTGTTAATAAAGCCGGAGCATAGCGCGACTACACTGGTCAACGTGAACACCTGAAGTGTAGGCCGATGGCCGATCTTTCCCAGAAGCCGAGCGATATTATCCACCACACCGCCATTCACGAGCCCCTGGCTGATCACGAGAACAGCAGCCACAGTGATCACCGCCGGATGACCAAACCCCGCAAACAACTCTTCAGTTGGGACCAGCCCGGATATGGCAACCGCCAGCAAGGCAAGCATAGCCACCACATCAAAACGGATGCGGTTCCAAACAAACATGGCAAGGGTGATTCCGAGCACCGCAAACACAATGCCTTGCTCGATACTCAAGGGCGCTCTCCTATTACTGGGCTGGTACCAGAATATAGCAAAGCCCAAAAACAAAAACCCCGCAAACTGTCTCCAGTTACGGGGTTTTCATGCTCCCGGAACAAGTCCGGGAGCGGTCTATCTCAAGCCGTAAACCGTTCGATTAACCGAACTGGTTCATAGTGTTGTCAGAACCACCGGCTTTCAGCGCAGCATCACCTGCGAAGAATTCCTTGTGGTCATCACCAATGTTAGAACCAGCCATATCCTGGTGCTTAACAGTCGCGATGCCCTGACGGATTTCTTCACGCTGTACGCCTTTAACGTAAGCCAGCATGCCTTCAGCACCGAAGTAGCCTTTGGCCAGGTTGTCGGTAGACAGGGCCGCAGTGTGGTAAGTCGGCAGAGTGATCAGGTGGTGGAATACACCAGCTTCACGGGCTGCGTCGCGCTGGAAGTTAGCAGTCCACTCGTCAGCCTGCTTGCCCAGTTCAGTGTTGTCGTACTCTACGCTCATCAGCTTGGCGCGGTCGTAGGCAGATACATCCTTGCCTTCTTCCTTCATTGCGTCGAATACCTGCTGACGGAAGTTCAGAGTCCAGTTGAAGGACGGGCTGTTGTTGTAAACCAGCTTGGCATCGGGAACAACTTCCTTGATGCGGTTTACCATGGCAGCGATCTGACCAACGTGAGGCTTCTCAGTCTCGATCCACAGCATGTCGGCGCCGTTCTGCAGGCTGGCGATACAGTCCATAACAACGCGGTCTTCACCAGAGCCTTCCTTGAACTGGAACAGGCCAGATGCCAGACGCTTGGGCTTAACCAGCTTGCCGTTCTGCTTGATCACAACGTCGCCGTTGTTGATGTCTTCAGCCTTCTCGATAATGTCGCCATCGATGAAGCTGTTGTACTGGTCACCCAGGTCGCCTGGCTCGTTGGTTACAGCGATCTGCTTGGTCAGGCCAGCACCCAGTGAGTCAGTACGTGCAACGATAACACCGTCGTCAACACCCAGCTCAAGGAACGCCAAACGTACAGCGTTGATCTTGGACAGGAAGTCGGCGTGAGGAACGGTTACTTTACCGTCCTGGTGGCCACACTGCTTCTCGTCAGATACCTGGTTTTCGATCTGGATTGCGCAAGCGCCCGCTTCGATCATCTGCTTGGCCAGCAGGTAGGTCGCTTCGTCGTTACCGAAACCGGCATCGATGTCGGCAATGATCGGCACAACGTGAGTTTCGTGATTGTCGATCTGCTTGATCAGCTCTTCTGCCTTGGCAGTGTCGCCTGCATTTTCAGCAGCTTCCAGATCACGGAACAGGTGGTTCAGTTCCCATGCATCAGCCTGACGCAGGAAGGTGTACAGCTCTTCGATCAGGCTGGAAACAGCCGTTTTCTCATGCATGGACTGGTCAGGCAGAGGCCCGAACTCAGAACGCAGAGCAGCAACCATCCAACCAGACAGGTACAGGTAACGACGCTTGGTGGAACCGAAGTGCTTCTTGATAGCGATCAGCTTCTGCTGGCCGATAAAACCGTGCCAGCAACCCAGAGACTGGGTGTACTTGGAAGAGTCGGCGTCATAAGCAGCCATATCTTCACGCATGACCTTCGCAGTGTACTTGGCGATGTCCAGACCAGTCTTGAATTTGTTCTGGGCGCGCATGCGAGCAGCGTGCTTAGGGTTAATCGCGTGCCAGGTCGGGTTTTGCTTCAGTACTGAAGCAATAGTATCGACGTCTTTTGCGTATGGCATGGTCTCGATCCTTGGTGTGTTGATGAATGGGGTTGATGACTTTAGCCCGGGCAGATCACCGGGCTGGATATCAGTGTTGGCAGTACTTTAATGCCTCAGATCTTATAATTGAAATTTATATGATCTATTTTCAGCATTCACCCCATGAATGACTGATGCGATCATTTTTCCAAACAAGCGGTCAGGACTGGCACAGCACAACCAGCCGATCCCCAGGCTGCAACTCAAGATACTGCCTGCGTGGAGGATTCAGCAGTAGATGCCTGCCACGAGCATCTGCAGTGGCGCGGAATACGCCAAGGGCCACTTCACCCTCAGCAGCCAGCACCTTTTCCAGCACGTGGAAGTCGGCGCTCGCTGGCAGCGGATAATCATCAGGATTACTGAACCGGATCTCACCGCCACCTACCGTAAACAGCTCGTCCAGTACCGCTCTGAGTTCCCGACGCAGTGCTACCTGCGCAAGGATATGGCTGAGTATCATCGGGCTGATGAGCACTTCACTCTGGTGACCATAAAGCAGTTGGCGGTTGTCCGGATCACTCAGTTCCATAATCAACTGAGGGCGCCCGGGCGACTCTGCCAGTATGTCTTCGAGCTGAAGATAGCCAACCATGGTCCGTGCATCTGCCTCTTCTCCAGAAGCCAACCGATCACTACTAAGCAGTATAATCGTGTCGTAGCTGGCAGGGTTGATCAGGCGCAATTCATCCTCAACCATGTAGTCCGCTTCGATATGACTGTACGCATCCAGAAGTTTGCCTTTGGCATAACGGCTGAGCGCCTGTTCACGCTCAGATACTGGTACAGCGGAAACAATATCCAGCACAGGTTGTCCGGAGCCATAACTGGCAAACTCGGCCATCAGACTGGGTACTCTTCGATTCCAGCCAAGCAACAGAACACGATGCCCCTCCAGACCTTCGCCGCGCACAGAGCGTTTCGCTTCCCCACGATTTATCCGGGGTAATGCCTCGGCTTTCGGATTCGCATCCGTTTCAGAATAATCTCGGGCCATCATGACAACCCTATCCTCAGCCTCTATTCGTGTATCAGACGGCGCTGCCAAACGGATATCCCAACCCTGCTCACTGCTGCGAAGCAGTCCAAGAATGATCACATTCGGGCGCTCAGCTGCCAGCTCTCCGAGGGACAGGCCCGCCACTGTTTCGCCACCCCGAACGTAGATCTCGTTACCTTCGCCCGCCGTGAGCAACTCGTTGTATATTTCAGACAACCCCGGATGCATTACGTTTTGCACCATCAGGCGGCTGATCGTCGCATTACCTGCGACCACTTCGATGGGACCGGGATAGGCGCGCTCAACCACGGGAAGCTTGCGGACATCCTGAATCTCTGCGACTACAAAAGGCAGGGGCGCCTGGTACTGCCTTGCCTGAGCGGCAATCGACAGCAGGGCCTTAACGGTTTCCACATCCGAGGTGATCAAGCTTCCCGCTTCGTAAACCGCGCTGGGCACTATCACTGCCGCTGCATCAAGGCAGGCGACCCGGTGCAAGGCATCCGGTTGAATGGCAGAACCGGAGCGCAGGATAACCTGCCGGGCACGGCGCCCGATGCCGGGTTCATTGCGCAGTTCATGGACCTGTTCCGCAGAGGCTTCTTCCGATAGCACCACCAGATTCAATTTTTGGGTGTCATGCTTCTCGAGAAACCGGCGCATACGCCCGGATGAGCCCAGCAGCTCTGAGAGCAAAGGCAAGGTTTGGCTGGTCCAGCCCAGCACAACCACGTGCGCCTTCAGGGTAACTGGCGTAAGACCGCGCTCAAGCTCTGCCATTTTGGCAATCAGCCAGCGGGTCAAAATAGCCACCAGGGTGCCCATGAACACCACGTATCCGCTGATGGTCAGTAGCGTTGAGACAAAGCGTTGCCACGTACCTACATCATCTCCCAGATAACCGGGGTCCGTCAGGCGCAGAAACGCCCACCAGACGGCCGAGCCAGGATCATCGAAGTCACCGCCTTGGGGGACCACCAGAAGCCCACCGATCAACGAGATCAAACCGATAAAAATACCCACCACCAACAGCTGGAAGCCTGCACCCTTCACCAACTGCCGCTCAACAATAAATTTTACTCGATCAACCACGCGAAACGGCAATATGGCGGTTTTTTTCATGTCTGGGCTCCGGTGAGCGTTGGGTTCTGCTTAGCCATGGGTAGCAAAGGCAGCTCAAGGGCTTCCCGCAGAGTGGGCGTAAACTGCAAAACGCCCTCCACCGGCCCAAGGCCGCTGCGTGCGAGCGCGCGCTGGGGCTGGGACTGCAAATCAGCAATCACAATACGGGTGCCGTCGTTCCTGCAGGTGCCAACCAGTTTGTTGAGGGCCGACAGGCCACCCGCATCCAGAACCGTAACGCCATCCATGTACAGAATAATCCCCTCAACATTGCGGGACAGCTCAGCAAGCTCTCCAAAAATACGGTCCGCCGCTGCGAAAAACAGCGGACCATTGATTTTAAACACCCGCCAGCCTGCCGGCAGGTTTTCATCACTGACCCGGTTACCGGTAGTGATGTCTGTAACCTTGGTCATTTCTGCCATTTCACGCATGAATAGCACCGCCGCCAGCAGAACGCCGGTGGTAATGGCAATAACCATGTCCAGTGCCACAGTGAGGGTAAAACAGGTGAGGAATACCCACACATCGCTGCGCGGCGCGGTTTTCAGCAGGCGCACCGCCTTGGGTGCTTCGCTCATATTCCAGGCCACCATAATCAACAAAGCGGCCATGGCGGGCATAGGTAGGTAAGCCAAAATACCCGCCAGCGACACCAGGGCCAGTAGTACCACAATGGCATGGATCATGGCGGCGACCGGTGATTCAGCACCAGCACGGTAATTGGCGGCAGAGCGTGCAATGGCAGCTGTTGCAGTTATACCCCCGAAAAACGGCACAATAATATTACCCAACCCCTGCCCCATCAGTTCGCTGTTGGCGCTGTGGCGCTTACCGGTCATGCCATCGAGCACCACAGCACAGAGCAGGGATTCGATCGCGCCAAGCATGGCTATGGCGAAAGCAGCCGGTAAGAGCTCCCTCACCATGCCCCAGGAAAAGCCGAGGGCGTTACCACTGGCATCTGCCTGCTGCCAGGGCCAGGCGAATTCCGGCAAAAACGGCGGGATGCCCGCGCCCGTGCCGCCACCAGGCAATAAATAGCTGAAGCGCGACCCAATCGTATCCACTGAGGCACCATTGGCGTTTAACCATATGGCAAGGAGACTACCCACAATCACAGCTGGCAGGTGCGGCGGAACCGGGGTTCTGAGCCGTGGCCAGATCAGCATGATCGCAAGCGTAACCAAGGCCACCAAAGCGCTCATGCTATCCAGAGCAGGAAAGCTCTGCGCCAGCACCGCCAGCTTGTCCCAATAATGTTCCGGCATACTCTCAACAGGCAAGCCCAAAAAATCACTCACCTGCAGAGTTGCAATCACCACGGCAATGCCGCTGGTAAATCCAAGAGTGACGGATTCAGGAATGTATTCTATGAAGCGACCCAGCCGCATGAGTGCCATGATCACCAACAGCACACCCGACATCAGCGTGGCGAGCAAAAGTCCCCCAAGACCATAGGTTTGGGCAATGGGGTAAAGAATAACCACAAACGCCGCCGTCGGGCCCGAGACACTGAAGCGGCTACCACCCGTCAGGGCAATGATAAAACCGGCAATGAACGCCGTATAAAGACCGTACTGAGGCGCAACGCCACTGGCGATCGCCAAGGCCATGGCCAGGGGTATGGCAATGATCCCCACGGTAACGCCAGCCATGAGATCACGCAGAAACCGGCGGCTGTTGTAGGGTTGGTCAATGCAGGCCTCCCGGAAAGCATGGGCAAGCCGGAGAGAAAAAAGATGGGCGCGATGGGGCATACTGGCCTCGAGTCTGGAAATACATACAAGTAGCGAGGCCTTACATCATATATAATTTTTTCATGAAAAGTTTGTTCATCACCGCACTGGCACTACTAACGGGCACCCTGGCTGGGTGTGCAGCCACATTCCATTCCAGCAAAAGCAGCACAGAGACGAGGCCAGAGACTCTTTACGAGACTCGCTTGGTAGATGCCAATAGCGGCATGCAGCTTAGCGTTGAAGCCCTCGCTCAAAAGCTTGCCCATACCGATGTAATTGTCATTGGCGAATACCATGGCCATCAGGCAGCCCATTTGCTGCAATCGCGGATTCAGGCTGCCCTCTATCGCCAACAACCTCTACAAGTGCTCTCCATGGAACAGTTTAATCTGGACAACCAGACCGCGGTTGATGCCTACCTCGATGGTAAAACCGGCGAAACTGAATTCTTTGAAGACAGCGGTGCCTGGGATAATTATCGAGCCTCCTACCGGCCGCTGGTGGAGTTCGCACGGCAGCATGGCCTGCCCATAGTGGCTGCCAATGCGCCTGCAGCCGTAGTGCGCTGCGTCGGGCGCACAGGGCCGGGCTACCTGAACAAGCTGCCAGCCAACGAACGCGCACAGTTGCCCGGCAATGCATTTATGGACACCCCTGCCTACCGGGACAAATTCAGCGCCGCTATTACTAGCAGCCACAGCGCTGCAGGCGAGGCCATGAGCGAGCGTATGCTCAGCACCTATAAGGCCCAATTACTGCGCGACAACACCATGGCCAGCCGCATATTAAGTGCCCACAAGGAGCACCCCAACGCACAGATTATTCACACCACCGGCACCTTCCACAGCGAAGAGCATCTGGGAACCGTTGCACTTCTCCGCCAGCGGGCACCGGATGTTTCAGTTGCAGTGATTTCACCGGTAGTATGGCCAGCGGATGCAGAAAAGGCGCCAGTGGAAAAATTCAGGAATAAAGGCGACTTCCTCTACTTCATCCAGCCTTTGCCGCAGGAGTTTCTTGATGAAGATCGCGAACGCAAAGCGATGTCCGCAAGGTTCCAGCGCCCCAACAACGAAACGTGTCAGGAAGATTCCCCATGAAAGTTCTAGTTGCCCTGATTTTGGGTGTTAGCGCCATTATTTCAGCCTCACTCATCAGCGATGGCCTCACAGACCTGCGCACCGGTGATCGCTATGTAACCGTGAAAGGCGTGGCGGAACGGGAAGTGAACGCCGATCTGGCCTTATGGCCAATTCGGTTCGTAGCGACTGGCGCCAGCCTAAGTGAGGCCCAGGACAAAGCCCGTAACAGCCGCAACGCCATCATGGCATTTCTGAAACTGCAGGCCATCGGTGACAACTCAGTGGAGCTGCAGCGCCTTGATGTAACCGACACCCGCGCCAACCCATACCAGGACAACAATAACGAACAGAAATTCATCGTCAGCCAAACCCTGATGGTGCGCAGCGACGACATTCAAAAGATTCGCCAGGCCGCACAGGGCGTAAGCGAGCTGGTGGATTCCGGCGTGGTGTTGTCTTCAGACTACGGCCCAAGTGGCCCAACCTATCTGTTCAACGGCCTGAACGACATCAAACCCGCCATGATTGCCGAAGCCACGGCCTCCGCACGCGAAGCCGCCAGCCAGTTTGCCGAGGATGCAAAGACCGAGCTGGGCGATCTTCGCAGGGCCAATCAGGGCGTATTCCAGATACTGGCCAGGGATCAAGCGCCAGGGGTGTCTGAGCAACAGCACCCGGTAAAGACCGTGCGGGTGGTTTCTACCGTTGAGTATTATTTGCGGTAGCTTACACACGGACCAGCTGGAAGATCGCATGGTTCGGTGTTATTGCAATAATGAAGAGGTCACGCGATTACATAGCCTGAAAGCCTGAGCACGCATAAGGTATTGTTATTAGATGTTATTTTTGCAGCGGCCAGAAAGGGGCTGAATGAATTGTGGAAGTCACGTTTGTGCCGTGAAAGTTACTTCCACCTAACCACTGTTATATGTCAGGGAGACACGGAGTTTGAGTCAAAAGTTGTCAGTCTTCACGTCTTCCTTTCTACTTGGGAGCGTACCTTGCTTCATCTCCGTTGCCAAAAACGGATCAAAAGGCCTGGTCGATTTCGTGGGTTCTATCGACGCTTCTGACCCAACAGTTCTTTACCTGCTGGCTCTTTTTCTGATTCAGCTTGTCGTGTCAGGTCTTGGACATTTTAAGCCTGGTTATAAGCCTGGGGTGAATCAAAGATTTCGATTTTACTATGCAGTAGTGAACAGCGTTGGCCCTGGAATTACCTGCTTAACTCAAGTGGTTTCTGGAGCCATTTTTGCTGCGGCTTGTGTCGCATCGTGGAAGTATCAAGAGGCTGGTATTTGGATGGTCATCGGTCTCTGGATCATGTGGCCGCTTTTCTTGGCGGGGGCTGTGAATCTGGATCGGGTGAACCGATATGCAGTCGAGTGGCAGAACTGACATATAACCAGTTGTTGCAGTTCGTTCCGGGCCTGGCGGCCCTCCACCGGATGCCCTTTTCGCTGCGCTACAAGGGCACCGCTGAACAAAGGCGTTATGTGGTCACCACTTGGCTCTTGTTAAATTTTATTAATGGTGTCAGTCGGCACAGTTACCAGCACGAAATTCTCCGTTAAGAAAATCTGCTATGGTCAAAAAACATCCAGATTTACGGAGATATTGAAATGGAAGTAGGC
>NZ_JAVIXR010000030.1 GCF_031157525.1 Marinobacter sediminicola
TTACTCGATGATCTTGGCGACTACGCCAGCACCAACGGTACGACCGCCTTCGCGAATCGCGAAGCGCAGGCCATCTTCCATGGCGATCGGAGCAATCAACGTCACTTCCATCTGTACGTTATCACCAGGCATAACCATTTCCACGCCTTCCGGCAATTCACAGGAACCAGTTACGTCGGTAGTACGGAAGTAAAACTGAGGACGGTAGCCCTTGAAGAATGGAGTGTGACGACCACCCTCATCCTTGCTCAGTACGTATACTTCACACTCAAACTTGGTGTGCGGCTTGATGCTACCTGGCTTACACAATACCTGACCACGCTCAACGTCGTCACGCTTGGTACCACGAAGCAGTACACCTACGTTCTCGCCAGCACGACCTTCGTCCAGCAGCTTACGGAACATCTCAACACCGGTGCAGACAGTCTTGACGGTATCCTTGATACCAACAATCTCAACTTCTTCACCAACCTTGACGATACCGCGCTCAACACGACCAGTCACAACCGTACCACGACCGGAGATAGAGAACACATCCTCAATCGGCAGCAGGAACGGCTGATCAATCGCACGCTCCGGCTCAGGGATGTAATCGTCCAGAGCCTCAACCAGCTTCTTCACAGCGGTTGTGCCCATTTCGTTGTCGTCTTTGCCCTGCAACGCCATCAGCGCAGAACCAGTGATGATCGGCGTATCGTCACCCGGGAAGTCGTACGCACTCAAAAGCTCGCGCACTTCCATCTCTACCAGCTCAAGCAGCTCTTCATCGTCTACCATGTCCGCTTTGTTCAGGAACACAACGATGTAAGGAACGCCAACCTGACGAGACAACAGGATGTGCTCACGCGTCTGAGGCATTGGGCCGTCAGCTGCAGAACAAACCAGAATCGCACCATCCATCTGGGCCGCACCGGTGATCATGTTCTTCACATAATCCGCGTGGCCCGGGCAGTCTACGTGTGCGTAGTGACGGCTAGGAGAATCGTACTCAACGTGAGAGGTCGCAATGGTAATACCACGCGCACGCTCTTCCGGTGCGTTATCGATCTGATCGAATGCACTCGCAGAACCAGTACCCCAAACTTCGTGACACACACGAGTCAGAGCAGCGGTCAGAGTCGTCTTACCATGGTCAACGTGACCAATAGTGCCCACGTTAAGGTGTGGCTTAATTCTTTCAAACTT
>NZ_JAVIXR010000031.1 GCF_031157525.1 Marinobacter sediminicola
AGAGCCCCCGCTGCCGCGCTCCACCGAATAAACAGCCCAAAGACCTTCCTTGCATGGCAGATAGTCAAAACATACAATGTCCGGCTTTCCAATTATCACAGGACAGTTGCGTATGCAGCCGCTTGTAGGACTTATCATGGGCTCCAAATCCGACTGGCCCACCATGGAACACGCCGCCAACATGCTCAAAAAACTCGGTGTGGCCTATGAAACCAAAGTCGTCTCAGCCCACCGCACCCCGGATCTGCTTTTCGACTACGCCAAAAGCGCCTCCGACCGCGGCCTGAAAGTCATCATTGCAGGCGCCGGCGGCGCAGCTCACCTGCCCGGCATGGTCGCATCGCAGACTTCCTTACCTGTACTGGGCGTGCCCGTACAGTCCAAAGCACTCAGCGGCCTCGACTCCCTACTCTCCATCGTGCAAATGCCAGGCGGCATTGCCGTAGGCACCCTGGCTATCGGCAACGCCGGTGCCACCAATGCCGGCCTACTGGCTGCACAGATCATTGGCACCTTTGATGCGAATGTGAGAAAAGCTGTAGACGAATTCCGGACAACACAAACCCAAACGATTCTAGATAATCCCGATCCAGAACAGCAGTGAATCCACTGACCAGCTTAGACTGAGCGGGTGGGGCGAGGCTTCCCAAAACTGTGCGGAGCCATGGATGGCGGAGCCAAGCGTACACGGACGTATTCACAGC
>NZ_JAVIXR010000032.1 GCF_031157525.1 Marinobacter sediminicola
CAGTCCATCGATTCTGATAACAACCAGACCGGCCAGATGCTGGCTGCGCTGACTGGCATGGGCCAGGGCACCTTCGCGTCTGAAGTGGTTGTTGATGGCGAAAAAGTCAATGTTACCCGTGAGGTAGACGGTGGTCTGATGACCCTTTCCCTGAGCCTCCCTGCAGTGGTAACCACCGACCTGCGTTTGAACGAGCCGCGTTACGCGTCCCTGCCAAACATCATGAAAGCCAAGAAGAAGCCTCTCGATGTGATGAGCCCGGCGGATCTGGGTGTTGAGATTGCAGCGCGCCTGACCACGTTGAAAGTGGAAGCACCGGCTGCCCGTTCAGCAGGTATTAAAGTGGCAGACGTAGCCGAGCTGGTCGATAAACTGAAGAACGAAGCGAAGGTGATCTAAATGAGCATCCTTGTAATTGCTGAACACGACAACAGCAGCCTGAAGCAGGCGACTCTGAGCGTTGTAGCGGCTGCCAAGGCCATCGGTGGCGACATTGACGTACTGGTTGCCGGTGAAAACTGCGGCGCGGTTGCAGAAGCCGCTGCCAAGGCGGAAGGCGTTGCAAAGGTACTGGTTGCCGACAACGCAGCATACGGCCACTTCCTGGGTGAGAACCTGGGCGAGCTGGTTGCAGAAGTGGGTAAGGGCTACAGCCACATCCTGACCTCTGCCGGTACCACGGGCAAAGACTTCATGCC
>NZ_JAVIXR010000033.1 GCF_031157525.1 Marinobacter sediminicola
AACAGATCCGCTACCAGGCCGTAATCGGCAACCTGGAAGATAGGTGCTTCTTCATCCTTGTTGATCGCAACGATCACTTTGGAATCAGACATACCAGCCAAGTGCTGGATAGCACCGGAGATACCAACAGCGATATACAGCTGTGGAGCAACGATCTTACCGGTCTGGCCTACCTGCATGTCGTTCGGCACGAAGCCGGCGTCGACTGCTGCACGGGAAGCACCCATGCCGGCGCCTAGAAGATCAGCAACCTGCTCCAGCATCTTGAAGTTGTCGCCATTCTGCATGCCACGACCACCGGAGATAACAATGCCGGCACTGGCAAGATCAGGACGATCGGATTTGGCTTTCTCTTCGCCTACAAACGAAGACAGGCCTGCGTCTTTTACAACGTCCAGCTGCTCAACGGATGCAGAGCCACCCTCAGCGGCCACAGGATCAAAGCCTGTCGGGCGCACGGTGATTACCTTGATGCTATCGCTGGTCTTAACCGTTGCAATGGCGTTACCGGCGTAGATCGGGCGAACGAAGGTGTCTGCAGATTCTACGCGAATGATGTCAGATACCTGAGCAACGTCCAGCAGCGCAGCAACGCGGGGCATGAAGTCTTTGCCCGTGGTACCGGCAGAGGTCAGGATGTGGCTGTAGCCCTTACCCACTTCTGCAACCAGCTCGCCCAGGTTCTCACCCAG
>NZ_JAVIXR010000034.1 GCF_031157525.1 Marinobacter sediminicola
AACAGATCCGCTACCAGGCCGTAATCGGCAACCTGGAAGATAGGTGCTTCTTCATCCTTGTTGATCGCAACGATCACTTTGGAATCAGACATACCTGCCAAGTGCTGGATAGCACCGGAGATACCCACTGCGATGTACAGCTGTGGCGCAACAATCTTACCGGTCTGGCCTACCTGCATGTCGTTCGGTACAAAACCGGCGTCAACCGCAGCACGGGATGCACCCATACCAGCGCCCAGCAGATCAGCAACCTGCTCCAGCATCTTGAAGTTGTCGCCGTTCTGCATGCCACGACCACCGGAGATAACAATACCGGCACTGGCCAGATCAGGACGATCCGATTTGGCTTTCTCTTCGCCTACAAACGAAGACAGGCCTGCGTCTTTTACAACGTCCAGCTGCTCTACAGAAGCAGAACCACCTTCAGCGGCTACCGGATCAAACCCGGTTGGGCGCACGGTAACAACCTTGATGCTGTCGCTGGTTTTAACCGTTGCGATGGCATTGCCGGCGTAAATCGGGCGAACGAAGGTGTCTGCGGATTCAACGCGAATGATGTCAGATACCTGAGCAACGTCCAGCAGCGCAGCAACGCGCGGCATGAAGTCTTTGCCCGTGGTACCGGCAGAGGTCAGGATGTGGCTGTAGCCCTTACCCACTTCTGCAACCAGCTCGCCCAGGTTCTCACCCAG
>NZ_JAVIXR010000035.1 GCF_031157525.1 Marinobacter sediminicola
TCCGGGTCGCCATCGAGGAAGGAGACGATCACTTCGTTGCCGATTCTGGGCAGGGCCATGAAGCCATACTGGCCGCCGGCCCAACCCTGGCTTACGCGCAACCAGGCGCTGCTGTGTTCGTCGTTCTTGCTGTATCTGTCCCAGGGGAAGCGCACTTTTACCCGGCCAAATTCATCGCAGTGGATTTCTTCCCCTTCCGGGCCGGTCACCAGGGCGATTTGCGGGCCGTCCATCAGAGGGCGATGGCTAACCGTTGGCCGCCAGGTTTTGTCGGCGGGTACGACACTGAAGGTGTTGTGGTAGGTAGTGGGGCCAGAACCGCCCTCTTCTTCCATGGCTTGGGGCTGTTTACCGGTGTGGGTAACCGCCGTAAGCAACCAGTCCCGATTCAACTTGGGGTTGTCGTGTTCGGTGAGTTCGGTTTTGGCACCGCAGGTGAAGTCTGCGCGGTTGCTCGCGCCGGTGGCGGTGCTGGCGTCGTTTCTGAGGGCGTCCAGCCTGGCTTCGGTAAACGGCTGGCCGCTGGCGTCGGCTTTGAAACGGCCCGGGTAA
>NZ_JAVIXR010000036.1 GCF_031157525.1 Marinobacter sediminicola
TTACCCGGGCCGTTTCAAAGCCGACGCCAGCGGCCAGCCGTTTACCGAAGCCAGGCTGGACGCCCTCAGAAACGACGCCAGCACCGCCACCGGCGAGAGCAACCGCGCAGACTTCAGCTGCGGTGCCAAAACCGAACTCATCGAACACGACAACCCCAAGTTGAATCGGGACTGGCTACTGACCGCCGTCACACACACCGGCAAACAGCCTCAGGCCATGGAAGAAGAGGGCGGTTCTGGGCCGACCACTTACAACAACACGTTCAGTGCGGTTCCTGCCGATAAAACCTGGCGACCCAGAATTAACCAACGCCCACTCATGGACGGCCCACAAATCGCCATAGTGACAGGCCCCGACGGGGAAGAAATACACTGCGACGAATTTGGTAGGGTAAAAGTCCGCTTCCCCTGGGACAGATACAGCAAGAACGACGAACACAGTAGCGCTTGGTTGCGGGTAAGCCAGGGTTGGGCCGGCGGCCAGTATGGCTTCATGGCCCTGCCCAGAATCGGCAACGAAGTGATCGTCTCCTTCCTCGATGGCGACCCGGA
>NZ_JAVIXR010000037.1 GCF_031157525.1 Marinobacter sediminicola
GTGCGCACCCTGTTGGAAGAGCGGGGCATTGTGGACTCCGTATTTGATCTGAAACGTGCCCCCCAGGAACGGGAATACTGCGTACAGCACCGGGAAACCGACCTGGCCTTTGTCAAACGGCTGGCGGCAGAGGAAGGCTGGCACTACCGCTACCAGCACGGCAGCGTGGATGGCAGCGAACAACCCGGCCTGATTATTGCCGACCACCACGGTGATGCGCCAAGGCTGGAAGCAGCCGAATACAACGGCAAAGCGGGCGGAAGCACCAAACAATCCGCCGTATTCCGTTTCCGCTACGAAGAACGGGTTCGCGCCGCGTCTGTAGCCACCAAAGACTACACCTTCAAAAATCCCGCCTACGCCCTGATGCACGAACACAGTGCAGCCGGTGCCAATCAACGGCAGGATTACCAGCACTTTGATTACCCGGGCCGTTTCAAAGCCGACGCCAGCGGCCAGCCGTTTACCGAAGCCAGGCTGGACGCCCTCAGAAACGACGCCAGCACCGCCACCGGCG
>NZ_JAVIXR010000038.1 GCF_031157525.1 Marinobacter sediminicola
GTCAAGCCGGATAACACTGGTGTTGATCTCGCCAACGTCAAAATGGCAATGAACCCATTCTGCGAAATCGCTGTTGAAGAAGCGGTTCGTCTGAAGGAAAAGGGCATTGCAAACGAAATTGTCGTGGTTTCCATTGGCCCTAAGGCCTGTCAGGAGCAGATTCGTACTGCTTTGGCGCTGGGCGCTGACCGTGGCATCCACATTGAAGCCGATGAGGACGTCCAGTCCCTCGACGCCGCCAAATTGCTGAAGGCCGTGGTTGAGAAAGAAGAGCCAAAACTGGTTATTCTCGGCAAGCAGTCCATCGATTCTGATAACAACCAGACCGGCCAGATGCTGGCTGCGCTGACTGGCATGGGCCAGGGCACCTTCGCGTCTGAAGTGGTTGTTGA
>NZ_JAVIXR010000039.1 GCF_031157525.1 Marinobacter sediminicola
GTCAAGCCGGATAACACTGGTGTTGATCTCGCCAACGTCAAAATGGCAATGAACCCATTCTGCGAAATCGCTGTTGAAGAAGCGGTTCGTCTGAAAGAAAAGGGCATTGCAAACGAAATCGTCGTGGTTTCCATCGGCCCCAAGGCGTGTCAGGAGCAGATTCGTACTGCTTTGGCGCTGGGCGCTGACCGTGGCATCCACATTGAAGCCGATGAGGACGTTCAGTCCCTCGACGCCGCCAAATTGCTGAAGGCCGTGGTTGAGAAAGAAGAGCCAAAACTGGTTATTCTCGGCAAACAGTCCATCGATTCTGATAACAACCAGACCGGCCAGATGCTGGCTGCGCTGACTGGCATGGGCCAGGGCACCTTCGCGTCTGAAGTGGTTGTTGA
>NZ_JAVIXR010000003.1 GCF_031157525.1 Marinobacter sediminicola
TCTGATTCCAAAGTGATCGTTGCGATCAACAAGGATGAAGAAGCACCTATCTTCCAGGTTGCCGATTACGGCCTGGTAGCGGATCTGTTTGAAGCCGTTCCCGAGCTAGAGACTGAGCTGAAGAGAGTTAGCTGAAGTGTGCAACGCAGACCAGCCAATCTCCTTCAATAAATGGCTTTCCGAACTCCAAACCATAGCGGCAGACGCCTGCTGCCCATGGATGCTCTCATCAGACCCGGACTACCACCGAAAGGCGTTTGATGAGGGCGTAAGCCCCATTGAGGAATTCGAGCGCCTGCAAAAAATCAGTGCCGACAGCGGATGTGGCTGCGGCACCTGACCATGCTTCATAAATAGCTTTTCCGCTCAAAATCTCAAACAAAAAACCAATTGCAAATAGGACTCATTCGCATATTATGTGTCGCGCCGTGCCTTGTGGGCTCGGATCCATCGTACTGACACTTATCAGGAGTCGATTATGCGACTGAACTTACCCGCTATCTTCCGCACTTTTCCATTGCTCAGCCTTTTGCTGATTGGCTTGGTCGCGCCCGTGCAGTCGGCTGAACTGCTGACGATTGATCATGCCCAGGGACAAACACAAGTGCACATGCTGCCAAAGACAGTTGCAGTGCTCGACTGGTCGACCTTGGACACGATGACCGCGCTAGGTGTTGAGGCCCAAGGCATCCCCCGCTCCAACATTTTACCGCCGATGCTGGACCAATACGCCGATGCCCGATTCGTGCGGATCGGTAGCCTGTTTGAGCCTGATTACGAAGCACTGCAAAACCTTAAGCCGGACTTAATCATTCTGGGGCGACGTGCTGGAGCGCAATATCAGGAAGTGTCTAAATACGGGCCTACTCTTGATTTGACGCCAGACCCCAAAGACATGCTGGGTAGTGTGGTGCGCAACACAGAAATCCTTGGGCAGATTTTTGATCGCCAGCAGAAGGCTGCCGAACTGACCGAAAAGCTCAAAACATCAGTAAGCCAACTGCAAAAGCTAAGCGCAGAACAGGGCACCGGGCTGACACTACTCACCTCAGGCGGGAAAATGAGTGCGTTTGGCATTGGCACCCGTTTTGGCATGATCCACGACGTCTTCGGCGTGACACCTGCAGTGGCGGATTTGAAGGTAGGCCGGCACGGACAGTCAGTTTCTTATGAATTTTTACTGGAAGCCAACCCTGACTGGCTGTTCGTGATGGATCGTGATGCCGCCATTGGCCGTGACGGTATCGCCGCACAGGGCATGATGGACAACGAACTGGTGCAAGCAACCGAAGCGGGCGCCAAAGGGCAAATCGTTTATCTGGAGCCGGTGAGTTGGTACTTGCTGGACAACAGCGGCTTAAGAGTTATGCAGAAAAACGTTGATCGCTTGCTGGATGTGTTTTCTGAATAAGCGAGCGTGAAATGAATTCTTCGCCTATCAAACACCATACCGTTTCATGGCTGATTGCATTAACGCTGCTCGTGTTTGTTCTGTCTGTTATCAGCCTGAACGTGGGTGCCAGTCGCATGAATCTGCTACACCTGTTCACTCAACCAGATGACCGAATAACCCAACTGTTGTTTGTCAGCCGCTGGCCGCGCACGTTGGCGCTGATACTGGCTGGGGCATCGTTGGCCGTTGCCGGGCTGATATTGCAGATGATGGCGCGCAACCGGCTGGTTGAACCGTCCATGGTGGGCACGGTAGATGCTGCCGCTTTAGGCGTTTTGCTTTGTGCAATTGTGGCTCCGGGCATGGCGCTGTGGCTTAAATTCGGGGTAGCTACCGCATTTTCTGTTACAGGAACGCTACTGTTTTTGACGGTGCTCAAACGCATTCCGCTACGCTCAGCGTTGATTGTGCCGTTAGTAGGTTTGGTTCTTGCTGGCGTGATTCATGCCGTTAGTGGCTTATTGGCCCATCAGTTTGAGTTGTCGCAGGCGTTACGGTCCTGGAACAGTGGTGATTTTTCTGCAGTTTTGCGGGGTCGTTATGAGCTGCTATGGGTTGCCGCCGGCATCATGCTACTTGCCGCATTCTTGGCCGACCGCTTTACCGTGATCGGTATGGGCAAAGACTTTGCCACCAACGTGGGCGTTAATTATCAAGGGCTGACCGCCTTTGGGGTATTGTTGGTCTCGATGATTGTGGCCAGCACCGTGGTCATCGCCGGCGCCTTGCCCTTTATTGGTCTGATTGTGCCAAACCTGGTTCGCCTGATAACCGGGGATAATCTCCGCCGCGCCATTCCACTGGTGGCTTTGGCCGGTTCAGCGTTAATGCTGGCAGCTGATTTGCTTGGCCGTGTGCTTATCCACCCCTATGAAATCCCCTCGGCCAATATCCTGGCCATCTCCGGCAGCTTGGTGTTTTTGATTATTTTATTACGGGGGCGCAAGCAATGGGCTTAAACCCGCGTGGCAAATTGTTGCTGAGTCTGACAGCGTTGCTCGCGCTGTTGAGCGTAGTGGGGTTTATGACCCTTAATGTGCAGAGTGACTGGGGCTTTATCATGGAATACCGTGGTAGCCGCCTGTTAGGCATGCTGCTGGTTGCAATCACTATGGGCCTGGCCACCGTCGTGTTCCAGACTGTCACTCACAACCGTATCTTAACGCCATCGCTGATGGGTTTTGACGTGCTTTATGTGCTGGTGCATTCGCTGGCGCTATTAGTGTGGGGGGCAGAACAAAGCACAAACTGGCCAATAGAGTTGCGTTTTATTGTGGAAGTGGCGGCGATGGTGGCAATAGCCCTGTTGTTGTTCCGTCTGCTATTCACCGGCTCGGTGCGTGGCCTGCATGTGCTGATCCTGCTGGGCATGGTGGGTGGTTTACTGTTCCGAGAGCTGGCAGATCTCGCCCTGCGGATTTTTGACCCCAGCGAGTTCTCAATACAGCAGGGCAGCGGCGTGGCCAACTTCAACCGCATCAACCTGAAGCTGTTGTGGATCGGTTTGGTCGGTGTAGGTCTCTGCAGCACGCTGCTGTTCCACTTCCGCCGTCAGCTTGACGTACTCAGCCTGGGCCGCGATGTGGCGATCAACCTGGGCATACCCTATATCAAAACCATCACACTATTGATGCTGGCCATTAGTGTGTTGATTTCCATTAGTACCGCTTTGGTCGGCCCCCTGCTGTTTTTTGGTTTGCTGATGGCCAATCTTGCTTATTGGCTAACCGGCAGCCACCAGCACCGTTGGACCTTGCCGGCGAGCGTATTAGCGGGAATTGTCTGTTTAGTTGGCGGACAGGTTGTATTCGAGCACCTTCTCAGTTCTGGCCTACCTTTGGCCATGGTGATCGAGCTGTGTGGGGGCGTGTTATTTATTGTGTTGTTGTTGCGCGGAGTCAAACAATGATTGAAGCACGTGGGCTGAGCAAGAAATACCACGACACCTTGGTGCTCAAGGATGTCAGCCTGAAAATCAGCAAGGGCGGGCTTACCTCAATTATCGGCCCCAACGGTGCAGGCAAATCCACGTTGTTGTCGATGATTAGCCGGCTAACGCCAATGAGTGCCGGCACCGTAGAAATAGATGGCCTGGATGTCACCCGCACGCCCGGGCATGAACTGGCGAAACGGCTGTCGATTTTGCGTCAGCATAACGAATCCACTCTGCGCCTGACGGTACGTGACCTGGTCGCCTTTGGCCGGTTCCCGCACTCACGCGGACGTTTGACCGCTGAAGATCAGCAGCATATTGACGAAGCCATCCACTACCTGGAATTGGGGGAATACCAAAACCGCCACCTTGATGAACTCTCTGGGGGCCAGAGGCAGCGGGCGTATGTGGCCATGGTGATGAGCCAGAATACCGATTATGTTCTGCTGGACGAGCCGCTGAATAACATCGATATGCGCCACGCCGTGGGCATGATGCAACTGCTGCGTCGCGCTGCAGATGAAAAAGGCAAATCCGTAGTAGTGGTGCTGCACGACATCAACTTTGCATCCTGTTACTCCGACCATATTATTGCCATGCGCGGCGGCCAGCTCGCCTATCAAGGTACACCGGAGCAAATCATCCGCAGCGATGTTCTCAGTGACCTCTACGACATCCCTACCAGTGTTCACGAGCTGAATGGCCAGCGGATCTGCATGTATTTTCGCGAGTTGATCTAATCTTCAACGTGATGTGCGAGTACATCCACAAAGAAATGAAGACGGAGCTAACTTGAAGGCATTTGAGGGGCCCCGTAATCAAATACGAATAGCCTGCACACCCCTGCTAACTTTCAGATACTTGGTTTCTAGCGATCGGCTTGGCCCTGGAAACACCAAGCCGCTACATTAAGCTATACAACACCTACCAACCGGCGTTTTATATGCTTAACCAACGTGCACTAGCCTACCTGAACGAAGTCATTCGCCGCGGCTCCTTGCGGCGCGCAGCCGCCCATCTGAATGTCGACGCCTCCGCTGTTAGCCGCCAGATAAAAGCTTTGGAAGAAGAGCTGGACACGCGCCTGTGTGAACGGCACGGGCGTGGTATGCGGGCAACTGCTGCAGGGCAGCTACTTGTTCACCACTTTCATTCCCAGAGAGCTTCCGAAGAGGCTGTACTTTCCCAACTGATGGCTCTGCAAAACCTGGCCAAAGGCGAAGTTCGAATAGCCGTGGGGGAAGGCTTTGTCGCAGATTTGATTGCCGCACCGCTAGGCACTTTTATGTCGGAGTTCTCGGGGATCAATGTTGAAATCCGCATGGCCGGCGTTAACGAAGCCATGTCGCTTCTCAAAGATCGTGAGGTCGACATAGCACTACTCTATGCGCCACCGGCAGATCCGCAGTTTTTCTGCCATGTGGAAACCCGCCAGCCACTCGATCTGATTGTGCCTCCAGACCACCCGCTAACGGAGCTGAACCGCCCCGTAACACTCAACGATCTGAAAGGGTGGCCACTGGCACTTATGGACAACCCCTTTGGTATGCGGCAGATGGTGAATATGGCAGCTCACCAGGAACATGTGCACCTTGAGGCCCGCCTTCATACAAATTCCGTCTCTGTTTTGAAGAATTTTGTCCGTTCAGGGATCGGCGTTACGTTCATGCCAGAGCTCACTGTGATGGATGAAATAATGCGAGGAGAAATCATTCCGCTACCCATGCAATACCCGATTATGAACGATACTCGCGCCCAGATTGTCAGCCTCAGAAGCCAGGAGTTAACGATTGCGGCAGCCGCGTGTATCGACCATTTGCAAAAAGGAATGCGTTTTTTCTCCGCTGACGCCCCTAGACTGTTGCAATAAAGTCCACACTTTAGGTATTGCATAGTCAACACTTCAACACATAGCCTACTAACTGGCATCCTTGAAGCACCTGTGGGTTCGTGTTTGGTGCCCCGCAACTAATGACAATAAAACAGGAAATTAAATATGATGACTAAACTCTTTTCACCCAAGCGCCTGATCTCAGCTTGCCTGCTTGGCTCTGCCTTGATGGCTGGCAACGCCCTCGCAGCAACCACAATTAACCTGAGCTACAACGGCGCACCAGATCTGGAAAAGAACGCTGTTCACGTTTTTGCCACGAACCTGAAAGAGCTGGTCGAAGAAAAAACCAATGACCAGCTAAAGCTGACGCTGTACCCCAACAGTATGCTGGGCGAAGAGCAGGAGCGCATGGAGCAAACCATGACTACGCCGTCGCTCAACATCGCATCCTTTGCGGGTGTCTCGCCTCTGGTGGATGAGATTTTTGTCAGCGCCATTCCGTTCCTGTTCGAAGATTTTGCAGCCGCACGCACGTTCTTTGATGAAGGCAAGTATTGGCAGGAAGTAAGCGGTGCCCTGAAAGAACGCGCTGGCATCGATATGCTGGCTGTTGTTGAAGAAGGCGGCTTTCTGGCCTTCACCAACAACAAAAGGCCCATCACCCGCCCGGCTGACTTCGAAGGCCTTCGATTCCGCGCCATGGACCCAAGCCAGGTAGCACTTTATGAAGCATTTGGTGCATCCGGTACGCCCATCCCCTGGACAGAAACCTATATGGCTCTGCGCACCCGAGTAGCAGACGGCCAAATGAACCCGCCCATGTACATCGCCCTGGGCAGCCTTCATGAAGTTCAGAAGTACCTGACCCTTGCGAACATTCAGTATTCCGACCAGTTTCTTGTAGGCAACAGCAAGATGATCGAGAGCTGGGATGAAAAGACTCGCAACGCATTCATGGAAGCCGTGGCCGAAGCTAACCGCAACGCCAGAGAGCTCAACGAAGCGCAAGTTGAAAAGCGTATCGCCTTCCTGGAAGAACAAGGCATGGAGGTTATTCGCCCTTCTGAAGAAAACCTGGCTGAATTCCAGAGCATTGGCCAGCCTGCCTACCTCAAGTGGCTCAAAGAGCGTGGTATTGAGCAGCGCTGGATTGATATGGCACTGGAAGATGCGGGCGTGAAACGCTAAACCACCCCTCGCTATGACGACAGAGGGCTGGTTTCGCCAGCCCTCTCTATTTCTGTGCTTACTGGAACACTGCAATGCTCACCAAGCTTCGTTATCGCCTGCTGGCTATAAGTTGCCCGTCTACCCTGACTCTGGCGGGTGCTTTGCTATCCCTTAATGTTGCAGCCATTCTGTTTGGCGTTTTTGCACGTTACATCGCGGGTGGCGCACCGATCTGGACAGATGAGCTCTCCCGCTTTTTGATCATAGGCACCGTTATGCTCGGGGCTGGCGCGGTTTGGGCCGAAGGTGGGCACATGCGCGTTGGCCTGTTGGAAAAACTGCTGCCCGCGCCAATTGCTCGAGTGTTGGTTGTCTATCAATGGTTACTTACTTTATTTGTTGCCCTGGGAGCAGCGTGGGCCAGCTATCGCTATGCGTTGTCGGTCAACATGTTCACCACATCCGGGCTCGGCATTAGCCGAACAGTCCCTCTGATGTCGTTACCCCTCGGCTTTTTACTGCTGGCCTGGCATGTACTGCTGTATGGGCCTGCCCCCCTCAAGACCATAGAGGACCAGCTATGATCCTCACCATGTTGGCCGTTTTTCTTATCCACGTTCTGCTTGGACTGCCGTTGTTCATTGCGCTGATTACAACGGCAATTGCTGGTTTTCTATTTGTCGATCCTTCGATGATTCCGCGGATGATGCCGCAGCAGTTCTTTAGCGGGATCAACGTGTTTTCCTTGATGGCGATTCCCCTATTCATCTTCGCCGGCAACCTGATGAACGTGAGTGGCTTGACCGAGCGTTTGATGGGGCTGGCTCGCCTGATGGTCGGGCACTTACGGGGAGGCATGGGCCACGTTAACGTGGTTTCGAGTATCTTCTTTGCAGGCATCAACGGTTCAGCCGTGGCCGACACATCGGCACTGGGTTCTCTGTTGGTCCCCGCCATGGAAAAAGAAGGCTATTCAAGGGCGTTTGCCGCCGGTTTGACCGCGGGCAGCTCGCTCATAGGCCCTATCATTCCACCCAGTATCTTCATGATTCTTTATGCCTCACTGACAAACATTTCAGTGGGTGATCTGTTTCTGGCGGGCGTTGTGCCTGGCTTGCTGCTGGGCGTGGCTTTTATGGGCATGAACGCCTGGTATGCCTGGCGCAAGAAGCTGCCCAAAAGCGGAAAGCTACCTTCCTTCGGCCAACTTGGAGTCGCATTTATTGGTGCGCTGCCCGCTCTGATTGCACCGTTCATTATCGTTGCAGGCATAGTGTTTGGCTTTGTAACTCCGACCGAATCCGGGGCGCTCACAGCTCTGTATGTGGCCTTGTGTGGTTTCGTGCTTGGCGGGCTACGTGTACAGGAGTGCTGGAAAGCGGTCGTTGATACAGCACGCCTGACCTCTGCGATTTTCCTGATCATGGCAGCCTCTGCCACCATTAGCTGGCTTCTCTCCTACGCTCAGGTTCCTGCGCAGTTTGTGTCTCTGCTCGCACCTTATGTCGACAATGGTGTGATCATTCTATTGCTGCTGAGCCTTATCACCTTCTTCACGGGCATGTTTATGGAAGAAGTGTCGGCGCTGATGCTGCTTACGCCAATCTTTGTGCCAGTAGCCATGATGGCCGGTATAGACCCGGTTCATCTGGGTGTCATCATCACGCTGAACATCACCATTGCGCTGATAACACCACCGCTAGGCGCCTGCGTTTTCGTGGCAGCGGCGGTCAGTCGGCTTGAGATAGTCTCGCTGTTCAGAACCATCTGGCCCTTTGTGCTGACGGCTGTTGCGGTACTCATTCTATTAATTCTGTTCCCACCGCTGACGCTGTGGCTCCCTACCCAGTTTGGATAAGACAATGCCTTTAACTACGTTATTGAGTGATTTGACGCCCATCCCCAGCTACCCGGCTCCCAGCTGGGAAACTCTGCGCTCCGTGTCGATTGAAGATAACGGTGAGAGCCTGGTGCCAATGAGCCTGGCTCCTGCACCCATAAAGGTCTTTCCTGCCTACGCCCGAATGGGCATACCCGGTGCGATACAGGAATGCTTTGTTCGTGAAGGTGTGTACCGGGCACTACTCGCTGCGGCGCGCAGTCTGCCCGAAGGGATCGGCATCATCGTTCTGGACGGCTGGCGCCCATGGCGGGTGCAACAGTACTTGTTCGACACCCTGCATGAGGCCATTCAGCATCAGCAACCCGACCTGGACGAAGCAGCACTACTTGAGAGAACAAGGGAGTTTGTCTCAGTCCCAAGCCGCGAACCGACAGCCCCAAGCCCCCACCTTACCGGCGGTGCAGTGGATGTGACGCTCTGCGATGCTGATGGTTTGCCGTTGGATATGGGTACGTTGTTTGATGAAGCACTACCGGCTTCCCACAGCGATTATTTCGAGCAACTCGAAACCCTCACGCCGCAGCAGAAGAACGCACGGGATCACCGCCGCCTGCTATTCAACACCATGAAACAGCAGGGTTTCACCAACCTGCCCAGTGAATGGTGGCACTACGATTTTGGCGATCAACTATGGGCTTACTACGGCGCCCATGATCAGGCCTGCTACGGCCCGGCCGAGTTGGACACCATTGAAAACCGCTGGCGCCAACAGCTGGCGTAACGGCTAATATGAACATGCAGGCTTGGCGCGCCAATCAGCCGTACTATGCCTGCGGAATCACCATAGGGTAGCCCTCTGGCAAGGCCAGCACTCGCGCCTTTAAACCAAACACCTTGTCCAGCAACCCCGGCTCCAGAATGGTATTTGCTGCGCCATTTTCTACTATGCGCCCTGCCGCCATCATCACCAGGCGGTCGGCGTAGCATGACGCTACGTTCAGATCATGTATCACCGCTACGACGCTATACCCCTGATCTTTCGCCAGCTCCCGCAGCAGGCTGAATACGGTTTGCTGCTGGGCAGGGTCCAGTGCCGAGGTGCATTCATCCAGCAGCAATAGCCGTGGCCCGTTTGTGTGCCAGATTTGCGCCAACACTCTGGCGAGTTGCACCCGCTGCTGCTCACCTCCAGACAAGGTTGGCACCAAACGGCAGGCCATATTGCCAATGCCCAATCGCTGCAGCAGGTAATCAATCAGTTCATTGCGCTCTGCGGCAGCCAGGCCCGAGCATCCCAATGCCACTATTTCACGAACCGTGAATGGAAAACTGACATCCACCCGTTGGGGCATCACCGCCCGTTGACGGGCAAGCTCAGAGCCTTTCCATTGCTGAATTGAGCGGCCGAACAGTTCAATGGTGCCCTGCCCAAATGCCAACTCTCCCGCCAGCGTTTTCAACAATGACGACTTGCCAGCACCGTTAGGGCCGAGCAACGCAACCAGCTCACCCGGTTCGACGGTGAGTGACACATCTTGCAGTATTCGGCTTCGCCCTATGGTCAGCCCTAACTGCTTAGCCTTTAAAACTGTCATGGTGCCAGCTCCCTATGCGCCAATGCGCATTCTCATAAGCAGTACCAAAAAGAATGGCCCGCCTAACAGCGACATCATCAAACCAATGGGCAGTTCCGCCGGCGCCACAACTACTCGCGCCAAGCTGTCTGCCGCCACCAGTAAGACACCGCCTGCCAGTCCACTGGCGGGGATCAATACCCTGTGCCCAGCGCCGACAATTTGTCGTAACAGGTGCGGCACCACCAACCCAACGAACCCGATAAGGCCGGTTACCGCCACTGCCGCGCCAGTGCCCAACGCAGACAACACAACCGTCGCCCGCTTTACCCACTGCACCGAAAAACCCAGATGGCCAGCGACCGATTCACCAAGGGCAAACGCATCCAGGGGTTTGGCTAACACGGGGGCCAGTAACAGCGCCAGCAGCATCCAAGGGCCAGCAACTTGCAGGTCTTCCCAACTGGCGTGGCCAAGACTGCCCATGCTCCAGAAGGTCAACGAACGCAGTTCACTATCGTCGGCGTAGAATGTCAGCAGGCCGGTTAAGGCTCCGGCGACTGCATTTATGGCGATACCCGCCAGCAGCAAGGTTGCCACAGCAATGCTGCCGGAACGGCTGGCAACGCGCCAAGCCACCAGGGTGGTTAGCACCGAGCCCACAAAGGCGGCCAGAGGCAGCGCCCATCTGCCAGTGAGTATCGTCCAATCGGACAACCAACTGCCCCCAAGCACAATAACCGATACTGCCGCCAGTGCCGCTCCGCCGGACACCCCGATTAACCCAGGGTCGGCGAGAGGGTTGCGAAACAATCCCTGCAGCAAGGTGCCGGAAACAGCCAATACCGCACCGGTGAGAAATCCCAGAACCAGCCGGGGCATACGCACATCAAAAAACACCATGTGGGCTGCGGGTTTTGCGGCCTCAGGTTCCAGCAGCAGATTCACAACATCGCTGGTGCCCAGAGGATAAGCACCGTTGGTCAGCGAGAACAAAGCCGCCAGAACAGCCAGCCCAGCCAGAACCATAAAAATGAGACTGGCAGGCGCTCGCTTTGCAGTATCAGTCGCCATGGCGACTAGCCAGGGTGCTCTCTGCGGTGGGGGCTTCAGGCAGGATTCCGTCAAGTATCACCAGAGCCTCTGCCAATCTTGGGCCAAAGCTGAGTAGCATCATGCTGTCACCCACATACCGGTGGCCGTTTTTCCAGGCCGGCAGCTGGGCCAGCTCTGGCCAATCGGCAATCCGGAACTGCCCCGGCGCAGATTCAGCAACCACAATCGCATCGGGGTTGGCGCTGATGATCGCTTCGCGACTGGCAGGTTTGTAGCCACGGATATTGCTGACCGCGTTAGTCGCCCCGATCGCTTTCAGCAGGGCATCTGCACCCGTGTGGCTACCGCCGAATGAAACACCATGGCCACCCGCGGCCAACAACAGCAACACCTTGGGCGCCGAACCCCTTGCAGCCACCTTTTTATCGATGTCGGTAAAGACCACCTGCAATTCAGCGGCGAGCCTTGCCGCTGCTTCCTCACGGTCGACCAATTCACCAATGGCCATAATCCGCTGAAGAGTCTGCTCCGGGCTTTGCGCAACAGGCAACCGGGTGACTTTGACTCCCACCTGTTCCAGGCGCTGCAGGGTTTGTTCCGGCTCCGCTTCTTCGGTGGTGATCAGGTGATCGGGCTCCAGCGACAACACGCCTTCGAATGGCAAGGCCCGCAGATAACCTACTTTCGGCAGCTGATTGACGTCTTCCGGGTACTTGCTGGTGGTATCAACACCCACCAGACGATCCTCTACGCCCAGAGCAAACAATATTTCCGTCACCGCGCCATCGGCACTGACAATGCGTGAGCCTTTGGCACCTGCATTACTGGCACTTCCGGCATAAGCCGGAAGTGCCAGTAATGCAGCCAGCAGCAACCCGGTCAATCGCATAGCTTTGCCTCCAGCGCACGCACTTCGGCTTGCCAGTTTTCAGCTTCCACCTCGCCCGGCTTACGTTTGCCAAATACCGTCAGTACGATTTCCCCGCTGGCGTTATAGCCTTCCACTGAGGTTATGGTGCCATCCACAGAAGGCCGTTTTACCGTCCACCAGTCGGTCACATCGCCAGTCTTTGCATGCAGGTTAAAGCCAGGGTCCAGCACATTCATCCACTCACCTACTCGGCGAATATTGTCCACCTGGCCAGTCCAGATTTGCACAATGCCGGGGTTACCCACGAACACCATAATCGGGCACTGGTTGGTTTTTACTTGCTGTAAAAGCTCATCCAAGGGGGACTCAATGGAGTCGGTGCTGCGCTTGAGTTTTCGGGTGTAGGCCGGGCCAACCAGCTCTACCGCCGTTAGCCGGTCGACCTTGTTGCGTTTGAGCATGGAGTGGAAATGGTGCACGTCTTTCAGTGTTGCCCAATCCTGCTGTAGTGCTGATACATCAACACTAGCCGGGTCCACCCGCGGCTCTGGGGAGGGAGCTGCTTTCAGTTCCGGCACCACAGGCTGATCGGCTTTGTATTTCGCGACCAGTGCATCCCAGGCTTCAGCTTGGGTGCCTTTGGTTTTGTACACTTTCTGGATGGCTCGACCACTGGTATCAAAGAACTGCAGACTATGGCGAGTGCCGGAACGCACCTCTTCAACTACATGGAAGCCAAAGGTCCAGCTTCGAAAAAATACCCGCAGGTCCATCTCACCAACGGACAGCCCCATGGAGCCACCGCCGGTTACCTTGAACCCTTTCAGGTGGCCGGTAATCTCATGCACCATTTCATCGTTGCGGGCGAGCATCATCACTTCGCCAACGGATTCCAACTCGGTGAGCAGTGCACCAAAATCACTAGACAGCGGTGTGAGTGCACCTTCTTCACGACACAGCATCAGTTCCATTTCACTGACATCAAGCAGGTTCGCGGCGTTACGGATGCGCAGGTTTGGCTGCTCCGACAGCAACTGTTGCCAGCGGTCTTTTAGCGCAATTTCTAACTTAACCTCAGGGAATTCTATCGTTGCGTTCATAGTATTTACTCTGCTGCGGTTAGTGATGCGTTAGTCCAACGAACAATGGGTTGTCCTGAAACAGTGTCGTCACCGTAATAGCCGACGATCTGCACGGCATAAACAGGGGCTTGAGCATCGTTGGTATCGGTATCGATCAGGTATACCCGGAAGTTCGGGCGAAGTAAGTGCCCACCCGCCTGATCATATGCGTACCAGCTGGATGCGTTGAACACGCCACTGGTGGTGTCGGCCGCGTATCTTCCTGTTATGTCCTCGCCTGATCCTGGCGCAATGGTGGCGCTGGTATAGACCGCCAGATCATCCCACTTGAACGGCCCGAACACCCCGCCATTACCTTCGCCAGAGGTGCCACTGTTACTTCTCAGATAGATATTTCGGCCAGCGAAACCCAGCTTCACATCCCAATGTGCGGAGGTTTCGCAGCTCACCGTTGAATCAGCGTCAAAATCAAAGCAGAGCTCGCCACCTTCAGAACCTATGGACCCGGTAAACGTGGCCGATTGGGTGAAGGTAGTGGTATCTGGAACCTGAACATCAAAGGCCATCGTAAAGCTCTTGATGCCCTCGCCCGTGCGGGTAGGAAAATCCATCCCGGTCATACGCATGCGGGCGTAACTGTTGCCTTCCGCTGACCGCAGCAACCAGCCATTGTCCGGATTGGCGTTCATGATTCCGCCGTTAGGGTTGTAGCTGTACCATTCATCCCCAAAGCTATTGGTGATTGAGTCGCTGATCCAGTCCCTGCTGCCCGGCTCTGGATACTCCGCCAATAACGCCTCTTCCTCGGATGATGCCGTGGCATTGACCAGAAGGTTGAAGTTCGGCTCCCCGGCGGCGTCATAAAACTTGTCCTGGGCGTTAGCCACGGTGCCAGCCACGCTGCCCATTCCCGAAGCTCCACCATTAACCTGCACCGTGTCGCGCTTGAACGACAGATGCCAGTCGGTGCGGCCTTGCGCCTCATCCGCCGTCATCTGCATGGTTGCGCCCGTGTTCAGGTTCAGATAGGTGGCCTGGTTATAGGATTTCGCATCAATCACCTGATGCCGAAATTCCGGGTTGCCATTGCTCTCATCTGACCCACCAAGACTGTTCTCACTGCCGCCACAACCAGCCAGCAATACTACTGTTGCCGCCAACCCGAGCCCCCGGTAACTATTACTCATGCACTTTCTCCTTGTTGATCGATCGTTATTTTCCAAATCCAAGCGTCACGCCCATGTACACAAACCTTCCTGCCACCGGGCCGAAGTCATCGGCATCGTCGAAGTCACGCTGCTTATTGGTGAGGTTGTCGACGCCGGCAAACAGTTGCAGGTTGTCGCCAACGGTCTGATTCAGCTTCAGATCCACCGTGGTGTAACCCGGGGACTTTTTGGTTTCGTCTGTATCCACGTATTCCGAACTCTGGTTGCGAACCCGCACCGACCAGTTCAGCCCAGGGATGCCGCCAGGCCCATCCAGGCCAAGCCGGGTTTGATGATGCGGCCGATTGGGTAAAGCAAAACCGGTAGCCCGGTCTTCTGCCTGGGTGTAGGTGTACCCTGCGGTCACTTCCAAGCCTCGGGCGAGTTGCCAACCCGCTGTGGTTTCCACGCCGCGGGTGCGTGCTTTATCAACGTTGGCGTACCGATACACATCCACACCATCACCACGGGCGGCGGTGGCATCAGCATCGAATTGGGTCTGGATCAAATCTTCAATCAGGTTCTGAAAGGCGTTAATTTCAAGCCATCCGGCGTTCAGGTAATTGACGCCCCAGCCGAGCTGGAGGTTTTGCGACGTTTCTGGTGACAGGTCCGGATTACCTTCAACCACATAACCAAGCTGGCTGTGGTCAAACCGGTAATGGCGCTCTTTCAAGTTAGGCACTCGATAGCCGCCACTCCAGCTTGCACGGAGGTATTGGCTGGCTGGGCTGGCTGGCGTCAACTCATAGCGGGTATTGATCTTGGGGGCGTAGTGGTCGCCGAAATCGGAATCCTGCTGGCCGCGTAGTCCGGCCACCCATTCCCAGCGGTGCGATGGAATCCAGGTGTCCTGGAACCAGATTTCCTTGCTGCTGCGTGATCGCTTACCGCCATCCAGTTCCATCTGGCCGTCAATCGTTTGCTCCAGAGTTTCATGGCGAAAATCAGCGCCCACCATCAGCAAGTGATTCTTACCAACGGCAACTTCAGTGTGAGCCGAAGCCTGGGACAACACCTGATTCGCATCTCGGTGGTCAAACTCACCAAAGGCCGAGTATTTGTAGGTGTTGTCTGTGAGCTCTTCCCGCAGCAGATTCCAGAACACAGTTTGGGCATCGCTCATGCCATGCTCGCCACCCAGCACCGTGCGCCAGCGCTCGACGGACTCTTCCTTTCCTTGCTTGAGAACCGTACCGGCCTTTTCGTTCAAAAACCGGGAGCCGGACGCTTCATCAAAATAGCCGACTTCCGCAAACAGCCGATGATCGTCCTCCGGTAACCACTCCAGCCGGGTATTGAACTGGTTGCGATCGTATTCATCCCCTGGCCTCGCCCAGGTGGATGGCTCCGAATCAATGCCGCTGGAATTCTGATGTGATCCACTCAGGCGAACCCGCAGTTGTTCAGTGCCCATGTCGATATTGGCTCGCGCACCGTAGCGGCCAAAATCAGCACGGTCGCCGCTGGGATTTTGCTCGCCATAACTACCGCCATCAACCGTAACCTCTCCCCGCAAACCTGGCTCAAGGTCCTGGGTAATAACGTTGACGACACCGCCGATGGCCGCACTGCCGTATTGTGCAGAGCCCGCGCCCTTCACCACTTCAATCCGCTTCACATTCAGCAGCGCCAGCTGGCTTACATCCACCGATGAGCCAGTTGTGGCCGTGAGTGGCAGACCGTCTACCAGCACCAACACCCGGTCAGCACCAACACCCTGCAGCCAGACTTCCTTGCCCGCCTTGCCGTGGATGTTTCGCAGCTGCACTCCGGCAACGTTCTCGATCGCCTCCGCAACGTTTCTGGCGTGGGTCTTTTCCAGTTCCCGGGCTGTTACAACTTCAGTCCGTACGGGGGTGTCACTCAGCATGCGGTTGGAGCGGGTACCGGTAACGACGATTTCATCGAGGTAATAGGAGGATTGCGAAGTGGTTTCCGCTGTCGCCTGCCCGCAAACACTCAGAGAAAGCAAAGCGATAGAGAACAAAGGCAGTGTCGAACGATTCTTCCCGCAGGCAGCACTCACTCACTTCAACTCCTCTCAAGCGGGTCAGGCTAACAACAGCCACCCCAAATAGTAACGAGAAGCATTCTTGTTTAGATTTTGATTTCTGTCAACAAAAAACAGGGAACTTTTACGCAGGAAAGAAAAAAGGAAGGGGCGAGCGGGTTGTCGAGGCTATCGGCGATCGCTGAGCTTGAACGCCACGGGAATGGACACGCTCAGGGTGTTCTGGGTGAGATCATCGGGAAAGGCGGGCAATGGTGCCGCATTCTCGAGCATGCGTATGACCGCCTTATCCAACTCAGGGTGGCCCGAAGGATCGGTAATACTGGATTCCACAATGCGCCCTTGGCGATCTATGGTAAAGCTGAGCCCAACCACCCCTTCCTGGCGCCGCAGGCGAGATGATCTTGGGTAGCGTTTAGCACGGGCGAGTTTAGCTGCGACCACTGCCAGATAGGTACTTCGCGCACCGGGATTGCCTCCAGAGGCACTGGCGCTGCTTTCGCCACTGCCAGCCTTGCGCGCCGGAGCAGCTGCCACATCCTTCGCCGTTTCGGTGTCGGGTAACGCTTGGGTAGACGTCGTTCCTATAGGAGACTCCGGTTCAGGCTCTGGTTCAGGCTCTGGTTCAGGCTCTGGTTCCGGTTCAGGCTCAGGCTTTGGAGGCTCTTCTACGCTCACCTCTGCTGTTTGCCTGGGCTGCTCCGGCTCACTTACTACAGGTTCCGGTATGGGAGGTGTCGGGATCGGTTTCGGTGGCTCGACAGTGGCCGGAGCCGCTTCCTGGGTTTCGGCCTCTACACCCAGATCACCCAGCATGCCAAGATCGATTTCAACACCCGCCTCCCCAGGAGCCTCAGCCCCTTCCGGAATGGTAGCGGTGCGCGCAAACGCCGCAAGCACCAACAAATGAAGTGCCAGCGTCAGTACCGCTGCACCGAGCCAGTGACGCCTTGCAATCATTCAGCGTCACCTTGGCGGGTTAGCAGAGCCACCTTTAACAGCCCGGCCTTTTTGATGTGGTGCAGCACTTCCTGCAACACCTCAACCGGTAACATGGCATCGGCTTTAACTAATACAGAAACCCCATCAACCGTTTCCGCTTCATCCAACAGATTTCCCAGTTTTTCTACCAGACGATCCGGAGACACCTCGGCGTTATCCAGGTACATAGAACCATCAGCCGCAACCAAAACCGTCGCTGAGTGCTCTTTTCCTTGAGCTGCCGTAAGAGATTCGGGAGCTTGAACCATCACCGCATCGGAGGCGGTGATTTGCCCGGCGACCATGAAGAAAATCAGCATCAAAAATACAATGTTGATCAATGGCACCAGGTTATCATCTGAAGCCAGATCCTTTTTCGGCGCGGTTGCTGAGAGCCTCACTTCGGCCCCTCTGCAAGCGACACGTGGGCGGCGCCAGCATTCTTCAAGCGATCCAGCAAAGTGATGAGCGCCTGCGTGTGGAGACCGGCATCCGCCTGAATGGCAAAGACCGCATCGGGTTTAGCCGACACCAATTCAGCCAGCTCATCGCGACTGGGGTCCCTGTAGACCCGCCCCTCCAGCTCAAAATGCCCCTGATTCGAGGTTAGGCGAATCAGCTGTATGTCTTTCGGTGGCTCGGAAATACTGTCGGCAGGCGATGCAACATCCAGCTGCCGCCAAGTAATAAACGTGGATGACAGCATAAAAAACAACAGCAGAATGAAGACCACATCAATCAACGGTGTCAGGCTGATGCCTTTGGCCCGCCTTACCGGTGAGGCATCAAGCTGCATTCCGCAGCGCCTCCGATGATGCCGCGGTCTCAAACGGCGGCAGCGTGGGCGAGCACGTAAAAACCCTTGTGACCGCATCGCTCATAGTTGCAGATACCCGCTCAACCTTACGCTCAAGCCAGGAGTGCACGGCAACAACAGGTATGGCTACCGAGAGGCCAACGGCGGTTGTCAGCAACGCTTGCCATATACCACCGGAAAGCACCGAAGGATCTACCTGATTGCCAGCGGCTTCCATTTGCTGGAACGCCACAATCATCCCCATGACGGTACCGAGCAAACCCAACAGCGGGCTAAGTGAACCAATCACCTCAAGGGGCCGGAAAAAGCTGCGCAGATCGTTCAAGTACCCCGTAGCCACTCGCTCTACTTCTTCACGCAGGATCCCATCGTCTGTGGTATTCAGCTGCCCTTGCATTGCCATAGCCACAACGGATGAGATGGGCCGTCGCACATTCAGGGCCTTCATTGCCTTCCTGCGGTCACCCTTTTTCCAAAGGCTTAGCGCAGCGTCCACATCCGCAGTGCTCTCTGCGCGCGCCAGCATGAATTGCCACATTTTGACCAGAATTATGGTCATGGCAACTACAGAAAACACCGCCAGAATCCACACCACCGGGCCGCCAGTAACCAACAGCCCTTGTAGCTGTGCAAAAAACGGAACAGATATACCAGCGCCCACAACGCTCCCCCTCGAGTAAACATCAACAATATTCGTGAATGCTAATTGTTATCATTTGCCTTCGCAAGGGCACCGAGAGAACTTTGACTTTCAGGCAACAAAACCGGCTGTTTGATTTTTGTGCAGAAATAGCGTAACATGCTGATTATAGTTATTTTTTAAAAGGAACATTTTCTTAGTAAAACAAGGAGAATATTATCACTATTAATCAAGGCGATCGTATTTTTCACCCCGGTCATGGCATCGGAATCGTTGAATCCATTCTTAAAAAGAGTTTCTCAGGCGAGGACAAAACCAAGTTCGTAAAACTTTATTTCGAACGTGACGACCTCACCTGGCTGGTGCGCGCCAATGATCTCCCAAGCAACATTCGCTTCCCCATGAGTGCTCAGGAAGCGAAGAAGATCATCAAGCATGTGAAGAGCTGGCAAGGAAAGTTAAGCGAACAGTGGAAAACCCGGTCAACCGCTAACCAGGCCGCTATTGATAAAGGCGACCCCTACGGTTATGCGGAGATGGTTAAGGGCCTAAGCGTTATGCAAGAGGAAAACCCGCTGAGCATGACAGACCGCAGGCACCTGAACCTCGGTATAAAGTTTTTGTGTGAAGAACTTTCCAGTGCACTGGGCAAAACGCAAGAGCGGATACAGCAGCTTATAGAAGAAGCTTCCAGGTCAAAGCCAACCGCAGCCTGACCCACAGGCAGCGCGAGCTCATAATCCAACGTGTGCTCAGTACTTTTAAGGCCTTACGCGAGAGCGTAGGGCCTTTTTCGTTACAATGTGGGGGTGAGCTCTCAGCGACCCATTACACGAGGACGTTTATATGAAGAAATTTATTAATGCAAACATATACCGCAACAACGATGCCACCGAAATCCTCGTGGAAAATGGCGTTATTCGAGCACTTGGAACCGACCTCCCCCCGGCTGAGGAAACAATCGACCTGAAAGGCCGCCTCGTTGTGCCACCTTATGTGGACGCCCACCTCCACCTCGACTACGTCTACACCGGCGGCAGCAAGGGGGCCAAAAACAACACTGGCACGCTGTTCGAGGGCATAGCTCGCTGGCACGATGTGAAAAAGAACCAATCGTTCGAAGATGCAAAAGAACGTGCGCTAAAAGGCATCCAGGAAGAAGTCTCAAAAGGTGTGCAGTTCATCCGCACCCACATCGATGTATGCGACCCGAATCTCACCGGGCTAAAAGCCATGCTGGAGGTTCGTGAACAACTTAAGGATAACGTCACCATTCAGATCGTCGCCTTTCCCCAGGAAGGGATGTATGCCTACAAAGGCGGTGACGAATTGGTGGAAGAAGCGTTGAAGATGGGCGCCGACTGCGTAGGCAGCATTCCCCACTTCGAGTGGGCCCGTGAAATCGGCGAGAAATCCATTCACCGCACCGTTGAGCTGGCCATCAAATACGACAAGCTTATCGACGTACACTGCGACGAAACAGACGATGTGATGAGTCGTTTTGTTGAACTTCTGAACGCCCTGGCCATGACCGAAGACATAGGCACTCGTACCGCGGCCAGCCATACCTGCTCCTTCGGTTCGGCCGACAACGCCTACGCATTTCGCATGATGAGACTGTTCCAGAAATCAGGTCTGAACTTCATTGCCCTGCCCACTGAGAATGCCTACCTGCAAGGCAGGCAAGACACCTACCCGAAACGCCGAGGCATGACGCGAGTAAAAGAGTTCTGGGAGAGCAACATTAACGTCTGCTTCGGCCAGGATTCCATCAACGACCCCTGGTATCCGGTAGGCAACGGAAACCTGATGAACATTCTGGATAACGGCATTCACATGGCCCAAACCATGTCGATGGATCAACTCGATACCTGTCTGGACCTGATCACCTTCAACGGTGCAAAAACCCTGAACGTTGAAGACCAGTACGGCCTGGATGTGGGCAAACCGGCGAACTTTCTGGTGCTGGATGCCACCAGCTCGTTTGAAGCCGTTCGCCAGCGAGCGGATGTACTGGCATCCATCCGCAACGGGGAATACCTGTTTCGGAAATCAGAGCCCAGCTACGACATTGAACTGGATCTGTTCAGAAAAACCAGGTAACACCGACTGGCCAACACTGACAAAGGGGAGCGCAAAGGTGACGCTCCCCACATTTTTACACTTCTACAACAATCTGGCTGTTTGTAACAGTCGGTAAATTAAGCAGAATCCCCGCAATTAAGAAAAGTACACCACCAAAACCGCGATAAGGGATTCAGGATGTATTTCAGAGGTGCTGCAGCACTCGGGTTAACCGCCATTTTACTTTCAGGCTGCGGGGGAAGTTCCTCAAGCAAAACAATCACCGAATCCCGGCACTCAGTCAGCTTTCCTGATGCTATCTCTATGGTCAGTTATCAGTATCAGCCAAAACATGAGGCGCTACCGGGAAACGTACGATATAGCGGATACAACCTCCCGGACTGGGCGTCCGTTGATGCAAGAACCGGAATCATTTCCGGCACCCCCGGCCCGGAGCATGCATCGGCGCAGGTCGAGCTTTCAATCGCAGCATCCAATGACTCCCATCGCTTGATCCTCATGGACACCATCAAGGTGGAACACGCTGGCGCTTTTCTCAGCCCGCCCGCACTGGATTTCTACGCCAAGGATTTTGATGGCAACCCGCGAGAGCCAAGAAACGACCTTTCAGGGGGCGAACTAGAAGGCGAAGTTCAATTTGTACAGTCCCACTCTGTTGCGCCCGCCAATAATTTTGAACGCAACACGACCGATGAGACCAAAAGCAAATACATGCCCCGGTTAACGGCACTGCGGGATACCCTGCTCCTGTTTGTCCCCAATAACGGTATTGAGCCGATTACCATGCATGCCGAAGTAAGTGTGAATGGCCAACCCTTGCTGACGCTACCAATGGCACACCCTAACGACTTGCCGAAATCAGACGTTACTGGCGCTCAACCCATTCAGTACTCCAAGCAGGCATGGTCCGTCAATCTGCCTTGGGATACCGTAAAAAACGGTTTGTCTCTTGAGTTTATTGCGGATAAAGGCGCAGACGGCAGAGTTTCCGGCTACTTACCTGCTGCCGATATCGACATCGGCGAAGCCTCCCGAATTGTCTTCCAAAGCATTCGTTTAGGCATGCTGACCGAGCCCGGGCAGAGCGATGGGCACTACACGCTTCGGGACCCTGTGCTAGCCGCTACAGATTATTTCCAGACCCTACCTGTCTCGAAACTCGTCATGGGCAGCTACGCAGATGCCGTGCTCAACCGGGTAATCATCCGCTCGGGCACCATATACGACAAAGACATTGATGGTAGCAGCCAGGTTACGGGTAGCGTATACGAGGGCGACATGCGCGAGAACGTTGGCAAATCGCAGGTCAGCGTTGGCATAAACATGGCAAACTTCGGTTATGCCAGCAACAACATGAATCAACAGCACCCTCATGTATTCAAGCAGATAACCAATCACCACGCCTGGGGCATGTACACAAACGGTGCCGTTGGTCATGGCCTCAGTGGCGGCAACGGTATCGGAACGCTTTACAACTCCTGGGGCAACGAAGCCAGCCATGAGTGGGGTCATGCCTATGGCCTCGGTCACTATCCCGGCCAAGGCCTGACCGATGATGGGCGCTGGGCTGTCCACCATGCTGACAGTGGCTGGGGATACATTGCACACCGCAACCGGATGCGCGCCAACCTGTTTGGTTTGAACGATGAGGGCGCCTACAACTTCAAGCGTGATGCCATGTCAGGCGGCTCTGACGGTAAACCTTTCTCTGTATACACTCATTACACAGGCTATACCGCCAGAATCATTCAGAACGATCTGGCCGGGCTCCCCATTCCAGACGCTAGCTACCCGGATGGCTACAAAAAGTGGAATAAAGCCACCGGCCAATATGAGAATCACGCCAGTTCACATCCTGCGCCTGTGGCCGTGGGGGTGGCGGTTGCGACCATTCTGGGCGGCTATGATCCTGATGGCACCAACGCCGTCATCTATCCGGTATTCCACGGCAACTACGGGAATCTGTTCGACCTGTCGGAACCTGACCTCAATTCCTCAGCCAATCAGTGTTGGGTAGAGGTGAACAACAGCCAGGGTGAGCAAAAGCACATCAGCGTTGCTTCCTCTCGGCATAGTCCGAACAGCATCAACCAGCTTCACTTCAATTTGCGGGCAGACTTCAAACCAACCAGTGCCAGCCTTTATTGCCGGCGGGATGGCACCGACGAGAAACTCACAGAAACTTCTTTTAGCGGGGAAATACCTGAGCTCCCACCCGTAGCGATTGTTGGTCAGGAAGCGGGACATCACCAGTTACGCACGAGGGAAATAGCCGAAATAGAAGATAAGCTCAAAGCTATGGACCCCGACCGCTTCAATACCTTGAGCGGTGATCTTGCAGTCCAGGTAGCCAGCTATACTGAGCAGGATTTAAAGGATGGGCTGTCTGGCCCGGCATGGCGACTGCTTCAGAAGATCAAAAACAACCAGAAGCTGACCACTGAGATTGCGGTTATCCTGGCCAAGGCCCGGCTTGAGAACCTGTCCCCAAAGGAGACGAAAAAACAGCTGATGCAATCACTGACCGCTAGCGGATTGATTGAATCGATAGATGATTTACTGCTGACTGGCGACGTTATCCAAGGGAGCAATGTGTATTTCGACACAAATCTTGTGGATGCCCAATACGTTGCCGTGACCGCTGTGCCGGCTGACATTGTCAAAGCCAGCCACTGGGTTATGGATCTCAAAAATCGCATCCACCCTGTCGCGACGCCCTGGCAATGCCTGACCCCCTCAGGCGAGCGTCTTGGACTGGCGCTCTGCCAGCATGACAATGCGGCACAGCGCTGGATCTACAGCTCTGATGAACAACAGTTGCGTAATGAAGGTAACGGCAAGTGTGCCGACTATGCTCGTCACAACGGCACCCTGATCACCTATGGCTGCTCAGGCAACTGGAACCAGCAGTGGGCAGGAGTCATCACTTCAGAAAACAAACTGTTATCACTGTTGGATGGCAACTTACTGGCCGAGGTCTACGGGGTCATTCTGGCTGACTGATCAGGGTGTCCCCATGCGGTTTATCATCCTGTGGGGTCACGACACCTGCAAGGTCGATTTGAGCAGATCCAATGCCTTTCTGCTCTTCAAAAACCGGGTCATTTCTGCTGCCGGCAAAGGCCGGCTCAGCAGATAGCCCTGAAGCTGATCGCACTCTTCACTGGCAAGATACGCCGCCTGTTCCGGCGTTTCCACGCCCTCGGCGGTTGAGGTCAGCCCCAGGCTTTTTGCAATAAAAAGTATTGCCGAGACGATGGCTGCGTCCTTTGGGTCGACCAGCATATCCCGCACAAAGCTCTTATCGATCTTGAGCTTGCAGATAGGCAATTCCTGAAGAAGGCTCAAGGACGAGTATCCAGTACCAAAATCATCCAGCGAAATAGTCACACCTTTTTGGCGCATCTTATCGAGATAGCCAATAACCTCCGGTCGGATCTTCATCAACGCAGTTTCGGTGATTTCGAGTTCAACTTGCCAAGGTTTCAGCCCGTTCACCTCCAGCACCTCATCAACAATCGCTATAATATTCTGCCGCTGAAGCTGTATGGCGGACACATTGACGGACACACAGGCATTGCTGAGCCCGGCCGCCTGCCAAACACTTAGCTGGCGCCCAGCCTCGCGTAGAGCCCACTCACCTATAGGCAGGATCAAACCGCTATCCTCAGCGACCGGAACAAATCTATCCGGATCGATAGCGCCTTCTCTCGGGTCATTCCAGCGTAGTAAGGCTTCCAGGCCAACGACTTTACCGGTGCTGGCCTGCACCAGTGGCTGATAATAGAGTTCCAACTCGTCATTACTCAACGCGCGCCTTAAACCGGCTTCCAGGGAGATATGTTCCAGCGCCGCACGGTTGTATGTTGCGGAATAAAATTGAAAATTGTTGCGACCCTGCTCTTTGGCCTGATACATCGCGGCATCGGCACGCTTTATCAGATCGTCTACCTCAGCCCCATCATCCGGAAACAATGAGATTCCGATACTGCTACTGCTATATATCTCTTCATGCCCAAAGTGGAACGGCGCTTTCAGTGCATCAAGAATGCGTGAGGCAACTTTTGCTGCATCCTGGGAGCTATCAACCTTGGGCAGCAGGATAACGAACTCGTCACCGCCCAGGCGGGCGAGGATACCCGAGGTGTTCTGGGGTACTTCCGGGTGCACCACATCTTCCATCCTCAGTACCGATGTGAGACGAGCGGCCGTTTCCTTGAGCAATAGATCACCCACCTGATGGCCCAGGGAGTCGTTGACCCGTTTGAAGTTATCGAGATCCAGAAACAACACGGCCATTTTGCCGTCTTCCCTGCGGGCAAGAGAAATCATGCGGCGCAGCGTCTCGTGGGCTCGGAATCGGTTGGGTAGACCCGTCAAACTGTCGTGATAGGCCAGCCGCTCAATTCTGGTGCGCGAGGTGTCCAGATTGCCAGCCATCTCCTGAAAGCTCTGCACTAACTGGCCCAACTCATCCCTGGTGGACAGCGCAATCTTTGGCGAGAGATTTCCATGGCCTATCTCGCGTATGGCTCTCATCAGGGTTTGCAATGGGCGAACCATAAGCAAATTCATGGATATAAACAGCCCGACAATCATCAACACCACGGTACCAAGTATGATCCAGGCAACCGTTGTCCCCAGCTGCTGACTTTCTTTGAGCAATTCCCGCTCCGGCAGCACGCCAATCATCAGCAAGCCTTCGTGTAATCGCCGAGTTGCCAAAAGACTCGCTTCCTGCTGGTAGGTCGCCGGCACAAGCTCCTCACTATTTTCCGCCCCGGAGATCTTGGTCAACAGGGATTCGGGTATGCGCTGACCCAATCGCGAGCGGTTCCGATGGAAAAGAATCTTGCCTTCATCATTGATAATAAGCGTATGGCCGTCTTCACCAATTCGGCTGGCAGCCATTTGCTCCACCATAAAATCCAGCCCCATGGTGACGACCAGATACCCGCGCAGTGTCGGCTTGCTGTTGAGCGGGTCCTGAGTGGTTGGGTCGATTAACCGCATGGGCCGCGCGACTTGCAGTGATACCGTGATGCTACCGGGGGTAGAGGTAACCCAGACAAACGTCTCACCCTCATACTGGCGAAGCTCCTGGAAGAACGGTGTGTTCCCTTCCTCTTCGCTAACATTCGACGCCGGCGCCAAGGCGACACGGGCATCTTCATAGCCATCGGGCAGCAGGTATCGAATCTCAGTGTAATCAGGGTAAGCGCGCAGATAACTGGAAAACAGTTTAAGCAGTGAGGGCAGCATTAATGCATACCGTTCTTCCTCATCCTCTGTGAGCGCATAGGCTCGCATAAGCGAGGCATCGGCAAACAGTTGCACATTTGCTTTGGCAACGTCCTGATGCACCTGGAAGTTGCGGGCCATTTGGTCCATTAGCGTGGTCATCTGGCTCGAGCTGCGCTCTACCGCCGTCGAGCGCAGCTGATCATAGGCCAACCAGCCCAAAATCATTAACGGAATGACCGCTAAGGGTACGACGACTAACAGAACCTTGGCATGAAGACGCATAGGCGTATCTGAGTCTCAGTTGACGAGGCGCGAATAGATAACGGCACGGTTCTTTTTGGCACGAGGCGGCAGACGGCTATAGGCTTCCGAGTTGTCGAGTGCTTCCCCTCTTGGATAGATAACCTCGTCATCTCTGAAGCTCCCGGGCAGCAAGGCTTCGGCAGCCTGATTCGGGGTTGCATAATAGACATACTGGGCCAGCCGCGCGGCAATCTCAGGCTCATTGAGAAAATCGATGAACCGCTTGGCATCCGCTTTTCTGGTGGAGGCTCGGAGTACCCCCAAATAATCAGTCCAGATATTGCTACCTTCCTCAGGGAGTACAAACACAACATCGTCACTGTGTTCCTGCAACATACGAGTGTCGCCGTTGTACATCATGCTCATGACAACCTGGCCGGATAGCAGGGCAGAGTCCTCATTCAGGGAAATGTAGCGATAGGTTTCGACCGCTGGTGCCTGTGCATGCAGAAGCGCTTCCGCTTCTCTCAGCTCTTGCCTGTCAGTGCTATTAAGCGAGTAGCCCAGCGCCTTGAGCGCTACGCCAATCATATCCGCGCTGTCGCCGATCATGGCGATTTTGCCCTGTAGCTCTGCCACCGGCTGCAACAGGTCCATCCAGCTTGTCACCTCGAAGGGAACCAGATCTTTACGGTAGACAATGCCGAGTGTTCCCCAGAAATAAGGCACACCATACTCTTCGGCTTTTTCAAACGCGGAGCGCCAACGCGGGTCCACATGCACCAGATTGGGAATGCTGGATTCACCAAGAGGTTCGAGCCAGCCGCGCTTGGCCAGAATTCGGATGGACGCCCCATTGATGAGCACAACATCAAAGCCCTTGCCTTCCGTTTCAAGCAGCAGTTCGTCCCTCGAGGTATCGGAATCGAAATAGCTTTGCTTTACTGCGATGCCCGTGCGCTGCTCAAATTCCTCGAGAATCGCAGGGTCCATGTAATCCTGCCAGTTGAGGAACACCAGTTCCCTTGATTCAGCGGCCTGGGCAAACACTGCAGTGGCGACCAAACAAAGCGTTAGCCATAGAGGTTTTCTTGAGCGCATATTCTTTCCCACCGTCTACAGTCAACAACGCATACTGTCCGCCCTGTGCCACGAACCAACCTTCGACAATGCTACAGGATTCGTTGGCTTCCATCCCCTGCTATGGGCAACTTGCTTGCACACCCTCTACCTTCACGGTTCCACTCACGCCTTCCCAGGCTCCACCAGGGCTGGCGACACCTTTGGTTCTGAGGCGATAGCTGCCCGGAGCCAAATTGCGGGGTAGTTTCCAGCTAACCGTGGCTTCCGAGGCTCCGGTGAAGGGCAAATCCAAAGGCATGGGCGGCAAATACTCGGGGTGCCATGTGTACAGCAGGTCCGGATAGCGATCGGTGGCAATCACCGCCCAGCGGCCATCGTCATCAAGCTTTTCAGCAAACGCGTAACTGTCGTTAAGCATCAAATCGTTGCGAGGGTGGCTGGCCTGAAACCGGGCTGCAATCTGATCGCCAGGTGCCGCCTGGGCGGGAACATCCTCGATCAACGCACCAAAACCCTGGGCGCCGGGGCGGTCACCCGCTATGTAAGGAGGCCTGCGCAACATCGGAGTGACATCCGGATAAGCCGGGCCCTCTGGCAAAGCCGTTCCTTCCGCCATCGAGACCGCCAGCTTTCTCAGCTCCTGAGTAACAGCGGCCAGACTCCAGGGGCCAAATACTGTCGACGCGCCTTCGTATTGCTGGCTGGCGTATTCTTCCCGGGTGGTCAGGTAGTGGTTGTAGCCATTCGACAAACCGGCGATGACCACCGTGTCCACACCCACCGGCACCAGCTCTTCCAGTACCATCGCCCGTATGCGCCGGGCAGAGGTAGTGGTCAGCTCCCATGGCAGGCCAACCATGGCGAGATTACCGATACGCAACACCTGAAACGGCTGCACCGCCGGTTCGAGATTGAGGGTCAATCCGAACAGCTTGCCCAGCGTTCCAGACAATCCATCGAATACCTCCCCGGCATTGGTGAACATCAGCACCGGCTTTTCAGCGTGGCAGCCCAACCCCAACCCAGGCAGTTGCTGCGTTTTACACATCAACAAATCCCCGAGAATATTGAAAGGAAAAGCAGCGCTGGCGATATCAAGGGTCCCGCTGGACTCTGAGGATGGCGAAGTGCTGCACGCAAGCCCTTCACGACTCAAGGGGCCGGGCCCATCTTCTGCACCGGCCGGGAAGGACAACCCGAGAGCTGCATTGCAGGTTTGTTTAACTGTCGCATCCAGCTTTGGGGGATGCTGCAGGCTAGCCAGAACCTGCGCGTCTGTGACGGTGACTTCGTTCATCTGTACGTGCATCAACCGGTAGTCCACACCACCCTCAAGCGGCTGTCCGGCCTGCCAAAGTTCCAGTGCTCTGGCCAGCTGCTTCGTTCCGGAGATTGCATTGGAATCCATCGGCGTTTCACCGCCACCACGGCGGGGGTCCGGGTGGGGAAATTCGTTGATGAAAATATTAGGGGAAACATCACCTTCATCGGCCTGGGCAAAGGCGGCTACAAAACTGTCGGTTGCCGGGTCATCTCTGTATTCAGTGCCCATTATTTCTTCAAAACCCAAGGAGGCGAAGCCCTTAATATCAGAACTGACGTACGGCACCTCAGGCCCCATCACCGTGGGATGCACGCCAAACCAGTTGATGACCCCTACGGCGTTGCCATTGCCGCGGCGCAAGTTCAGCTGCACCATGGTCTTGTTAACATCAACCTCTTCGCCCCTCACGTTCAGGTACTGCTGCCGCTCCTGTTCCGGATTCATGGCATAAGCAGGCCGCGAGCGGTTGATGTTGGTGTTGAGCAGCTCACCCTCTGCCATGGAAATAGGCGCAGGCTGGGGATTGGCTTCAATGTTGCGGTGAGCACGGGATATGGCGTCTGCAATCCCGCTTACTATGGTTTTGTATACCAGCGAATCGAAGCCCAGATGCAGCGAATTCCCGGCTTCATGATGGGCGTAGCCGGCAGGGCCATTGTGGGTGTGGGTGGCAGAAAGCATGAGATTGTCTGCGGCATATACGCCCCCCAGCTCCGGGTCCGCAGCCAGCGCTTTGAGCACTCCCACCCGAATGCTTCCCCACATCAGGCCGATGTCGGCCGACACGAACATCAGCCGCTTGCCGTTGCAGGGTGATTCCACCGCAAAAGCCCGCGCATAGTGCCGCTGATGAAGGCCGTGCATAACCTGGCCTGTGTCTTCCCAGCCGGCACCACTTTTCAGCGCCACAGGACCCGTAATATCCGACAGGCCACTGCCAAAGCGGAACGCTCGATTATCACGGCAAGGCGTTCTTCTGAACTCTGCCGGGATAGCAGGCTTTCGATGACCAGCCGGGTGTGTTGATGGGGCATCCAGACCTGCCCCAACCTCCCGAAGCGGGCTTTCCATAACACACTGCGCCAACGCCGGGTTCGCGAAGGGTTTTGGGGCCTCCCTGCCCGCAGCATAGGGTGCCACAACCGAGGCGAAGGCCAGCAAAAATAAAGCGTAAAACCTCACCTTGATGTTGCGAATCACGACTGGCTCCAATCACTGCCGTATTTCTTAGCCGGCACAGCATAGCGCCAGATTGCTGCGATGCATTGACTGCACTGACTCAGGCATTAAAAAAATAACCATATAACAAACGGGAAATTGCGAAAACCACTGCCACAACGTACTCTAGCCCACTTTTTTGTGTACGGACGCACCATGGGTATCAAGAACGAACGATTACGCTGACAACTGGCTTCCGGCGTTTTACGAGCCTTCCACCTGGAACGCTTGGCAAGCAGATATAGCCGCAGAACCGTGATGGCTGGCTTCAACCTCGTTAATGGTGGGTTAAGCATCGCTCTGGTGTCATTTATCGCGCTGATCACTCAGGAAGCTTTTATTTTCCCGTCTTTGGGCGCGACTGCTTTTATTCTTTTCTATGTGCCCATGGCTCAACCAGCCTCACCAAGAAACACCCTGTGCGGACATTTAATTGGCGCTTTGATGGGGCTGTTAGCGCTGTATCTGTTTGGCTTACAGGATGCGCCCTCAGCATTTGTCAGCTCTGTGGATTTACCGCGCGTGGGTGCCGCCGCCGTGTCTTTGGGCTTGACCAGCTGTTTGATGGTTTTACTGAAAGTTGCCCATCCACCCGCAGGCGCCACTGCGCTGATCGTATCTTTGGGGCTTATGCCCAACCCTTCCCAGTTACCTATTTTGATGGCAGGTGTACTTGTGTTACTGGTGCATGCGTTCTTGATGAACCGCCTGTCGGGCATTCCCTACCCGCTGTGGTCATCTGATGCGGCTGGGCCAGCACTGTCCCTAAGCCCCGAAAGGCCGTAATAGAGCCATAGCACGGGCATAGTAAGGGCACAGCACGGCCACCGCACACCACGCTTAACGCGTCCACACCCCCGCTTATCGAACTTGATGGCGACGGTTTTTTGGCTCAAAAAGTAACCAAATAGCGCCATATTTTACACCATTTAACACGCTTGCCCGATAGGATTGCATCATCCAAATACCCCGGAGATGCACAATGTCCTTCCTTACAAGCTCACGCTCAAGCCTCTTTATCATCGCGCTGAGCTCACTCCTTACCGCCTGTGGTGGTGGCGATTCTTCAGCCCCATCACCTCAAACACCCAACTCATCGGTGACCACGCCCGGTGACAACAACACCCCGGAAGAAACCCCGGAGCAGAAGTTTTGGGTAGAAGGTTATGCCGTTAAAGGAGCTGTGAACGGTGGGCTTATCTCGATCTGGCATCACGAAGCCGACGCTATGGTCAGCACTATGCATAGCAACTGGGTAAAAATCGGTGACACCGTCAGAACCAACGAAAATGGTGGATTCCGGATCTCAGTACCTGAGGCCTATTCAGCTGAGCCGTTAAAGGTGATTCTGCAGTCAGATACTGAAACCCTCATGCGCTGCGATGCCCAACCTTCGTGTAAAACACCTTCTGGAGTCAGCGTCAGCTTTGGCGAATGGTTCTGGCCGGGTAACAACCTGGAGCTGAAATCCCTTGTAGTGCCGTCCAATGCCAACGAAGGTGTTGTCTTAACACCACTGGTAACTCTGGCATTTGAAAAGTTTCTCAAGTCATCGGATCACAGCGTTTCCCGGTTCACGGAATTGCTTCGCGATCAGGAAGAGCACTTTGGCCTTGGTGCGGGCGCCTTGCTGAAGAAGCCAATGGACCTTGCAGCCGCAGATTTGAGCAGCATTCAAGCCCAGGACCTGAAAACCGCCTTGTTGAACATTGCCTTTCTTAGCCTGGTAGACGGACAAGAATGGAAGACACTGGGCGATGTTCTCGGTGCTGCCAAAGAGGTTTCTGAACCCAATGGTGACCTGCCGCTAAGCGCCGGAGAGAATCTGGACCTGAGCGTTGAGCTGCTAACTGTCGCAGCCATTGTGCAGGCCGATCTACTATGGGACGTGCTGAAAGGAGCTGGCGTTAAAGATGCGGTTATGGACAACACCCTTGCAAGCCTCGAACAAACCCTGGGCTCCACAATGCCGACAGCTCCGCCAGCGCCGGAACCCGTTCCTGACCCGACACCTGAGCCAGCGCCAGAGCCAATGCCAGAGCCAGCTCCCGAGCCTGAGCCAACGCCAGAACCCGAGCCGACGCCTGAACCCACCCCAGGGCCCGAGCCAACACCTGAGCCTGAGCCAGCTCCGACTCCTGAGCCACAGCCAGAGCCAACTCCGGAGCCGATAACGGGTAACGCAACAATGAGCTGGAATGCGCCTGCGACCCGCGTAAACGGAGAAGCACTGGCCATGGGTGAAATTGACAAGTACATCGTTAAATACGGCACAGAAGAAAGTGTTGATGACAGAACGAATGAAATCACTGTAGAAGACGGTCAAGCGATGGAATACCAAGTCGCCGGCCTTACCGAGGGTACCTGGTATTTCGCAATGAAAACCGTAGATACCAATGGCCTTGAAAGCGACTGGTCCGTTTCTGTAAGCAAAACGATTTCCCGGTAACTCCGGGAAATCACCCTTAGCCTCAGTTGGAGAGCCGGTCTTTTACACTTGGATCCTCTCCGGCCTGAAGCTGCTCAAGGCTTCTCTCATGCCGAAAAGCCGTTGGTGTAGTGTTCATGATTTCGCGAAAGGCACGATTGAAGGAGCTGAGGGTTCGGTACCCCACATCCAGGGATATGTTGAGCACAGGCTCTTCTGGCGTATCGATCAGGCGGTTCGAAGCCTCCGCGATCCGAAGGTGGTTGATGTAATCACTGAAGTTACGATACCCGAGCTTTTGATTAATCAAACGGCGTACTCGGTACTCCGGAATACCCAGAGCATCTGCCAACTGTTTTAACGCCAGTTTTTCCCTCTTGTAGAACCCGCCGTTCATAAGCTCTTCCAGTTTTAACCCATCATCACTATCCACTTGCCGTGGCGCATCAACCAGAGCGCAAGCTTCCGGTTCCGGCTGTTGTTCACATTCAACCGACTGCTCGCTTGGCGTCAGTTCCAGCAATACATCACGGGACGAAATAATGCAGAACAGAATCGCCAAGGATGCCAAACCCACAATCATGCCTCTGGTCGCCTCAGGGTAGATACCAAAATTCAGGCTGATGGTTGCAGTACCTACTGCACTGCCCAAAATCAGCAACAGCGCCAAGCGAAGTTTTCTGCGCGCTTCAACCAGATCGTTACGCCAATGGCGAACCACATAGATTACGCCATGCAGCACAACCACATACTCAAACCACTGCCCCAATTTCAGCCCCAAAAACACACCCAAATCAGACCAGTGCCCAGCCTCTATGAAAGGAGTGGATAACGCGGGGGCAGCAAAGCTGTATAGGGCCATTGCGCCCCATACGCTCAATAATCGTGGGCGCGACGCAAAGACAAGCTGACAAAGCACCCAGAACAAAGCGGGCAGCGCGGTTTGAAGATCAGAGGTTAGCCAGCGCCAGTGAGCCGGAGCGAGCGGATCCATAAGGTATGCGACTGATGCGAGGATGATCAGAATAAAAACTTTCCCTACGCGCAAGTGCCGGAAGTCTCGCCAGGAAATCAGGAACAGAGCAGCCAGAGAACCAAAACCGAACCCAGTGAGCGCGAGCAAAGCGAACCCCTCGATTATTGATGTTATTATTTTTTATCAAGTATAGGAGGAATTCAGGGGATTGTGCGTCGACTGGTTTGCAGCCTTGAAAGCGGCAACAGCAGATGGAACAGCCGCCCGCCCGTCATTGGTGACGAACGGGCGGCTATCAACTATTGAGGCTGTGTCGCAACCCACTGCTGATTGCTACCACCATGGTGCTGCCACATCACCAAAGCCTGGCCTGCTGCATCCATAGCGTAATTGCCATTTTGCTTCAGCCGGAAGGACTTATCGGCATACTGCTCAAACAGCTGCGCATCATCGGCACTGCAGGCAGTAAGCACCAGCGGTGTGCCGTTGGCGGCCTGGGCCGAACTGGAAACGCACAGGTTGGGGTCAAGCCCGGAGCGCAACACACCAAGCGTGGGCTGCCACTGCCAGAGTTGCGCGTCGGCGCCCGAGCAATCCGTAAGGTTCAATGACGAACCGACACCATTCGCAGTCAGGCACAAGCCCGACTTGGCACTTCGGTATTCCGCCCAGCGACCGCTCGCGGAATCCATGCGCAACTCCCACTGCTGATTCGCGTTACCGTGGGACTGCCAGAACCCTACCCAACCGCTGCCATAGGCATCCAGAGAGTGGTTATTGCTGTCCGCATTGGTTATCCGCTGCCCGGAGTACTGCCAGCTTTGCTGTGAACTGCCGTCACACGCCTGCAGGTTGGGATAACCGTTGTTCCAGGGCGTACCATTGTTATCCAGACAGAATGCATCATTGCCTTCCTGGTTGGAGATCGTTCCCTGTGCGAGATCGAACAACCACCGCTGATCCCGGGCCAGAGGCTGGCAGGCGTAATGATCTACCCAGGCACCACTGGTTACGCCATCGTCGTTCCCCGGAATATCCATGCAGGTGTTGGTACCACGGTTATAGATAGTGACGTAGCTCGGCAACGGATTCACAAACTGGCGATTCGTGTTGCCGCGAGCCCGTTCCCACATCTGCAGATAGGCTTCTGCGGAGTTCATAACAGACTCATATACGCGGCTAGGCGCACGCTCACGAATATCCTGAATGTGATCAGCAACCAGACCATAATGCGCCATGCCATCAGAGTTGAGATCGAAACTGCGATTGCCGGTAATCTGCTTGTCTACCGTAAACCCGAACTCGGTAGTGAATGGATACACAAGTGGTGATACCGCAACACTTGCACGAGGGCCGGGCTGGTTCCCGATTCCGCTCATGTCGGTAGAGAAGGTCACACCCGGCAGATAATCCGTGGCCTCGACCTTGTCCAGAAACCCGGAAATCGCGTCGCCAATCGTGTCCGCATCGCTGTTATAGGGCGCCAGAATGCCGCCAAGTTCAGCAATCCGAACCGCATTCGGATGCACAGTCCCGTTCGTACCGGCATGCATGTGGCTGTGGCCGGAAATCAGCCCGGAGTACTGTCGCGCCTCGGCAATATCGAGCACGGCTTCGTGGCTATGCTGGGACATATGATCCACCTCGATGACCATGCCCATATCCATCAGCCGGTTCACCAGATAAATACCAAGATCGGTTAGCCCGCGATTGTTGCACTGGCCCGTGGTTTCATCGTAGTTGGTAGAGCCACTCACCCCCAGCAAGCCTTCGAGTCCGAACAGTCCCAGGTCGTTAATCATCATCTGGCCTTCGGTTTCCCCAGCACAGGCACTGGTGGAGAAATACCGGCCGGTCGACAGGTTGTTGCCCACATTGATTAACCCGCCTTCAATTCTGGCGCCACCAAACTGGTTATCAAACCGGTGAATGGGGTAGACCACACGAACACCCAGGTCGTGATACTTTTGCAATTGGGCATCCACATAAGCTTGGGAGCAGGTTTGATCTTTCAGGCCGCAGTTAAAGAGCTCGGAAGCCTCGATGCCCAAAACAATCGCCATCTTGCCATCAGCGATAACCTGTCTGGCTTGTTCGGGGGAGCTTACCAACCGGAAGAATCCCTTGCCCGGGCCGCCAGCCTGAGCGTCCACATAGGCCTGCATTTCATGCAAGCGGAGAATCTGAAGATCGATACTCTCCATCGTATTACAGCTGTTGGTACCGCCCCAGCTCTGTGGCAACAGGGTGGATTGCAGATTACACAGAACTTCGTTTTCTACCAGATGGGTCACCATCATGCGCTGCCCGCCAAGGAAGGCCCGTTCGATCCATCGATAGTAGTAGCCGGTATGGGACAAGCTCTGGTGATTGGGCCAGAAGGGGAAATCCGGCCAGCCGGCGGTGTTGTAGCGGAAGTTAATATCGTTGAAACCCATCAGGTTGCCAATCACATCCAGCGAGCCATTGGGTCCATGCACATCGGAACTGTCGGCAAGTGCTTTGGTTACACCAAAGGGATGAAACGGGGCGCCGCCCATCATGGTTCCACCCATGAATTCGTATGAGGTGATGTGAGTGTGCGCATCAATCGAGCCGCGAACCGGGGCATTCAGGTCGCCTTTGAGCTGCTCGCGGTCGCCCGCAACATTGAGCTCGGCCTCAGGGAAGTCTGCACAGTTTTCAGCAGGCACAAACCTGAACCAGTCTTCGCTATTCCTGTTCCAGGGGTTCAGCAAATCAATGAAATAAATACCCCGGCTGTTCCAGTTATGCCTGAGTGAGCGGTTCAGATACAAACTGGTTAACTTGAATTGGTGCTCTCCGCCCTCGACACGCTGATCGATACGCCAGTTTGCGTGCTTAGCAGGATCGGTGCCCGCCGTAATTTCTGCCGGAAGCCGTGTATCGAGGAAACGTCCAGCCTGGTCGCGCATGAGGAAGGTACCAAACCCGCTGGGCTTGAAGTAAAAGCTTGCCGCTTGCCCGGCATTCTCTGCCCTGAAGTCAAAACTCCAGCCATTATTAATGGTGCCGCTAGTCTTATAGCGGCGCATAAACCGATCGTTGTGCACTGACTGAACTGCATAACAACCCTGTGCAAGCCCAAACACTGCGTCTGAACTTTCGTCAGATGCATGGGCTGTTGAACCAAGTAAGGTGGCGGCTCCGAAGAACGCCAAGAGGAATCGAGCCATGATCCTGTCCTTTTATTGTGTGTTATATCGGATTGACTGGGTGGATCCGTCACAAACAATAGGAGCAGGACTTGGCTCGTGCCACAGCAAGAGGTTTGCATAACCTGAAAGAGCTGTGCAGTTTCTTGAATGCGTGTCAGGACGGGCCAGACAAGCACCCAGCCAACGGCACCGAAAAGAAAAACACAGACATTCGTCGAACAAACACAAAGATTTATTTGAGTTGTCATGGGATGGCAACTATCTTTCGTGCGGGGTCTTACAAAAATAATTACCTAATGTTTGGAGTTAACAATAATGCAAAGCAACAAATTAGGAATGGCCCTTCGTGCGGCTGCCGCTATGACTGTAGCCGGTATGGCAAGTCAGGCAGGTGCAGTAAACTTTGACGCTAATGGTTGGGACAGCAGTATTTACGGGTATGCGAGCTTGAAAGCAAGCTACGACATTGATGAAAATGCTGCATCATCCACCCGGTCTTTCAACTACGAAGCAATTAACGTGGGTGCCGCTGAAAACAACGAGGCAACAGGCTATTTCGGTGCCGATGCGTTCCAAAGCCGCATTGGCGTTAAAACAACCAGCCCTGAAGGCGTCACTTTTAACATTGAAGGGGATTTCCGTGGCGGCGGTGGTGGGACTTTGCGCTTGCGCCATGCCTACGGTTCATACAATGGTGTTTTGGCCGGCCAAACCTGGTCCAACTTCACCAGTTTCGTGGGTAACACATCAACGTTGGACTTCGACTCCCTGCCAGGTTTAGCTGGGTATCAGGCCCGCACCCCGCAGCTGCGCTACACGACCGGAGCTTTATCCGTTTCTGCAGAACAACCAATGAACTCGGTTGAAGGTGCTGGCGCTGCAGCCAAAGATGGCATGCCTGCCCTGACAGCTCGCTTTGAAGACAGCTCGGGCGGGCTGTCCTACTCTGCCGCGGTTCTGGCGCAGCAACTTGGCTATGATACAGGCACAACCGATGACAGCGCCTTTGGCTTTGCAACCTTCGTGGCTGGCAAAATCGCGCTTTCAGATATGATTACGATTCAGGGAACCCTGAGCTTCACGGATGGCGCAAGCAACTACCTGTATCGTTCAGGTGTAGCTAGCGCATATGTTGCCCCCAATGGCGATGTAGAAACTATCTCCGGATACGGCGGCAGCCTTGGCGCTGGTTTCAAACTTGGCAATGGCCGGAGTATCAACATCGGCTACGGCATGACAGAGGTCGATCTGGATGATGGTGTTGCCGACGGAGTGATTGCCGCTACCACATCGGAGACAATCTCTGCTGTGATGGCAAACTATCAGTGGACTCCGGTCAAGAACGTAATGATGGGCGTTGAATACCAGTATGGTATGCGCGAAGTGCAGAATGGCGACGACGGCGATGCGAGCCGGCTTTTGTTTGCAGCTCAGTACAACTTCTAAAAAACCTGCTGTTAAGTAAGTAAACATACACCCCGGACTCTTCCGGGGTGTATGTTTTTGGATTGTCCGTCTCCTCAAAGCTCATCACACCCTGTGAAAATGGCATACCTGACAACTACTTTTTTTGAGGAAGAAAAATGGCTTCTGCACCTTGGAACGACCTGCTGCAACTCGATAAACAACTGGATGAAACAGAGCGTCAGGTACGGGACAGCATTCGTGGTTTTTGTGACCAACGCCTTATGCCTGGCATTCTTGCAGCAAACCGTCATGAAAAATTCGACCGCAATATTTTCAATCAAATGGGCGATCTGGGCATGCTTGGCGCTACCTTGCCTGAGGAATACGGCGGCCCTGGCCTGAACCACGTTAGCTACGGCCTGATCGCTCGCGAGGTTGAACGAGTTGATTCTGCCTATCGCTCTGCACTGAGCGTTCAATCCTCACTGGTCATTCACCCAATTCATGCGTTCGGCCAAGAAGCTCTAAGAAAGCGCATTCTGCCAAAGCTGGCCTCAGGCGAACTGGTTGGCTGCTTCGGCCTGACCGAACCCAACCACGGCTCTGACCCGGGCAGCATGGAAACCCGTGCCAAAAAGGCAGACGGCGGCTACCTGCTAAGCGGCTCCAAAACCTGGATCACCAATTCTCCCATCGCCGATATTTTCGTAGTCTGGGCCAAGCTGGACGGCAAGGTGACCGGCTTTGTGATCGAGCGTGACGGTGCCAAAGGGCTCGACACCCCGAAAATTGAAGGGAAGTTCTCACTGCGCGCCTCAGAGACCGGCTCAATTTTTATGGACGAGGTGTTTGTACCGGAGGAAAACAAGCTGGACGTAGAAGGCTTGAAGGGGCCTTTCAGCTGCCTGAACAAAGCCCGCTTTGGCATTAGCTGGGGTTCCTTGGGCGCTGCCGAGTTTTGCTGGCACGCCGCTCGCAGTTACACCCTTGAGCGTACACAGTTCGGCCGGCCCCTGGCCGCCAACCAACTGATTCAAAAGAAGCTGGTAGACATGCAGACCGAAATCACTCTGGGCCTGCAAGCCGCACTGCAACTGGGGCGCATGATGGATGCCGGTGATGCCACGCCCGATGCGATTTCCCTGCTCAAACGCAACAACTGTGGCAAGGCGCTGGACATAGCTCGGGTCGCCCGCGACATGCACGGCGGTAACGGCATCTCAGACGAGTACCACGTGATCCGCCATGTGATGAATCTGGAAGCAGTGAACACATACGAAGGCACCCATGATGTTCACGCCCTGATTTTAGGCCGTGGCCAAACCGGTATTGCGGCATTTAGCTGATGCCCGGGGGGCAGAAGCCAAGCAAGCGCTTGCTGCAACTCGCTGCGTGCATTAGATTCAGCTCACGATAAGTACAACACGTCGGCGAGAACGTCGCGTCTCAGGAAGTAGAACGTTGCCTGCCAGGCCACTCCGCCGTTTCAGAAGCACATGATTCGTAAGAGCCTTGAAGGCCATTACTCAGACAATTAATCCATAAATCTGTGCTCAACCCCCGGCACTGGCCAGTGCCGGGCTATCCGCCAGCAGCAATTCTCTGATCGGCACAGATTCATCCGCAAACCGATCCGGCTGAACAGCCAGGTTTTGCGCGATGATTCGCTTGCTCAAAACAAACTCTTGCGGGCGGTTTACACAGTCCGCCGCAATGAGCCTCCCTTCTCTAAAGTAGAACGCAGCAAAGCTTCGGCCGGTGCGCCTGTCGCCTCGAATAACCAGTTGGTCATAACCCCGGCTCAGGCCCGCGATCTGCAATTTTAAATCGTACTGATCTGACCAGAACCACGGCAGAAACTCTGAGGTTCTGTTTTGGGCACAAATCGAGGCAGCAGCAACCCTGGCTTGTTCCGTAGCATTAGGAACAGATTCCAGGCGAATGCGGCAACCGTAAACGCTGTTAAACTGATTAGCGCAATCCCCCGCGGCAACTATGTTCTGGTCGCTGGTGCGGCAATGTTCATCCACCATTATGCCGTTGTCCACGTTGAGGCCAGCCGCTTCAGCAAGTTCCGTGTTCGGCAACACCCCTACGCCAACCACAACCAGATCGGCAGGGAACTCGGCGCCATCGGCACAAATAACCTTCTGCACACGACCATTACCGGAGAATCCTGAAACAGCGATATTGGTATGGATGCGCACGCCACCTTCCGTGTGTACCCGGTGGTAGAATTCGGATACCTCGGAAGCGGTCACCCGCCCCAGTAATCTTGGGCCTCGGTCTAAAAGGGTTACACGCATCCCCAGTTGACTTAGCGACGCCGCTGTTTCGAGGCCAATATAACCGCCCCCAACAATCACGGCATGCCTGCCGTCCACAACACTCGCTGTAATGGATTCAGCGTCGGCCATATTGCGCAAATAATGTATTCCGTTCAGATCACTGCCGGGCAGCTCCACCTTCCGGACTCGCGCGCCGGTACACAGCGCCAGCTTGTCGTAACTCAGCTGTTCGCTCTTTCCATCTTTCTCTCCATCACCCCCAACTAACGTCAGCGTCTGCTGATCCCGGTTGATGGCAGTAACCCGCCCTTGGCGAAACTGTATATCGTTCTTTTGATAAAACGCTGCCGGGCGAATTGGCAGGCTTTCAGCCGTTTTCTCACCAGACAAAAACGCCTTGGACAGCGGGGGCCGGTGATAAGGCAAGTGGGGCTCATCACCAATCACCAGGATGTTACCCTCCCAGCCTTCCTGGCGAAGGCTGGTGGTCAGTTGCGCGGCGGCATGGCTGGCGCCGATGACGATGCAGGTGCGGGTCATAAGCTCACGCCTCCGAGGGTTTGGCTGTGAGCTTGACGATCATCTTTGAATAACCGCGCACGAAGTTGGATTGCACGTATTCCGGATCGCCAATCACTTCAATCCTGTCAAAGCGCGCCAGCAGTTCTTCCCACAAAATACGCAACTGCAACTCGGCCAAACGGTTGCCCATGCAGCGGTGCACACCAAAGCCGAAAGACAGGTGGTTGCGGGCATTTTTGCGATCAATAATGAACTTTTCTGGCTGATCGATAGCGCGCTCGTCGCGGTTGCCGGAGGCGTACCACATCACTACCTTGTCGCCTTTCTTTATGGTCTGGCCGTTCAGTTCTACATCTTGTGTTGCAACACGGCGCATGTGCGCGAGGGGGGTTTGCCAGCGGATGATTTCTGACACCATATTCGTAATCAGGCTTGGGTCATTTTTGAGTTTGGTGAACTCATCCGGGAACCGATTCAGTGCAAACACACCACCGGTCATGGAGTTACGGGTCGTATCGTTGCCACCTACGATCAACAACGCCAGATTGCCCAGAAACTCCAACGGCCTGTTGATCAAATCTTTGGTTTCATCGTTGCTTTGCAACAGGGTGATCAAATCAAAGCCAGCTTCTTCCCCGGCTGCCGCTCTCGCTTTTTTGTCATACCACAGGCGTGAAAAATGCCGGGACATATCCACCATGCCGCGGAACAGTTCATCCGAATCGTTCAAACCACCGGTGGATTCAGTGCCTCCACCTGCCAGATCAGACCAGTAAACGAGCTTGCGGCGATTTTCATAAGGAAAGTCCAACAGAGTTGCCAGCATTCTTGAGGTCAGCTCAATGGAAACCTCTTCCACCCAGTTGAAGGGCCTGTTCAGCGGAAGTTTATCCAGAACGTCCCGGGTGCGTTCACGAATCAACCCTTCCATCTCTTTCAGGTTCTTAGGCGCGACAGCACCTTGCACCGCCGCCCGCTGAATATCGTGTTTGGGTGGGTCCATGGCGATGAACATTTCCACCGCGAGCTCGTCCGGTGCTTGGCCGATCACGATAAAAGGCTCTGAGGAAAACAACTTGTGGTTTTTGTCCACAAACAGAATGTCGTCATAGCGTGTAACCGACCAGAAGGGGCCGAATGCGCTGTTCTTCTGGTAATGCACCGGGCATTCATCCCGCAAACGCTTGAAGTACGACTCCCAACGATCTTGCCGATACAAAAAAGGATTGCTGACATCTATGTCTTCTATCGCCAGCGTTGATACATCCGGAATGGGCGCTTCCACGAATTCGGGAAATTCTTTGTATATGCCCAGCCTGGTTTTGGCCTTGTAAACAAAATGGGCGGCTTTGATTTGCATGGGCACGGGTATAAAAGCAGCGCCCTTCTCGGCAACCAGATTAACGAAATTCATAATGCGTCCATCCTTGCGGTTATTGTCTTTTTTGGAGGTGGGGGAGTGTCTAGCGCCGGTTACATCTGAAACTCAGGCAAACGCGCAACCAGTCCATCCATCGCATCCGTTGCGATGATCTGACAGGCCAACCGGGAGGTGGGCGCTCGATCCGGTGTCATATCCAACATCTGCAATTCCTCATCGCCGGCCTTGCCTGTGGCTGAAATCCAGTTGCCATCTACGATCACGTGGCAGGTGCCACAGGCCGCCTCACCGCCGCAGTCTGCATCGATGCCAGGCACGCCGTTATCCATGGCAATCTGCATCAGGGATTTACCCGTTTCTATTTCAACAGCGTGTTCTGCACCGTCGTGTTCGATGAATGTAATACTGCCCATATAGCGCTCCTGAAAATCGGCACACAAGGTATCTTGTGGTTGGTCACTCCAGACTAGGCAATCATTGCCCCCTACAGGAGGTCATTTTTTGACATTGCAGGGTCATTTAAAGACACTGTGCTTGTCAGGCACTGATCAGGAAGGCGCAGAAGCATGAAGAAAGAAGTGCAGGCCACAGGCCGAACGAGTGTAAATGCGGCCTGCATTCCCCCGAATTATTCTCGCCTGATCGCCCGGGTATTGGGCCTGCAAGCAAGGGAGCTGCCCACTCTACTCATGCAGACGGGCCTCTCAGTGAATCAGCTGATGCAGGACGACTCCCTGCTCACATCCAGCCAGCAAATGCAGATACTGCAAAACGCCTTGCGGATGACTGACGATGAGCTATTCGGCTTGCGCATTGGGCAATGCCTGACGCCAACCACCCACGGAGCCATGGGTTTTCTGGCCAGCAGTAGCCCCAATCTGTTGATCGCGCTTAAGGCTTTCGAGACTTACCTTCCCACCCGAGCCGACTTTTCCCACCTGGAGTTGAAGCGCAGCGAGTACTACTGGGAGTGCTATTGCTACTTTGATATGGCGCTTGATGCGGATGTGCACCGGGTTATTTCGGAAGCCTACGCATCCATTCTTTTTCAGTGTGCAGAGTTCATTATCGGGCAACCAGTTGAAGGCGCGCGCACCTGTTTCTCCTTTGCGGAGCCTGATTACAGCCAGTGTTATGCTGAATTCCTGCCTGGTGGCGTAGAGTTTTCTTCTCCGGAGTTGGTACTGAAGATCCCAGCACATCTGTGCGATATCCCAAACGCTGCGGCAAATAATGAAAACTATTCACTGGCACTGCGACAGTGCCAATCAATGCTGCAGAAACTACCGCTCAAAACCAACAACTGGACCCACCGCCTGCAAAAACTGATGCTTTCGCAGCCTCCGGGGGTGCTCAGCGAAGAAGAAGCGGCAGCCATGATGTTCATCAGCAAGCGCACCCTGGCTCGAAGGCTGGAACTGGAGGGTCGCAGCTTTCGGAGCATTCGCGATGAGATACTGTCGCAGCAGGCCAGTAGTTATCTGCGCAGCAGCACTATGTCGGTGGATGCGATTGCGGCCGTCCTCAGCTACCATGACAGCTCCAATTTTCGGCGGGCCTTCAAACGCTGGTTTCAGCTAACGCCGGATCAGTACCGAAAGCAGGCAAGATCCCAACCTCATGATTAACAAACCCCGCCCCCAGCAAGCCCGAAACGCCATAATGATGTTTGTAGGCATGATGCTGGTCGCCCTCAACCTGAGGCCAGCGCTGACCAGCGTTGGGCCGATTTTGAAGACTATTGGCGATAGCCTGCCGCTGTCGTCTGTTGGCCAAGGCGTACTCACAACCCTCCCGGTATTACTGCTGGGCCTGGCAGCGCCCATTGCGCCCCGTGCAGCGCGTAAACTCGGAATGGAGCGCTCCGTGTTGCTGGTTCTCATTACTCTGGGCCTGGCCATTGTTGCGCGCCCCTATCTGGGGGTAAGTGGCTTGTTTCTGGGCACGGCAGTGGCCGGCGGCTGCATCGGCATTATAAGTGTTTTGCTGCCGGGGATCGTGAAGCGCGACTTCCCCGAATCCGCCAGCCTGATGACCGGCATATACACTGCCACGTTGTGCGCAGGTGCCGCCATAGCGGCTGGTTCTACCGAGCCACTACGCATGGTTTTTGATGGCAACTGGCAGCCTGCTCTGGCTATCTGGGCCATACCTGCCGTTATTGCGGCACTTGTCTGGTGGTTCCAACTCGGCAGCAAGTACGTGCCCACCGAATTACCCGCTGCCGAAAAATCACTGTTCAAAGACAAGCTGGCCTGGCAAATAGCGCTTTTCATGGGCCTGCAGTCCTCCCTCGCCTACACGGTATTCGGCTGGCTACCAACCATCCTGCAAGACCGGGGCGTAGAGCCGGTTCAGGCCGGTCTGGCCCTGTCGGTTTCCATTATGGTGCAGGTACCCGCAGCCATTGCCGCGCCATGGATTGCCAGCAAAATGCGCGATCAGCGCTGTATGATTATGTTGGTTATGCTTGCGACGGCGATGGGGCTTGGTGGCAGTATCTACGCGCCCATTGAGAGTGCCTGGTTATGGGTAGCGGTGCTGGGACTGGGCCAAGGCGGCTCCTTCAGTATTGCCCTTACCCTCCTGGCGGTCAGAGCACGAGACGCCCAAACCGCTGCCCGCCTGTCGGGAATGGCCCAGAGCCTGGGCTACACCATGGCTGCAATTGGCCCTTTGCTGATGGGAATTTTGCACGAACAATTCGACAGCTGGAATGTTGCCGGCGGCGTCCTTGGCCTGATTGCGCTCGGTGCTCTTATTGCCGGGCTGGGTGCCGGCCGGCAGCGGTACGTGCTTGATCAATAGATAGAGGCGCTATTGCGTGCCATCACCTCGCACGCCGAGACGGTCGAGGTACACATGCAGTTCGGCTTCGCTCATATCGACATACTCCAACACCCGCCCATAAAGCATAACGGTTGGAACGTTCCGCCCGTTCCGCTCTTTCTGGGTCTCATGGATCAGGTACAGAATAAGCCTCTCTGTGCGTGTCAGACCATCTCGCACATCCGGAATCACCTCCAAAACCTGCTGCCACTCTTCAGGGCCCATAAGCTTCCTCTATTTCACACCGAAACAGGCTCACATCCAGATCCCCTAACTGTTTGTCTTACTAGTACTTCCCGGAGACCTCAGCTAACCTGATTCTTGGTACTCAAACTCACCGCTCAACAGATCATTATATGGGAAAGATCCGGGACGCCGCAGCCCAAATAACCAAACTGCACTGGATAGTCATCTGCCTTTCCTTTCTGCTGACCGTGTCAGCCTGGCAGATCTCTTCACAGATTGCCGATGCCAGGGCTGAAGACCAGTTTGAACAACGGGTTGAACAGCTCAATGAACTGTTAATGGACCGGATGCAAAAATACGAGTTTGCGTTGATTTCCGGGGCAGGCGTAATCCGCGCAAACAACAATGCTCTCTCGCTCACCCAGTGGCGGAAATTTGCAGAGGTTCTTGCAGTGCAAGACCGATTGCCGGGGGTTCGCGGCATTGGCGTTATCAAAAGGGTGCCGGAAAGCAACCTTGAAGCCTACCTTGCAGAAGAGCGGATAGAACGTCCGGACTTTCGTGTTCACCCGCCTCACACAGGTTCGGACTATTGGCCCATCACCTACCTTGAACCTCTCGCCGGGAACGAAGCCGCCATTGGCCTTGATATGGCTCACGAATCAAACCGCTTCACTGCGGCCCAGAAAGCGATGCGCACAGGCGAAACGCAAATTACCGGACCCATAGCGCTGGTTCAGGACGATGAGAAGAAGCCAGGTTTTCTGTTTTTCCATCCCTTCTATCGCACCCTGGGCGTGCAACAACAAGACAACAGGGAAGCTGACTTCCTTGGCCTTGTGTACGCGCCCTTTCTTGTTTCCCGACTTATGGGGGGCACCCTGGCAAACACGAACCGACTGTTGCACTTTCAAATCAGTGATGGCGATCACCTGCTTTACAGCGAGTTCAGTGAAACAGCGGAGAATAACTACGACACCTCACCCATGTTCCAGACCTCCTACTCTCTCGATATCTATGGGCGGGAATGGCAATTTGAGGTACAGACAACCCGGCTTTTCGAAAAGTACAACGTAAGCAGGCAGCCCGCAGCCATTCTGGTGAGCGGTCTGATCATCAACGGGCTCATACTGGCAGCCTTCCTCCTGCTTTCCAACGCCAAGCGTCGGGCCGAACAGGAAGTTATTGAGAAGACGGCTGAGCTGAACATGCAGAAGCAGGAAGCCGAATCTGCCGTTAAGGTGAAAACGGCATTCCTGGCCAACATGAGCCATGAAATCCGTACGCCAATGAACGCCATTATCGGCATGCTGGTGCTTTTGAAAGAGGCCTGCCTCAACGACTACTCCCGCCGCCTGGTAAGCAAAGCATTCTTAGCCTCCGAGGTGTTGTTGCAGCTTTTGAATGACATTCTGGATCTGTCCAGAATTGAAGCAGACCATATCGAACTGGATTATCAGCCGTTTGAAATCGAAGCGCTGGTTCAACGCAGCGTTGAGTTGTTCGCCATCACTGCAGAAGAGAAAGGGCTGAAACTAAGGGTAAACATTGCGCCGTCCACACCCAGGTGTGTCACAGGCGACCTCATGCGAATTTCTCAGATTTGCACCAACCTGGTGGGGAACGCTATCAAGTTCACCCAGGAAGGTAGCGTGAGTGTGAGCATCGGATTTAGCAGCACAGACGAGACCCACGGCGTTCTCAAAATTACCGTGAAAGATACCGGCATAGGGATCAGGGAAGAGGACCAACAGCGGGTTTTCGAGAACTTTCGTCAAGCCGATGAATCCACCAGCCGCGTATTCGGCGGCTCGGGCCTTGGCTTGGCAATCAGCAACCATCTCGCAAAACTCATGGGCGCGACGCTCAGCCTGGAAAGCGCCGAAAACCAGGGTTCCAAGTTTACCCTGATGATCCCGGTCGCTCTGGCCGAGAATGAGAAGAGCATCGGCACCCGCCGTGTTACAAGCCCGATTCAAGTCTATCACTATGGCATGAACCACAACCTTTCCCTGCTGGAAGCCTACCGCGAACACTGGTCTCTGGAGCTGACGAAAGCCGCATCCCTGAATGAGATCAAGTCCATATTGGCAGCGGGGCCTGGCGAAGGGAGTGCCAAGCCGTCAATGGTGATCGTCGATATGGACGATCTAGAAACAGAGATCGCCAAAGGATTTGTACAGGAACTGTTGGCGACACCAGAGCAATACCAAATAAAAGGGCTTCTGGTGGTTGTACCCGCCGGCTTCAAGCAAAACTGGATGATTGAGTTTCAGGATGCCGGCGGCCGCACAGCCTATGAACCTCTAACTCCCTCCAAGCTATTCGAGCATCTCGCGCCAAAGCAGTTGGAAGAACACACGCTCTCATCGTCTCCTCGTCCCTTATTTCACAATCTGAGGGTACTGATTGTGGATGACGTGCAACTCAATTGCGAAATCGTTGCAAGCTATCTTAGCTCGTTTGGTGTGCAATCCGAGTCTGTCCATAACGGCGCCGACGCCATGCAGTGCCTGGAAAGCCGCCCATTCAATCTAGTTCTGATGGATCTTCATCTGGACGGTGAAACAGGACAGGACATTACCCGCCAGATTCGAGCCCATGAGGGTATCAGCCAACCGATCATAGCCGCGCTTTCTGCTTCAATATCCGAACATGACCGCAGCAGCGCGTACAGCGCGGGTATGGACGACTACCTGACCAAACCTGTTCTTCCCGGAGACATTCAAAGGTTGCTGCAAGCCTTTTTCAAAGACCATGCCGCTAGCGGCGAATCTTCTTCCCCGGCACGGGAGGCAAAACCGCCGGAACAAACATCCAATGCCCAACTGCCTGATTTTATATCCCGATCTGAGTACCAGACCCTATTCGGAGCCGACCCCGGCCTGTTCAACCGGTGCCTGCGCAGCTTCCTGGCTAGCTCCACAGAGATGACCGCTGCTCTGGAGCACTGCGTGGAGCAAAACGATCCGGCAGCGACCAAGGCCATTGCTCACAAAATTAAGGGGGCGGCGGCCAATATCGCTGACATAGAATTAGCCAAGGTCGCGGATAAAGTTGAAGAGGTCGCGGAATCGGACAGCTCAGGACTCGGGCCGGAAATGCTTCTGACAACTCTGATGGAGCATATTCAGCAGCTTTCTGAAATGGCCAGCGCCGCAGAATCCACAGGGCGGGCTGCTATTATGACAAGCGAACCCGTGAATCAGATCATTGAACGGATGATGCAGCGACTGGCCGGCAACCGTATTGCGAGTGACGGTGACATCGATCAGGTGTTGGCATTTCTGTGCGAGAATGGCGAAACTACCCTTGCATCACGGCTGCGCCGGGCACTTGAAACCTACAAATTTAGCGAGGCCACCGATCTACTGTCGGAGGTGAAATCTGAAGGCCGGGGCAGTTAACCTGATGAGTATAAACAGCGCACCAACGGTGCTGATCGTAGAAGATGAACCCGTAGGCATTGCCAGCCTCGTTGGCATTCTGGGGGACGCCTGCGAACTGATCATCAGCCAGAGCCTGGCAGAAGCAAAAGAGCTACTGTCTGACGAAATAGACATAGTACTTCTCGATCTGTACCTGCCCGATGGCTCCGGGCTCGATTTCCTCAACGAGCTCAGGGCGTCTGAACGGTTTGCCTACGTGCCTGTTATCTGCATTTCCGCTTCTGATAACACTCAGGATATTGAGGAAGCCTTTCGGCATGGCGCAACAGACTATGTGCTGAAACCGTTCAATAAAGCCATACTCAGCTCCAAAGTATCGACGTTCATTGACCTTAAACGTAAAACCGACATGCTGGCTGAAGCAGCACTTATTGACCCCTTAACCGGGGTTGGCAACAGGCGCCTGTTCAACCAACAACTTGATCTGGAGTGGCGACGCGCTTGGCGCCAGAACAACTCCGTAGGTCTGGTACTGGTCGACCTGGATCATTTCAAGCAGATCAATGATCAACATGGCCATGCCTTGGGCGATGCGTGCCTGCAAAAGCTCGCAGATACCATGAATATCAGTTTTGCTCGGGCTGGCGAGGTGGTTGCACGCCTCGGAGGTGACGAGTTTGTCGCGCTTATACCCGGGGCCGATCTGCAAAACACCGTGCTGGCGGCAAACAACCTCATCCAGTCCGTTCGGGCCGAATTCCAGAACCGCCCAGAGTATGCGAAAACCTGCCCGCCTTTCACCATATCCGTCGGTTGCTCGGCCATTCAGCCGTCATCTTTGTCAAATGCCGCCGAGTTGGTTGAAGCCGCAGACAGGAGTCTTTATGAAGCCAAGGAAGATGGAGGGCGCAACTGTGTCAGACCCTTACTTTGAATTTATCACGCAAGATGGATCAGAGCTGTTCGGGTTAAGCAGCAACCCAAAGATTCTGGTTGTTGACGATGAACCGACCAACATTCGTGTTCTGACAGATGCTCTCAACGAGGACTACGACTTGGTGGTCGCATCCAGCGCTGCTGAAGCCATGAACATTCTTGAGCAAGGCGACAAACCCCACCTGATTCTGCTGGACATCATGATGCCGGGAACGGATGGGCTCCAGATGTGTCGCGACCTGAAAGCCAGACGCGATTTGCAGCATATACCGGTTATATTTATCACAGCCCTGAGCGACTCGAAATCAGAAGAGAAAGGGTATATAGCCGGCGCCGTTGACTATATCCACAAGCCTATCCGCTTGCCTGCCGTCAGGGCCCGAGTGCGCACGCACATTTCCCTCCCGGGAATGCTTGCTCACATCACGGCTCTGAATAGAGAACTCAAAGAACAGATTGAAAAACTGGCCAACTCGGGACAGCCTGGCAATAACCTGTTCGAAAGAGTCTTCATGGCAACCTCGGAAGGCATTATCCTCTTGGACGCCAACAACACCATCATCGCAGTGAACTCTGCCTTTTCCCGCATTACCGGGTATTCCGAAAAAGACGTACTCAATATGAGCTACGAGAATCTGAGCAAAGATATAGATACTCAACTGAGCCTGGACAGCATCTGCAAGCATCTAACGGATCACGACCACTGGTCTGGCGAGCTTCACAGCCGGCGCAAATCCGGCGAGCTCTATCCGGAACTCCGAACCATCAGCACCATTCGCTCAACCAACAATGATGTCACGCACTACGTTGTCGTGTTTAATGATATATCCAGTGTAAAAGAGACTGAGCAGCGGCTGGAAGAACTGAAGTGGCGCGATCCGGTTACAGGCCTTTCAAACCGGGCTCTGTTCCTGACCCAGCTCGGTACCGTGCTGAAATTCTGCACTCGTGGCAGTGTGTCTACCGCCGTCCTCGTGGTGGATATCAATAATTTCCGCTATATCAACGAAACTTTCGGCTTTAAATGCGGTGACCTGGTGATCAGAGAGTTCGCCAAACGCCTGCGCCGCGCTGTGTTCACTGACGACTCCATAGCCAGGCTGTCTGGCGACGAATTTGGCATTGTTCTGGCCCCTAAGCAGTGGGCCATTGATGACGCGTACCGAGTTGTATTAGGGCTGTACGATCGTATCCAGAGCAGTCTGACCGAACCTATTCAAACTGACGACAACCCTGCCGTCCACCTTGAAGTTACCGTGGGTGCCGCCCTATACCCGACTAAAAGCTCAAACTCACCCTCTTCCGCGCTGCAACATGCCGAAACCGCTCACCGCAGTGCCAAAGCGGTAAATCGGCCATTCGCGATTTTTGAAGATTCCATGAGCGATCAAATTCGCCACCAGCTACAGATCGAATCGGAGCTGAAACGGGCGCTAGAGCGCGATGAACTGGTGCTGTACGCGCAGCCCCAACTGTCTCCAGAGAGGGTTCTTTACGGGCTTGAGATTCTGGTTCGCTGGGATCACCCCGAACGCGGTCTACTGGGCCCGGGCGAGTTCATTCCTCTTGCGGAAAACACCCGGCAAATTGTGAAGGTCGAGCGCTGGATTCTGCGCAAATCCATGGAAAGAATGGTAGAAGTTCACAGAACTCATCCCGAGCTTCGCTGCGCCATCAACATATCGATCAAGCACTTCGCAGAAGATGATTTTGTAGCGGCTGTGGAAAACCTGTTAGCCGCGTCCGGGTTTCCGGCTGAGCTACTTACCCTGGAACTTACAGAAAGTGTTTCAGCTGACAATCTGGAAGCCGTTATCCAAAAGATGCAGGCATTGCGCAGCCTGGGGTGCACCTTCTCACTCGATGATTTTGGAACCGGCTATTCGTCGCTATCCCGCTTGCAACGCCTGCCTATATCCGAGGTCAAAATTGATCGCAGCTTCGTGCTTTTAGCTCCCAATGAGCCCATGAACGCCAACATCGTTGCAATGGTTGTGAGGATTGGCGACACCATGGGCGCTCGCGTCGTTGCGGAGGGTGTCGAAACCCAAATTCATGCAGATTTTCTCGCAACTCTGCACCCTCACGTTTGCCTACAGGGTTACTTCTTCGGCGTTCCACAGCCTATTGAAACGTTTATGGACCCGGAAGAGCCACCGTTGAGCTGACTCTTCCGGGTTTCATTTAGCCTGCGGGGCGTCCTTGATCTGGCTGGCTGTAGTCGCAAACACCATCAGGGAAGATTTCATTCAGCCTCGTAATCTCGGGTTCCGTGAATGAAACGGTTCCGTAGGTGTCGTCGTTCAATGCTGTTTCAACCGACTTTAGCGCGCACTTGAAAATACTACCCTCGATAGGGCCACCCGCCACTATCCGAGAAGTAGTGTAGGTTTCGAATTCGGCAGTACAAGCGCCATCAGGCTGGTCATCAAGAATGCCGTTCCATACGCTGTCTCCCTTGGCGATAAGAGTACCGTCCGCTTTAAAGCAGCTATCTACCGCTGCCGCCGGCTTGTTGTCGGCGATACTCAGCTCGGGATTCTCACGCATATTCATCAGCCAGTCGTGCAGCACTCCCAGCGCATCCATCGTTGGGTCTGAGCTTTTATCCGGCCTCGGTCTGTTTCCATCCGAAGTGTCGGTTGGTCTGCCGTCGGTAAACCAGATTACCTGGTTACCTGAGTCTTCCATCTTGTTGATGATGCGCTGGCGCACTGAGAAGGACTGGTGACTGTTGTGCATATCCAGCACTTCCTCCAAGTAGTGCCTCCAATCTATAACCGGAATATTGAGCTGGCCGTCGAAGACCATCCCAACGTCATAGGCCGCCTGAATCGCTAACAAATCACCCTCAGTGCGAGGTGCTGGCGCCGTACCATCGGCACTCAGGTTCATGTTGCGGGAGCTCCAGGGGTCGAACTTGGTTGGATCAGCAAAGACGTCTGCTTCCGTACCAATAAACGGAAAGCCCTCCTGCACCATTTCGGAAGGATGTTTCCATCCGCCAACCTGCGCGTTCAGCTTGAGAAACTCGGTTTTGGTGATTTTGCCATCAACCAATGCTCCGAGGCCGTACTGTACGCCAACGTTGTCGTACAGAGTACGTGGGTCGCCGTTCTCATCAACGCCGTAGATATTTCGCAGGTCGTCATAATGAGACCATTCCACAGTACCCATCACGCCGGCTGGCTCCATAAGTTCCTGATTATCCGCATACCCAAACGCAGGGTTCATCACCAAAGGCGTAAGCCCACGCCAAGCCGGGATGCACTCAGTCATTCCGGGCGCCGTACTAAACCCAAACGTTTGCTTTGCACCCGCAAATGGATCCGGGTAGTCGTCGGTGGCATTTAACCCCACCAGCCAGGAGCGGTTTTTGGTGATCTGCCACTTGGCATTGCCCTTATCGGTTACGTCCATGTAGTACTCCAGCAACTCACAGTCACCGATGTGAATGGTCTGGGTGACCATGTCGGGATAGGAGTACTGGGGCATACCTGCATCCAGCAAGTCGGGATGATTCTGAGAATAGACGTACTGTTGGATAGCGCCACCAGATCCGCCGACGGACACGGTGTACTCAGGCACACCAAAGCGCTTGATGAAGTGTTCCTTCACCATCAATGCCGTTTCGCCACCCACCTGAAGGTTGTAGTGGGTGTCTGCTTTGGTACCGGTGGAATAAATAATGGCATAACCCTTCGCAAGGGCATCTGGGCGCAACGCTCGGCTGTTGCTAACACGGCCCTGTGAATGCCCTATGGCAACGCCGCCCTGAAAGTGGAACAGCAATCGGCCGTTCCAGTTTGCAGCCGATGTGTCATCCGGCTCATCCCCGAGATTGGCAAGTGTGGCAAAGCTGTATATGAACCGATTAATGGTACCTCGCTCCTGCCGAACAACGAAATCAACAGTGCGACCGTCGGTCAGTTCAGTGGTGGCCATGTCCGCCGGCCGGGGGCCTTCACCTGGAAGCGGCACCCAATCACCATCGGTTGTGCGATAGACAAACTCCACATAGGAATCGATCGAACAATCCTTGCTCAAACCTATCTTGTTCGCATCGCTATCCATAACCGGGAAGCCGGCATCGCCCGCGGTATCTACCAAAGGCTGCTTCCCCAGCTCGGTTGTAACGGTACATACAAACGGATATTGCTGTGGACCAGAAAAGATTGGGCCGCTCACCGGATAAACCGTCAGAATCAGATCGCTCACTGGCCCGGATTCGCTATGGTGCAACTCCAGCCGGTTTTCACCTTCAACGAGGCCCGCTACCAGAATCTCCGGGCCATTCCGCCCTGTCCTTACTTCCGGAGTGACCATCGCACCATTAAGCCAGAATTTCAGGCTGTTCATTTCTCTGGAAACGGCTGCTACGTCTCCCTCCAGGCCAATCAGTACCGTATCGCCACTGATCTGGTCTGGAGCGCTGGAAAGACTGACAAGATCAAGATCTGGCGGGCTTGAGGAACTATTACTGGAGCCACCAAAACAACCACTGAGCAGAAACACAGATATTCCGGCAATCGCTAAAGATTGCACTATCAGGCGAGTAAGCATCGAAAATACCCTCTTGGCGTTATTATTGTTACCGAGCGTTTTATCGAAGCTGGAAGCTGGTACTACACGAAAAAGCTATGTTTTTTTCTTTTCAAGACTAGTCCACCTTTCACCGAAGGTACAGTGCACCACCGGTATAGCGTAAATCTTCACACAGCCACCCAGACTTGATTTAGAACAATGACAACTATCGTCCGATCAGGCCTGTCGCGTTAATGTAGTGCGACCCCTCGTTATCTTCCAAACGAATACAAATACTGTTTTTAAAGCCCGCCTTTACTTGCTTTCGGTTGTCGGCTTTGATTAAGGTGTATTTGTAATGCATCAACAGGAAAAACTATGACGCCCACCATCGCCATTCTCCTGATCATTACCTTCGTGCTTTCCACGGTTGGTTTACTGCTACTGATCTGGTCTATCGCCAACAATCAGTTCAGCCATGGTCAGGCTGCGGCACGCACTATCTTCTCCCCAGGTGAAGAAGGCCACAGCGAAGACCCTGCGCGGCCTTCAGACCCGACGTTTACCGGCAACACCAGTGAGCAGACCGCAGCCATAGAAGCACGCTGGACAGCTGATCAATCCTCAAGAACAGCGGTCCTCACCTGGCTGAGTTCATCGGTTTTCTGGTTGCTTCTGGGCTCATTTTTTGGCCTGGCATCCTCCATCAAAATGCACCTCCCGGAATTTTTGACGGCCAGTGAGTTTCTTACCTTTGGCCGAATTCGCCCCGTACACCTGAACGCCGTTACTTATGGCTGGGCGTCTATGGCGGGCATTGGCGTAGCGCTTTTTCTGATTCCAAGATTGTTCAAAACCCCGTTAGTGGGCGGTAAGTACGCCGTTATTGGCGGCTTTATCTGGAATATCGGCCTGGTTCTGGGCTTGAGCGCCATCACGCTGGGGCTTTCTGATGGCGAGGAGTGGCTGGAGTTTCCCTGGCAAATCGACATTCTGTTTGTAGTGGGCGGTGCCCTGTGTGCCGTACCTTTGCTACTCACCGCCGCCAACCGGAAAGTGGAACACCTATATGTTACAAGCTGGTACCTGATGGCTGCGTTGGTGTGGTTTCCCTTTCTGTTCCTCATTGCCAACCTGCCTTTTGCCTTTCCGGGGGCCTCAGGCGCTACAGTAAACTGGTGGTTCGCTCATAACGTGCTTGGGCTCTGGGTAACACCCATCGGCATCGGCATTGCCTACTACATGATTCCTAAAATTCTTGGCCGGCCAATTATCTCCTATCAGTTATCGCTCATCGGCTTTTGGTCACTGGCCTTGTTCTATAGCCAGGTAGGTATCCACCACCTGATTGGCGGCCCCATTCCGACCTGGCTGGTCACGCTTTCAATTGTTCACAGCGTGATGATGTCGATCCCGGTGATTACCGTTGCCATCAACCATCACGGCACCATGATGGGCAACTTCAGTCGCCTGAAAGACTCCCCAACCCTGCGCTTTGTATGGATTGGTGCACTCATGTACACCGTGGCTTCGCTTCAAGGCTCTATGGAAGCTCTTCGCAGCATCAACGTGATAACGCACTTCACCCACTACACCGTGGCCCATGCGCATTTGGGCATGTACGCCTTCCTGAGCTTTATCCTGTTTGGCGCCGTGTATTTCATTATGCCTCGCCTGACGAACTGGGAATGGCCATGGCGCAAGCTGATCAGCCTGCACTTCTGGCTGGTGAGCATTGGCATTCTGATTTACGTGGTGTCGCTGACCATCGCAGGTTGGAAGCAAGGCGTTGCATTGCTTGATGCCGCCATGCCGTTCATGGACATAGTGAAAATGACACTGCCCGCACTTCAGGCCCGTACCGTTGGTGGTGCTCTGATGACACTGGGGCACCTGGTGTTCGCCTTCCACTTCATCGCCATGCTGATGCGCCGCGGTGCTGCCACTGAGCAACCGACCCTCTTCCGCCCAGCCACCAAGGAGAACGCTCAATGAAACGTGCTCTTGCAATCATGGTCGGCGCAGCTCTGATTCTATTGCTGGCCACGCTTACCCTGGTGGTTATGCCCTACCTGCAAATGTCTGCAGAACAGGTTCCGCCAGATCTCAAGCCTTACACGGAACAACAACAGCGTGGGCGGCAGGTCTATATCGCAAACGGCTGTGTCTACTGCCACAGCCAGCAGCCCCGAGACCCAAGCTTCGCACCGGGAGACAAAGACCGGGGATGGGGTCGTCCATCGGTGCCCGGCGACTACGCCTACGATGAACCTCACCTGCTGGGCACCATGCGTACCGGCCCGGATCTGTTCAACATTGGCGCTCGCCAGCCCAGCATCGACTGGCAGTTGATGCACCTGTACAACCCGAGGGCCATTATCAAAGGCAGCATCATGCCTTCCTACCCCTTCCTTTTCCGCCATGTGGAGGAACCGGCAGAAGGCGACAAGGTGGTGAATATACCACCGCCCTACGGCCCGGAAACCGGGAAAATTGTCGCCACTGAAGATGCGCTGGCCTTGGCGGAGTACATGCTCGCCCTTGACCACACGTACCCGGCACCGACTTTGCCGAAGAAACCGCCAAATTCCGATGAGCCCAAGGAGAACCGTGCGCCATGAACCAGCATGACCATCGCGCTCAATTTCGTGAAGCGCCCGAACCGGAAGAAGGCACACGCGCCACGCCAAAGATTGTATTGGCCTGGATCGCCATACTGATTGTGTGGGGCGTGGGCTATTACGCCTGGCAGATTGGCAAGCCGATGCTGGGTGGTGACAGCCGCTCAGCGGTGGCAACGGTGCAGCAGGAGCCAAATCCTGCCGACAATTCTGCAGCTACCAGAGGCGCTGAAGCGTCAGGGAATTCAGATTCTGGCAGTAACACAGCGGCTGCAAAGCCTGACGGAAAGGCCATTTACAGCGCACAATGCAGCGCCTGCCATCAGGCAAACGGGCAGGGTGTGCCGGGTGCCTTCCCTCCACTGGCTGATAGCGAGTGGCTGGTGGCGGATGCGGCTATTCCGGTGGCGATCGTTCACGATGGTCTGCAGGGCAAAATTGAGGTTGCCGGCAATAGCTACCAAGGCGTCATGCCCAAATTCGGTGGCACTCTCTCCAATGCGGAACTGGCTGCTGTCCTGAGCTATGCCCGCAATGAATGGGGCAATAGCGCCAGCGAGATCGCCCCCTCCGCTGTCAGCGAACACACAGACCGTTTTGGTGACCGCGGAGACTGGTCTGCCGAGGAACTGAAGGAGGTTTTCGGGGAACCCTGAGATGGCCGCCAACAACGGGAGCACCGCACAGGAACATCATAATCAGGACATCCTGATGATTGAAGGGATGCGCTGTGGCAGCTGTGCAATCGCAGTTGAAGCCCTGCTGAAAAAGCAACCGGGGGTGAGTGACGCCGCTGTTAATTTCGCGGCAGACGTAGCAATGATTTGCTGGGACAAAGAAAAGCCCTCACTGGCGAATCTTCAGCAAGCTGTTGCTCGCTTGGGTTACAGATTGCACAGCTCGGTTGACCCGGACCGCAGCAAGCTCCAGGCGGAATCGGTGCGCAAGCATCTACAAAGGCGGCTGGCGGTTGCCGTGGTCTTTGGCATGTGGAGCATGATGCCGGCCCTGTTAATCTATCTGGCACCCTTTGGTGCGGTAGAGGCGGAAGTCTTATGGCCACTGGCCGTCGCCAGCGGTTTGTTCGCCGCTCCGGTCGTGCTCTATTCTGGCTCTCACTTCTATCGGGTGGGCTGGCGCACGCTGATTGCAGGCGCACCGGGCCTCGATAGCCTTATTTTTCTCGCAGTCTTCGCGGCCTGCATAATCTCCACATGGCAGCTTATCTCTGGCAGCTACCATGTGTACTTCGACGCCGCGGTTATGCTGATCACCTTCCAGCTGATCGCAAGATTGCTGGATACCAGCGTGCGCCGGCGCGCCTCGGAGATCATTCGTCGCTACCTTCAGCATGTACCCGAGCAGGTAACCCTCAAAACGCCTGAAGGAAAACTCGACACCCGCCCAGCAAACGACATCAAAGCCGGCGAACACATTGTGCTCAGGGCTGGCGAACAACTGGCTCTGGATGGCCGGATTGTGCACGGCCATGGCCAAGCCGATCTCTCCATGTTGACCGGCGAACACATGCCCCAGGCGCTCGGACCAGGCGCAGAACTGCTCGCAGGCTGCCAGTTGGTGGAAGGCGAGCTGGAACTGGCCGTAACGGCCAGCACTGGCCAACGCCGCATCGACCAATTATCCCGCTCTATCAGCGCCCTGCTCAGCCGTAAAACCACTCTTCAACGCCTGACTGATCGCATTGCGCGTATTCTGCTACCAGTGATTCTGATCGCTGCCACACTGGCCGCAGGCCTTGCCCTTGTTCAAGGCGTTCCGGTTCCAGAGGCTGCGGCACGTGGGTTGGCCGTTATGATCATCAGCTGCCCCTGCGCCCTTAGCCTGGCCATCCCTCTGGTGATCACCATGGGGCACGCCAATATGATTAATCGCGGCATAGTATTACAAGACCCCGCCGCCCTTGAGGCAGCGGCCGAAGTGGGTGCGATTGTCTTCGATAAAACCGGCACCTTAACCACCGGCGAACCCAGCGTAGACAGAATCACACCGGTCGGCCAATGGACAAAAAGCAGCCTGCTGCAATTGGCTCAGAACACGCTCCAGGAGTCAGCACATCCGGTTGCCCGGGGCCTGATGGCGAAGATGCCTTCGGCGCCTGAGCCAGCCCCTGAAGGCACACGGGAGAGTTTTTCTGGGCTTGGAACACGCTGGGTAAACGGGGAGACGGTCGCTCTGGCCGGGCGCGCCAACTGGCTGAGGGAACAGGGCATCGGCGTACCACCCACCGAAGATACAGGAATGAGCGTTCATCTGGCCTGCAACGAGCTTTATGCCGGCAAGATCGGGTTTCAGGAAACCCTCAGGCCAGAATCGGCCGCCACAATCCACCAACTGCAGCGCCAGGGTTATGCCATCTACCTGCTCAGCGGCGATACCCGAAAAGCCTGCCTGGATTTGGCCAAACGCCTTGGCATTGCGCCGGAACATGTGCTCTCAGAGTATTCCCCCGAGCAGAAACACAACTTCATCAATAACCTGGAAAAGCAGACACCCACCGTATTTGTCGGCGACGGCCTTAACGATGGCTTGGCTTTGGCCGGTGCAAGGCTGGGTATTGCGGTGGGCAATGCGGCCTCCGCCACTGGCGCAGCAGCGGCTGTCTACCTAACGGAAAGCATCGGCAAGGTGCCCGCCACCCTGCAGTTGGCACAACGGGCACGCAAGCTTATGTACCAGAATCTGTTCTGGGCAGTGGGCTACAACGCCCTGGTGATACCGCTGGCGGTGATGGGCTGGATTCAGCCGGTGATTGCCGCCATTGCCATGTCACTCAGCAGCCTCTGTGTTCTGTTCAACAGCCTGCGCATGCAAAGGCAGCTTGCCGGTGATGCGCCAGCCACAACGCCTGCCGTCAGCCACGCAACTTCGCCGGCCTGAACGATCGCACCAGGCCAATAAACGTAATGGCCCAGGCAACAAGGGCAAGGTAGAAAAAGCTGATGGGGATGAAGTCCAGAAAGTGAAAGCCCATTGCGCCTGCCATCTCATGGGTGCTGGCGGCGTACATACCCAATGGAAACACGGCTCCCCAATACAAAGGGTCATATTCCAGCGGAAATTTCTTATACACATGCCGCCATATACCGAGGATAAACAGCATGGGTATCCACCAGGTGCCAGTGGCCCAGTAGAAAACGGAGAAGCCTTTCAGAAAGGGCAGCAAGGAATCAAGAAACGGCGCGTCTTTCACATTAATGATCAACAACGAACCCGCCAGCGTCGAGATGGCCATGGCGCACATGTTGATCCAGTACGGCGGCGCAAGATCGCCGGGAGAGAATTTGAAAAAGGTGTAGCGGTAGAAAATCAGCGACATCATCCAGATGTACAACATGCCACCCCAAAGCCACATGGACAGCGCCAGAAAGTTGATGCCCAACTTGTAGGGTTGGGGCATATCCACGGCAATCAACGCACTGAGCACCGCAATGGACTGGGTTGCTACGACCGCCAGCAACCACCCGCCGGTAATACCCTTGTCCAGCGACGGCTTTTCTTCTTTTACGGTAAACGCTGTAAAGATGGTGTAGGTCAGCGCCAGCCACAACAGAATCGCAAACACCCAAAGCACGCGCCCGGCCAGGGTAAAATCCGTGAGCATGATAAATTGGCTGCCAAGCACACTGGAGCCAGCAGGTAGCGTAAAAAAACCAGGGCCACGAAGATGGTCTATCACATCGAGGAAAAACGCCTGACGGAAGAGCACCAAGCGTGAGAGTGTGGCGGCCCATAATGCCACGTAGAAACAAAGGTTAAGGTAGAGCAAACCCTTGGCAACCACATCAAAACCCAGCATGTGGGCGGTTAAAGAGATAATACCCGTTGCCATCACCATGCCAAAATAAGCTGGTGACAAGCCTTTCAAATCCTGAATTACACCCCTCCCACCTACGCTCATCTAACTGACAACTCCCACGATATACGCGCTTTTGATCAAACTGCAGTTTAGTTCAGAGCCGGGTTGGTTCAACTCTGGCGCGGCAACATGACCCACCCTTGCCTTTAAATCCAAAGGTGCTATGGTGCCGGCAACCTCAGTGAAGGAGCTTTCCATAGTTTCTTTATGCCTCCTTTCGATTTCCTTTAATTAGCCGGTGAGCAGAGATACAGACATGATGATGAATGTGGGTTTTAACCTGGGTTCACGTGATATCGCAACGCTTAATGCAAAACTGGGAAGGCTTTACAGAAACCCCGTTATTCCCCCCGAAAACACTGCCATGATTGGCAGCACGGTAACGCTGATCAACTGCCTGGACTCATCGGAACTTACCTTTCGCCTAACAGATTCTGGCTCCTGCCCGGAAGCCGAAAAAGATGACGTCTGCATAGGCTCACCATTCGGGCTTGCACTGCTCGGCACCACGCCGGGAAGCGTGGTGAAACTGGGGTCGGGCAATGAAGAAGGGCACGCGGTTGTGCTCAAAATATCGGGCTGACGTAGCCTGGCCCAAACTACCACTCTCCCTTTCGCTTTCCTGCAAAGTCTCTCAGCCGGGCCGGTACGTGACGTATCGCATGTCGTAATTGACAGCGGCACGCCTGAGTGACATGTTTGCATCCGTCTCATACAAACAACAATAAACAGCGTCGAGTATTTTAAGCATGCTGATTTTGACCGGCTTTGGTCTGGCTTGTCTGGTTATTCTTCTGATCGCAACAACCCGGGAACTGCAACATTCATCTGCAGCGCGGGTATTCGCGGTTTTTCTCATCGCCAGTTTCGGTTTTCTGCTCCACCCGCTCACGCCTGTTCACTGGCAGTGGCTCACCCTGAACCTGCAAGGCATGCTGCCGGCCCTGTTCTGGTTGCTCTGCCAGGCAACCTTCCGCCAGCGGTTACACGTGTTTTCCGTGTGGAGCGCGATGGCACTCTATAGTGTGATTGCGCCCTCCATAGCAAGGTTATTTTCCACCCATCAGAGCGCGGAAGGGCTTCTGCTTTTCTTTGGCTGGGATCTGGGGGAAGTGTTCGAGTTCTTTATCATCGCCAACGGATTTTGGGCGGTTATCGCTGATTGGTCGGCTGACCTGATGGAACCCCGCCGAAAGCTTCGCGCGTTCGTTCTGGTTGTTGCCGGCACCGCCGTGGCACTTGTAGCTTTGGCATTCAATCTGGACGCTGCCTATGCCGTTAACCGGGCACTGGTGGTTTCGGTTACGGGAGTTGCTATAGCGACCTTCCTTCTAAAAGGCCGGTTCAGCGACCTCTCGTTCCGCAGTGGCCCTCCCCCGATTGTGAAAACCGAACACCCCGTGCAGGCACCGGAAACCGACACCCAGGCACCCCCCCAACATGAGCACATAGCTCGCCTCACAAGCTTGATGGACGAAAGGTATTACCGAACAGAACACCTGACGTTAAAGATGCTGGCGGGAAAACTCGAACTTCCCGAATATCGCACTCGGGCGCTGATCAACAAGCAATTGGGCTATCGCAACTTTAACGACTACATTAACCAGCTCCGAATTGCTGAAGCTTCAGAGCGCCTGATCGCCGAACCAGAGACTCCAATCCTCAATATTGCGCTGGATGTGGGGTACCGAACCCTGAGCTCATTCAACCGAGCGTTCCGGGAAATCCAGCAGTGTACGCCTACTGAATTTCGCCAGAACAACACGGCTAACTGAAGCCCTCGTTCGGCACTGTATATTTCAGGCTATACGTGAGGTTTATGGCGTGGAAGGAGAACATCCTGCCGAAGGCAGTTGATCAATCCAGCTACGAATAAGCGCCGTTCCTTCTTGGTGGGGAGTGTTACGAGCTAGCTCGGGCATTTTGTGGCGGTTATCCACTGTTGTCATACGGAATAACAGATAAGAGTCATCAGGGTTACCTGGAATCACATCGAACGGATAGCCATCCTTGCCCCCGGCAACCGGGGTCTTGCAGACACCAAATTTGCCTGGATCTGTTGCGTAATCCCGACCGTATTCCAGTTGCACACCGCTGGTGCCAGCTGCGCCTGCATAACCGGCTGGTAGAGTCAGGTCTGCGCGATGACAATGTGCGCAATTTATATCGAGATAGGCGCGAGCAGCATCGTCTAGCTCGTTCGAACTGAGCGACGGAATAGATACCTCATCATTAAATACAGGCGCTTTTTCGACACTCTGGAAATTGGATGGCAGATCGGCCAATAACCCACCTTCAGCCATGTACTGAAGCTGGTTATACACGGTGCCGTCAGGGTAGGTATGATCCGTATTCAAGTAGCGCGCTTTAGGTCCGATAGGCAAGAAGATCTGATCGCCCCCATCCCGGGGCAAGATAGCATGACAGGAGCTGCAGTCCGCTGCTTTAGGAACAGAGTAGTCAAACGTGATCTCTTGCCCCTGATTGTTAATGGTACTGAGATCCGGCAAGCGCTTACCTGCTATGGCCAATGACGCGTCAGATTCTGAATCCCAATAATAAGGGAGTGCAAACCAGCCGTCAGCACGATGAATCAACAGGCGGGTCTCAATCACCAACTCGTTACCATCACGCAATGCGGTGTTCTCAGGTAGTGCAAACGTTTTCGCAATAACTGTGCCCACGGGGAAATCCAGCACTTCAGAAACGCTGTAACTGGCTTTCTCACCCTCTGGCACGAAAATGAAGCGGTACTTGCTGGTGTAATCCGAGAACAGTGCAGTCGACAAATCATAGGGTACGCCACCAGGGGTAGGCCCACTGGTCGGGTCGCTGGCATTGGTGAACAGCTTGTAGTCAGAGAGTTTTGGGCAGGTTTCTGTCATTAACGCATTCCAGTTAACGCCGGAAGTCGTGGCACTGCAACTGCCCTGAGCACCTGTGGGGGATCCAGCTCCGGAATTCAGGGCACCGCCTGCGGATGGAGGCGTGCCGCCGCCGGCGTCATCCCCACCACCGCCACACGCGGCCAGAAAAAAAGACGTAACCAGAGCCAATGCTGTCGTTTTGCTTGTGTTTCTCATGTGTAATGCTCTCGTGCAGCGGCAGGGCGTCAGGTGATATAGCCGCCGACGCCCCATCGCTATTTATTATTACAATGTAGCTAAAAGCTCAGGATGCTTGTTTACAGTGCGCACGCTGCTTCTGCCAGATCATCCCCGGTACAGCCGTATACATTGTTTTTGAAGGTCACCACGGCTGGTGCAAGGCGAGGCTGGGTACAGGACAAGTAATTGGTGCCGATCATCGGTTCGATCAGCAACTGCGGATCAGGCTCGCCATTGGTGAAAGTCGCTGTTGCCGGATCGACCGGAAAGACCAAGCCGGTATTGACCTCGTCGTACTCAGGTGCGGGGTTGCCGTTGATATTGCTGTTGGCGCAAATCAGATCGCTGGTGCCATAAGGATCATAGTTCACCCCATCGGCAGCTGCGTCTGGACCAACAAGCGCATCAAAACCTCCGATTCCCTGAGCACCAAGATTCGATAACAACTCACCAATACCATCGTAAAGAATGGCCGGAAAGGTTTGCGCCATACCCGTACTGTTCATAGTGGATGTATACCCAGCGATAACATCCACAAGCAGATCACCCCGCGGGGCGTTGCCATTCCGAGCAATCGTGTTGTTGTGCAAGTAGACGTTTTTCACTGTCGGGCTCCAGCCATCCGTCATTGTCGGACCATAGTTGGCCGGGTACCCTGCCACCTCGTCATCAATCAGGAAGTAACTGGTGATCGCAATCGCAGTAGTGTCGTTGTCTGTAATCTGATTGTTGTAGATCTCAACATCGCTGGCAGCAAGCACGATAACACCAGTCCCCGGTGGCACAGCACCAACCACGCTGGCCCCTACGTTGGTTGCGTTATTGGCATAAACCTGATTGTTAAAGATTCGCACATTGCCGCCATAGGCTTTTACCAGCCCAGGCAAATCAAACGCCAAAATACCGCCAGAGTTCCCAACAGCAATGTTGTTGTAAACATCTGCCATGCTGGAGTTTTCTATCTCAATGCCAGCCACATTGGTTTTGGCCGTGTTATTCCGCACCACGATGTTTTCGGACTGACCAACGTAGATTCCAGCGTCAGCGGAGCCATAAGCGTAGTTGTTCTCCATCAACACGTTCTTGCTGTTGAGCGGGTAGAGACCATAGGCACCGTTGTCGGCTTCTAGTTCACCTTCCCAAACCGTAGCGGTGTAAGTGATATGGATGCCATCAACGTTGGTTGTCTTGATGCCATTTTTCGGAGCCTCATAGACTCCCAAGTCTCGCACTGTAATTCCGTTTCCACCCTGAAAACGAAACGCGTCGTCGCCATTGGATGTGCCGAAATCAAGAATGGTTTCATTAATGCCGTACCCGGCAATCGTAAGTCCCTGCGCACTGTTAACGATAATGCCCTCGGTAACAGTAAAGCGCCCTTTAGGCAGAACCACCAAGGCATTTTCTGGAAGATTAAACAACGCGAGGGAAAGCGCTTCGGTGATGTCATCACCCGTAACCGCATCTGGTGCCACAAAAATGGCATCGTTGGTGATGGTAAAGCCAGAAGTGGTTGTTGCCACAACAGTCGGGCCTACATTTCCGGCAACGGCATCTTTGCCATCCTTACCGTCGTCGCCACAGCCAGCCAGCAGCAACCCGCTGGCTAATGCTGAAACCGTAAAGAGTTGTGAGAGCTTCGTTCTCTGACGCATGATGATTCCTGCTTGTTTATTGTTGGTTTTGAGCTGGCACGCATTCGCTGTGGAAGGTGACGCGCCACAGAAAACACTATTGATGAACATCAAACAAAGCGAGAACAAACGATATTCAGAAACGCCGAACCTCTGGGCAATTCCTTAAATGCCACAAACCCCGAGGGTTACAGAGCACCTAAATCGACACTGACTGATTTTTCAAATACGGAATTTTGGAGATTATGCACATCGATTTTCACTGCAGATACGCTATGGGAAGCAACACAAGGTGCGACTGTTTTCATCCTGCCGTCACTTTCAACTATAGTGATCGAAACACCTCAAGAAAGCCTTGTATATGCCCAACGTTGGCCACTCCTTTCGCTGGACGCAGGTCTTGATCGTTATGGCCTCAGGCCTCAGCGCCTTTTGCGTGTATGTGCTGATAACGCTTGTTGTAGCCGTTCAGGGCACCTTGGCATCCCAATCGGTAGAACTCGATGCATTGATTTCTGAGGCTGAAAAGATTGCGCTGGAAAGCCGTTCTGTGATAAATCGGCTGAACGCTCAGGGCATTGATCAATGCAACGAAACGATGCTGGCGGTCATGCGGCGGGAGCTGTTCCTTGCCAACCGTGTACGGGATATTGGTTTTGTCAGAGACAACGCTGTTCTGTGCACAACGGGCCAAGGCATTCTGGAATCTCCCTACCAGCAGGGGCCGTGGGACTTTACCAGCGAAGACGGTTTCCGATACTGGCCGGCTGTTCGTCTTATCCTCTTTAATGGTGATATGACCGCCCCCATCGTGGGGAAAGGCCGGTTTAACGTGGTTTTTGACACCCGTTGGCTGGAACAGTTAGTAACCGTTAACGGTCGCTGGGAACTGACTTTCCGCAACAGGCTTGCGCAAATCCAGCATGCCTTCGGAGACTCGGGGGTATACCGCAGTTTGGGCGACAAATCCGCACATGCGACCACGCTCACATCCATCTACTCGCAAACTTGTAGTAACACGATCCCCTATTGCGCAAGCACAGAAATAGAACACATGGATGTTCTAAGACGCAACCCATCACTTGCGGCTTTTCTTGTAATGACCGGTCTGATTTTAGGCTCAGGGTCAGGCCTGGTGAGCTGGCTTGTTCTGAAAAGACGATTGAGTACATCGCGGAGGATAATAAGAGGGCTAAAGCACAAAGCTTATTTCCCACTGTATCAACCCATTGTCGATTTAGAACACGGAAGCATCATCGGGTGTGAGGTTCTCGCGCGATTTCGTGATGCTTATGGCGCGATTGATCCGGAAGAATTCATCCCGGTACTGGCCAGTGTTGGCGAGAGTTGGCGGTTTACCCAGTTGGTCATGCAGAAGACTCTGGACGACCTGAACGCCAGAACAGGCCTGCCCGCAGGCTTCAAGGTAAACATCAATCTGTTCCCTTCCGATATTGCCCAAAGCAGAATGAAAGATGCCGATATTTCTCTGGCTCTTGCGACATCCCGGTTCAACATTACCTTTGAGATTACCGAGGACGAGAACCTGGATACGGCCACTGCCAAAGACTGCATACATTGGATCAAACAGAATGGCTTCGAGCTGGCGGTCGACGATTTTGGCACCGGCTACTCCAATCTCGCAAAGGTGCGGGATCTGGGATGCAACACGCTGAAGATTGACCGCAGTTTTGTATTCGATATAGATACCGGTGGGCTGGGCGCGGCGCTTGTTCCGTTAATGGTCCGCATTGCACATGAACTGGGCATGGACGTTGTTGCGGAAGGTGTGGAAACAAATGCTCAGGCAAAGATCGTGGCTGGCATGGGCATCAGGTTTGGGCAGGGGTGGGCATTTGGCAGGCCGATGTCGGCACGCACACTTGAGGAACGCGTGCGCCAAACACTCTAACCCGGTTTACGCACTTGATCGGATTTCCTGTTCATCTCTCTCAAAATGCTTCGTTTGAAGTAATGGACGCGAACATCTTGATTTAAAGCACATCTTGTACCGCCGGTTTTGGCACGGCACTCACATCCATTCAGGACATTGTTCATGGCACTTAAACTGAATATCGTAATTTGCAGCACACGCCCTGGCCGTATTGGCCCATCCATCGCAACCTGGTTTCACGAGTTTGCGACAAACAACTCCAGCTTCGACTGCGAACTAATAGATTTGGCTGACTTTGATCTTCCCGTTTACAACGAAGCCAACCACCCGCGCTCAGGCATTTATGAACACGAACATACGAAACGCTGGTCTGAAAGCGTTAACTCAGCCGATGCCTTTGTGTTTGTAACGCCAGAATACAACTACTGCCCACCGCCAGCCTTTGTGAACGCTCTGAATTACGTTTACACAGAATGGAACTACAAGCCCTGCGGCTTCGTTAGCTATGGCGGCGCTGCGGGCGGTATTCGCGCAGCAACACTGGCTCGCCAGCTGGTCAATACCCTGAAGATGATGCCGATGGTTGAAGGCGTGATGGTGCCCATGGCCTGGAACCACCTGGACGACAACAAGGTGTTCAGCTCCAACGAGCACATCGACCATTCAGCAACAACTATGCTGACAGAAATGGAGAAGTGGGCAACAGCCCTGAAGACAATGCGCTAATAGGCGCTGGGCAATACGGCTTGAGCAACGGAGCCCCTTGAGGGCTCCGTGCTTGGCCTATCAAAACAGGTGGGCGTTAAACCACATATGGGTTGCAATGGATGCTGCGTATCCAAGGGCAATCACTGGCGTCCAGCGCAGGTGTGACATAAGGGTATAGTAACCCCTCGCCTGGCCCATCAGCGCGACACCTGCGGCAGAACCAATCGACAACATAGATCCACCCACCCCTGCAGTCAGCGTAACCAGAAGCCACTGGCCATGGGACATATCCGGCCCCATTGAAAGCACCGCAAACATCACCGGGATGTTATCCACGATGGCTGAGATCACACCCACCGCAATGTTCGCACCCGTTGCATTCCAGTCGGTATACAGCAACTGGGAAATCTCGGCGAGGTAGCCGATATACCCAAGCCCGCCCACACACAGCACAACCCCGTAAAAGAACAGTAGCGTATCCCACTCTGTGCGTGCCATTGGGTTGAATATGTCGAAAGGCACCGCCTTGTCGAGCCGTGCGAGCAGGCGTGTATTCTGATGGTTTTCAGCCCAAACCCGCTCACGGGCAACGCCACGCTTGAAGCTGAGTTGCAGGTAATAACTCAGGAGCTGAAGATAGGCGAGGCCCATCATCATGCCTACCACTGCGGGCAGATGCAGGAAGTTGTGGCCTAGCACGGCCGTGGTAATGGTCAGCAAAAACAGCACCACTGTGCGACGAGCGCCACGCTTCATGATTACGGCATCCGATGCATCCTGAGGCTGTTCGCGCGGGATAGCAAAGCTCATGATAATGGCTGGCACGAGGAAGTTAACAGCCGACGGAATAAACAGCCTGAAGAACTCCGTAAACTCAACCACACCCTTCTGCCAAACCATCAGTGTGGTGATATCACCAAACGGCGAGAAGGCACCACCGGCGTTTGCTGCGACCACAATATTGATACAACCGAGACCGATAAATCTTGGGCTGTTTTCACCGACTTTCAGCAGCACAGCACACATCAATAGAGCGGTAGTCAGGTTGTCTGCGATAGGTGAGATGAAGAATGCCAACAGGCCGGTAATCCAGAACAGGCTGAGATAGCTAAAGCCTCTGCTTACCAGCCAGCCACGCAAGGCATCAAACAGCTGACGCTCCTCCATGGCATTTATGTAAGTCATGGCCACCAACAGGAATAGAAGAAGCTCTGAGTATTCAAGCAGGTTGTGCTTCAAGGCTGCATTAGCGCTTTCCGTATCGCCACTCATGGCTGCCGCGCCGGCAACCAGGAACCAGATCAAACCCGCCGCCAGCAACACCGGCTTGGATTTGCGCAGGTGCAGCTTTTCTTCAAGCATCACGAATGCCATGGCAATGACAAAGATGATGATAGAAATATAGCCAACCGGATGATGGGTAAGGCTTTGAGCATTGGATTCTGCAGCGCTTGCCAGCGCACTGAAACCAAATGAGAAGATTGCAAAAAAGACTAAAGTTACTTTTGCAAAAATGCTGGAAGGGACAATTACACGATTGGAAAAACGCCGGAACGGCAGTTTTTCGGAACTACTGTTTTCAGTCATGGGATCTGGCTCAAAAGTTTGGGGCGCACATTATCAATCAAAGTGCACTTTACGCACCATAGCTTCCGTCAAGTCGACGTGATCTAAGTCGTTCGTAAGCTATTATATTTTGCGCTTGCCCGGCACTCGTACTTTTTGAACCGTACCCAAAGTGTATCTATAGCTAATCCGCCCTGCTTTTCTCCCAGATTGTCAGCTCGGAAAAGCTGTGCTGGAACTTGTTGCGCGTCTCACGGATCACAAATGGCAGGCTTCGGGTCTCCTTCACCAAGGTGAAGTGCGGTGCCAGCATGTCGCGCAGGCCGTCAAACGTGCTGTAGCTCTCACCATCTTTCTGGAAGCCGCCCACCCATTTTTCTTTAGGTGTGTACTCCTCCAGCCAGGTGTAAGGAGAGGCAATCAGCAGGAGCCCGTTGTCACTCATGCGCTCGTGAATGCGGGTTAAAAAGAGTGAAGGGTCGTAAAGCCGGTCGATAAGGTTACCCGCCAGCACCAGGTCGTACCCTGTGAACTCAGGCTTCAGGTCGCAAGCGTCGCCCTGATGGAACGCCACCCGCTCAGCAGTCTCTTCCAGGTCCAAGGACGCGAGAGTACGCTCCTGATACGTCACCAGTGAGCCTTCTTCCGGCCGGGCGTAGCGAACCACTTTATCTCTGGCCATCACCTGGCACTGCTCCACAAACTTGGTGGAGAAGTCGATGCCATCCACATGCGCAAACACCCGGGCCAACTCAAAACTGGTGCGCCCACAGGCACAGCCAATATCCAGAGCTTTCCCCATAGTGCGCCCGTCCATGGCCTCAATAGCTACTCTTGCCAGGCCCCTGGGAAAGTTTGCTTCGCCATGCCACTGCTCACCAAAGTGAAACTCCAGGTACTGGGCCAGTGTGGTGTCGTCTTCATAATAGGCACTTTGCTGCACAATGGTTTCCTTCTCTGTAGTGGAGCTTCAAATGCTATCCTAGCACTATGAACAATTATCCTGACTACTCATTACTCGAACTCGCTTCGGTTCGCGAAGGCGATACCGTTGGCAACACACTGGCGAACAGCGTGGCTTACGCCCAGCATGCCGAAAATCTCGGCTTCAAGCGGTTCTGGCTGGCTGAACACCATAATATGGAGGGTATCAGCAGCTCGGCAACCTCCGTGCTGATTGGTCTCATTGCCGGCAAAACCCAAACCATTCGGGTTGGCTCCGGCGGTGTCATGTTGCCTAACCACCCACCTCTGGTGATTGCAGAGCAATTCGGAACGCTCGAAAGCATTTACCCCGGCCGCATTGATCTGGGCCTTGGCCGAGCGCCAGGCACTGACCAAATAACGGCTCGCGCCCTGCGCCGGGAAGGATTGGGGGCGGAACAGTTCCCGGAAGATGTTGCGCAATTACAGTCTCTGCTTGGCCCCCTTAACCCCAGCCAAGCAGTAAAGGCCATTCCTGGTGCAGGCACAAAGGTGCCGATCTGGCTATTGGGCTCAAGCCTCTACAGCGCCCAACTGGCTGCCATGCGAGGCCTACCCTATGCCTTTGCCGGGCATTTTGCTCCACGGCTGTACCGTGAGGCTTTGAAGGTGTACCAGGACAACTTCCAGCCTTCCGAGCAACTGCAAAAGCCTTATAGCATGCTGGCGGTTCCCGCCGTGCCTGCTGCAAGCCCTGAGGAAGCAAAGTACCTTGCGACCACCAGCTACCAGAGAATTCTGGCGCTTTTCCGGGGACAGCCCCTTTGGATGAAAGAGCCGGTGGAATCAATGGATGGCCTTTGGAATCCAGCTGAGCAGGCGACTGTTAAGGATTTTCTTGGGCTGCAACTGCTTGGCGATGCCGCGGCTATCAAAACACAAATCAATGAACTACTGGCCAGTGTGGACGTGGATGAGCTTATGTTTACCGTGGATATTTATGATCCGGAAAAACGGCGGCATGCACTCGACATACTTAATGAAACCCGGAAAGGCTAAAACGCCATGAATAAAAGCATTACACACGTTTTCCTCTCCCATGGTCTGGAGAGCGGTCCGGGGGGAACCAAAATTCAGGCCCTCAAAGCCTTGGCCGAGTCCTTTGAAAACGTCCGGGCGCACGCCATAGACCATAGAAGCACCAAAGACCCGGCCGCTCGCCTTACCCAGATGCAAGACGCCATAGCCGCCAGTGGTGCAAACCCCCGCAACATTATTCTTGCAGGCTCCAGCATGGGCGGCTGGGTTTGCGCGCAAACCAGTGAGCAAACCCCGGTCCTGGGTTGCTTTCTGCTGGCACCGGCGTTGGCAATGGAGGGCTACCCGCAATCCAGCCCGCGCATACAAGCCAAACACGTGCAGATCATCCACGGCTGGGATGACGACGTAGTGCCCCCAATGCCCGTTATTGAGCTGGCCCGAAAACAGGCATTGCCAACGCTGCTACTCCCCGATGGTCACCGCCTTGCAAACAGTCTTGAACGGATCACCAACGAGTTCGAGGGATTCCTTTCAAGAGCCGGCATCCAGTAATCGAACACATATTGGCCAATATGGAACCAAACAGGCCATTTTCTTGCGAAAGTCGGTAAGTTTTGCCAGTCTCTACTAATGTAACAATAAATGTCTGAAAAAAAATGAACGGAGAAAACCCGATGAGCAGCATGAGAAAACTCAAGAAACTGGCCGGAATTTCAGCGTTCGCATTCGCGGCAATGACCGCAGCAAACTCTGTGAACGCAGCCAACTGGCGCTACGCTCACGAAGAGTATGAAGGCGACGTACAGGATGTATACGCATATAAGTTCAAGGAATACATCGAAGAGAACTCCGACCACACCCTCCAGGTTTATCGTTTTGGCGAGCTGGGTGAGTCTGATGACATCATGGAACAAACCCAGGCAGGCATTCTGAATTTTGTTAACCAGTCGCCTGGCTTTACCGGTGCTCTGATTCCTGAAGCACAAATTTTCTTTATCCCCTACCTGATGCCCACAGACATAAGCACGGTTATTGATTTCTTCCGTGAGAGTAAGGCCATCAACGAAGACTTTCCTAAGCTTTATTCCGAGAAAGGCCTTGAGCTTCTGCAGATGTACCCGGAAGGCGAGTTTGTTATCACGCTGGATGAGCCAGTCACAACACCCGAAGGCATGAAGAACAAGAAGATCCGGGTTATGACCAACCCGCTGTTGTCTGAAACCTACTCTGCGTTCGGCGCGACCCCAACGCCACTGCCCTGGGGTGAAGTTTACGGCGCTCTGCAGACCAACATGATCAACGGTCAGGAAAACCCGATTTTCTGGATCGAGTCAGGCGGGCTGTACGAAGTGTCACCTAACCTGATTTACACCGGTCACGGCTGGTTCACCACTGCGGCAATGGCCAACAAGGACTTCTACGACGGCTTGTCAAAAGAAGACCAGAAGCTCATCCAGGATGCAGCAGACTATGCTTTTGAAAAAATCATCACCCATATCGATGGTTTGGCGGATGAAGCTCTTGCAAAGATCCAGGCAGCCAGTGACGAGGTTACTGTAACGCGTTTGAATGAAGAGCAGATCAAGGCGTTCAAAGCTCGCGCTCCTCAAGTTGAGAAAAAGTTCATTGAGATGACTGGCAAGGGCGGCGAACAACTGCTAAACCAGTTCAAGAAAGACCTGAAAGCCGTGCAAAAGTAAAATTCTTGCATTGCTCCTGTGTCCGCCGGCACTCGCCGGCGGACACTCCATAGAACCAACCCCGCCCCGCCAAGCATGAGTGACCGGTCGGGAGCGACATGAACCGGAGCAGATCCCATGTCGGAGAACACCCCGGAGATAGATGACGACACCGGTACTTTTGAGTCCGGTCTGCCCGGGTTTCTGGGAACCATAGACGGTTGGATTGCCAATGCCGAGGCCGTCATATTGGCCGCAGGTATTATCCTCATGGCCATCAATACCGTTGTAAACGTTATTGCGCGATTTGTTTTTGGAGAGGGCTTTTTCTTCTCGGGCGAAATCAATCGCATCCTGATTATTCTCGTGACCTTTGCCGGCATCGGGTACGCGGCGCGTTACGGGCGTCACATACGAATGTCTGCAGTTTACGATGCACTACCAGCCAAAGGCCGCAAGGTGCTGATGATCCTCATCGCCCTGTTTACTTCTGCGGTAATGTTCTTCCTGTGCTACCACTCCTACGGATACATCGAGACTCTTTACAGCCGTGGCCGTATTTTGCCGGCGTTGGGTTTTGAGATCTGGTGGATTTATATCTGGGTGCCTGTGGGCTTTGCCGTGACTGGCATTCAGTATTTCCTCACAGCAATCAAGAACTTCACTACTGAGGATGTTTATCTCTCCACCGGAGTGATCGACGGATACGCTGATTCAGAATCGGAAGTCTGATCCGGTTTTACACCGGGCACGATAAAAAAGGGCACACCTATGGCGACTATTCTAATGATCATCATGATCGGGCTACTGCTGCTCGGTTTCCCGATGATGATCCCACTGACGACCGCCGCCGTCGTTGGCTTTGTTATGATGTTCGACGGCTTCGGCCAGATGGGCACGTTTATTCAGCAGATGATGGGGGGCATTCGACCCGCTTCGTTGATTGCCGTACCCATGTTCATTCTTGCTGCAGACATAATGACCCGTGGCCAGTCTGCGGATAGATTGATCAACATGGTTATGGCCTTTATCGGCCATATTAAGGGCGGCCTGGCGATCAGTACCGCAACTTCCTGCACGCTCTTCGGCGCCGTTTCCGGCTCCACCCAGGCGACCGTTGTGGCGGTTGGCTCGCCATTACGTCCCAAAATGCTCAAGGCCGGTTATTCCGATTCGTTTACGCTGGCATTGATCATAAACGCCAGTGACATTGCCTTCCTGATACCTCCCAGCATCGGCATGATCATCTATGGGGTTATCTCCCAAACCTCCATTGCAGAGCTATTCATTGCGGGTGTCGGCCCGGGCATCCTGATCCTGTTCATGTTCTCGCTTTATTGCCTGTTCTACGCCTACAAAAACAACGTACCAACGGAGCCCAAGGCAAGCTGGCGCCAGCGTGCGCTTTCAGTTCGTGATGCCAGTTGGCCATTGTTTTTCCCGGTTATCATTGTGGGTGGTATCTATGGCGGTATTTTCAGCCCTACAGAGGCCGCAGCGGTGTGCGTACTCTATGCATTCCTGTTGGAATTCATCATATTCCGCTCCCTGAAGATTGGTGAAGTTTACAAGATTGCCAAATCTACCGGCCTGATCACCGCCGTGGTCTTTATTCTGGTGGCCGTAGGTAACGGCTTCTCCTGGATCATTTCCTTTGCCCAGATCCCCCAGGCAATCCTGGAGTCTGTTGGTGTAAACGAGGCCGGCCCGGTCGGCGTGCTTATCGCTATCTGCGTGGCCTTCTTTGTCGCTTGCATGTTTGTAGACCCCATTGTCGTCATCCTGGTATTAACGCCAATATTTGCTCCTGCCATTCAGGCAACGGGTTTGGACCCAGTGCTGGTGGGCGTACTCATCACCCTGCAGGTTGCAATCGGATCTGCAACACCGCCGTTTGGTTGTGACATCTTCACAGCCATCGCGATCTTCAAACGGCCTTACCTTGAAGTTATCCGGGGCACGCCTCCGTTTATTTTCATGCTGATCCTGGCGGCCGGCCTGATCATTGCCTTCCCCCAGATTGCTCTGTTCCTGCGTGACCTTGCCTTTGCAGACTGACGCACACCTGGATCTGAATTTATAAGGAGACAAGCATGTTCAAACGGATACTGGTGGCGGTGGATGGGTCCAAAACTTCACTCAAGGCTTTGGATAAGGCTATCGGGTTTCAAAAACTGATGCCTGAAACCGAGATCTTCATTCTCTGCGTGTACAAGCACCACAGCCTGTTCGAAGCGTCTCTCTCCATTGGCCGGCCTGCGGACATGGATATTCCAGACAAAGTGCTGTCTGATTACGCTAAAGAAGTGGTCAAACATGCCAAGGATATGGCTATCGACCACGGGGCAACGAAGATTCGCGGCTTTGTGAAATCCGGGCGTCCATCAAAGGTTATTGTGAAATTTGCCCAAGACAAAGAAGCAGATCTGATCGTGGTGGGAACTCGAGGCACTCATAGCGACAAAGACGGGATGCTTCTCGGTAGTGTTTCACACCGGGTGGCCTCTCAGGCCAAGTGCCCGGTTCTGGTGGTTTGAGCCCCATTTCATGGGCCGGCCTTGTGCCGGTCGGCTAGATATCCGGGAACGCCTCAACCTTATTTCGCCCGCCAGCTTTAGCTTTGTATAGCATCTCATCTGCCAGCTTCAACAGCTTCTCGGGATTGTTGGTACTGCCCGGCCATGACGCAACGCCAATGGATATGGTCAGGGATCCGAGATCTTTGCCCTCAAATATCACCGTTTCTTTTCGCACGGCTTCGCGCAGTTGCTCAGCTCGTTCTCTTGCTCCAGCTATATCCGAAGCGGGCAGAATCACCACAAACTCTTCGCCACCGTAACGGCAGACAACATCACTGCCACGAAAACGCGATTCCAGTATTGCAGCGAATGCTTTCAGTGCGGCGTCACCTGCTTCGTGCCCATGGGTGTCGTTAAACTGCTTAAAGTGGTCTATATCAACCAGCAACAGCGACAGTGGCAATTCTTTGCGTAGGGCTACGGTAGCTTCGTGTTCAAACAACTGATCAAAATAGCGGCGATTCTTAAGCCCCGTGAGGGCGTCTTCATAAGAGAAGCGGCGCAGGTCTTCCTTGAGTGAAATGCCTGAAAGCGTTACCCCAATTCGTTCAACCGCCAGGTTGATTGAAGCCATTAACCTTGCGGCGCCACCTTCAGTTTTCCCAGAGCTGCTTATGCTGTCAGCATCCAATAGCAACAAGCATTCCGGCGCTGGCCCATGGCCCATAAACTCCACATTGATAGAGAAGCACACAAGTCCCTGGCAGTTCTTGCAAGCCGCCTCAGCCTCCTCGATGGAACCGCCAAGAAGATGAACCGGGGGCGGCATATGACTGAGCGTCTCAATAGCAGGAGGCAGATCAGGCAGTGAATCTCCGTAGCCCCAAAGCGCAAGGCGCTCATACCCACCAAAGGCCGTTCTCCGGTATACCATGCCCTTGATAGGACTGCACAAACTGGGCATATCCTCAGCGAGCCGTTGACACGCCTGATCAAGGCTAACGCATGCTTGCAGTTCCGAAACAACCTCGGCAAATACCCGGCTTTTCTGATTTTCAAACGCCAGAACCTCAGCCCTGGTCTGCTCTCGCTGCAAAAGCTTCTCTGTTTTTTCGGTTCGCTCAGCCACTTGGTGTTCAAGTGTGACAGTTAGCTCCTGCAGGGCTCGCTGGGTCATCCCGTAATGTCTTAACGAGATTATTACAACGGCCAATATAAGCACGAGAAGACCCAGGCCAACGGGCACCTGAACCCAAGGCATAAAACCATGGGCTACCGCCATGTCTGCAACCAACAAAGCACCGAACACGCCACACGCCAGCACAAGAACTTGCTGCTCAGTGGTCATTAAGCGCATCCGGGGAGCGGTTATCAGCGCCATCGAAAAGAGGGACAACAAAAACAGAGCATCAAAGGGCGGGAAGGTAAACGAAAGGCCTATAACACCTGTCAACGCCAGGCTCAGCGCCCCTAGCGCGTATACAAGATGCAGCTTCCAGATCACTGAAATGGCTCGCGGCGGGCGGGCGTCACCCAGCCATTGGTCGAGCATAAGCCAAAGACCAACAGGTAGCAGAAAGTAGCTACCGGCGGCCAGGTAATCCCACATCAAGGCATCGGGCACAAGCAACTGGCTGGCTGCGCTTTCGGAGAGGAGCATCACTGACGAAGCCAGCGAAAAAAGAGCAATGCTGGTAAAGGTTTTCCTGCCGCCCTGCAGCAGGGAAAGTATCAGTGCGAGCACAGCCACCAGCAGCGAGAACCCTGCTACAAGTAGAGCCTCCAGTGAGCTGTTGAGGATATGCAGAATCAACTCGGAGTGATCCATGAGGCTCACTTCACCCCAAAGACCGATATCCGTGTAATCAGAAAACACGCGGAAATACAGCGTTTTATTCTCGTAACCCTCTGGCAGGGTGATTTTGTGCCAGGGCCAGCCTTCGAATTTTCCCCGGCCATCCTTGTCGAAGGTGCCGTATTGATAGATGTTTTCACCATCCAGCCACACCTGAACAATCAAATCGACGCTCAAGATATAGAGCACGGGATCTTGCCAGTCACCCGCAGGCAGGGTTACCCGATACCACACCTGGTCCTGGCCATTCCGGCCTGAGGGGTTAGAAGGAAAATCAATGGCGTGCCACTGTTCTGGCTGCTGTGCAAGGGCCCAGTCAGGTGCTCCTTCCACAGTGAAGGGTAAGTCGCCCCAACGGTACTCCCAGCCTTCAGTTAATGGCTGTGGTGCCGCCAAGGATGCAACCGGCGCAAGTCCGCACAGGGCTCCGAACAGGATAATGAGGATTTTGAGAAAGAGTGCAGGTGTAGACACGGATATTCGGCCAATAGGGGCTATAAAGGACAGTATAGAGCACCCGCGCCCCGACATGTACAAAAAATAGACACCAAAATTTTGTGTTAGTCAGAAGAATTGCAGGGCCAAGGACTGGCCCTGCAATGTCACACTCGGAAGCTGGGATTTACAGCCCTGATTTCAACTTTTCCCAGTATTTGGCATAGACCTGCAAGGCTTCATCCCCTATGTCGGTCTGAAACTCGGCATTCACCATGTCTTCCGGCGTTGGATAGCTGGCCCGATCTCCGGCGACTTCATCGTCCAACAGCTCCCTGGCGGATAGCACCGGCGTGGCGTAGCCAATATCTTCGCTGATCAACGCCGCAATTTCCGGCTGTAGCACAAAGCTGATGAACGCGTGGGCCGCTTCCGGGTTCTTGGCATTCTTTGGAATCACGAAGCTGTCGAGCCAGGCAATAACGCCTTCTTCTGGATACACGTACTCCAGTGCTTCCATACTCTCCTTGCCCATAACGGCTTCGCCGTTCCAGATCATACCCACATCAGCTTCACCTTCAAGGAAGGGCATGCGGGGTGCATCCGAGTTAAACGTACGCACGGAGGGCATGAGTTCCGTGAGCTTTTCATAGGCTTCCTCAATTTGCTGAGGATCGGTACTGTTACCGGGGTAACCCAGTACCCGCAGGCTCATATGAAAGACTTCACGCATGTCGTTCGTAAGGTTCACCTTGCCTTTGAAGCGCTCGTCCCAAAGGTCTGCCCATGCGGTCACCGGGTCGCCGGCAATATCAGCAGTATCCACGCCAATACCGGTAGTGCCCCAGAGATAAGGCACGCTGTACTGGTTGCTCGGGTCTATATCCAGGCCAGTGAGCTCCGGATCAAGCTGATCAAAGCCACTGATCTTGCTTTGATCAATTGGCAACAGCAGTCCTTCATTGCGCATTTTGCTGACATAGTAAGTAGAAGGCACGGCAAGGTCGTATGCGGCGCTCTCATCCAGCAACTTCAAACGGGCGTACATGGCCTCGTTGCTGTCGTAGGTGGTGTATACCACCTTGATGCCGGTCTCATCTTCGAAGCGGGTCAGCACTTCCTGAGGCATGTATTCAGACCAGTTGTACAGATTAAGTACCTGCGGGTCATCGGAACTGCAGCCAGTCAGGCCAAGGGCCAGAATGCCGGCCAGTGCGAGTTTCTTCATTGTTTGCTCCTTGAAAGAATCCGTTGCGACAACATCAACATCACTAGTGAGAACACTAGCAGCAGAGTGCCAAGTGCGTTTACTTCAGGTTTAAGCCCTACGCGCACCATGGAGTAGATGCGCAGTGGCAGAATTTCGTAACTTGGGCCGCTCACAAAGGTGCTCACCACCACATCGTCCATGGAGAGCGTAAAGCCGAGCAACCAGCCTGCCATCAAGGCCGGCATGATAACCGGAAGCAATACGGTGCGGGTCATGGTGAAGTCGCTCGCGCCCAAATCTCTAGCTGCTTCTGGTAAGCGTTCATCAAAACCACTCAGCCGTGCCATAACGGTAATCACTACAAACGGCAGGCAGAATGTCACGTGCGCAAGCAGCAATGAAACGTAGCCAAGTTTCAGGCCCAGCAGCAGGAACAGCCCAAGTAACGAAATGGCCAGCACAATTTCAGGCGACATCATCACCACAAAAAGCATGCCGTTCAGAACTCTTTTGCCACGAAAGCGATAGCGATGCAGGGCCAGTGCGGTGAGCGCGCCAATGATGGTGGAGACCGTAGCCGCGGTAAGTGCCAGCCACAGCGAATTCCACATGGCCTGTACCATGGCGTGATTGTTAAATAATGAATCGTACCAGCGCAGACTCAACCCGCCCCAATTGTAACCCGTGCGGGAGTCGTTAAAGGAAAACACCACCAGCACCACAATGGGCACGTACAGCAGCAAGTACACGAGGGTGAGGTAACTACGAGATAGCCAGCGCATCAGGCACCCTCCTCGCCCAGGCGGCGTTTACTCAGGCGGTGCGCAAACATCAACAACGCCATGGTAAGAGTGAGCACAATGCTGGCTGCGGCACCAAAGGGCCAGTTGCGGGCATCCAGAAACTGGTTTTTGATCACGTTGCCCACCAGCAGGTTGCGCGAACCACCCAGAATGTCCGGCACAAAGAACAAGCCCATCGCTGGCAGCAATACCAGCATCACACCCGCCAGCACGCCCGGCAGCGTCAGCGGCACCACGACATTTTTAAAGGTAGCAAAGCGACCCGCACCCAAATCGTGGGAGGCGAGCAGGACATCCTGCCGCAAATCTTCGAATACCGAGTACAGGGGCAGGATCATAAAGGGCAGCAGCAAATACACCAGGCCGACGATCACGGCGCCTTCGGTGTATAAAAGCTGCGCCGGTTCGTCAATCACACCCAGAGACATAAGTGCGCTGTTCAAAAGGCCGTTGGTCGCCAGGATTAGCTTCAGGGCGTAGGTGCGCACCAGAGAGTTTGTCCAGAAGGGCACAATCAACAGGAATATCAGTAGCATCTGCCGGCGCTTTTCCACCCGCGACAAGGCCCATGCAAAAGGGTAACCGATCAGCAAACAAATCAGAGTTGTTAGTGCTGCCATGTATAAGGAATGAAGAAACACGTCCAGATACAGGGGATTAAACAGTTGCCGGTATGCATCCAGGTTCAAGGGCAGCGAGATAAAGGTAGAGGGGTTCCGCGTCATCACGCTGGCACCCACCACCAATATATTGGGCGCGAGTACGAGGAACAGCAGCCAACCCCACACCAATACCAGTACAGCCGCTCTGAACGGCTGCTGTTTAATGCTCCGCATCATCGGCTGCCAGCTCCTCCTCATCGGTGAGCGGCTCGTCGCCCTCTTCCGCCAACAACCATTCCCAGCCATCTACCCAGCTAACACGCACTCGCTCACCAATGCTGTAATCGAATGTGGGGTCGTCCTCATCAAAGAACTCGCTCGCCATCACATGGCTGCCGTCTTCCAGCTCAATCACCGAATCCAGAGTACTGCCCTTGTAGTTACGCTCTACAATCTTGCCAGCCACACCGTCTGTATCATCCGGTGCAAGCACTCGAATATCTTCCGGGCGCAGCAAAACGTGCAGCGACTGATTCATCGCAACACGGAACGAAGGCTTGTTCAGATCCCGGGTCAGGCCAAACACATCCACACTGATGCGCTCACCCTCGATTTTCGTCACACGGCCAGGGAAAAAGTTGGTCTGGCCCACAAAGCGCGCGGTAAACACATTGGCGGGGCGTTCATAGACTTCGCGAGGTGTGCCTAGCTGCTGAATGTGCCCGTCTTTAAGCACCACAATTCGATCAGACATGGACAGCGCTTCTTCCTGATCGTGGGTGACGAACACGAAGGTTATGCCCAGCTCCCGCTGCAAACGTTTGAGTTCCACCTGCATGGTGCGCCGTAATTTGTAGTCCAGTGCAGACAGGGGCTCATCCAGCAGCAGCATCTTGGGCCGTTTGACCACCGCCCGGGCAATCGCAACCCGCTGCTGCTGGCCTCCGGAAAGCTGGTGAGGCTTGCGCCTGACAAAGTCCTCCAACTGAACCATAGCCAGCGCCTCTTCAACTCGCTCCGCTATTTCAGCTTTCGGCCGTTTTTCCATTTTCAGGCCATAGGCCACATTGTCGAAAACCGACATGTGCGGAAACAAAGCATAGTTCTGGAAGACGGTATTGAGCGGGCGGTGTTCCGGCGGAGTCTGAGTGATATCAACACCAGACAGCGTAACAGTACCCTCATCCGGGTGTTCAAAACCCGCCATCATGCGTAACAAGGTGGTTTTACCACAACCGGAGGGCCCCAAAAGGGTAATGAATTCGCCATCATCAATGGTAAGGCTGAGTTCATCCAGCACGGTCTTGCCATCAAACTGCTTGCTGATACCGCTTAGCGATAAGAGTGTTTTAGTCATCAACCCTGCCCAAAAATAAGAGAGCTTCTGAAAAAGCCCCTGTTGCGGCGTATTTTTCCAGAAAGGAGGCTACATAAAAAGCAGTGTGCAGGATTTACGCACTGCATTCATGGGGATTGTTCTGCAATGAGAGCACCCTGTCTACCTCAGTAGTCAGGGTGCAGTGTAGAGGAGTCAGTCGGTGGCAATACTGTTCAGGTAGGCTTTATCGGAAATATTGGTCCACTGTCGAACCTGTTTCAGATAGTCACGCTGGGAATTTATGATCTCTTTTGCAAGATCATCCTTCTCAGCTGCCTCAGCCAACAACTTATTTGTTGCATCACGCATAGCGTTGATGACTTCCGGCGGGAACGTCTTGTGGGTCACGTTCGGGTAGTCTTCTTTCATGCGGTCCCAGGCCACACCGCTTTCGTGGGTGGTCTGAATATACATGTCGTAAGCCGCTGTGCGCATGGCGATGCGAAGGATTGCCTGCAGATCTTCCGGCAGTTTATTCCAGGTTTTATCGTTGATGAGGAACTGAACTTCTGCGCCCGGCTCCTGCCAGCCAGAATAGTAATATTTGGCAATCTGGTGAAAGCCCATGGGGAAGTCCAAAGCCGGACCTACCCATTCCACAGCGTCCACTGTGCCACGCTCAAGTGCAGTGTAAAGCTCACCGGGTGGCAAATTGGTAACAGCAACGCCTAACTCGGCCATCACTTCGCCGGCAAACCCGGGCGTGCGCATTTTCAGGCCTTTGAGATCTGCTACCGAATTGATTTCCTTGTTGAACCATCCGCCCATCTGGTTACCAGTGTTGCCGCCCGGAAAGGACATCAGACCGAAAGGTTCGTAAACCTTCTGCATCAGCTCCATACCCTGATCGTGATAGAACCAGGCGTACATTTCAGGCGCAATCATGCCAAAGGGCACGGTGGTGAAGTACATGGCATTGGGAATGGTGCCCTTATAGTAATAAGAGGCAGTGTGGCCCATATCGTATTGGCCATTGCGCACCAGATCAAAAATACCAAAGGGTGCTTTGTGTTTGTTGGCGCTATCTATGCGGATTCTCAAGCGGCCACCGGACATTTCTTCGGCCATTTTCGCCATATTTGTGGTGGTTTCACCAAGAATCGGAGAATTCGGGCCCCAGGTTTGCGCAAGTCGTAGCGTATATTTATCTGCAGCCATGCCAAAAGAGCTAACCGTAAGCAGCAGCGTTACCGCTACCATCTTGAACAGACGTGTCATCATCGTTAACACCATTTACCTTGTTGCGTTGTTATCGTTTGAACGCCTGCAATACTAGCCCGTGAACACACTCCGCGCCACGGGTGGCCTTAAAAACCACCCTGCCGGAAAATGCTTCATACCTCGCACTGTATTCTCAACACCGTCAAGCCGTTTATCAAACCTTGAACTGGCTCACCAGATCCCGCAAATTCTCGCCCAACCGAGCCAGCTCATTGCTGGCCTCATTAGTCTGGGTAACGCCTGCATCACTACGCTGCGCTGCTTCTACAATACGCACCACATTCTGGTTGATTTCCTCTGCCACTTGGCTTTGCTGCTCTGCAGCCGTGGCGATCTGGGTAACCTGATCGTGAATCTGACCCACTGATTTCTCGATGGTCGAGAGGGCGCCGGTCGCATGATTGATACGTTCAACCGTATCGGATGAATAATCCCGGGATCGATTCATACGCTCAACAGCAGATCGTGACTCGCTCACAAAGCCGTCAATCATTCCCCGGATCTGATCTGCGGATTCTGCGCTGCGCCGCGCCAACTGTCGCACTTCATCCGCAACGACAGAGAACCCTCGGCCATGATCGCCAGCCCGTGCCGCCTCTATGGCAGCGTTCAGTGCAAGCAGGTTAGTCTGCTCGGTAACGGCATGAATCACGTCCAGAACCTGCTGAATATCGTCCGATTTTTCAGCAAGGGCATTAATGCTTCGAGCACTCTCCTGAATTTCTTCAGATAGTTTATTCACAGCACCCTGGGCATTGGTAATAGTCTCACCACCATCGCGAGCCATACGATCAGCATTAGATGCGGCACTCTCAACTTCGTTGGCATTGCCAGCGATTTGCTGAATGGTTGCAGCCATCTCGTTAATCGCAGACGCAATCTGGTCTGTTTCCGCGCCCTGCTCCTGCACAGACGCACGCGTTTCATTCGCCACACGGCTCAATTCTTCCGCGGCAGAAGCCACCTGATCTGTTGTGGAGCCGACTTCCTGAATCGTTGTCTGGATTTTGATTACGAACGCGTTGAATCGACGCCCCAATTCAGCGAGCTCATCCGTGCCTGCATCAGGCAAACGCTGGCGAAGATCGCCTTCACCATCAGCAATTTCTTGCATCATGTCGCTAACGTTCTTTAGTGGGCGGGTGACCGTGCGGCCAACAAATACGCCGACCAATATCGAGACGACCACTACGGCAAGGGTAACCAAAACGCCAAACCAAATGGTGCGGGCGATACTTGCTTCAATCTCTACGCGAGTGGAAGCTATTTGCCTCTCTATATCGGTTACATACACACCCGCTGCTATTAACCAATCCCATTCGGGTATGACGGCAGCGTAACTAATTTTTGGCTCTTCATTACCCGAGGCAGGATTCGACCAGCTATATGAGTAATAACCATCGGATTCGACCGCCCGGAACAGTTGCGACAACACTCTGGCGAACGCGGGGCCGGCTTGTGTACCCTCGATAGAGGGATCAGGTGAATAGGAGACAGCTTGCCCTGAACGGTCGAAGGCAAACACATAGTTATTTTTTTCAAACCGGACTGCCCGCAGCCTGTCTGCCGCCGTATTTTTAGCTTGGCGCTCTGTCAGCTCGGGGTTACTTCTGGCCTCCTCCACTACAGCCTTCGCTGCATCAACAAGGTTCTTAAGGCCTTGTTTTCGGGACACCATAAGGCTTGATTCAAGCCGCTTTAGCTCAGCATCTCCATCGGCTTGGATTTGACTGACAGCAACCCAGGAAACCGTGACAGCGGTCGCCAAAACAGGTATTAGCACTGCAAGAAGCAGGCGGGTTCGAATGCGTAGGGAGTTCAAAAACTTCATGGAGGCAGTTCCTGATGATTAAGTCGGTTTGTGTATTATCGACCAAACCCTCGATACCTTGAATACGACTTAATAGGGAGCTTATCAAAAATCTGCAGGTGCTCCCTCGTCACACTTACGGCAGTCGAGCTCAAAACCCAGCATGGACGCCCGTCCCTCTTCCGTAATTACCCATGGCCGGTTCACCCAGGGTGGAGTGTGGCGCACATGTTGATTATGGCCACAAGCCAACCGGGCGACCCAATGGTCTTCTTCATCTTTATGGTAGGCGGTTATCGGTTGTTTCATACCGCCTAGGTTAACTGACCAGGCTGCGGATAAAAATCGCCGGGCGCACCGGAAGATCCGACAGGTGTTTTAACAGACTCCGCTTCAAGCGCTCAGTGCGCCCCGGCCAGTTGGCAGGGAGACTGATTTCCATCATCAGGTTGGGGCCAACTTTCGCCATTTTCACCTGATCCGGATCAAGCCCCACAGAGCTAAGGGCCTCATGAACCTCTTCTGCAAATTCCGCCGGAGGCGCTGCCAGCAACAACTCACGCACGGCACCAACGGTCATTTTCACAGGCACAATGATGAAATAGGCGGAAATAGCGATCATCATCACCGGGTCGGCATACACAGCCCATGCGGACCAAGCGCTCTGCTCCAACCACCAGGCTATTCCAAACCCCATCAGCACGGCTGCGCTGAGTACAGAATCCATAAACCACTGACCCTGCTCTGCAACCAGCAAGCCCGAAGACTGGCGACGCTCGGCCCACTTCAGGTACACCCACACTGCGGCACACCCCAAAACACTCACGCCAGCAAATACCAGCGCTTTGTCGGCACTCACCGCGCGACCACCTTCAAGCATCGCAGCAATGGCAGAGGCCAGAGACAATACACACACCAGCGTTATCACCAAGCCTTTAATAGCAATCACCAAAGGCTCAACCGCTCCGCGGCCGAACGGGTATTCCTTACTGGCCGGGCGGCGAATAATCCGCGCAGCGTATAGTGACAGCAGCGACAGCAACAGGCTGACCAGTGAATAGGCGCCGTCAAACAGAATAACCAGCGAATCAATCCACAAACCCCAGGTAATACCGGCCAGAGCAAACAAACCAGCAGCTACCGCAGACAAACTCAGCGCCATGTTTTCCCGCGCTATAAACTTAAACATTTTGATCTCCCGTGAATTACCAGCATATTATCGCCACATAGCTGACAGTGTGAGTCGGTCACCGACGGAAAAACCGGCGGAACGGGAGATTTCTTTTGAAAACATCGCAAATACAGGTTTTTCTGGCCGTGGTTCGCAATGGCACCATCGCCGCAGCCGCCCGGGAACTCAGCCGAAGCCGCACCACTGTGAGCACCGCCCTCGCTGCGTTGGAGGACGAACTCGGCGTGGCATTATTTGAGCGCAGCGGCAACCAGTTGCAACTGACCACCATCGGCCAGGCCATAGTGACCGATTGCCGCCGATTTGATCAGGTGGCCGGGCAGATCTTTTCACGCTGCCAGCACCATCTCAGCGGTGCCGAGTCGGTTTTACGGATAGCTCGGGACGATTCGATTCCAGAACCGGTTTGGCGTGATCTTATGCGCCGGCTAAAGATCCGCTTTCCTCAGACCAGCCTTTCGGTCTATCTGGCCACACCCAGGGAACTGCCACCTCTGGTCAAAAACCAGTCAGTAGATGTCGCCTACGGGCTTATGCCTGCGCTGGTGAGTGAGGGCTATCAATGGTTTCGGGAGCTTGCCGATGTGCGCATGCTGACGGTAGCTGCACCGGATCATCCACTGAGCCAACTGAAGCGCGTAACCCAGGACGACCTCATCAGCTTTACCGAAGTCACACTGGCCTTTATGGAAAACGATCGGCTGGAGGCCGAGTCTCCGGAAACAGCCAACTACCTGGCTTTCACCATGTACGAGCTAATCCGGGATGCGGTAATCGATGGTGCCGGGTGGGCAGATCTCCCTCTGCCCCTGATTGCAAATGCCTTGAAACAGGAAAAGCTCAAGGTTGTTCACCATCGCAGTGCACGTTGGTGGAAAGCATTCAGCGCACTGGAATCCGAACAGGCACAAGGCGGCGCCGTTGTGGGATGGCTGGCTGAAGAGCTTGAGCAGTACCTCGAAACAATGGAATAGCGCTCACTGCACTTTCGGCCTGCTTCGCCCGGCCCAGGCAGACCATGAGTACATTGCCAGAGCTACCCAGATCATCACAAAGCTCGTCAGCTTTTCAGGGCTAAGAGGTTCGCTGAATACCAGTAGCGCAATGAGAAACTGGATGGTCGGGTTGATGTACATAAGAAAGCCAACAGTGGAAAGCCTTAACCTTCTGGCGGCACCTGCAAAGGCCAACAGGGGAACCGCCGTAACTATGCCGCTGGAGAGCAACAAGAGCGTGGTTGCAGTGCTGCCCCCGAAGTGGGAAACCCCGGCATAACTGAGTGTCGCAAGGGCAAGAATGCCCACTGGCAACAGCAGAAGCGTTTCCACAAACAGGCCAGAAAGCCCATCAAGGGCTACCTGTTTGCGGAGCAGGCCATAGGTTCCAAAACTGAACGCCAGCACCAGTGTGATCCAGGGCACCACGCCCAGCAGGAACAACTGATACAGAATCGCAATAGTTGCCAGCACCACCGCTACTATCTGCAGCCGGGAAATGCTCTCTTTCAGCACCAACATCCCCAACCCGACGTTTACCAGTGGCGTAAGGAAGTACCCAAGACTTGCCTGCAGCACCTGCCTACTTTCCACAGCGTAGATGTACACACCCCAGTTAATTGCAATAAGCACTGCGCAGCCAAGAACGTAGCCAAGCTTCGATGGGCGCGCCAGCGCGGATTTCACAGGTGACCAGCGTTTGAGAAAGGTAACAATCACGGCCAGAAACACGCAGGACCAAAGCACCCGGTGAATCACTACCTCCCAGGCTGGCACCCCATCAAACAGCGCAAAATACAGCGGGAAGCAGCCCCACATAACGTATGCAGACAGACCGTAGGCAACGCCTTTACTGGTTTCCGACAGAGCCATTAAATAGCTTCCTCACTATGCTTTGCTGGTGAATTTAACACACCTGAAGGGTTACGCACCTTGGTAATATGTCTTAGTCTGACCAAACACCCTTATAGTAGAGAGAACCTGTTATGAAAACCGCCCAGGATTTTGTTGCAGAAGCAAAACAGCAAATTCAAGAAGTTTCCCTCGATCAAGCTGACCGCGCCATTCAAGCTGCAGATCTGTTATTGGACGTTCGCGATGGCGACGAGTATCGGCAAAGCCACATTCCACAAGCCACAAACATTTCCCGGGGCATGCTGGAGTTTAAATTCAGTAATGACCCGACGCTGGCAAACCGGGATATGAAAATTGTTCTGTATTGCAAAACCTCAGGCCGATCAGCGCTGAGTGCAAAGGTCTTGAAGGAAATGGGCTATCTGCACGTGCAATCGATTGAAGGCGGGTTTGATGCCTGGCAGGAAGCCGGAAAACCGATTGCCAAGCGGGAATTGCCATCCTTTGATTGATCGCTGATATACTGCGCCGCAAACTTACACGAACTGACGCCGATGACTACCCATAAAGCCGGGGATCGCATCCCGTCCAGAAATGTTGATGTCTATCATTCAACGTCTCTGGCTACTGAAGAATCTACTGCGCCAGCAGGGCTTCAGACGATTCTCGACAATCTTGACGCTCTGGTTTATGTGGCAGACTTCGAGACTCACGAGCTGCTCTACATGAATGCTTATGGCCGCAACATCCTAGGCAGCTTTTCCGAGGGGCAGAAATGCTGGCAAATGCTGCAAAATACTGATGGTCCATGCAGTTTCTGCACAAACCACCTTCTGATCGACAGCTCGGGCGCCGCCACAGGCATTCATGTATGGGAATTCCAGAACCGGGTAGACAAGCGCTGGTACCAGTGTCGTGATCAAGCCATAGAGTGGACAGATGGGCGCCTGGTTCGCTTGGAAATCGCCACCGATATTACCGACCGAAAGCACATGGAAGTAGCACTTCAGGAAGCCCAGCAGGCAGCAGAAAAAGCATCCCTACAGGATGAACTGACGCTCCTGAACAATCGGCGGGCTTTCTTCCAGTTTGGTGAACAACTCCTGAAACAGGCAAAACGAAGCCAGACACCTGTCGCCGCTATTATGTTCGATCTGGATCACTTCAAACAAATCAACGACACCTATGGCCACGAGGCGGGAGACGAGGTTCTCAGAGAGATCGGAAATCTGCTACGGACCAGAGGGCGAGCATCTGACGTAACCGCACGGATCGGCGGCGAAGAGTTTGCACTGCTATTGCCTGACACCCATCAGGATCAAGCCCTGGAGCTGGCGGAACTGTTACGCCAAGCACTTCAAGCGCTCCGGGTTCAGTACAAACACGCAGAGTTAAGGCCAACCGCCAGCTTCGGTATCGCCATGCTGTCTAATGATGACGGCCGCCTTGAATCACTGCTTTCACGCGCCGATGAAGCCATGTACCTGTCCAAGGCCAAGGGCCGGGACAAGGTCAGCGTACTCCCGCGGCTCTAAACGGCTGATTACGGGCGCTTGGTCACTGCCATAGTCAGGCGCGAGATACAGGTGGTTTTGCCCTCTTCGTTCGACATGCGAATCTCCCATACCTGGGTTGTGCTGCCAATATGAAGCGCCCTGGCCGTTCCGTACACCCAGCCCTTGGTAGCAGGACGTATGTGATTGGCATTGATTTCCAGCCCCACTGCCACGGTGCCGGGATCTTTCAAGCAGCAATTTGCCGCCATGCTCCCCAGCGTTTCCGCCAAAACCACCGATGAACCACCATGCAAAATGCCAAACGGCTGAACCGTGCGCTCATCCACCGGTATCCGGCCTGTGACATAGTCATCACCAACTTCGATGTATTCAATACCCATGTGACTGACTGCGGTGTTCATGCTGGCCTTGGCCATGTGCTCAAGATCCGGTGTACGGGTCCAGATTGCCATACTGATAAAACTCTCTTACGGGTTGAATGAGTTGTCCGGTGGGCGCTAAGGCTTAAGGGACATGTAACGGGCAGTATATTCGCTGACAAGTTCGTCCAGGCGGCCTGCGTTAACCAGTGTATACAGTCGATCGGCAATGCGCTCACGGAGTTCAAACGTATTGCAGCTTGAATTCTTGGAAAACGTAAAGAAAAGCCCCTCGGTACTGACAGGTACATCCAGAGCTACAAACTCATCCGCCAGTCCCAAGCGTTGCAGCTTCACCTGCCCCTGTAATCGCTCGTACAAAACGTAATCTATGCGCCCGGCAATTGCCATTTCAAAAGACTGCTCTATGGTTCGTACACCAACAATCTGCAAGTTGTCTTCTGCATAGCGGTCGAAACCCTGGCCGAAGCTGTTGTTGATCAGCGTGCTTCCACGCCTGCCCTGCAAGTCTGGCCAGTGGCGATACTCGAAAACCTTGTCCTTGGGCACCCAAATGGACGCAGCAAGGTTGGTAAAGGGCGGTAGCAGATAGTCCATATACTGGATGCGTTCAGATGTAATAAACGCGCCGGCAACCATATCCAGCTCACCAATCTTGGCAAGGCGCTGAACCCGTGCCCAGGACCCGAGGTTCTGAACTTCAAGTTTTACCCCAAGGGATTCAAGTATTTCTTCCAGCAACGCCGTGGCTGCTCCCGTGAGGTGCTCCGGTGCTCCTGGGTCCTCCCATAGAAGTGGTGGATACTCCGGGTTGCCGCTGGCAGTCAAGGTTTTGCAGGTGGGCTTTTGCGCTGCGTTGGCCACACAAACAAGCATGAGAGTCAGCAGAAAAGTAACAATTCTGGCAGAGGCGGAAAGCGTCTTCTTTTTAAGGGCTAACACGTAAATGACCATCCTGCTCCCGGGCATCAAGCCACCTGAACTGGCCAGACCATAGTATTATTATGGAGGGCATTCTCATCTTACTGAGCGTACTGATCCAAATACTTTAGTACCAGATCTTCATAGATGCCCTCGGCCTCAATCAGTTTAAACGCTGCCCTTATGTCGTCCTCATATTCCAACACCGGCGACGCTTTGGCAACTGCAATCCATGATCGCTCTCCTGGCACAAAAAAAGGCGATATCTTCACCGGCATACCCAGCTCGCGAAGTGTATAGATGCCAATGAGCTCGGGCACCACAACAACATCTACCCGACCTTTTTCCATCATCAACATCAAATTTTCATAGCGGGGCGCGGGCTCTTTGCGCAACTGCCTATCGTTATCAAATTTCCGAAAGTAAGTAGAGCCTTCAAGAACTCCGATTGTTTTGCCATAGAGGTCCGAATAACGCTCAATTCGGTTGGCATCGTCAAAATACAGAAACAGTCGACGATCCGCTGGAAACGCCGGAACAACGAAGGTCATATAGGCCTCCCTTTCCGAGGTTTCCCGAGCGCCCAACATAACGTCCACCTCGCCCTTCTGTAACAGATTCAGCACTCTGCGAAAGGGCACTTCCCGATAGTGCGTTTTCCAGCCGAGCCGATCCGTGATTTCCTTGAAAATCTCGACGTAAAGGCCTGAGGGCTCGCCGCCCTGTATAATCCGGTATGGCGGCGCGTGATTTGCACCCACCGAAACCGTCAGGGCACGAACGGTCTCGGTACCTTGTTGTGCTGCGGCAGAAAACGTTATTGCTGCCAGCAAAGCAACAATCAGTAATCGCATTGTTTGTTGTCTCCTGAACACCTTTGCAAATCACAACTGGCAGTAAAATGTATACAGAGTATAGACGCTCTCAGATCTGCACAGGGCCTGGTTGCGTAAAAAGGCCTAGGTCACTGCGGTTGAATTAACAGCCAAGTAACACAAGACACAGTAACAAGTCTGGTAAAAACAGGTGACTCTCACTTCACGACAGAAAGGAAAGGCACTATGAAGATCCTTATGGTACTTACGTCACACAGCCAAATGGGCGACACCGGGCATAAAACCGGCTTTTGGCTGGAAGAATTCACCGCACCTTATTACGTATTCCGCGATGCTGGCGCTGACATCACCATCGCATCACCAAAAGGCGGCAAGCCACCGGTTGACCCTAATAGTGAAGCCGATGACGCTCTGACCGAATCCACCCACCGATTCCAGAAAGATGCCCATGCCAAGGAAGCTCTCGCCAGCACAAAAGTGCTGAGCAACGTGGACATGAACGAATTTGACGCCGTCTTTTACCCGGGTGGTCACGGCCCGCTGTGGGATCTGGTGAACGACAAAACCTCCATTGCCCTGATCAAGACCGCCTACGAACAGGACAAAGTAATCGGTGCCGTATGCCATGCACCAGCGGTGTTCAAACATGTGGAAATCAAGCCAGGCCAGAATCTGGTTGGCGGCAAGCAGGTGACCGGCTTCAGCAACAGTGAAGAAGAGGCGGTCGGCCTGGCAACCACCGTGCCTTTCCTGCTGGAGGATATGCTGAAAGAAAATGCCGGAACCTACTCCAAAGGCGACGACTGGGCTCCGCACATCGTTGTGGATGGCAAGTTGATCACCGGCCAGAACCCGGCGTCGTCTGAAGGCGCTGCCAAGGCGATGGTGCAAACGCTTCAACAAAACTGAATCCGGTAACGCCCGCCCCGGCTTGGTGCCATACCTGACCGGGGCGCTCCTGCCCCCATGATGTCCCGCAATTAACCATCAAGACTCGCCAGTCTGTGCTAACTTTTGAGGAACAACTCAAAAGGCTGGCTTCTTTCATGAGTAATCCAAAACACACCCTTTTCTGGATGACCTTTTTTCTGGCGGTTGTTACCGTTGTTGGCGTGTTGGTCCACAAACCTCTGGCCACGGCGTTTATGGCGAATTGGGTCTTCAACCTGTTAATTGTGGGCGTTCTGATTGTCGGCATCGGCCTCACCTATCGGCAGGTATTCGTGCTGTTCCCCGAACTACGCTGGATCGCCCAGTTTCGCACAGGCCATTCCGGCCTTTCGGTGCTGGAAGAGCCCCGGCTGCTCAAGCCACTGGCACGGCAGCTAGGCGAAGATGCCAAACGTGATCGTTTCACCCTATCAACCATGTCACTAAGAACAGTTCTGGATGGCATTCATTCAAGAATGGACGAACAGCGGGAAATCACACGCTACTTCATTAACTTGCTGGTGTTTCTCGGGCTGCTTGGAACCTTCTGGGGTTTGCTTGGTACCATCAATGCCGTTGGAGAGGTCATTACCAATCTGGATATGGGTCAGGGTGACTTCGGCAAGGTGTTTGTGGATCTTCAGACGGGATTGCTGACGCCCTTGCAGGGTATGGGCACGGCATTCAGTTCATCACTGCTCGGTCTTGGCGGCTCGCTGATCCTGGGTTTTCTCGACATTCAGGCGGGCCACGCCCAGAACCGTTTTTACGATGGCCTGGAAGAGTGGCTAACCGGTGTGACCAACCTGCTGGACCCATTCACCAGCAATGAACGCCAACCATGATCGGATCCAGGCGCCGAAGCCGAAGCACCACCAACGTATGGCCGGGGTATGTAGACGCATTGTCGGCCCTGCTGATGCTGGTCATTTTCATGTTATTGATCTACGTGGTCAGCCAGCTTTTCCTGTCTCAAACACTGTCTGACCGCAATTCCGAACTGGCCCGATTGAACCAGCGCCTGAACGAAATATCGCAACTGCTGGGGCTGGAACAGAGCAAAACAAACGCGCTCGAACAGCAAATACTCACGGCTCAAAGCAACTTCAGCGACAGCCAGGCTGAGAATCAGGACCTGCAAGACCGCCTGGCAGCCGCTCGCAATCGCCTGATGCAGCAGACTGCCGATGCCGAAGCCCGCGCAGAAAGACTGGCGAACATGAATCAGGCGCTGGATGACAAAGACGAACTCTCCGTCAGCCAGCAAAACATGATTCTGCAGCTGTCCAATCAGATTGCATCGCTGCAGAACCAGTTGCGCCAGATAACCGCTGCCTTGAAGCTGCAAAAGGAGATGGCTGCAGATAAAGAAGGCGAGCTGGAGAACGTCAGCCGGCGTCTGAATACGCTGCTGGCTGAGCGCGTCAACGAACTGGAACAGTACCAGTCTGAATTCTTCTCCCGGTTGCGGAACATTCTGGCGGCCAATGAAAACATCCGCGTAGTTGGCGACCGCTTTCTGCTGCCTTCCGAACTGCTGTTCGCTTCCGGCTCAGCCAGCCTGGGCGCTGATGGTAAACGTGAGCTGGATAAGCTGGCCGAGGTGCTGCTGGATGTGGTTAAAACCATCCCCAAAGATCTTGACTGGATTCTGCGCATCGACGGCCACACCGACCTGATTCCCATCAACACACCGCAGTTTCCCTCCAACTGGGAGCTATCAACCGCCCGTGCGGTAGCGGTCGTCCGCTATCTTGCAAATCAGGGTGTGCCGCAAAACCGCATGGTCGCTGCCGGATTTGGCGAGTTCTTCCCGGTTGCGAAAGGCACCGCGCCGGAGGCACTACAGAAAAACCGACGTATCGAAATCAAGCTGACGGACCGATAATGCTTGTCCTTGCCGGCAAACAGAGTTGCCTTGTTCGAAACAGCATAAAGCTATAACCTGCTCAGCATCTGATCAGTTCTTTGTTATTAAGCGCTGGGCAACCACAGCACACCAATTCGCTTTCGATGCACTACTTGCTTACATGATCCGAAATACCCTGTTCGCTTTACTTTTACTGCTACCAGCGTCACTACTAGCCAGTACTGGGCAGGGCTCTCCCTCAATCCTCAATGTTGGCTTTTATTATGGGTTTGAAGCGCCCATTGGCAGCCTATATGCCTATGATTGGCTGGTGCTGCAACCAACCCAGACCTCCGATGCTCGCTTGGACTTTCTTAACCTGGGCAACACACGCCCCGTTGCCTACCTCAGCGCTGGAGAAATGGCCCACTCTGACCAAGCCATAAAAACCCTGGGCAAAGGTTGGGTATTGGGCGAGAACACGGCCTGGAAGAGCTATGTTCTGGATATCCGAAGGGCTGATGTTCGGGCTTTCATGCTCGACGACCTGGTAACGCCTGCAATGACGCGTGGTTTCAGGGGTGTTTTTCTGGACACGCTCGACAGCCACCTGCTTACCGAAGAAGGCAAAAACAATCAGCAGGCCTTCGCCGATGCCCAAGCGCTATTGATAGCAGAAATCCGCGAACGCTTTCCAGAAAGCCGAATCATCATTAATCGCGGGTTTCATCTGCCCGAGCAGATCCATCGACAGGTTGATGCCCTTGCGTTTGAATCCTGGCGCAACGGCTATGAAGCCGGCGGACGGCGCTACTACCGCACCTCGGAACAAGACCGCGAATGGCTATCTGGCCAGCTCTCCCACTGGCGCGAGAACCACCCGAACACTCCCATCATTGCGATTGATTACGCTAAAAGCGGCGCTGAGGCGGTTGAGCTGTCTCAGCAGCTGGCACAAGAAGGATTTACTCCCTATGTCTCGGACCATGATCTAAATCGCCTTGGCCCCACACTTCCACCCATTAAGAAACGCCACATTCTGGTGTTTCATGATCTGCCCGAACACCAGGCAGATCAGAGTTCAGCTCACCGACGCCTTGGCATCCTGTTAGAGCGCTTGGGGCTGGTACCAACTTATCGCTCTATTCTTCAGCCTTTGCTCAACGAACCGCTTGACGATCGTTACCTTGGCGCCGTGGTTTGGCGGGAAACCAACGCAAACGCATCAGCCTTTTGTCGCTGGCTTGGCCAATCACAATCCACAGGCTTTCCGGTCGTTGCCTTTGGGCTCTCCCCCACATCCACCCCCTGCAAAGCCCTGATACAAAGCCGACGACTGGCAGTCCCGGCTGGCAGTCTGGAACCTGCCTCTGCACACCCTTCTATGGGGAACTTTGAGAGCAAGCGCTTGCCAACAGGCACGCTCACGCCTCTACCCCAACCTCGCCTCGCCAGCAGCTGGCTGACGATGCCGAGAACTTATCGAAGGCGGCACCGATGAAGATAAAAGTCTGGGGCGCAGCGGCGCAGTGGTTCCCATTGCCGACCCTGAAGCAACGGCCAGAGACGCAATCCGCCTCTTGCTGGACCCTCCACTCTGGAAAAAGGCGAGCGAAACAGGCCTCGCGCGGGTAAAACGCTATTACACGCTCGACGCTATGTTTGATTCGTATCGCAACATTTATGACACCGCCCTGATGGCCTCAGACCGGAAAGACTAATGGCAGGCATAGGATTCGAACTCAGGCGCATTCTGAAGCGCGATAATCTGAGCAGTCTGATTGGCGCTTACGGCCTTGCCAGTATCATCAGCTCAGGCCCTTGGGTGCTCTCGGTTCTCGGGGTGATGCTGATTGGCATCGTCAGTATCACTTTGGCAGTTCGTGATTTGGAGATCGTTCAGTTTCTGGTTTCCGTTACCTATCTGATGGCGATTTCCCTCACGCTCTCCGGGCTCTTTCAGCAAGTGTTTACCCGCTGGGTGGCCGACCGGCTTTATGAAAAACGTAATGGCCTGATCCTACCCAACCTGATGGGCGTGCTTTGGCTTTCAACCTTGCTGGCGCTGGCGGGCGGGCTTCCTGCCGTCCTGTTTTTACTGCCCGATACCAGCACCATGTACAAGCTGCTGATGCTGGCTAACTTTGTGGTGCTGTGTAACCTCTGGCCTGTCACCATTTTCTTGTCAGGGATGAAATCCTACTTCCTGATTGTTGGGCTGTTTGCAGTTGGCTACACCACTGCCATTATCGCTTCGCTATTGCTGTCAGGTTTTGGTTTGGAGGGCTTGCTAGGTGGCTTGCTGTTAGGCCATGCGCTATTGCTGTTCAGTTTTCTTTTCACCATCATTCGCCAATACCCCAGCGATAGCCCGGTGAAGTTTGACTTCACTCGCCGGTCACAAATTTTCCTCGCTCTGATTGCCACCGGCTTGCTGTTCAATGCCGCGGTTTGGGCCGATAAGTTCATTTTCTGGTTCCACCCCGACACATCTCAGCATGTCATAGGAACGCTCAGAGCGTCCGCCATCTACGACCTGTCAATCTTCCTGGCTTACCTCGCCATCATTCCTGGTATGGCGGTGTTTCTGGTTCGCATGGAAACCGACTTTTCAGAAGCCTATGATCGTTTTTACACCGCCGTTCGGGAAGGCGACACCCTGGCACGCATCAGTGGTTTCCGGGATGAAATGGTGCGCGTAGCCCGCAGTGGCATCTACGAGATCTTCAAGGTTCAGAGCTTTACGCTGATCGTTCTGTTTATCTGGGCCGATGACCTGCTGTCGGCTATCGGTATATCCACTCTGTACCTGCCCATGTTCTATATAGACTTGGTCGCCGTTAGCATGCAGCTCATTTTATTGGCCATCCAGAACGTGCTCTTTTACCTGGACTCTCGCCAAATTAACGTAACCCTGTGCGCAGTCTTCTTCGCCAGCAATATTATTTTCACCATCATAACGATCGAGCTCGGCGCCAGCTTCTACGGTTACGGCTATGCTGGTGCTACGTTCCTGTCTTCCGTTATCGGTCTGGCAATGCTTTCACGCAAGTTCGACCGGCTGGAGTACGAAACCTTCATGCTCCAGGGGCGGTAAACCGATACAGAACGTTGACTGATTTCATGACATCATTACGGTAGATTGTTAACCATCAAAAGAGGACTCGTTTTCATGGCCTTGTTCAGCCAGAAGAACGCCCGCAAACAGTTAGATGCCGAAGCCGAGAAGGTAAACCGTGCCGATCTGGAGGCGCTACTTGAGCGGCAGAAGGCTATTGAAAAAAAGGTCAAAGGCAGTGGTAAGCTGAAACGGTTCAGTGCCGATATAAAGCTGATGTTTTCCATGATCCGCGACTACTGGAACGGCAGTTATCGAGATGTACCATGGAAGAGCATAGCGGCCATGGCTGGCGCCCTTCTTTACGTAATGAATCCTCTGGATTTCATACCCGATATAATCATTGGTATCGGCTTTCTGGACGATGTCGGGGTGGTTGCACTATGTTTGAAGCTGGTCGAGTCTGATTTACACAAGTACGCAGCCTGGAAAGAAGTCAAAGAAGAAGCTACTTCCCCTTAAACCGTAAAATTCCCTGGAGATCACGTGGATTTAGCCACCCTGATTGGCCTTCTTGGTGCCATATTACTGATCGTAACGGCCGTTGTTCTTGGTGCGGCGCCTGGTGTTTTCCTCAACGGGGCATCATTGCTGATCGTAGTTGGTGGAACTCTACTGGTGGTTCTCGCAAAATTCAGCATCCCGCAGTTTCTTGGTGCCTTCAAAGCAGCTGCCCGGGCGTTCAAGTTCAAGCTCCCGGAAACCCAAACCAGTATTGAAGAGCTGGTAGAAGTTGCAAACATAGCCCGCAAAGAAGGCCCCTTGGGGCTTGAAGGCCGTGCGGTCAGCTCGCCTTTCCTCGGTAGCGGCATCCAGATGCTGGTGGATGGTCAAACCGATGACACCATCAAGCAGCTTCTTGATAAAGAACGCCTGATGACACTGGATTACAACCGCTCTGGCTCCAAAGTGTTTACCGCCATGGCGGATGTCGCACCAGCGATGGGCATGATCGGTACCCTGATTGGCCTGGTGCAAATGCTCTCGAATATGGAAGACCCAAAATCCATCGGCCCGGCCATGGCGGTTGCCCTGCTAACCACACTTTACGGCGCAATGATTGCCACCATGATAGCCACACCGATTGCCGACAAGCTATCTCTGCGGATGACAGAAGAAGCTCGCATGCAAATGCTGTACACCGATGCGCTGGTGGCTATTCAGCAGGGTATTAACCCACGGGTTATCGAACAGATGCTATCCAGCTACCTGACCCCAAAAGAGCGGGGCAAGGCGCCTGAGGCGGAGGCCGCCAGCGGATAAGCACCATGGATGAGCTGCCAGAAGAGGAAAAACCGGGTATACCGGCCTGGGTTGTCACCTTTGCCGACCTGATGTCGCTGCTGATGTGCTTCTTTGTGCTTCTGCTGTCGTTCTCTGAAATCGACGCCATGAAGTTCAAGCAGATTGCCGGTGAGCTATCCAAAGCCTTCGGCGTGCAGCGGGATGTACCGGCACTGGAAATCCCCATGGGTACCAGCCCTATTTTCGACAAATTCTCGCCGGCGCCGCCAGAGCCTACGCTGGTTAACGAAATCAAGCAGACCACCACCGACCAGCAACCCGAACTGCAAACCCTGAAAAGCCCCACCGAAGACGCGCTGGATGCTGCCGCCAAGGACTCATTAGAGACCAGCACATCCAGTATTCAGGAGGTACTTGAAGAGGCCATTGACGATGGGCGGATTACTGTAGAAGCGGATCTGGACAAACACAGAATTGTTATCCGGGTTGAAGAAAAAGGGTCGTTTCCCTCAGGCTCAGCAGAACTGACCTGGGAATTTGAAAGCCTGCTTCTGGATATGGCAAAGGTTCTTGCAGATATGCCCGGGGAGCTGACTGTGGAAGGCCACACCGATGACATTCCCATTCGTACATCTCGGTTTTACAGTAACTGGGACTTGTCTGCGGCACGTTCTGCAGCCGTTGCCAACGCCTTGTTAGCCACCGGAGGCGTTGATGCAACACGCCTGGCCGTTAAAGGCTTGGCTGACACAGAGCCGAGAATAGCCAACACCTCCGCTGAGAACAGGGCAAGAAACCGACGCGTTGAGATCATCATCGACATGTCCGAGCCCTTGGAAGAGCAGCGTATGCGGCTTCGTGAATTAATTGAAAAAGACACAGCCGAGCGCGAGGCCATCATCGATATTCGCCCTGTTAGCCCGGATTCAGATTCAGGCACCATTACCTGGTAACTCACGCTCAATCGGCATAACCCGTGAGTTCCATATAGCCCTCTCCAGAATGGCTTCCTGACACCTCTACCGGGCTCTCCCAATAAGGATAGAGCCCGGCATTAAGGTAATCACCTGGTGGCGCACTCAGTTTCAGATTCACCTGATAGGCCGGAACGCTGAGCTGCCAGCGCACAGGCACGCCCTTACGCAGCTCCAGTGCTTTCACACCAATCTCTTCAGAATTCAAGGGAATGGGATCACCTTCTGCAGGAAGCCAGGTGCCTGATCGAAAACTGCCGCTGTCGTCCCGCAACTGGAATGCCATCAGTTTGTCGCCGCTATCCAGGTGCAGCGCAAACCAGTCCCATCCTTTTTGCCCGGTTTTCAGAAGCTGACTGCTCCATTCCCGATCAAACCAGCCTTTACCCGATACCTCCAATGCCTCACCTTCCAGCACCACCTCGCCAGTTATGGCAATGTCTACCAGGCTGAAGTACATGGAACCTTCTCCACCGGCGGATTTGGCGCTGAATCCCTCATTTCCATGGCCCACTGGCTCGCCCTGAATAGTGAGCGTCAGGTCGTAACTCCAGCCTTCGCCTGCCGCTTGCAGTTGCCAGCGATCGTTGTCGGTATTGCCAGTTAGCCGCCAGTTGTCCAGCCAAACCTGAAAGGGAACGGCCTTTGCCCCAGCATTCCCCATATCGCCACGGGCCAGCTTTTCCGTAAAGTAGTGCTGTCCCTTCCAACTCACTGCGCCGTGGGCCATCCATGCCGCTTGCAATGGCCAATCGGTTGAATCTGGCGCTGGCTTGGAGGCAACTCTGGGCTGAAGTGCCTGCCGGAACTGGGTCCACTGCACACCCAAGGGTTCGCCCTCAGCCGTTTCAAGGTTTGCAGTGAGGTACCACCATTCGATTCGATGCTGAGGATGCGGCCCGAAATCAGCGGGGAACGCCAACCGATCTCCGGGGCCGGGCTGCAAATAGGGTGTTTCTCCCGCTGCGTTTTGCTCAAGCCCCGCTAAACCTGCAAAGCCTTCCTCGCTGGCATCGCCGGAGCAGCCAGCCAATAGCAGTAGCCCTAACGAAAATACCAGATACCGGTTCATCGCTCGCCTCCCGTCAAAGCGCTGGCAGATACACGTGCAACGGAGGGTTTGCCAAGTTGCCTGCGCATCAGCGCAGCAATGCTCACGCCAATGGCCAGGCTAAGAGCGCCAAGCTCCAGCCAAAAAGTCGGGTACACGGCCATGGGCAGCGACCAGCCAAATGCGAGGGGGTTGATCCGGTGCACCAGCACCCAAGTCAGCCAGATACCCAATGGCAGGGCCAGTAAGGCGATACCGCCGGTCAACGCCAGCGCTAACCTGAGCAACTGCCCTGCCACCTGCCGCTGCGACATGCCCCACACCACCAGAAGCCGGAAGTACCAGGCTCGAGTGGTGAAAAACACCCAGCCCATCATCAACAACGCAGACGCTGCCAGAATCAGGGTAAGCACAGTCATGGCGCGGGTTAACGCAAAGGTCTGATCAAACACGCCGGTCGCCAGCTCACGAATGGTGCTGTTGTCTCTCATGGATAGGGTTTCCACACCCCAGAGCCGCTTTAATCCATCGGTAACAGACGTAATCCCCAACTCACCCGGCGTTATGGAGAAACTCTCGGAACGGGCAATGAAATTCTCGGGCAGTGCTTCTGCGTTCATCAATACTTCACCCACCGGGCGGCCATAGTCCGGGTATACCCCGAGAATCCGCATGTCCCGAGTCTGCCCGTCGAGAACCAATTGCAGGGTATCCCCAGCCCCAAGCGTTTGCCTGCGTGCCAGCTGCTCGTTGATCATTACGCCTTTATTGCCGGCTAACGTCTCCCAGGGGTGATCTTCCGCTTCCAGCAATCCCCACCCGGTTATCAGAGTGCTTATTGGCGCAAGTGCGTAAACATCCACCTGCTGCCTGCTTGCGGCAGCCTTGTCTGCCATCCGGGTGCTGCCCCGAATTACCTGATGCCACTGCATGCCCGGATTACTTGCCTGATGACCGGTGAGCCAATCGACTGCTTTTCGGCTGTCTGCCCCAGCTGGTACCTCAATGTAATAGGCTGCTTCCAGCCGCTGTCCCAGCCAGCGATCAAATGTATCCTCGAAGGTGGTAACAAGAGCCTGAATCGCAAGCACCATGGCGAGGGCAAACTGTAAGGCAACCAGTGGCAAGGTAAGTCGGCGCGCCAGCACGGCGAGTTCCCTGTAACGCCACCGGGCAAGCGGGGCTTTCGATTGACCTGCGCGCCAATTGGCAAAGCCAGTGACCGCGGTCGGGGTCAGCCAGGCGGCCCCCGCGAAAACCAGAGCCACCGCAACAAACACCCAGGGCAGCGAAGGCGCCAACCAGGCCATAACCAGCCCAGCCAAAAACAAAGCCGTCGCCAATCTGCCCTGATTGGGCACAGACAAAGACAAGCGCTCACGGAATCTGAGCAACAGCAGATCCCCCAAACAGGCAATCACAACCACAGTCAACATAACCAGGACCGGCGTTATCCAACCCTGCCCCTGCCCGGCATAGAGAGGTATATCGAACAACCCATCAAGAGCTTGGCCAAAACCACCCCCAAGCCCGGCCGCCAGCCACCGGCCAAGCCCTACGCCGGGCACCACACAGATCAGCGCCAGCGCAATAATTTCCAGCACCAGCCAGCGCTGAACCTGCCCTGGCGAAACCCCAAATCGGTGCAGCAGGGCGAAGCTGTCCCGGCGTTGCGCCAGCCCCAGCAGGTACACACTGCGCAACAGCAGAGCAGTAATGAGCAGAACCAGAACGCCCAAGGCTTCAAGATTAAGCAAAAAGCTGTCACCGAGCTCACCTGTTTCCGGGCCGGTTGCGAAGGTTTTCAGGTGGTAGGCAGCCGGTAGATCAGAGTCTTGGGTAGAGTCAGGTGTCAGCAAATACAAATGAGCTTCACCAGCGCTAGCTGCGGTGCTCATATCGACAAAGGGCTTGCCATCCAGTGGTTGATCGCCCCCCCGAGCTGCCCCGGCGCCAAAACAGTGGGCCGCCAAGGGATCAATACCGATAATACGGTTGCCCGATGCCGGGGTTACCTCCAGCCAGGGCATTACGCACACACCAACAAGGCGAAGGGACACAAAGTCTTCAACCATCAGAGCCTGGCCATCATCCCTGACCACTTGCTGGCGTTCTGCCACCGCTTGTTCGCTTTGATCAAGGCTCGCCCGTGCCTGGCTGGTGAGATGATTCACCCCTGTCCACAACATGGTGGCAAGAACGATCATGGTCGCCAGGGCGAGCAACTGCAGAGGGTGACGGCGATAGTGGCTGAGCAGGGCCCGGGGTATGGGTAAAGCGGGTAAAGACGGAAGGAGAGACATGAGCACCTTCATACGGCGCTCATGTGGCCAAGATCCAGAAGCTGTTGGCAACCGGCGGCAAGCTCGGCGTCGTGAGTCGCCAGTATCAAGCCGCAACGGTAGCGGGCCTGAAGATCGAACAATACCTGGGTAACCTCGGCGGCTGTCTGGCGATCCAGACTGCCGGTGGGCTCGTCTGCCAGAATCAGTGCTGGCTCCATCGAGAAAACCATAGCCAGTGCCGCACGCTGGCGCTGGCCGCCGGATACCTGATCCGGATAACGCTGGGCCAGCTCACCTATATCCAGACGTGTCAGCCAGTCCTCACTGTTTGCGGGATCACGGCCTGCCAGTTGGGCGCGAAACCGCACATTCTCCAGTAGCGTCAGGGCGGGCATCAGGTTGGCTTCCTGAAACACCACGCCAATCTGCTGCCGGCGCAAGTCGGCCCATGCCGCAGCCTTTTCCCGTGTCGCTGCACTGCCCGCCTCAAAAACCTGCCCCTGCATAACAATGGTGCCCGCATCGGGCGACTCCAGGCCGCACAACAGGTTCAGCAGCGTACTTTTACCGGAGCCGGAACGACCGACCAAAGCCAGCGACTGGCCTTGGCCGAGGGTGAACGTCAGCTTTTCAATCACCGGGACCGTTTCATTGCCACTGACGAAATGCTTGCTCAAGCCCCGAACAGCCAGCAGAGACTCTGTCATATCGGTTCCCCTCCTTGCCTCCCTTCACGAAACTGTTCCAGCAAGGATAGCAGGGCCGGAATAATCACCAATACCAGAACAGTAGACAGCCCCAAGCCAAACGCAATCGAGGTGGCCATGGGAATAAGGAACTGCGCTTGCAGTGAGGTTTCAAACAGCAGGGGCAGTAAGCCACCGATGGTAGTCAGCGAGGTCAACAGCACGGCACGCACCCGCTGCACGGCTGCTTCGTTCAGTGCTTCGTTAATGCCCAATCCTTTCTCACGCTGATGGTTGTAGAAAGACACCAGAATGATCGCGTTATTCACCACAATGCCGGCCAATCCAAACAACCCGAACAGCGATAACACCGTCAGCTGAATCCCCATCACCCAGTGGCCCAGCAGGGCACCCACCAGGGCGAAGGGGATGATCGCCATCACGATCAACGGCAAACTCCAGGAGGCGAATACCCAAGCCAGTATCACGTACATCAAGGCGATACCGACCAGCATCCCGGTTTTCATATCTGCAATGGTTTCCCGCTGATCCGCCGACCGGCCTTCAAAGCTGTAGCGCACGTTGTAGCGGCTGGCGATGTCCGGCAGGGCGTCGGCCTCCAGGCTTTCAATAATCTGGTCAGTGGTGCTTACCCGGGTGTTCAGGGCGGAGGTTACCTCTACGGCCAGCTTGCCATCGGCATGGCGCAGAGCTTCAAAGCCCTGGCGGTGATCCAGATTCATTACCTGCCCCAGCGGCACGAAACGCCCATCCGGTATGCGCACGGTCACGCGAGAGAGTGTGGATAAGCGCTCACGCTGGTCCCGGGGCAGCTGCACCCGCACTTCCATCTCATCACGCCCATCCTGATAGATCTGGGCAACCCTGCCGTCAAATGCTGCCCGCAACTGGCTACCCAAATCGGTGGTGGTGAGGCCCAGCGCCTCGCCATAGGCACTGGCCTGATAGATCAACTGCTCACGCCCCCAGGGCATGTCATCTTCTACATCCAGCACGCCGGGCAATGTTGATAACGCCTGCGCCAGTTCTTCTGCGGCAGACTTCAGGTTCTGTGCATTCTCTCCGGTAAGCCGCACATTCACATCCCGACCCGGCGGCCCGGCCTGGCGTTCGGTGATAGACAGGTTATCCAGCCCCGCAGGCAGGCTCAGGCGGCTGCGCCATTCATTCATAAATTCCGGATTGCGCACCTCACGCTGATCCGACGGCGCCAGCTCAATCATTATGGAACCCAGCTCATCACCGGCACGAGAGCTTCCACCACCACCCAGGGTGGCGCCTTCTGTGGTCACTGCATGCAATATGAGATTGCCGCCCAGCGCCGATTCCGTCTCGTTCAGTGCTTTTTGCATATCCACCATAAACCGGTCAACGGTTTGGCTGTCGGTGCCCGCAACAAAGCTGGCATTGGCGTAAAGCACAGAGGGCTCGGGTGTGGGGAAGAAGTTGAACCCGAGGCGACCACCGGCCAAAAGCCCAATAGTAACCAGAGCCAACGCGAGAACACAGGCCATGGTGATGCCACGATTATCCAGGCTACGCTGTGAAAACCGGCGGAAGGGGCCTTCGCGAAACCGATCAAACCGACGCTCAAAACCACTACGGAAGCGTGCAATGGGATTCCCGCTGGGCTCGGCAAGTTCCGGGGTACTCTTGTTCGCATTCCGAGGCGTGAACGCGTGCCGCAAGTGCGCTGGCAGAACAATGAAGCACTCAAGCAGCGACGCAATAAGCACGCAGATCATGATGACGGGAATATCGCCAAGGATATTGCCGATAACACCACCCACAACCAATAGCGGCATAAAGGCGGCAACGGTAGTCAACGACGACGCCAGTACTGGCCATACCATGCGTTTTGCCGCGCCTTCCGAGGCGTAAATGGAGGCCTCACCCATGCGGGCATGGGCGTCTGCGTCCTCCCCCACCACAATGGCATCATCCACAATGACCCCCAACGCCATGATCAGCGCAAACAGCGACATCATGTTGATGGAGCCGCCAATCAGCCAGAACACACCAAGCGCTGCGAGAAATGCGGTTGGAATCCCCACGGCCACCCAAAGCGCAACACGCCCCGGAAGGAACAGGTACAGCAGGCAAATCACCAGTATCAGGCCACTAAGGCCGTTGCTGGTGAGGAGGGAAATGCGGTCGTTCAGCAGCTGCCAGGTTTCATCGTAAACCTCCAGCTGTATCGAAGGCGGCAACGTGGCCCGGGTATCATCAAGCCATAACTCGAGAACCTTGGCTGCTGCCAGGGAGTTGCCGTTTTCAGATCGCAGCAGTTGTAACTCAATGGCGGGAAAACCATTGCGGGTGAGAGCCACCTGGCTTTCACGATCTTCCTGACGAACATCGGCAATGTCCCCCAGCCGAAGCTGAACACGCTCGCCACTGAGTACAGGCAAGGATTCAAACGCCTGCGGGCTGCGGCGCTGTTCTGTGGATCGCAGTTCACGGGCCGCATCTTGCTGCGCCATGATTCCAGCAGGTAAATCCCGCGAAACCGACGCTACTCTTTCCGCTATCTGCCCGAGGGTAAGCCCCAGCGTCTCCAGCCTTTCCACCGGAACATCAATGCTGATTTGCTGCTCTGGCAGGCCCCGGAAAGACACCCGGTCTATGCCCCGCTGCAGGAGTTCGTCTTCATAGCGGTAAGCCAGCGCCCGCAGTTCGCGCCGATCCACATCACCGAACACCAGCATTCGGGCCACGGGCTCGTAGCGCTCGATCCGGGCGACCCGGGGTTCCTCGGCGTCTGTGGGCAGGTTGTTGAACTCATCCACTTGCTGGCGCACGTCATCCAGTGCGGTGATCGGGTTGGTGCCTTCCTGAAATTCCAGAGTGATAGACGCAATGCTCTGGGCCGAAGTGGAAGTCATCTTCTTGAGGCCATTTACACTGCGCAGTCGCTGCTCCAGCGGATTGGTAATGCCCTGCTCCACATCTTCCGCAGAGGCACCGCTCCAGACCACGCGCACGCTGACCACATCCAGCGCAAAGGTGGGGAAGAACTGGACGTTCATACGGGTAAGGCCCAGGGTACCGGCAAGCAACATCATCAACATCACCAGGTTGCCAGCAACCTTGTGATGGACAAAAAACCCTATGACGCCTTTTCTGCGCCTCATTGAACCGGCCTCCCATCGCTGGCCACGTCTACTTTAAGTCCAGTGAGGGCATTGGGAAGATGGGTAATAATCAGCTGGGCGCCAGGCTTGAGCGCCTCACCGGCAACCAGAAGGCGCCGCTCACCATTGGCGGAGAGCGCTTCGCCTACCCGTTCAACAGACACACGCTGCATGCGGCTGTCGTCTGCCATCAGGTACACATTGCTGGCGCCATACAAGGCACTGAAGGGAATGGCCACTGTCTGGCTGCGCTCTGGCCGCTCAAGGATAACGGGCAACAGGGCGCCAGGCCGCAAGCCCGCTGAATCTCCAGCCAGTGCGAGGATTGCCTCGGTTCCAGCAGGGTCGCTGATTCCGGCGAAGCGCTCCAGCCGGAAGCGAATCTCGCGCTGATCGCTGTAGGCATACAGGTTTTTACCCTTCGCCAAGGCGCTCATCAGCTCTGCCCGATACAGGTCAGGCACCCGGGCCCGAAGCTCCAGGCCCTCTATTGCATACACAGAGAGCAGTTTCTGGTGTTTTGATACCTGGTCGCCCAGAGCCACCAGAACATCTGTCACAACACCGTCAAACGGGGCAACAACCCGGGAGCGATCGGCATCCCGCTGCGTGGTCGCAAGTGCGGCTTCTGCCTGCGCCAGCCTGGCCTCCAGGCTTTGCAGCCGTGCCGGGTGTTCGTCAATGGCGCGCTGGCGAATGCTCAAGGTGAGCTCGGCTCTGGCAGCGCCGTCTGTTACGCCCTCCAGGCTCTCACGGGAGGCAAGGTTTCGGTCCACCAGAGAACGCGTGCGCTCCAGCTGCCGGTGAGCATTGGCCAGGATGGCCTGCTCGCTTTTGAGCGCAGCCTGATCATTCCGGTGGCGTACCTGTTCCGAGCGGATCTGCGCTTCAAGATCAGCCACCTGGGCTTTCGCCTGGGCCAACACCGGCTCAACATCCTGAGTATCCAGAGCCACCAGCAGGTCACCGGCGCTCACCCGCTGCCCTTCGGCCACGGGCCGCTCTGAAATTCGGCCCGCCATTGAGGCAACCACCAACATCTGCTCGGGGGCCACCACCTCGCCGTACAAAGGCAACACAGGCGTGTGCACGGTTGGCTCAACCAACTGAACTTGCACCCGCCAGCTACGCTCAGTTGCAGAGACCGGGGCAGGCTCTGGACGAGTCACCTTAAGGAACAGGAAGCCAAGAACGCCAACGGCCAGAATAATTGCGGGTATAATTCGTTTGGACATAACGCGTGGGCCAGCTAAGGTAAATAAAGCTCCGCCACAAGACGGCAACGGGTAGTGAGATACCTCTGAAGGCACCTCCGGATTGCTATAAAAAAGTACAGTCAGGAGTACTATACGTTTGTTAGCAGAAAATTATGCCAACCTTCTAAGCGCCACATTTATCAACGCCTTCATTGTGGTTCTCGTTGTGCTGATGCACCGCGAGGCGCTTGTCCTCCTCAGCCGCCTGTTAAAAAACATGCATTCCCATCATCACTTTCGCTTGGTTGCTGCTGTTCTTGGCGTTCTGATCGCTCACACCGCACAGGTGTGGGTATTTGCAGCAGCCTTTTATTTCATGCACCACGCCGATGCATGGGGCTCGCTGGCCGGCAACTTCAATGGCAGTTTTCTGGACTGCGTTTATTTTTCTTTCAGCACCTTCACCACCGTTGGATATGGTGATATCGAACCCTTGGGCGCGCTGCGTTTTCTGACCGGAATCGAAGGGCTCACAGGGTTGGTACTGATTACCTGGAGCGCTTCGTTCCTGTTCATGAAAATGCAGCGTTACTGGACGGGCAGCTAACGCTTCAGTCCCGGGCTCCTGAGAATAAAAAACCCCATGCCGGGAGTTCATCCCCCATGGGGCAAAGTGTTACCCGCCGGCTATGAGAAGCGGGCAACCGCCATTACAAGGTCTACCACCTGGCCGTCAAAGCTGCCCGTAGCATGCGGCCCGGCTCGTTCACCCGAATCGCACCAGGATTGAACGGATCGGTGTTTGCGCGGCTCACGTGGGGCGCCCAGGTGTTATCAAACAGGTTATCCAGAGCCCAATTAAAGGTGAGATACTCCATTAACGGATGGCTACCGGAAAGGTTGAACACGCCATACCCGGGTGAAACCCCCGCATCCAGCCCCGATTGCGGATCGATGTGATCCTGACGGCGGGCAAGCTGCCATTCAGCCTCAATACTATGGCCCATCGCCTGCCAGCCCAGAGTTTGTACAAATTGAACCGGAGGAATCTGCGGCAGGGCTTTATCATCATCACGGTTTTCGCCGCGAACCGACGCCAAGGCACTGCTGCTACTCCAGGTGCCATCGGTCCACCCAATCATTGCCTCAACACCCAACAAGCGGGCATCTATGTTCTTGTAGCGAGTGCAGCCGTTGGCCTTGCTGCACTGAGCCTGCGTTTCTTTGTAACGCAACACAAAGTCATCCACCTGATCGACCCAGACAACGGGCTTCCAGCTCCACTGATTCTTGCTGCCACTCAGGGCCAGCTCCAATTTGTAATGTTTCTCGGTATTCAGATCCGGGTTGCCAATCCAGCTATCGCCCATGGTATTGCGCGCCAGGTAGCGCTCCGTAACGCTGGGACTGCGCACACTGCGGCTGCCAGTCAGGGTTAACGCCTGGTTCTGTGGCAGGCGCCATTCACCCGATACGAACCCACTCACGTTGTTATCTTCAACGTCTACATCCGCCGTACCGTAAGCACTCTGGTAAAGCATGGCCGGAGTCATACCCATGCTCGCCACGTCGTCCGCTTTGGTGGCATTCATTTTCACACGGTCATACCGCAGGCCGGCACCCACTTTTATGTCACGGGCAATGCGCCGAAAACCCTCCGCAAAAAGCCCCGCTCGCTCACGCTCCACCCCCGGCCACATCAGCGACACCGTCATTGGCATAGGGTTACTGACGTTGAACAGGGTGGCATCCCAGTCGTTGGTCTCCAAGTCAGCGCCCATGGCCCAATCAGTTACGCTATTCGGGCTTTGATCGAGCGTGAAGCGCACGCCTCGGGTTTCGGTAATGGAGTCCGTCTGCATCTTCATCATGCCGGCCGGGCGCAGGCTGAAGTTGTCCATGGTGTGATCCACATCTGCCTGCCAGGCCAGCAGGCTCCACTCGCCCTTTGCTACCGGAGAGCCGATCTCCATGCGGTAAATATCTGTGTCGGTTTGCGGTGCATCCATCCCGGAACCCGCGTATTTCACATCGCTTTCTTCCTGCCGGCTCACCATGGCCTTGATGAAGAAACCAGTCTCTGCCGTCCAGGTAGCGTCGGCGCGGCCTTCAGCATTTTCGTAGGCGCTGCGTACTTTGTTGCCATCACCGTCTTCGTAATCGTTCGCTTCGTCATATCCTCCAGACAGCCTCAACCACGCCGCCTCACTGCCCACGGCCGCTGCCGCATTCACCAGCCTGCCGTTTCCATTGTCTGAACCACCAAGCGTTACCTGGCCGGTGGTCGCGCTGCCATTGAACCGAGGCTCTGCGGTAGTGGCAATCACCTGCCCGCCGGCAATGGGGCCCCAACGCAGGGTTCGGTTATTGGTTCGCACTTCCAGAGCCGGTGCCAGCGCGCTGCTCAGGCGACTCGTTGGTGGATCCATGCGGTTGGGACAAGCGCCTTCTACCCGAATGCCATCGAGCAACACATCCACTCTTTCCTGGCTTTGCCCGCGCACTACAGGCTCCAGACCGCGACCGCCCATGCGGGAGAGTGAGACCGCGGGGTCTGAGGCCAGCCGATTGACCGGCTCACTTGCCAGCACCGTAGAAGCCTTATCAGCTACCTGCCCCTCAGTTACCCGGATAACAAGGCTATCTCCGGAGGCTTGCGCCAGTGCAAGAGCAGGTATTCCTGAGAGCCCTAAAGCCGCGATCCATGCGCATTTCGCAAATACTGGTTCTTTCATGCAACTGCTTCCCCGGGGGCGTTTCCGCCTATTAAGCTGTAGAACAAATGTGCCCGGGCATGATAAACAGGCAGCCGCCGCAGCGCGTGAGACACAATGCCGCATCTCTATGGGGGTATGCCTTCAGCCCCCTGCCGCAGGGGCTCGCTTGCCAAACCTGCCGCAATATGGTCAAATCACCGCCCCATTTTTCCGCCATCCTTTTCATTTTCCTGCAATAAGCAAGAACCGAAATGAGGAATACTCTATGACCGCCCGACTTGATGAGAAACTGGAACTGATTTACCAAGACGTTCTGCACCGCAACCCGGGTGAAAACGAGTTCCACCAAGCTGTACACGAAGTTCTGGAGACTCTGGGGCCCGTTCTGGTGAAATATCCGGAATTTGCCGAGAAGAAGATTATTCAGCGCATCTGCGAACCAGAGCGCCAGATTATTTTCCGCGTGCCCTGGCAGGACGATAAAGGCGAGATCCACATCAACCGCGCCTTCCGCGTGGAATTCAACAGTGCCTTGGGCCCCTACAAGGGCGGCATGCGTTTTCACCCATCCGTGTACCTGGGCATTATCAAATTCCTGGGCTTCGAGCAGATCTTTAAAAACGCCCTGACCGGCCTGCCTATCGGCGGCGGCAAAGGCGGCAGTGACTTTGACCCCAAAGGTCGTTCAGACGACGAAATCATGCGCTTCTGCCAGAGCCTGATGACGGAGCTGTATCGTCACATTGGTGAGTACACAGATGTACCTGCCGGCGACATTGGCGTGGGCGGGCGCGAAATTGGCTACATGTTTGGCCAGTACAAGCGCATCACTAACCGCTATGAGTCTGGCGTACTCACCGGCAAAGGCCTCGACTGGGGCGGCAGCCGTGCACGTACCGAAGCAACGGGTTACGGCACTGTGTTCTTCACACATGAGATGCTGAAAGCCCGTGGCGACTCCATGGAAGGCAAAAAAGTGGTTGTTTCCGGCTCCGGTAACGTCGCCATCTACGCCATTGCCAAAGCCCACGAACTGGGTGCCAAGGTTATTGCCTGCTCCGACTCCAGCGGCATCATCGTGGATGAAAAAGGTCTCGACCTGGCCGCTCTGAAGCAGATCAAGGAAGTGGATCGTCGTCGCCTCAGCGCCTACACCGAGTTCCACAAAGACGCAAAATACGTCAAGGGCGGCAGCATTTGGTCGATTCCTTGCGATATCGCACTGCCCTGCGCCACCCAGAACGAGCTGAATGCCAACGATGCCAAAACGCTGGTTGAGAATGGTTGTATTGCAGTTGCTGAAGGCGCCAACATGCCCACCACGCCGGAAGGGATTGCCATCTTCCAGCAGGCCAAGATTATGTACGGCCCGGGCAAGGCAGCCAATGCCGGCGGTGTGGCAACGTCTGCTCTGGAAATGCAACAGAATGCCAGCCGTGATTCATGGTCCTTCGACTACACCCAGAAGCGCCTTGAAGACATCATGATTGATATCCACAAGAGCTGCTATGAAACCTCAGCTGAGTTTGGCTCCGAAGGTAACTATGTACTGGGAGCCAACGTAACCGGCTTTATCAAGGTAGCCCGCGCCATGCAGTCTATGGGCGTTATCTGATTATGGAGTAGGCCTCATGAGCGGGAACGGCGGAAACTCACAGGATAACAACCGGGTTTCCACCGGCCTCCCGGGGCTGGATGACGTTCTTGATGGCCTGAGAATTGGCGACAATGTGGTCTGGAGAGTCAGCGATCTGGACGACTACCGCCGATTCGTTACTCCATTTATCGAGTCTGCGGCGTCCGCCGGGCGCCGTATCATTTATTTGCGTTTTGGCCAGCATCCTCCGCTGGTGCCCGCAAACACCAATATCCACACCGAAAACGTCGATGCTCTGGATGGCTTTGAAGCTTTCACCGGCAGAGTATGGCGCCTGATTGAAGAACATGGGCGCGGCGCATTCTATGTGTGCGATTGCCTGAGTGATCTACTCAACGCCTGGGCCACCGACGCCATGGTAGGCAATTTTTTCCGGGTGGTCTGCCCCTTCCTCTTTGAACTGGATACCGTCGCCTGGTTTGCTCTTTACCCGGATCGGCACTCCCGCACCACGCTGGATCGCATCCGGCAGACAACCCAGGTAATGGTGGATGTGCACCGCCTGGAGGACGATGTACAGGTTCAGCCGATCAAAGCCTGGTGTCGCCAATCCCCCACCATGTTTTTGCCACATCGAGAGCGCGATGGTCGTTTTCTGCCGGTCTCCGACAGCAGCGATGCCACCCGACTACAAGCTGGCCTGGAAGTGGCGCAGCTACATCGACAACCGCTTCTGGATTACTGGGACCGTCTGTTCATGCAGGTTACCAGTGCCATGCAAGATGATGATCAAGACCAGGCTGCCGCTATTCACGAACGCGTGCTGAATGTACTGATCAGCCGGGATTCGCGCATACTGGATTTGGCCAGAAACTATCTGAATCTTGAAGACTTGCTCGCGATACGCGCGCGAATGATCGGCAGCGGGTACATTGGTGGAAAGGCCGCTGGCATGTTGATCGCCCGCAGCATTCTGCTTACCAATCAGCCAGCTATCTGGCAGGAAAGCCTGGAGCCTCATGACTCCCGCTATCTTGGCTCAGACGCCTATTACGCCTTTCTCGTACACAATGGGCTGTGGCCAGCAATCATGCGCCAGCGTGCACCCGAGGGGTACTTCAGTGAAGCGGCGACCTTGCGCCAGGGCTTACTGGAAGGCGAATTCCCACCGGAAATCCGAAGTGAACTGGAACGGCTACTGGATCACTACGGGCAATATCCGATTCTGGTGCGCTCAAGCAGCCTGCAGGAAGATGGGTTTGGCAACGCGTTTGCCGGCAAGTACGACAGCGTTTTTGTGATCAACCAGGGTGCTCCAGAGCATAGGCTTGACGCTCTGGAGCACGCCATCCGCCAGGTTTATGCCTCTACCATGAGCGAAGATGCCTTGGTATACCGCAAGCAACGCGGTCTCGACCAGCGGGAAGAACCCATGGCTCTGCTGATCCAGCGAGTCAATGGTCGCTTCCATGGCCGCTACTACCTGCCAGATGCCGCGGGCGTTGGTGTTTCTCGCAATACCTTTGCCTGGGATACCGATATGGACCCGGCTGCTGGCATGGTTCGGCTGGTTATGGGGCTGGGCACCCGTGCCGTTGATCGGATCGAAGGCGACCACGCTTGCGTGATGGCGTTGGACTACCCTCGCCGCCAGCCCTTCCGCAATCAGGATGAAAGCTACAAGTTCTCCCAGCACCTGCTGGATGTACTGGATCTGCGAGAAGGCGAATTAGCCACCCGCCCGTTAAGCCAGCTCACACAGGAGGTTTCCGACCTGCCGTTGAGCCACTTGGGCGAAATAGACCAGCCCGCCAGCAGGCGAGCTCGGGAGCTGAACTTGCCAACACCGGTATGGCGCCTGACTTTTGCACCCCTGGTGCGCAATGGTCTTTTTGTGGACCGTCTCTCCAGCTTGTTGAAAACCCTCGAAGCAGGCTATAACCACCCGGTGGACGTGGAATTTACCCTGCATCTGAACAGTGCCGGAGAACCGGCCTTTAACCTGGTGCAATGCAGGCCGCTGGCAACTATCGGCGAAACCACGGCCGTTGCAATACCCGAGGAAATACCGGCACAGAACCTTCTGTTTCGCACCCAGGGACACTTTATGGGGGGCAATATCAACCTGGGAATCCAGCGCGTTATCCGGGTGGATGCTTCCGTTTATAGGCAGCTTAGCGTGAGCCAACGTTACGACGTTGCCAACCTCGTAGGCGAGCTGGTGCGTATGGACAAGGGCAAAACCATGCTTATTGGCCCCGGCCGCTGGGGCACCAGCAGCCCCGAGCTGGGCGTACCCGTTCGTTTTGCGGACATCGCGGGCGTGGCCGTGCTGGTTGAAGTGGCAGAAATGGACGGCGATATGGTGCCGGATCTTTCTTACGGCTCACATTTTTTCCAGGACCTGGTAGAAGCCGGTATCGCCTACGCGGCTCTTTTCCCCAATGGCCGGAACAGTGTTTACCAACCAGATCGACTTCCCGGCACAAACACACACAGGCAAGGGAGCTCACCTGAGGCCGCGATTCAGAGCTTTGACCTGCGCGAGAATCCGCTGCAGCTGACCGGCGACGTGATCAGCCAGGACCTGGCCTGTTACTACCCGGTTTGATACCTATCAACTATTTCAACAAAAGCACCTGACCGCAGCCCCGCTGCCCACCTGGCCCTGCTAGAATCCAGCCCATGGAATGGCTCACGCACTCTCAAACCGGTTTTCAACAAGCTGCCCGCTACCTGCTGGGCATGCGTTTGGCCGTTGCCGGTCTTCAGCTTGTCGCGCTGGCGGTAGCAGAGACCGTTATTGCCCTGGCGTACGGGGCAGAAGCACTCATACTGTGCCTGTTTTATGGGGTTCTCGCGGTTCTTGGCTGGCTTTGGTTTACTCGTCGGCCACCGCAATCCGCCATAAGTGTAAGCGCTGGCCTTGCTCTTGACCTGGTTTTGATTGGCGGATGGCTTTTCCTCACCGGCGGCTACACCAATCCTCTTGTGTCCCTGTTGCTGCTACCTATAGCGGTCGCGATCATTCTGGTTCCCCTGAGCCAGAGTATGGCCCTGACCCTGGCAGGAATCGGCGTTTATACGACTCTGATTATCTGGCACACCCCCATTACCCATGAACATCACGATGCCAATCTGGCCCAACTGCACCTCGCGGGTATGTGGGTGACCTTCGCTATGACGGCTGCAATTCTGCTATTGGTGGTTGGCGCCCTGGCACGACGGTTAGGGCAGCAACAGCAGCAGCTATCAAGCATCCGGGAAACGCGCCTGCGCGATGAACAGATCATCTCCATGGGGCTTTCTGCAGCCGCCGTTGCCCATCGCCTCGGCACCCCCTTAAACACCATGACCCTTTTGGTCGACGAGATCCGTGCCGCCTTCCCCGACCCGAGTCTTGCGGATGACTTGAAGCTGATGGAGAAACAACTCGTTCTTTGCAGTGAACATCTGCAGCAACTTTCCAGTGCGGCAGTACAAGCAAAAACTGCCCAGCTGGAAACGCTTACTGCCGAGAGTTGGATTGCACGGCTGAAGGAGTCAGCAACGCTACTGTGGCCTGCTGCACCTATCGACTGGCCCGGGGTGGTTCCGGATTGCCGGGTTGCGGTGGATGCCACCCTGGATCAGGCCATATTGAACCTGCTGGCAAACGCGCTAACCGCCAGCCCATCCTGGGTTGCCGTTAGTGTGCATTGTGCAGAAAACAACCGGATTGAAATGGTGGTGGAAGACCACGGCGACGGCCTGGAAGATGACTTTCAGAAAAGCTTGGGCGAACAGATTGTTGGCTCGGAAAATGGCATGGGCGTCGGCCTCTTTCTTACCAACGCAACCATCCAGCGCCTGGGAGGCACGCTGAAGGCTCGCGTCGACCAGCAAGGAACGACTATGATCATCGACCTGCCTGCAGCCGAGACAGCGGGAGTAGCACGTGACCACCAATAAAACCTGGTTACTTATCGACGATGACACAGCGTTTCTGGAGGTGCTTCAGCGCGCCCTGAAGCGCCAAGGCGTTGAAGCTACTATAGCCACCTCCCAGGCCGAAGCACTTGGCACTCTGAGCTCAAGAAGCTTCAGCCGGTGTGTGCTGGATCTGAATCTTGGCGGCGAGAGCGGCCTGCAACTTCTGCCGGAACTGCTTCACCGGCAGCCTGATCTGGGCGTACTGGTACTCACGGGTTACGGCAGTATCGCCACAGCGGTTGAGGCCATGCGCCGCGGGGCAATCAACTATTTATGCAAGCCGGTTACTGTTAGCCAGCTCATCAGCGGCTTTGATGCTCTGGCAATCACACCGGAGCTCCGCCCGGAACCACCTTCGGTGGAAGAAATGGAATGGGAGCACATTCAGCGGGTACTCAATGAGCACGAAGGCAATGTATCCGCCACCGCCAGGGCGCTCAACATGCACCGGAGAACCCTTCAACGCAAACTGCAAAAGCACTCTCGCTGGCGAAATTGAAACACCAGGCGCAAATTGAGCCATGCCAACTATAAAGGATCCGGAAAACAAAGTGCCCACCCCAAAGGTTGACGCCAAGCGTTTGTCTCTGGTTGCGAGCGCCAGCCGCAATCTGATTATGATCCTTGACGCCGCAGGCACGATCGAGTGGGCGAATCCGGGCTTTGAGGAGCACACCGGCCACCAGCTGCACGACATTGCAGGCGCTCGCCCCCCGGAGCTGCTCAAAGGCCCCGCCACAGATCCAACAACGCTACTACGCGTTGCCCGGGAGCTGCACAGAGCTAAACGATTCGAAGAAGAGATTTTGCTTTACACCCGCTCCGGTGAACCATTCTGGGTTCACGCCTACGGCCTTCCTATTGGGGACGAACCGGGTGTGGCGCCGGGCTTTATCGTTATCATGAACAACATTTCGGATCACAAACACAGCGAGCGCGGCCTTCGTATTGCAGCCAGTGTGTTTGACCGTAGCCACGAAGCCATCATCATTTCAGATCAAAATAACCGCATACTGGATGTGAATCCGTCGTTCTCGCGTATTACCGGATACAGCCGTACCGACGTTCTGGGGCTTAACCCCTCCATTCTCAGTTCCGGTCGGCACTCGCCTGCCTATTACCGTTCTATGTGGCAGAGCATTGAGGAACGAGGATACTGGCGAGGTGAGATCTGGAATCGGCGAAAAAATGGTGAAGAGTTTGTTGAGCTGCAGACAATCAGCCGCGTTCACCTGGACGAACCCGGGCACTATTACCATGTAGCCAACTTTACCGATATCACGGAGCTAAAAAACCACGCAAAAGACATAGATCGCGCAGCCAATTACGACGATCTCACCGGCTTGCCCAACTTACAACTGCTTAAAGAACGCCTGCACCAGGCTCAAATACAAGCAGATACTCACCAAAAAAGCCTATCCGTCGGCTACATTGACCTGGATGGTTTCAAGGCAATCAACGAAAACTTTGGCTCGGAAGCGGGAGACCGAATACTGCGCACCCTGGCAGGCCGTCTTACCCAGGACCTCCGTAGTGGCGACACGGTAGCCCGAATTGGCGGTGATGAGTTTGGGCTTATCCTTCAGAGCGACAACCATGAGGCTATCTACGACCGCATACTCTCTACCATCAACGAACCGGTTGACCTTGGCGGAGAGGCAGGTTCGATTGTTGTTACAGCAAGCCTCGGTATCACCCGCTACCCCTCAGACAACACAGACGCTGAAGGCCTGATTCGCCATGCCGATCAGGCGGTATACGCAGCCAAGGATAAAGGGCGTAATCTGCTGCACGTTTTCGATCCGGAACTGAACGAGCATCGCCAACAGAAACGTGCTCAACTCATAGAGCTCAGCCGTGCGCTGGATAACAACGAGTTTGAACTCTACTTCCAGCCTCAGGTACGAATAGCAGATTGCAGAGTCATTGGTTTTGAAGCACTGATTCGGTGGAACCATCCCCACAGAGGCTTGCTTTATCCAGATGTGTTTCTACCATCATTGGAAGACAGCGATCTGGAGGTGCCTTTGGGCCAGTGGGTACTCCAGGAAGCGGTTGTTCAGATGGGCCTTTGGCACGGGGCGGGGGAGGATTTGTCTGTCAGCATAAACATCAGTGCGCGACACATGATGGACCGGAATTTTACGTCCTACCTGGAAAACTATTTGCACAACCACCCTGCAATCAAGCCTCACCACATAACCCTGGAAGTGCTGGAATCGACCTCCCTGGATGACATTAAACGCGCCGGCGATGTGCTTGCCCGTTGCCAGGAACTGGGATTCCGCGTTGCTCTGGATGACTTCGGCACAGGCTTTTCGTCACTGTCCTACCTCAGCACCTTACCCATTGATCTGGTGAAAGTGGACAAAAGCTTTGTCATCAACATGCTCAACGATCCCAATGACCGGGCAATCGTGGAGAGTGTGATTTTTATGGGCCAGAGGTTTAGCCATCCCATTCTGGCGGAAGGTGTTGAAACCATGGCGCATGCCCGTGCCTTGAGCGATTTGGGTTGCGAATATATGCAAGGCTATGGGATTGGGCGACCGATGCAGGCCGGGAATGTTCTGGAGTGGGTGCAACAGTGGCGCCAGCGCCACACCGACCCGCTGGGGCCAGCGCACAAAAGCGGTCCGGGTTGGTAACTCTAAGCATCCCGGGCGCAGACTACCTATCGATAGCGTCGCTGATCCAGCGTTGTAAGCCTGTCCGGATGGAACACCATCATGCCGGTTACAACCGCGCCATTCACAAAGCCCTCTGGAACCATGAATAGAGGGAGGTAGCGCAGGTAACCGTGAACCAGCTCTGAAAACTCATAGACTCCGCTGGCCCAGAGCATAGCGCACATCACTATGCCCGCAGCGGCCACCGAAATACCTGCCCCGAAAAAGCCACAAAAAAAGATGTAAGCAAAAAAATTACTGAAATCCCGATGCCTTTCCCAAAGCATGATGCCCTGGGTGACGAGTGCGGGAATCATAACAGTCACCAAGCCGTTGGCGGCAAACATCATGAGTGGCTCACGGCCGGTTATCACGGTAATAACCAAGGCCAAAAGCCCGGCGAATACGGCCAGCCCCCAGCCCAGCATCAAGGTGACGACTGTGATACCAAAGATGTGGATCGCCAGCCCGGGATAGATCCCCGCTCGCAGTTGCCAGATAAAGCCCAGCGCCACTGCGGCTCCAAAAAAGGAATGTTGCAGCGCGTTGTCGGAGCGCAACGCACGCCAACGCACCGAACGGGCGGCCTGAAGCAGAATCAGCAGGAACGCGGCCAGTGTTAGATACCACAGCCCGGTTGAGAGCAGGTTATCGGTCATCCCCATAGTGAAGCACGCCTACAATAGCTCGGAACAAACCCAATAATAACGGCCGAACCCACCCCACAGCTAATGATCCAGGTTATCCGGAAGCCGAATTAATGCAGCTATTGGTGAGAGACTGCCATGCTTCAAAGGTGCTGAGGAACACTTTTCCACCCAGATGAGACAGCAGCTGGGTGTCCTTGAGACGGTCCATTACCGGCCCTTTCACCTCAGAGAAGTGCAACCGCACACCTGCGTCTTTCAGACGGTCATTTATCGCCTCCAGGCTTTCCAGCGCAGACGCATCGATATGGCTGATTGCAGGGCACACCAACACCAGATCTTTCGTCTCTGGTTTACGAATGGCCAGCGCCATCACTGTTTCTTCAAGAAAGCGTGCATTGGCGAAATACAGACTTTCATCCACCCGCAAAAAGGTAACCTCCGGGCACAGTTCCACATCGTGACGAAGCACATTCCGGAAGTGCTCCGTACCCGGAACCAGTCCAACAACTGCGCTATGGGGGCGACTGGTTCGATAGAGATACAACCCCATAGACATCAACACACCTGCCGTAATGCCCGCCTCAACGCTATGGGCAAGCGTCAGCAGAATGGTTGCGAGCATGGCGCCAAAGTCCGCGCGGGAATAGCGCCAGGTGCGCTTCAGAGCTGGCAAATCGATCAACGAGGCGACAGCAACAATAATCGTTGCAGCCAGCGTGGCCTGCGGCAGATAAGCGATTGCAGGCGTCAGGAACAGGGTTGCCAATGCAATGCCGATTGCCGCATAGGCACCGGCAGCGGGCGTTTTTGCGCCTGCGTCAAAATTAACCACGGAGCGGGAGAAGCCACCGGTGACCGGCATGCCTCCGGATAAGCCTGCACCAAGGTTGGCGGTTCCCAGACCAATCAATTCCTGGTCGGGATCAATACGCTGGCGCCGTTTAGCCGCCAGTGTCTGCCCCACAGACACTGACTCCACAAAGCCCACAATACTGATCAGCAATGCACTGGCAGCCAACTGCTGCCAAAGTTCCCAATCCAGTGGTGGCATCGTCAGCTCGGGTAAGCCTGAAGGCACAACGCCAACCAACTGAACGCCCTGAACATCAAGCTGCAGGAGCCAGGCAGCCAGTGTAGTGACCACTACTGCGAGAATCGGAGCTGTTTTTGTAATGATGTCGGCGAGCCGTGTTTCCACACCACACCAAACCAACAGAGGCTTCAAATGTTTCCGGGAAAACATCAGAAACAGCAAGGCACCGGCACCAATTAACAGCGTGGGTATGTTGGCGGCCCCGATCGATTGGATCAGGGACTGGGTAATCGTCAACAGGTTCTGCCCGGATGCCTGCACGCCGAGAATATGCTTGAGCTGACTGGCGGCGATCACAATGCCAGAGGCGGTGATAAAACCGGAGATGACCGGGTGGCTGAGAAAGTTGGCGAGAAAACCGAGCCTAAGAATCCCCATCAGCGTGAGCATTAGCCCGGAGATAACGGCAAGCAAGACAGCCCCCGCAAGATATTCCGGCGTTCCGGCTTCTGCCAGTGGCGCCAGTGCGGCGGCGGTCATCAAGGAGACTACCGCCACCGGCCCCACCGACAGTGTGCGGCTTGTGCCGAAGATGGCGTAAATCATCAGCGGCAGAATGCTGGCGTACAAGCCTACGTGCGCAGGCAAGCCTGCCAGCAGGGCATAAGCCAGTGACTGCGGAATCAACATCACGGTTACAATAACCGCAGCCACCAGATCACTGGAAGCCTGGTTACGACCGTATTGAGGCGCCCACTGGAGAAAAGGCAGATAGCGTTTGAAGTTCATTCGGCACTCAGAAGAAGTTGACCGGCACTTTCAGGTACACCTGGCCATTATCCTCCGCTGGTGGCATCTCACCTGCCCGCATATTTACCTGCACGGAAGGTAGAATTAGCCGCGGCATATCAAGCGTCGCGTCGCGCTCAGTGCGCATCTTCACAAATTCGTCTTCACTGACGCCATCGTGCACGTGAATGTTGGCCTCTCGCTGCTCTGCCACAGTTGTCTGGTGCACATACTCTTCCCGGCCCGGAGCTTTATAATCATGGCAAAGGAAAATACGGGTTTGAGCTGGCAATGACAGCACCTTGCGAATCGACTGAAAGAGCACACGAGCGTCACCACCCGGAAAGTCACAGCGTGCAGTTCCGTAATCAGGCATGAACAAGGTGTCGCCCACAAAGGCTGCGTCACCTATTACATAGGTCAAACAGGCAGGTGTGTGGCCAGGGGTGTGCATAACGCGACAAACAAGGCCACCAATTGCAAAGCTATCTCCATCCTGGAAAAGACGATCAAACTGGCTCCCATCACGGGCAAATTCAGTGCCCGCATTGAACGCCTTACCAAATATTTCCTGCACATCCCGTATGTGGGCACCAATTCCGGTTTTACCACCGAGCTTTTCGTGAAGATATGGCGCGGCGGAAAGGTGATCCGCATGAACGTGAGTTTCCAAAATCCACTCAACGCACAAATCATTTGAGCGCACATACTCAATAATCTCATCTGCAGAACGCACATCGGTAGTGCCCGAGGCGTAGTCAAAATCGAGTACCGAATCAAGAATGGCGCAAGCCTGACTATCAGGGTCACGGACCACGTAGCTGAACGTATTGGTGGGCTCATCAAAGGAATGTTGAACGATAGGGCTGTTCACTGCACTCACCTCCGTTGGGGTGTAATCCTATAATTTATAGCATAAGGATATACCAAAACGGAATATAAGATGAAATTCTCTTTTCCTATATGCGCGATACCCCTAATGCATCAACAAGGCAGTCCCTCCCCGCCTGCTTTGCTGCATAAAGCCTGTCGTCCGCCAACCGGATCAGCGGGTCAGGCGAAGCAGGAAACTCATCGAGCTCACCGATGTCAGCAATACCGGCGCTGACCGTTAACGGCACAGTGTGATCTTCAAGATCGAAATCATGATTGCGCACGGCACAGAGAATACGGCTTACGATACGACGCACACCCGTTGCGTCTATGCCACTGAACGCTACTACAAACTCCTCTCCACCAAATCGAGCCACCACATCAGCCTCTCGGGTTTGCTCCAGAAGAACCTCGGCAAAACTCCGCAAACAGGCATCTCCTCCCAAATGGCCTACAGAATCGTTAATGTGCTTGAATCGATCGAGGTCGAACATGGCCAGTGTAAAGTGCTCCTCATATCGGCTGGCACGGCTGAGCATTTCATGAAGCCTGGGCATCAGATAGCGACGATTATGCAATTTGGTTAGGGGGTCTCGGATAGACTGGTTTAGCAGCTCTCGTTCAAGCCGGTGGCGTTCAAGTGCTCCCGACAGCAGGCTGGATACGATAATAAGAAGGTCTGCCTGGTCTTCACGCCAAATACGTTTACGAATGGAATCTACGCCAAAAAAACCTGTAACCACACCTCTCACACGAACAGGCACACAAAACATTGAACACACTCCCTGCTCTTCCAGCATCGTGCGTTCGGGGCCGGCAGGAATCTGCTCAATTTCCTCAACAAAAATGACCCGGTTGCCACTGACCATTTCGTCGATTTTGCATTGCCACCAATCAAAATCGTCGGTCGGCACATTGCGCTGGCTATCGATGAGGGCTGGCACACCTTCAGAGCACCATTCGTGAGTGTTATCCATCACACGATGGTCTTGCGAAAACTCATACAAGTAGGCTCTGTCCACCCCAAAAAAGCCGCCAATGGCTTTCAATAACTCGTTAATGCACTGATCAATGGTGCCAAAGCTCAGGTTGATAAACTGCGTTGACAGCTTGGCGATCAATTTCTGAAAATCGGCCTGAAAGGAAGATTCCGCTTCGCGTGCTCTGAGTGTGCACTCAAGATCTTTGTAATGCTGAATGTTATGCAGTTGGCCATACCACACCATGCTTCCATCAGCCTGGCGCTCAGGTGTTGCCTGGGCTTCGAACCACTCGTAGTGCCCGGCTCTCACTTTCATCCGGGCTTGATACCACCAACTTTTGAGAGCAGTAGCCGATTCTTCAATGCTGGCTTCTACACCTTGGATTTGCTCCGGGTGGACCGTTAAAAACATAGAATCGGCGTTTTCGCGCAAGATGTCAGGATCAAGGCCAAGAATGTCACTTACCTGATCACTGACAAACAGATACTTATGAGCCTTCGCGTCTGCACTCTTCCAATAGGTAAAGAGTACGCCGGGAATGCCCAAGGCCAGTTTTTTGAAAAAATAATCAGAGTCGGTGTAATGCGGCCGTAGGCCGATCTCTTTGATCATGAACCTTTCGCCTTACTGGCGTGAATCATCTTAATCCTAAAAGTGTAGTCCAAGGCACCAGGCTCAGCCATTTCAAATCAAAGCCTTTCATTCACCTCAAGCGTCTCGCGCCAATTTTGAGCAGGTGCTACCCTATTTTCGTATCGGCTGAAAAGTACGGACAAGCCTAATGATTCCCCGGGAGAACACCGAATGAGCGAGATCGACGAACAAGCTCCGACCAGGAACCCTGCAAAAACCATCGCTATCGGTGTCGTTCTGCTCCTTATTATCCTGGCGGTCACCTACGCGTTGAGCGACCGATTGGCACCGTCATCGTCGCGAGGCTTTGTTTCGGCCCATGTTGTCCAAATTTCACCCCGGGTTTCCGGTGACATTACCGAAGTGATGGTTCAAGACGACGCTGTGGTGCAGGCTGGTGATCCGCTTTTTGCCATCGACCCCCGTCCGTTTGAACTGGCGCTTCGACAGGCGGAAGCCAATCTGGCCAGCACCGTTCAGGGTATAGATGCCTCAGCCGCCTCACTGGTAGCCGCCCAAGCTGGCGTCACCCAGGCCAGAACCAACCTTGACACGGCCCTTACAGACGCAGACCGCACATTACGCCTGGAAAAACGCGGCATAGTGCCGGTTGCGCAAGGTGATGCAGCACGGGCCAAAGTTGCGGATGCCAAAGCACAGCTCAGTACTGCAGAAGCCAATTTGGAAAGTGCCCGCAAGCAGCTCGGCCCAAAAGGTGCAGACAATCCTTCCATCCTCGCGGCACAGGCACAACTGGAAAGCGTGCAGTATGATCTTGCATCCACAAGGGTACGAGCACCCCATTATGGCGTAGTGACCAACATGACTCTGGCAAAGGGCCAGTTTATCGGTGCAGGCAACCCGGCGCTGACGTTCATTGATGCGGAGGCTGCCTGGGTCACCGTGGATCTGCGGGAAAACCAGCTTCAAAGCATCGAACCCGGTGACACCGCGCACCTGCTTTTTGATGCCGTACCCGGCACTATCTTCGAAGGCCGTGTACAGAGCATTGCTTGGGGCATTAATCCGGGGCGCAACGTTCAAGGCGGCCTGGTGGTTAACGAAGCCTCCAATCGCTGGTTTGAACCCGCGCGGCGTATTCCAGTGAGGATTGAGCTGAAAGGCACGCAAGACGACTGGCCGCGGCAAGTGCGCGTAGGTGGCAAGGTGCATGCGGTGGTATTTGCCAACGGAACAAGCAACCCAATTGCCCTGATCGCCCGTGGGTTTCAACGCGTGAGATCCTGGTTCAGCTACCTGTATTGAGGCGTACACCATGTACGTAACCCCCCGTCCCAACGAAGCTGACGACCCGCTTTACGCTGTGCGCCTGGGTGTCACTGGCATGCTGGCCTACTCCGCCATTCCACTGATCAACCCGGCGTTGCCGCCGATTATTGCAGCGCTGCCGGTTGGCCTGATTGCCGCGCAGCGTAAAGCCTTCAGCCCGGGCAAAGCCATTGGTGGGCCCATTGCGCTCATCCTGATGGTCTATCTGATGACCTGGTTTGTAGAAACCTTGCGCCCCATGCCATTAGTGTATGTAGGGGCCATGTGGCTAACCTACTTTGCCGGCTTCCGTATGATTCTGCAGTCCGGCGCACAGGCGGGCATGCTGATTGTCGTTGTTGCCGTGCTCATGTCCGTTATGGGCATGCACGGTAACGCTACGGTAGAGGCTATGCGTGACGGATTTGTTCAGGCCTCTTTGGTGGGTTTAGTGCTGGGGCCGCTTGTGTATGCAGTTTTCCCGGCACGAACCCGTGAGCAGCATGTAGACGAGCCTGTGCCCACAGACGGCAATGTCACCCTGGGTGCTTCCATCAGAGCCACGGTGCTGATGTGCCTGTCGTTCTGGCTCTACTCCGTAATGCAGCCCTCCGACATGATGATGGCGGTGATTGCGGCCATGGTGCTGGTTTTCCCAACCCGCCGCGCTGTGTTCTACGAAGCCCACCAGCGGGTACTGGCAACCTTCTACGGCAGCGCCGTCGGGCTTGCGGTGCTTTGGCTGTTCACTCTGTCTTCGCACTTGCCCATCCTGTTAGGCCTGATTTTTCTTGGCGGCTTGTGGCTTGGGCACCTGATGCTGCACGGAAAGCATCCCAGCATGGTGTATCAATATGGCCTTTCTGTCGCCATGGCGCTGATTGCCGGCGCGCTCTCAACCCAGGATCCGGGTTACGCAACCTTTACGCGCATTGTGCTCACGCTCGCCGGTGCCGGCACCGCCGCTCTACTGGTTGCTGGACTGGACGCCCTCACAGGGTGGCGGAGGTCCGAACGATCACGGAAGCAACAAATACAAGAGACTGAGGCATGAGTAATCATGGTGTGGATGACCAAATGATAGACGGCCAGCCTGCTGAGGCAGCCCCATCGCCTTCCCGTTCAGTACTGCAGCACGAATGGCAAGCCTTCTGGCTAGCCGTTGGCTTTCTCACCCGCATTCCCATGCTCGCTCGCATCGATTATTCCCAGAAACTGATGAACCAGTGCAGCATGTACTTTCCAGTGGTGGGGTTGTTGCTGGGCGCCTTGTATGCCGGCTTGTTTGCGCTGCTCGGCCTGGCGTGGAGCCCGCTGGTGGGTGTTCTGTTGGTGCTGTGCTTCCACCTGTTTATTACCGGCGCCTTCCATGAGGATGGCCTGGCTGACAGCGTGGATGCTTTGGGCGGTGGCTATACCGTTGAGAAGCGCCTGGAGATCATGAAAGACAGCCGTATTGGCACCTACGGTACCGTGGCTTTGGTGATGGCCTTACTGCTCAAGGTGGCGTTGCTCACAGAAGCTAACCATATCTGGCTCGCGCTGCTGGTTGCACCTGCTGTTTCCCGACTGACACCACTGCTGTTGATGGCAACGCTGACGTATGTAACCGACCCGGATAAAAGCAAATCCAAACCGGTTGCTGATGGATTCTCTAACGCTCGACTAGCAATCGCTGCGGCCTTTGTGTTGGCGTTATGCATCCTGCTGTCATTCTGGCACCCCCTGCTGATCATCAGCTCTCTGACGGCGGTTCTGCTGGTGGCACTGAGCTGGGGCGTGTACCTGCGCAGCCAACTGGGCGGCTACACAGGAGATGCTCTAGGGGCAAGTGTGGTGTTCAGCGAGCTGGTACTACTGATGCTCTTGTGAGATGTGGCCGACTTAGTCGTTATCCACGGTGAACGAGACGATTCGGGATAAGTGGCTGACGGGCAGGCCGGTTTCCTGGTGCCACTGATTGAACGCATGTTGAGCCTGGGTCAGCCCTTTTTTGCTGGTGGGTGACGCATCCAGAATATCGGCGCGGGTCAATGCGGTCACCACATCACGGGACAGGATGAAGCCATCCCAGCCCACTCGACGCAGGAAGTATTGAGCAGTGTTCCCGCCCAACCGGCCGCCGTTGCGCTTCAAATACATTAAAAGGCCAACCTGATCCTCACTGGGCCATTCCGCTAGAAACTGCCCAAAACTACCGTAGTCTTGCGCCACTTCCATAATCATCCGGGCGTTTTCAGGCACGGTGCGAATCTTCTGCATATTACGAACAACCCGCGTATCTTCGGCCAGTCTTTCCAAAACTTCTGGTGGAACTTGCTGCCAGTAGGCGGGCACGAAACCTTCGAAGGCCGCCTCGAAACTTGGCCACTTATTCTCAATTACACGCCAGACAAAACCCGCCTTGAAAATACAGCGGGTGATTTCGGACAGGTAACGGTCGTCGCCAACCTCCATCAGCCGCGCGCGCTTGGGCAATGGTGGCAGCAGTGCCTTCACGGCTTCCTCGCCACCTTTTCGCGCGACTGCCTGCTGATAAAATTCAGAAAACTCCATAACCCCCCCCCAAAAAGCCCAAACTGGGTCTCAAAAACCCCATTTAGGGCTTGATAAACCCCAATGTGGGGACTAAAGTACCCACATTGAGTCTGTTAAATGAGCCTACCATGCCCGTAACCAACATCGGCGATGCCCTGTTTACTAAAACCCAGCAGCGTGTACTCACTCTACTGTATGGCCAGCCAGATCAAAGCCTATACCTAAACGAATTGGTGCGGCTGGCTCAGGTTGGCCGCGGCTCGGTGGCTCGGGAGCTAACCAAGCTTACCGACTCTGGACTGGTGGTCATGACCCGCCAGGGCAACCAAAACCACTATCAGGCAAACCGGGACAACCCGATCTTTCATGAGCTGATCCATATCGTTCAGAAGACGTTTGGTATTTCTGAAGTTCTGAAAAACGCCCTGCTACCGGTAGCCGATACTCTCCAACAGGCCTTTATCTATGGCTCCGTCGCCAAAGGCGAAGCACACGCTGGAAGCGACATAGACCTGATGCTGATCGGCAAGGATCTCAGTTACAGCGACATCATGGAACTGCTGGCACCTGCGGAGCAACAGCTTCAACGAACCATCAATCCCACGTTATACTCCCCCGACGAATTCGAGGAACGCATTGCTGACAACCAAAGCTTTGTTACCCGGGTGATAGAACAACCCCGCCTCGAGCTGAACTTCGCAAGCTAAACCACGGATCCGCGCATGGAAGCACTCGACAATCTGGTAAAGATACGACGGCTTAAAGTCGAACCGCCCGATGCCCGGGAATTTGATGGCATGCTTAGAGCGGCTGATGCCAAACTCAAAGACGCTTGCATAGAAGGCCTTTCGGAAGACAGCCAGTTTTCTCTTGCCTATAGCGCTGCTCACGCTCTGTCACTCGCCGCGCTCCGCTGGCACGGCTACCGTTCGGAAAGCCGCTACATTGTATTTCAATGCCTGCAACACACGGTCGGTTTGCCGAATGCAAAATGGCGGGTACTGGATAAATGCCATGCGGCCCGAAACCTGGCAGAATACGAAGGGCACATGGATGTGAATCCACAGCTGTTGAAAGAGCTAGTTGCTATCACCCGCGAGTTACAGGTGTTGGTAAAGGCGTTGGCGCCAATCACAGTCTGACGTTCAGACTTTCTTTAATTGCTCAGTCAGGCCAGTCTGATCTAACGACTTTCCCCAGCCATTTCCGTGCACGAGCTCTTCCAGCGGAAGACGTGATCGCCAGCCCTTCGCCTGCAGTTCTGGTTGATCCAGAAACTCACTGACATAGCCCAGGCAAAGATACGCCAAGGGGTAGACCTGCTCCGGCAATTGTAGAATATCCGACAATCGATCCTGGTCCAAAATACTGACCCAGCCCACACCAATGCCTTCCGCCCGCGCCGCCAGCCAGAGGTTTTGTACCGCAAGACAGGTGCTGAACAGATCCATCTCCATGATAGAGTTTCGGCCCAAAACATGAGGGCCACCCCGGGAACGGTCACAGGTGATACACAGGTTGATTGGGCTTTCGATAATGCCTTGAAGCTTTAAGCTACGATAGGCGTCCTTGCGCTCACCGGTATAGTTATCAGCGGCTTTGGCGTTCTCTTCATTGAAGCTGGCCAGAACCCGCTCTCGCACCGACAAACTGTCGATCACAATGAAGTCCCACGGCTGCATAAAGCCTACCGACGGCGCGTGATGGGCAGCCTTCAGGATTCGGGCTAAGACATCGTCCGGAATGTGGTCGGTCAGAAACTGCGAGCGCACATCACGGCGTTCAAAAATAGCGCGGTACAGCCCCGCTCTCTGGGCTTCAGTAAACGGGTCATTGTGATTACTCATAGCTGCAGCAGGCTCCTTAGCCGATCGGTATCCAAACACGCCTCCACCTGGTCAGCCAAGCGATCCAACTGCTGTAACCGGTGGCTCTGGTAATCCACCGCTTGCGCAGCTGCCTGATTCAGCCCCGCCCACGCCAAGATGGCATCGCATGCTTCGGGCGCATCGAACAAGCCATGCACATAGGTGCCGGCTATTTGGTCATCATGACTAACGGCGCCGTCGGGCCGGCCTTCCAGTTCCGCAAAAGGGCGAGCCAGTGCAGGGCCTTCGGTAACGCCGTTGTGCATTTCGTAACCGCACATCGTCACGCTTGTGGTCGCCCCGGCTACGCTGCACGCCAGGGTGCCGGACACTTGTTTCAGCTGCTTACCGGGTACCATTCGCGTATTCATTTCCAGCAGGCCCAAGCCTTCTGTGTGGCCAACTTCGCCCTCAAGGCCATCAGGATCTTCGACCCACTGCCCCAGCATCTGAAAGCCGCCACAAATTCCCAGCACCTTGCCGCCGTAGCGCAGGTGTTTGCGCAGGGCTTCCGGCCAACCTTGATGTATAAGCCACTGCATGTCGTGACGGGTGCTTTTACTGCCCGGCAGGATGATCAAATCAGCTGGAGGTATGGGTTGGTCCGGGCCGACAAAGATGAGGTTTACCCCCGGATGCAGCCGCAACGGATCAAAGTCGTTGTGGTTGCTGATGCGTGGTACTACCGGCACCACCACGTTCAGCGCACCAGCTTCGCTACTTCCTTCAGTGCTGACACTGTCTTCGGAATCCACCACCAGCCCGTGAAGGTACGGCAGTACGCCGAACACCGGTTTGCTCGTGCGGGTTTCGAGCCAGTCGAGCCCCGGTTCCAACAGCGCAATATCGCCCCGAAAGCGATTGATGATAAACCCTTTTATGCGCTGCTGTTCACTGGCAGAAATCAGCTCCAGCGTGCCAACAAGCTGAGCAAAAACCCCGCCCCGATCGATATCCCCAACCAATAGCACCGGGCAATCCGCTGCTTCCGCAAAGCCCATGTTGGCGATGTCGTTAGCACGCAGGTTAACTTCCGCCGGGCTGCCGGCGCCTTCCGCAATGATCACATCGTAACGTTCGCTGAGTGACCGCCAGGCGGCCATCACCGCCTCCATGGCTTCGGCTTTGTAGGCGTGATAATCCAGCGCGTCCATATTCCCGTGCACTTGCCCGCGCAGAATAACCTGGGCACCACAATCGCTTTGGGGCTTCAGCAATACCGGGTTCATGTCGCTGTGGGGCTCAAGGCCACTAGCCAGCGCTTGCAAAGCAGTGGAGCGGCCAATTTCACCGCCATCCACCGTCACCGCGCTGTTCAAAGCCATGTTCTGGGGTTTGAACGGTGCGACTGATACACCCTGGCGGGCGAGCCAGCGACACAGGGCGGCGACAACCGTGGTTTTACCAGCGTCGGATGTGGTGCCCTGGATCATCAGAGTGGTCATGTATTAAAGCTCGACACCCTTCTGGGCCTTGATGCCCTGATCCTCAAAAGCGTGCTTCACTACGCCCATTTCAGTCACTGTATCTGCGATATCAATCAACTCTTTCGGGGCGCTTCTGCCAGTGACCACCACGTGCTGCATCTCTGGCCGTGCTTGTAGATCGTCCAGAACACGGTCGAGATCGATATAGTCGTATTTCAATGCGATATTGAGTTCATCCAGCAAAATCAGATCGTAGCTGTCGTCGTTCAACATGCCTGCAACGATGTCCCACGCGGCATTGGCCGCTGCAACATCCTGCTCTCGGTTCTGAGTTTCCCACGTGTAGCCCTGCCCCATTATGTGGTAGTCCACATTAGGCAAATCCCGGAAGAAGGCTTCTTCACCGGTACTGAACGCACCTTTAATGAACTGCACAATGCCGACTTTCATGCCGTGGCCTAAAGAACGAGCCACCATGCCAAAACCAGAGCTGCTCTTACCTTTGCCCGGGCCGGTCAATACCAGCAATATGCCCTGCTCTTTCTGGGCGTTGGCTATGCGTTCGTGCATGATTTTTTGTTTAGCTGCCATGCGTTTGGCGTGGCGTTCGGGGTCTTTTGCGCGTTCTTTCATGGTGATTGCCTCACATCAACGTTAATTTATTGAGCCGGCACAAATACCGACAGTCCGTCTTTTTCCAAGGCGATAAGGCGCTGGTTGTATAAACGTTCCAGTGCTTCCGGCACCAACATGCTGCCTGTCGCCCCCCAGCACGCATCGCCATTGGTGTACAGCAACAGAACATGGCTACACCAGCGCGCCGCCATGTTGAGATCGTGCAAGCACATAAACACAGCTTTTCCAGACTCTGCCTGGTTGCGAAGCAGATTCATCACCTTTACCTGGTGGTGCAGATCCAGATGGTTGGTGGGCTCATCCAGCAACCAGATGTCCGGGTTTTGGGTCATCAAGGTTGCAATGGCAACGCGCTGGCGTTCTCCGCCAGACAAGGTGTTGAGCAAGCGTTCAGACAAGCCATCGACATCCAGTGCCGTCAGAGCCTGTTCCGCAAGAGCCTGATCCTCGCCTTGCTCACTTTCCCAGGGTGACAGCCAGGGATGGCGGCCAATCAGGGCTGTTTCCATCACCGTTGCCGGAAACGTGTCCTGACGCTCCTGGAACACCAGGCCCAGATGCCGTGCAATATCCCGGCGCTTGAGCTCTTTTAAAGGTGAGTCATTCAGCACCACCTGCCCGCTGCGAGCAGGATGTAAACCCGCAAGGGTATGCAGTAATGTGGTTTTGCCCGCACCGTTAGGGCCTAGCACACCCCAGATCTGGCCCGGCTCAACATTTATATTCAGAGCAAAGCCGTCAGCGCGCCCCGGTATGTTGATGATCAGTTCGCGGGCTCTCAGCGTGCTCATCAGCGACTCCGGTGCAACAGATAGAGAAACATGGGCACACCCAGCAATGCGGTTATCACGCCAACCGGCAACTGTTCGGGCGCAATCACCGTACGCGCCAGAGTGTCTGCCAGCACCAGCAACGTCCCGCCGGCCAGAGCGCTGGCAGGCAAGATGGTGCGCTGGTCATTCCCCAACACCAGCCGGAGCATGTGAGGCACTATCAGCCCTACAAATCCTATACTCCCCGCAGTTGTCACCGCCGTCGCGGTCAGCAGGCTGGCGAGTAGATACACCGCCCATTCCAGCGGCCGCACAGAAACACCCAGCGCGGCTGCCTGCATAGGCCCCCGCGCCAGCACATTGAGATTCCGGGCAAGCGGCATAATCAAGCCTATGGAGACAACCAGCACTACAAAGGCTGGCCAGGGTGTACGAGCATAGGAAACATCCCCCATCAGCCAATACAGCATGCCGGGCAGTTTGTGCGAAGGAGTAATTGCCAACATGAGTGTGATCACAGCCCCCCAACCGGAAGCGACCACAACGCCAGTGAGCAGTAGGCGGGAAGGTGTCCAACTACCGGTTCCATGGGCAAGGCCAAACACCAGCATGGTTGCCAACATGGCACCAGCAAAAGCCGAGCCGGAGATTAGCAGCGTTCCCATCCCGGCAAGCATCGCCAGCAACGCACCCACTGCGGCACCACCCGACAGCCCCAGAATGTATGGATCAGCAAGTGGGTTGCGCAGCAATACCTGCATCAGTGCGCCGGCCACAGCCAACAGCCCCCCCGTCGCAAACGCCGCAATCGCTCGCGGCAGCCGTAATTCCCAAACAAGCGTACGATGCAATGCGCTGCCGTCGCCCTGAATAACCTGCCAAAGATCAGGCAGTGGAACGGTCACACTGCCCATAGCCAAAGCCAGCATCATGGCTGCCAGTGCCATCACGCCAAGACCCAGAAGTGAGCGGGTCACTGGCCACCCTCCCACAGGTGCTCACCCACGCCATCAATGCCCACGAGCAACGTCCAACTTTTCACAAATCAGCTTGCTGGCCTCGAGTAGCCTGGGCGTGGGCCGGGAAATAGGGGAGGCGGGAACAAAAATAAGGTTATCCCGAACCACCGCACTCAACTCGGAATACTCCATCCAGCGATCCAGCTGTTCATCGGCTTCGCCATCTACACTCCCCGTGAGAATGGCATGGGGGTTGGCCTTCAAGACAACTTCCGCACTGATTCTTGGCACTAAACGTGGCATATCGCCAAACACATTAACGCCACCACACAACTGCAGAACCTTACCAATCAAATGATCATTATTGATGGTCATCAGCGGCTGCTCCCACACCTGATAAAAAACCGGTATCGGCTCCGCGTTGCGATACTCGTCAGCAATATCCGCAATGCCCTTTCTGAAACGTTCCGCTTCCGCAAACCCAGCCTGCTCTGTACCCGCAAGAGTAGAAAGCCTCTCGAGAACACTGGAAACACCTTCAAAAGTTCGAGGCTCTATGGCGAACTGGGGAATACCCAACGCCTCCAAAAGCTCAATCTGGGCCGGGGGATTTCCTGTTACCCAAGTGATCACCAAATCCGGCTTAAGCGCCACAAGGGCTTCCAGATCTATCCGCGTATGATTGCCAACCCGCGGGAGCTTGAGTGCAGCGGGAGGATAATCACTGTAATTAACACCCGCGATTACCTTGTCGCCCGCCCCGGCTGCGAACGTAAGCTCGGTTGCGCCCGGCGACAAAGTAGCAATTCGCTGTGCAGGCGCCGCCAGACACAGGGGTTGACCGGCATCATCCGTTGCACAAACGTCTGCAAACGCACCGCCAACTAGCGCGAAAAACAGAAAAAAAGCACGAAATATCATTGAAAGCTCATTCCTTGGTCTGCTGCCAAAATGACAGATCCGGCGCCACAAATAACATTAATTGACTGACATAAAACGGAACCCTAGACTATGCGCCAAGTTCTATCCGTAGCAGGTGCCCGTGGCGCAATATACGTTATCGTATTATTGAGCGCAGGGTGAAACTGGGAAGTTCGGTTAAAGTCCGACGCTGCCCCCGCAACGGTAAGTGGCAATGAGCAGGATCAGCTCCAGCCTTCTGGCTGGCGCGAGCGCATCCTACTCTGGCGACATCGCCAGCCGCAAGCCCGGAGACCGGCCTGCTACCGGCTATCAGTGAGTACTGGCGGAGGGCTGGTACCGCGGAGTTTTTGCCTGCTCGTGTTGGCGTTAAACCTCCTGATGATAGCTGTTCTCGCAGCTGAAGCGGTTTTCTTTGGCTGTGGTTTATAGCTCATTTGGCCATGGTTAACTGCTCTAATGCGTCGTTTTTTCTGCCTGCTATTTCTTTTCCCCCTGGCTGCCGCAAACGCGGACGACGCTGCGCCGTTTATCATTGTTGAAAGCTCACCCGCCAACGCAGCAACAACCATCGATCCCTCCAAGGCAACCGGCCCGGTACGGGTAATCCCCCGTTCGGAATATGAAAACCGCACCGCCAATCTGGCCAACGTGCTCAGCAATCAGACGGGCGTTCAGATTCGCCAAAGTGGCGGCTTGGGTAGTTATTCCTCTGTCTCCATCAGAGGTTCCACCGCTCGCCAGGTTCAGGTTGTGGTTGACGGCATGCTGCTCAACGATCCCGTAACGGGCGGGGTGGATATGGGCAAGCTAGGGCTTCACGACATCAGCCGAATTCAGATTTACCCTGGTGGCGCACCCGCGCAGTTTGCCCAGGCTGGTATTGGTGGCGTGGTGGTTATGGAAACCCTGGGCAAAGATATTGAAGATTCCACCCGCATTAACTTGGGCGCAGGTTCTTTTGATACCTACAAGATGGGCCTGTTCAACAGTGGCAGCCACGAAGATTTTTATTATTGGGTATCGCTGGATCGGCAGAGCAGTAACAACGATTTTGAGTACCCCAACAGCCGCGAATGGTTCAATCCGAACGATGGCGCCACGACAAAACGCCGGAATGCAGACTACGAGCAGGATGCTGTCAGCACTAAGCTGGGCTGGGAGATTAATAACACCAGCAAGCTGGACGCGCTGATTCAGTACAACGATAACGAGCAGGGCGTTCCAAGCATTCAGAACTGGCAAAATAACAAAGCGTTTTTAGCCAACGACACCCTACGCACCCAATTGCACTATCAGCAAAAAGGCTGGATGGATGGCCAGGTTCACTCCAGCCACCGAGTGATATGGTCGGATGCCAACGAGCGTTACAACAACAAAACAGGACTGGTCGGGCTGGGCACAACCGACGTCTATACCCGCACAAAACAGCTTGGAATGGCCAATACCCTCACTTGGTTGTTGGGCAACCACACGCTTTCCGCCGCTATCGATGTCGCAAAATACGACTACCGACAGAACGACAAGCTCAGCTCGGATCTGCCTGACGAAAGGGAACGCCTGCAAATCGCCAGCGCGCTTTCCCACCAATGGCTCAGCTCCAACAGCCGCTGGCGCTCGCAGGTATCTCTGCGACAGTACCGCATTGACGACCATTCCGATGAAGCACTCGGCAATGGCACCGTCACGCAAACCTCCAGTACAAATCGCTACAACAGCTGGCAACTGGGGTTGAGCCATTACTTTGCCGGCAACTGGGAAATTTCAGGGGCGTTGTCCAGACAAGTTCGCATTCCAACTCTGCAGGAGCTCTATGGTCAACAGGGGTTATTTGTCGGCAACCCCGATCTTGAAGCCGAAGAGTCGAAGAACTACGAAATAACTCTGCGCACAGACCGGGGCTGGGGGCACGCCGAATTAACAGGGTTCTATCGTGAACTTGACCCTGCTGTTGCCGCGATCTACGACGCCCGCGGCGTTGGCCGTTACACCAATTTATCCGCAGAAATATACGGCGCAGAAATAGATGCATTGTGGCGCATCTACCACTGGTGGGAGCTGTACGGCAACGCAACACTTCAGGAGTCTGAAAACACTGATGACAGCGTCAGTGATCGCTTCGAGCAACGACTTCCCGGCATTTACCATGAGTCATTTGTCGCCGGCAGCCGCTGGCATATCCGGCCTTTTCGCGTTGACGTTTCCTACAATTATGACGACAAGCTCTATTATGACGCCGCCAACAGGCTCATGGCCGACCCCCGCACTCTGATAAACGCTTCCATAAGCTGGACAAAGGTCTGGCCCAACCGAGGCGAGAGCGAAGTCACTCTGGAACTTCAAAATATAACAAACGAAACCTATCAGGATTTCAGCCGCTTTCCCGGTCCGGGAAGGAGTTGGTTTGTGAATGTGAAGCACATTTTTTGATCGGCGAATATCTAATTACGCAAACCAAAAAGAAAGACCTTATATAAACAGGAACCAAGGAACCCATCATGAAAACTGAACTGCACTTCCGTAGATTCGCTCTACCCTTCGTGCTTGCCCTGTCTGCCACACTTACTGCCTGTGGCGGAAGCTCAAGCAACAGTGGCAGCATCGAGATCGATGAAAATACAAAGTACGTTGCCGCAATCGCGACTGCGTCGAGTGATTACCTGTCTGGCGAAGTCGAGTTGGCTGAACTGGGCAAAGACGATATATCGGCTAACGGTGGTTATTTTCCGGGGCCGTCTGATATTACAGTGAATGCCTACGGTGAAAACTACTACCTGATTGGTAAATTCTTCATTGATACCATCAAGAAGGTCAATATCAAAGATCCGGCCATCGCTACGTGGGACTACTCCACACTGGCAAAAGGCGCTACCGGCTCATCAAATCCTTATCAGCTGGTCTTTGTTAGTGAGCAAAAAGCGTATCTCCTCCGCTATGGCGCAAGCACCGCATGGATCGTAAACCCGTCAGCCGCCAATGAGTCAGAGTTCTATACGGGTGAACTGGATTTGTCCGCTTACATACCCCAAAACACAACCGGAGCACCAAACATGTCCTCTGGGGTGATTGTTGGAAGCAAGCTCTTTATTACTCTTGAGCGTTTGGGTAGCGACTATAAGCCGACAAACACAAGCTATGTCGCGGTCTTCGACACAACAACCGACACGGAAATCGATACTGACTCAGGGAATGCAGAAGGGCTTGAGGGCATTGCCTTGCTGGGTCGCAACCCAACACGCATTGAACATGTTGAGGGACTTGGCTTGGTGGTAGTTAATCGAGGCGGGTTCAGCTCCCCATTTGCTGGCACAGGTCTGGACATCATTGACCCTGACACCTATACCGTCAGCCCTTTAATTACTGACGCTGAGATTACCACACAGATCAACAACGCCGTATTTGTGAGTCCAACACAGGCTTACGTTCTTAACTACACAGGCTGGCAGGACATTTCCCTGCAACGCTTCAACCCATTGGCAGGCGCCAGCAGTCTCACGGATGTTGCTGGTCTAACAGGCGGTGATTTCAGAACTATCGACCTAAGCCCCGAAGGTACTCTCTGGATAGGGGATGCCAACACCAGTGCTCAAGGTGTTCGCATCTTTGATACGTCCACCGATCAACAGGTCGATTTTGTAGAAACACAGCTACTGCCCATTGCAGTTGCATTCATCGAAACAGGCAAAGACACGGAAGTAGCAGGCACACCATAAGCGAAGTAAAACTAAAGGCAGCGGTGGATTATTGCGCCGCTGCCTTTATCACCTCAGCCAAGCGCTTCCACTCGCCACTGCTGCCGGGCAGTCCAAATCTCAGCATTTCTGGCTGGGTAAAACAGCGAACCAGCACGCCGCTACGGGCAAAGATTTCCGCCAAAGCGCTCGCTTGGCCGACCCTTACGGTCTGAAACAGAGGGCTACCGCCGAAAACCGGAAACACACTGTCTTGGAGCAACCCTCTCAACTTGTCAGAGTCACCGCGCAAACGGTGCAAGGCATTCTGCTGCCAGTCATGATCCTCCAGCGCCCGAGCCATCACATAACGAGCAGGCCCACCAAGCACCCAAGGGCCGAGCGCACTTCTTAAAGCCCCAGCAACAACAGGATCCGCTAGCACCGCCCCTGCACGCACCCCCGCCAATCCAAAAAACTTTCCCAGCGAACGCAGAATAATCAAACCTGGCAAACCGGCACGGAATGCCAAACTGAATGCCGGCGTAGCATCCATAAACGCCTCATCGACAACGAGCCAACCACCGCGCTTCTGCAGCTGCTGATGCCAGCGCAGGAGCGTCGAGGGCGGGACGATTTCACCGGTGGGGTTATTGGGGTTAATCCACACCAGCACATCCAGCCGGTCCAGCCAACGGTCATCACAGCCTGTCGCTCCACCGTCTGTTTGCTCAGGTGCTATAGGCACAATTGTATGGCCTGCCTGCCGCCAGCTTTGCCCATGCTCTCGATAACCCGGCACAGGTATACCCACACGGCAGGGTTTGCGTAATTTCGGCAGCGCCATGATCGCTGCCTGGCTGCCCGGCACAGGCACACAGGCCGCCTCCGCGGGCGCTCCTGACCACTTGCGAATAACTTCTTCAAGCCCATCATCGGCTTCGGGCAGCCTTTGCCAAAGCTCTGCCGGTATTTCAGGCACTGGCCAGCCATTGGGGTTAATGCCAGTAGACAAATCAAGCCATTCCGAACGGGGGATTCCCCAGCGTTCTGCCGCTTTGTTTAAACGCCCACCATGTTCCAGCATCATGATGAATGCACCGCCAAAAACCAAAACACTGTGGTCACCAGAAGCGCGCCAAGCCAGAGCCAGACTCCCCGCCGTACCAATGTGATCGCAGCGTCCACACTGGCGGAGCTCGCATTCTGGGTGCCACCCAGCACCGGGCGATGTTTAACGCCGGAAGGATAGGGTGAGGGCCCACCAAGCCGAACATTCAGTGCGCCGGCACCCGCCGCCATCACAGGGCCGGCATTGGGGCTATCCCATTGTGGCGCCTGATGTCTCCAGCACCACCATGCCAGCTTGCGATTGCCCAGCAGCATGTAGGTAAGGGCTGTCAGCCGAGCGGGCACCCAGCCCATAAGGTCATCCAGCCGTGCGGCCACTCGGCCAAAATATAGAAACCGTGGGTTGCGATAGCCCCACATGGCATCCAGGGTATTCACCATTCGGTGCAGCACAACACCCGGAATGCCTGCAGCCAGGAACCAGAACAAACTGGCAAACACCGCATCGGCTCCATTCTCCAGCATGGACTCAGTTGCCGCTGCAGCCACACCTTTTTCGTCCAGCGCACTCGCCTTACGGCTGACAATACGACTGACTTGCTCACGAGCTGTCTCAAGATCGCCGGCCTGCAATGGCTCAGCCACCGCTCTGCCATGCTCAGCCAATCCGCGAAGAGACATGGCGAGCCAAAGGACGATCGATTGAATCAACATCAACAGCCACCCATCGAGAGTGACAGACACCCAGATCGCTAAGCCCAAAAACGGTGCTGTGAGCAAAAATACGGAAAACAGACCAGCCAACAGACTCAGCCGGGAATTAGTCGGTGCGGTGTTAAATCGCTTTTCAACGGCGTTTGCCAAATGCCCGAAGCCGACCACCGGATGCAAGCGACGCGGCTCACCGAACAGCTGATCAAGGGCGAGGGCGAGCACAAAAACAATTAAAGGAGTGAATAAAAGCACTGGTGATTCCAAGCCGGTCAGTCGATGAAACCGTCAAGCCTACCTCATTACACCCAGTCGGAGTATGATCCCGCTCCACACTCTATTGAACCCAAGCCCTGATCGCCGTAATAGCATCTGACGTTACGGTCTATTGATGTCTGAAGGTATGTGAAATGTCGTTTCCCAGCAGTTGGACTACCCCTCCCCAACAACCCGACGCACAGTTTTTTGAACGAGCCGCCCAGCGTCAAAGCGTTCTGACCAAGCCCGCCGGCTCACTGGGTCGGCTCGAAAACGTGGCTGTTCAGCTAGCCGGGCTGCAGGGCACTGTTACGCCAGCAGTTGATCGTGTTCAGATCAGCGTTTTTGTGGGTGATCACGGTATTTGTGAAGAGGGCGTTTCAGCCTATCCCCAGGAGGTTACGGCTCAAATGATTGCCAATTTCGCCAATGGCGGCGCTGCTATAAGCGTGTTGGCCAAATCCCTGGGTGCGGAACTGGAAGTTGTTAACCTGGGCACGGTAGCGGATGTTGAGCCCAACTTACCCGGTGTGGTTGATGCTCACATCGCCCCCTGCACCCGTAATTTTTCAGAAGCCGATGCCATGACGACTGAGCAGCTATGCGCCGCGTTGAGCCACGGCGATGCCGCAGCCCAGCGTGCTGCAGACAAGGGCAGCCAGTTATTCATTGGCGGCGAAATGGGGATAGGTAACACCACCTCCGCCACGGCTCTTGCCAGTTCGCTCATGAGCAAAAACCCCATGAAACTCACTGGTCCTGGCACCGGCCTGGACATGGCGGGCGTGCGCCACAAAGCGGAAATCATCATCCTGGCCATTCAGCGCCACGATAACGATGACGATGGCGAGGATGCCATTGCCGTACTCAAGGCCTTTGGTGGCTTTGAAATAGCCGCTCTGGCAGGCGCCTTTGCCGGCTGCGCAGCGCGATCCATTCCGGTGTTGGTCGATGGGTATATTGCCTCTGTCGCAGCGTTGCTTGCGGTGAGCCAGCAGCCAGGCATCCGCCCTTGGCTGCTATTTGCTCACCGCTCCGCTGAGCCTGGCCACGAAGCTATTCTTGCCGCATTGGGTGCTGAACCCTTGCTGGATCTTGGCATGCGGCTCGGTGAAGGCAGCGGGGCAGCTGTCGCCATTCCGCTATTGAGAATGGCCTGTGAGCTTCACAACAAAATGGCCAGCTTTGAAGACGCTGGCGTTAGCAATAAAGATCCGCAATAAAGAGGGCAGGCACCATGGCTGATAGCACATCCGTGTTTGACCTGATTCGCCACGGCGAGCCGGAAGGCGGCCCCATGTATCGCGGCAGCAAAGACGACCCGCTAAGCGAGGCGGGGTGGCAGCAGATGCGAAGCGCAGTGACTGAAAGTGAGCACTGGGATGCCATAGTTACCTCCCCCATGCTGCGCTGCGTTCGCTTTGCGCAGGAACTCGCAGATAACCGCGGAATCCCCCTGCATAAGGACGAACGTTTGCGGGAGATTAACTTCGGGGAATGGGAAGGGCGCACAGCCGATGAGGTGATGGCCAACGATGGCGAGAGGCTCAGCCAGTTCTGGGCGAACCCGGTTGCCTACACGCCTCCCGGCGGTGAAACAGCCAAGGACTTCAATCACCGCGTTACTGAAAGCTGGCACCATTGGCGGGAGAAGCTTGCAGGCCAAAAGGTCCTGATCGTTTGCCATGGTGGGGTGATCAGGATGGTTATTGCGGATGTTATGAACATCCCCCTGGAGCATTCCTTCTCCAGTGTGGCCACGCCCTATGCCTGCCGTAGCAGAATACAGGTGGACACATCAGCTCACGGGGCTTTCCAAAGCCTTGTAGCCCACGGGTCACTCAAGGCTTCAGCACCGTAGGCAGTCCGGCGATACTCATCACCACTTTGTCGCTCACAGCGGCCAACGCCTGATTCAGCCAACCCAGCTCATCCGCAAAACGCCGGGTGAGCGGGTCCATCCCGATCGTACCCAAGCCTACCTCATTGCTGACTATCACAAGCTCGCCGGGATAAAGGCTCACCTGATTTAAAAATGCTTCCCGCTCCCGGGCAAAGGTTTTTTCTCCGGCGTGCAGCAGGTTGCTCACCCACAGGCTCATGCAGTCAATCAGTATACAGGGCAGTTGCGTGGCTTTTGCCTGGCGGGCAAGCACCTGGGCCAGAGCCAGCGGCTCTTCCTCAAGCCCCCAGCTATCCGGGCGCTGCTGTTGATGGCGCTGAATGCGCGTGCGCATCTCGTCGTCTCCGGCGGTTGCGGTTGCCAGGTACACCACTGAATTGTTTGTGCCCGAAGCCAACTGCTCCGCAAGCGCGGTTTTACCGGAGCGGATGCCGCCAAGTACTAGTGTATGCATGATGTTTGATGGTTTCTCCGAAGGTCAAAAGCCACATTATAGCCTTTCGGCCCAACCTCCACCGCTCAGCCGGCGGCTTCTGCTATAGTTTTGCCTGAACGTTATCCAATTCCATCCGGGAGACAGCATGCAGGCTGAACTGATCGATATCCGCAACCACCTCATCCAGCATGCCCCATTTGATGAAATGCCTGAGGAGCTGGTGAACGAGCTTACTGCCAACATTGAGATCAGTTATGTGCGGGCAGGAACCCAGATAACAGAAACCGGGCAAACCAGCACTCGCATGTATTACGTGCGAAGCGGCGCTGTGGAAATTTTCCGTCGCTCCGGCGAGTTGTATAACCGCATAGGTGAAGGCGAGATATTTGGCCAGTTTGGCCTGCTTATGCGTGGCCAGGTGAGGTTTCCTGCGCGGGCACTGGAGGACAGCCTGCTCTATCGCGTTACGGCAGAAACCTTTCATTATTTGTTTGAAAACGATGAGAATTTTGCAGATTTTGTGGAGATAGAAGATCGCAGCCGTTTGCGTTCAGCCGTCTCCCGCCGGGAAAAATCCAACGCTCTGATGACCTCCCGCGTTAACCGTCTTATTTCCAGAGAAACCGTCTCGGCACCCACCACTGTGAGGCTGCAGGAAGCTGCGCGAATCATGACAGATCAGGGTGTATCTGCTCTGCTGCTGATGGATGAAGAGTGCGGTGGCACCTGCGACAGGGAGCGGTTGGTGGGCATCATCACCGATCGGGATCTGCGCACGCGGGCGGTAACCGAAGCGCTGCCCTCCGAAACGCCCGTCAGCGATATCATGACCACAGGTTTGATTACCATTCGGGCCAGCAGCTATGTGTTTGAAGCCATGCTCACCATGCTGCACAACAACGTGCATCACTTGCCGGTAATAGACGGCGATGAGGTTCGAGGCGTAATCGCCCTTGCAGACATTGTGCGCTACGAAAGTCAGAGCAGCTTGTATCTGGTAAGTAACATCTTCCACCAGCAAGATGTGAAAGCCCTGAAGAAAATCAGTAAGGATGTCCGCGACAGCTTTGTGCGTATGGTGAATGAGGACGCCAATTCACACATGATAGGCAGTGCTATGGCAGGTATCGGCCGAAGCTTCACTCAGCGCTTGCTGGAGTTGGGTGAGGAAAAACTGGGGCCGCCGCCGGTCCCCTACTGCTTCATGGCACTGGGCTCCATGGCCCGGGACGAGCAACTGGTGGTGACAGACCAGGACAATGCCATGATTCTGGACAACAGCTTTGTGCCAGAAGAACACGACGAGTACTTCCTCGCACTGGCAAAATTTGTGTCTGACGGGTTAGCTGAATGCGGCTACACCTACTGCACCGGCGACATAATGGCCACCAACCCAAAATGGCGCCAGCCGTTGAAGGTTTGGCGCGATTACTTTACCGACTGGATTGAAAACCCCAAGGCAGTCGCCCTGCTGAACAGCAATATCTTTTTCGATCTGGACGGCATTTATGGCCGCACGGAATATGCCGAAGAGCTGAAAGCTCTGGTCGCCCAGAAGGCCAGCAGCAGCCAACTGTTCCTGACCCTTATGGCGCGCAATGCGCTCAACCGAACACCTCCTCTGGGCTTCTTCCGCACCTTTGTGCTTGAAGAGGACGGTAAACATCAAAAAACCTTCAACCTGAAACGCCGGGGCACAGCTCCACTGTCGGACCTCATTCGGATTCACGCCTTGGCTTGCGGCTCACAGGCGCAGAACTCCTTCGAACGATTGAAAAGCATCGGCAAAACCAAGCTGATTATGGAAGACGACCTGAGCAACCTGCGAGACGCACTGGAGTTCATTTCTATTGTGCGTATTCGCCATCAGGCGCTTGCCCTGGAAGCTGGAGAGGAACCCAACAACAATGTGCGGCCAGAAGATTTATCGCCATTTGAGCGTAGCCATCTCAAAGACGCCTTCCAGGTTGTGAGCAATGCCCAGAAGTTCCTGAGATTCCGCTACAACTCCCAGGCGACCCGGCATGTCTGATAACCAATCCTTACCAGACGCCGTTAATACCCTACCATGGCCTGAGCAATACCAGGCTCTGTCGGAAAGCGCCAAGGCGCCTGTGCTGAAAGCCTTTTACGAGGCCGGCTGCGTTTCTGAGGACACGGCAATCTCCGAGGTGCCCATGGTGGCCCTGGATTTTGAAACCACCGGCCTTGAAGCGGACGCTCATTCAATCGTCAGTATCGGGCTGGTGCCTTTTACGATGGACGCTATTCTGCTTAATCAGGCCAAACACTGGATTGTGCGCCCGAGACTGCCACTGCACCAAGTATCTGTGACATTCCATGGCATCACCCACGCCGATATCAGCGACGCGCCAGATCTGTCAGAAATACTTGAAGACGTCTTTGCCAGCCTGAATGGCCGCATTGTGGTCGTTCACTTCAGACATATCGAAAGGCCCTTCCTGAATGTGGCACTGCAATACCGCCTTAATGAGGGAATCCGTTTTCCTCTTATCGATACCATGGCAATAGAGGCGCACCTGCACCCAAACCGGCAACCCTCTTTCTTTAAAAAACTGGCAGGAGAAAAGCCAACATCGATACGGCTAGGGGATAGCAGAAAGCGCTACGGGCTGCCTCACTACGCGGCCCATAACGCTCTGGTCGATGCTATAGCGACTGCAGAACTTCTGCAGGCCCAGATTCAGCATCATTTCAGTCCAGAAACGCCTGTTGGCGACTTATGGCTTTAAGGCGCCTCCACCTCGGCAATCCAATCGCCGTAGCCAGACGCAGCCATGTCTTCCAACGGGATGAACTTCATCGCCGCTGAGTTCATGCAGTAGCGCAGGCCCGTCGGGGCTGGGCCATCATTGAACACATGCCCAAGGTGCGAGTCAGCAAAGCGACTTCGAATCTCGGTGCGCTTCATAAAGAACCCATTGTCTTCCTTTTCCACAACCATGTCCGAGCTAAGCGGGCGGGTAAAGCTCGGCCAGCCAGTTCCGGATTTGTATTTGTCACGGGAAGAAAACAGTGGCTCACCTGACACCACATCCACGTAGATTCCCGGCTGTTTGTTATCCCAGTACGGATTGCTGAACGCCCGCTCGGTGCCATCGTTCTGGGTTACTTCATACTGAGTACTGGTCAGTCGCTTCTTCAAGGCTTCGGGATCGGGCTTTACAAAGCTTTCCGGGTCGAAGCCTTTTTTGTCGCCAGAACTGCCCATTGCCTTCTCGCTTGGTTTGAACTGGCTGAAATCCAATTCATAGTCTTCGCCATATACGCTTTCAATGAACTGATAGCGGCCCGAGTTGTATGTGTAGAATTTATAGCGCACCGGATTCGTTTTATAGTAATCCTGGTGATACTTCTCTGCCGCGTAAAACGCGCCCAGTGGTGTGATTTCAATAACCACCGGCTTTTCATAGACACCGGAAGCCTGCAGTGCCTGTTTGGCCGTTTCAGCCAAACGCTTCTGATCAGCATCGTGATAGAAAATTCCCGGGCGATACTGTTGGCCACGATCCACAAACTGACCGTTGGCATCCGTGGGATTCATCATTCTCCACAGGCCCTGCAATAAACCTTCATAGGTGATTACGGTCGGGTCGTAGTAAACCTGAACAGCCTCTGTGTGCCCGGTGCTACCGCCGGCCACCTGCTGATAGTTCGGATTAGGCTCGTCGCCCCCGGTGTAGCCAGAAACAGCTTCCACCACGCCGGGGATTTTCTCGTAGCCAGCTTCCACGCACCAGAAGCAGCCACCGGCAAAGGTAGCGACTTTCAGGCCCGGGTCTGTCGGAGCATATTCATTGGCCGTGACGGTGCTTTTCTCGGCTGTGGCAACGGTGGCATAAAAGGCGCCGGTAGCTGCGACCAAAAGCGCAGTAACCATCGCGAGTATTTTTCGGTTCATAACAACTCTCCTGCGAGTAATAACGAAAGCCATCCTATCGCCGTGACTTCACCAAAACGTTCCTTAAATCTTACGAATTTATAACGCTGTGGATTCTTTTGCCGCTGAATCCGCCAGCGGCAGCCAAAATTGAAACCTGGCACCTGCCCCTGAATGGCTTTCTACGGAGATTCTCCCATGCTGCAATTCCGCCATTCGGCGCGCTATTGCAAGGCCCAGCCCCGCATGCCCGGTGCGGTTTGCGCCTGGGGCCTGATAAAATGGATCGAACACATGGTCGATATCCTGCGGGTCGATGCCTTCTCCTGCATCTTCTATGCAGATTGCAGCACCATCACCGTTCACCGTCACACTTAGCTGTACCTCTGCACCCTTGGGTGAATGATCCACAGCGTTGCCAATCAGGTTATCCAGCACTCGCTCGGTCATGGCGATATCAGCCAGCACTATGGCCGGCTCGGCGCTTGTGATGCTCAACGTAACATCTGCCTGTTCGGCTTTTGGCCTGTGCTTTTGCACAACGTCGTGCAGCAGCTCTGCGGGCATAAACGACTCCGCAACGGGTTGTCGTTCGCGGGCATCCAATGCCGCTAATTCAAACAGCTCATCAACCAATTTGCTGAGGCGCATAGTTTCAGCCAAAGCCACATGCAGAAAGCGCCGGCGCTCATCAGGGCTCAGCTCCTGCCGCTTCATTCCCAGGGTTTCCAGATACCCCTGAATGGACGCCAGCGGGGTGCGTAAATCGTGTGACACCTGAGCCACCAGTTGGCGGCGCAGGTGATCTTTATCTTTCAATAACTCCAACTGGCTGGCAATGCGAGCCGCCATCTGATCAAACCGGGCCGCCAAATAATCCACATCGTCCCCGGGCACACTGGTGTCGTCTGCAATACCCGTACTTGCTGAATCTTTTGTCTCTGCCGCAAAAGCCTCTACTCGAGCAGTCAGCCCAGACAAGCGCCGTGTCAGCAGCCTAAAGAACACAAGGCCCGCAAGCAGCCCCACAAATAGGCTGATGGCTAAAGCCCCGCCGCCCATCTGCAGCAAGTGGTCGCTGTGCACCATACTTTCAGCAAAATCGTACTCTTCACCCCTAAGCACCACATACAGGTAGCCCGTGGGATTCTCCGCATTCGGCACCGGGGTGACCGAGAACACTTTGCGGCGATCGTGGCTGCGTGGGTCGTCGCCCTGCAAAGGGTAGGCGCCCGGGTTGTCCAGCAACTGGCGAATGGGCTCCAGGGATACATGCTTGCGTTTGATTTTCGCCGGGTTGGCAGAGTAAGAGAGAATGCGGCCTTCATGATCCAGCAAATAAATCTCAATACTGGGGTTGATGCTCATGTACAGATCAAACAGGCGCTCCAGCTCGCTGTGATTGAGTGTGCCGTTGGTGACCAGGTTGCGATCTGAGACGAGGTGGCTGGCAAGATCGCGATTCAGCTCCTGGCCCACTGCCGCACTATACTCACGCACGGAGTAGAGGCTTAACGCCGTAAACAGCCCACCAACAATCACGAGCAATAGAAACAGGCCGAGGGCCAGGCGCGCATACAGGGTTTGAAACAAAGGTCGGGGCATAATGGTTCAATCCAGAAACCGATACCCGACACCCCATACCGTTTGCACGTAACGGGGCTCGGCTGCATCGGCTTCAATCTTGTTACGCAAGCGGTTGATGTGGGTATTCACGGTGTGTTCATAACCCTCGTGGTTATACCCCCACACTGCATCCAGCAACTGCGCCCGGCTGAATACGCGCCCGCGGTGGCAGGAAAAGTGCCAAAGCAGATCGAACTCACGGGCGGTAAGTTCCGCCTCATTGCCTTGCACAAACACTCGCCGCCGCACAGGGTCTATTCTGAGCCCGTCTACCTCCAACTCTTCGGCTTTCGCTTGCTCGGAACTGCGGGAAGAAAGTGCATCCACCCGCCGGAACAAGGCTTTGATGCGGGCCGCAAGTTCCGCAACGCTGAAAGGTTTTGTCAGATAATCGTCTGCACCCATTTCCAGGCCAAGCACCCGATCCAGCTCGGAACTTTTGGCGGTCAGCATAAGCACCGGAACGTAACCGGGGATAGCCCGAATTTCCCGGCAAACAGAAAGTCCATCCAGTCCCGGCAGCATCAGGTCGAGAACAACCAGATCAATGCCGCCTTTTTTAAAGCGCTCAAGGCCATCATTCCCGCGATCAACAAGAACCGCCTGCATATCCAGATCTTTGATCTGCATACTCACCAGTTCCCCGATACCGGGATTGTCTTCAATAATCAATACAGTTCGCGTCATAAACGGTGGTTTAACCTGAGTGACAATACAGTCTTTGTGCGCTTTCTCATGAAATGAGTCTAGCGTTAAAAGTTCACAAATTCGTCACAACCTGCTGCTCCGACCGGGCTTCGCTAAGATAAAGCCAATGGTCTACGCTAAATGCAGGCTCTATCGCACGCAGAGTGTTCATCGAATGAGGGAGGTGGAGCAATGCCGCTCACCAGTATAAATAAGGAGTGTTCTATGTTCAGGGCTCAAATCTTCGGTCGGTGTCTACTGGCGCTGGTGCTATCAATACTGGCGTTTACGGCGCAGGCAGAGAGATTGACTGACTCAACAATCGGAGCATTTATCGCATCCATGCAGGACGCACAAACACTGCAGGATCAATACGAAGATACAGAAGGCTGGCCGGATCCTGACACAGAAGACATGGATTCAATACCCGACATGACGCGGCTCTTTTCTGATGGTGTTGAAGAAATGAAGGGCACCCCCGCCTATGGCAAGTTCGAAGGCGTGGTCAAAAAGCATGGTTTCAAAGACCTTCAATCCTGGGCATCTGTCGGTGACCGGGTTTTCGGCGCCATGATGGCCATTGAAATGAAAGACGCTGGCAATGGTGGCTCCGAGATGGCCGAAGCCATGGCAGAAATGGAAAACGATCCGAACATGAGCCCTGAAATGAAAGCCCAAATGCGGGCAATGATGGGCGCTGCGCTGAACATTACAAAAGCCGCCGACAACGTACCTGCCGCAGACATAGAAGCAGTCAGACCCCACATGAAAGCTTTGCAAGCCACAATGAACGACGACGAGGACTGATGTTCAGTCCAAAAAAAGCCCGGAAAGGCACCACTGCCTTCCGGGCTTTTTTGTTTCCAGTGCAACTACACCAGCAAGTTGTAAGCAAACACGATCACAACGGCCACCGGCGTAACAAAACGCAAGAAGTTCAGCCACAGTGCAAAGGTGCCATCGCTCATTTCCAGATCTGATTTCAGTGATTCTTTAGCGACAAACCAACCCACAAAAATCGCGGTCAGCAAACCGGATAGTGGCAGCAGGATGTTGGCAGTAAAGAAGTCCAGTAGATCAAAAATCGTTTTCCCTTCAAACCGCGCGAACATATCAAGGGGCGTAACATCTGCCCAAACGTTCAGCGACAATACAGACGCAATACCCAGCAGCCAGCAGAGCACGCCAACAAAAATGGCACTGCCCGAGCGCTCCATGTTGGTGTTCTCTTCTACCCACTCAACTACAGGTTCCAGAAGGGAAATTCCCGAGGTCCAGGCGGCAAACAGCAGCAACACGAAAAACAGGGTGCCAAACACATCCCCCATAGGCATGTTGCCAAACGCCAGTGGCAGGGTCTGAAATATCAAGCCTGGGCCTGCACCGGCTTCAAGGCCATTGGCAAACACAATCGGGAAAATGGCCAAGCCGGCAAGCAGAGCCACGGCTGTATCCATCAAACCGATGGTTACCGCGGTTCGCCCAACCGCTACATCGCGCCCGAGATACGAGCCATAAGCCATCATGATGGCCATGCCCAGGCTGAGTGTGAAGAAGGCATGGCCCAGAGCAATCAGAACGCCGTTGACTGTTAAGGCATTGAAATCAGGCGTAAACAGGAAGCTGACGGCCTCACCAAAGTGCCCGGTGGTGGTCGCATAACCAACGGTTATCAGCAGCAGAATAAATAGCGCTGGCATCAGTATGCTGACCGCTCTCTCCAGCCCGTTCTTAAGGCCTTGAGACACAACAAGAATTACCAAAACCATAAACAGTGTATGCCAGGCTAACAACTGCTTGGGGCTCGCCAGCAGATCACCGAACACCTTGCCAATGGACTCTGAGTTGCCACCGTTAAAATCCCCCAATGCTGCGTGACCAACATAGGATGCAGCCCAGCCACCAATGACAGAGTAAAAAGAGAGAATGACAAAGGCGGCGATCATGCCGATAACAGCGGAGATACGCCATGCAGGTGAACTGAGGTTGCGCTCGGCAACCAACCGCATACTGCCGATCGGATTGTGGCGGCCGCTGCGGCCTATGTAGATCTCAGCCATCATGATGGGCACACCGATAATGGCGATGCACAACAGGTAAACAAGCACAAATGCGCCGCCCCCGTTCTCACCTACGATGTAAGGAAACTTCCACACGTTTCCAAGACCAACCGCGGAACCGGTTGCGGCAAGAATAAAGGCAAAGCGAGAAGACCATAGGCCGCGGGAGACGCCGGAATCGTTAGTTGAAGCCGGGTTAGACTGAGACATGTTTAGTTCCTGTGCTTTTGGCTGAGGACTCGGATTTGAAAAAATTGTGGGGATTTTGCCAGCAGTAGCCAAGGGATACCAGAGCCAGCAACACATTGGCCCCGGATTCCCTGCAGGAACACCTAATCGGCTTTGTGGAGAAACCGCGAAACCAGATCTTTCAGCCCATGGGACATGTTGCTCAGGCTATCGCTGCTTTGTTTGGCGGAGTTAGCCTCTACTTCGCTGTGGTCTGCCAGCTCGGCAATGTTGATGATTTGGCGATTGATCTCCTCAGACACCTGATTCTGCTCTTCAAACGCTGCCGACATGCTGATAAAGCTGTCGGATATATTTCCGATGGAAGTAACAATATCCCGCAGTGAGTTCTCGGCTTCCCGTACCTTTTCAAGCCCTTGGCCGGCAACCGCTTCCCCATCCTGGGTGGCCTTAACGGCAGTATCTACCTGCAGGCGAAAATCATCAATCACATCCTGAATGCGCACCGTGGATTCACGGGTACGCTGTGCCAGCGACCGAACCTCATCCGCAACAACCGCAAAACCACGACCCTGCTCACCAGCACGGGCAGCTTCAATGGCCGCATTCAGGGCCAGCAGGTTAGTCTGATCCGCAATGTCTGAAATCAGGCTGGTGGCCTCACCTATGCTTTTGGTGGACTCCCCAAGCCTGCTGATGGCTTGGCCAATCCCGTTCACACTGGTTACCAGCTGTTGAATGGCAACCAGGGCTTCTGAACTGCGTTCGCTGCCAATCACAGCAAGACGGTCTGCCTCCTCAGCCTCGCTGGCATTGCCCAGCATGGCACTTGTGACTTCCTGAATGGAGGCTGTCATTTCTGTGATAGCAGAGGCTGTTTGATCTGTTTCAGCACGCTGACGCCCGATGGCTATCGCCCCATCACTGATATAACCATGGGAAGCGCGGGCCTGCTCATACAGTAGTTCAGCCTGATCTTCGATGCGGGCAAGAGCTGTGCGAACCCGGGCCTCTTCACTAATCAGTAACATTGCCAGCTGGGAAAACGTTCCAGCCTCACCGCTGTAGGTACGAGCGACAACAGGATCGTGGAACGCATCCGGGCGGAGCTCTAGAAGCTGCCTCAGCCGGCTGGTGAGGCTTTTCTGAAACATAAATGCAGCCAACAGATGGCCAGCGACAATCAGCCCCACAGCCAACCAGGTTTTCTCGAACCCGAGCGCAACAACACTGAACACCAGCGATAGCAACAGCGGCCAAGCGCTCTTCAGTGCCGACAGTGTTCGGCTCGTTTTTTGTCGGATGGGCTTGCCGGCAACAATTCCTGCGTAGAACCTCTCAGCTCTTGTCACGTCCTCGCGGGCAGGCTCAACCCGAACCGACTCATAACCCGTCATCTGCCCGTTTTCCAGAATGGGCGTCACATAGGCACTCACCCAGTAAAAATCACCGCTTTTAGCTCGGTTTTTTACCAATCCCATCCAGGCTTTACCCGCTTTCAGGTACCGCCACATATCCTCAAATACTGCCTGCGGCATGTCCGGGTGGCGAATAATGTTATGGGCCTGGCCAATCAGCTCAGCCTCAGAGAAGCCGCTTATCTCTGCAAACTCTTCGTTGCAGTAGGTGATAACGCCTTTGAGATCGGTGGTAGTAATAAGCCGGCCACCCTTGCGCATTTTTACTTCACGCTGGGTTACGGGGAGGTTTTTGCGCATAAGTTGGTCTGTTGCTCAGTGCAGGCTGGAGTATAGGTTGCTACACAATATAGATTCACCCAGCTCATTGATATTGGTCAAACGTAAAACAGAGTAACAGGACTTATCCATCCGCCCCATGGCTGGGGCGGAATTTACTTACTTATGCAGCTCCGGCAAGCCGGGCACGGGGGTGGAGGCGAGCATTCACCCAGAGCGAAAAGGCGATAATGGCACCACCCAGCGCAAGTTTCAGCAGGTCGGCATCACGGTTCCAGATCACAAGGTTTACCACCAATCCGGCAGGCACCAGCACGTTATTCATGATAGCCAGCGTGCCTGCATCCACTTTGCAGGCGCCACGGTTCCACAGGAACAGGCCGGCGCCGGAAGCCGCCAGGCCCAACCACGTCAAAACGCCCCATTGCAGAGCCGTTGAAGGCAAACGCTCGGCATTGCCAAATATCATGAACGACGGCAGGGCAATAATCAGCGCACCGATAAAGAAGTAACCGAAAGTACGGTACGCGGGTATATCCACCGGATAGCGCTGCATCACGTGCTTGTAGCCCACCTGCCCCGCCGCAAACGTGAAGTTGGCCACCTGCAACAACAGGAAGCCTGTAATGAAGTCTTCACTCAACCCATCATAACGAATAACGCCTGCGCCAAATGTTGCGATTGCAGCAGCGACAAGTGCCACCGGGGAGAACCGCCGGAACAATGCATCATCAAGCAGGGTGACGTAGAGCGGTGTAAATATGGTGAACAGCAGGACTTCCGGGACTGTCAGGTAACTAAAAGAGCGATAAAGGCACAGGTAGGTGATGCCAAACTGCAGCATGCCTGTTACCAGCACGCCGAAGCGGAGCCCTCCCGGTACACCGCGCCAGCGCGTGAAAGGTAAAAAGATAAGCGTTGCCAACAACACGCGGCTGAGCACTGCAAAATCGCTGTCGACCTGACCGGCCAGAAACTCACCAATCAAACTGAAAGAAAAAGCCCAGAGGATCGTTACAAAAACCAGAAGCCCCATACTGCACGCCACTCGAAGGAATTGGACGGGTACTTTAACGGGTTTTAAAGTGAGTTTCAGTGCCTTTGCGCGACAAATCCCTATAACGCGCGCACTGACGAACGGGTAGGATATTTCGCCCGCAATTCAGCCACTATTGCCAAACAGCAACCGTCCTTCGGATCAGCACACTATGGATGAAGCCGACCAGCCACTACCAGAAGAAGTTCGCAAATCTCTCATCTCGCGAACGCTGACCGAATGGAAAACCCTGGCAATACTTGGCGGGCCTATTTTGATTGCCCAGCTGGCTCAAATGGCCAACGGTGTTATCGATACCGTAATGGCGGGCCACGCGGGCGCGGAAGACCTGGCTGGCGTTGGCATAGGCAGCAGCTTGTGGGCGCCTTTATTCCTGTTGTTTATGGGGATGCTAGGCGCATTGCAGCCCATCATTTCCGGTTACAACGGAGCGCGTACACCGGAAAAAATAATGCCGGCTACGTGGCAGGGCCTCTACATTGCGGGGGTAGGGGCTATCATCATGATTGTGCTGCTCACCAATGTTCACCCGGTTTTGCAAGGGTTGAACCTTGAAGCCAATACGGCACGTATCACCCAAGGCTACCTGGATGCGTTTGTCTGGGGAATTCCAGCGCTGCTGTTAATGGCCGCACTTCGGGGGCTGACAGATGGCCTGGGGCACACTCGAGTGATTATGGCCTTCTCACTACTGAGCACGTTAATTAACCTGCCATTGAACTATATTTTCATTTACGGCAAGCTCGGGCTGCCCGCCATGGGCGGCATAGGTTGTGGCTGGGCCACCTCTATTTCCAACGGCGTTGCGGCCATTGCGCTGCTGGTCTACCTGAGCCGCAGCAGGATATTCAAAAAATTTCATTTGATTGCTGACTGGACCAAGCCCAACGCCGCCCTGATTCGCTATGTATTGAGCATTGGCATACCCATCGGGTTCACCATTTTCGTAGAAGTCAGTATGTTCTCGGTGATCGCGTTGTTTCTTGCACCGCTCGGACCTGTTGTCGTTGCGGGCCACCAGGTTGCTCTAAACGTTGTCTCCTTGCTATTCATGCTGCCGCTGAGCATTGGCATGGCCCTTACCCTGCGAGTCAGCTTTCTTATTGGCGCTGGTGCACCGGATACAGCCCGGCTGATTTCCCACAGCTCACTGATTCTGGCGGCCATGACAGCCCTGGTGTTTGCCACGCTGCTGTTTACATTCTCACAAGGCGTTTCAGCGCTCTACACCAGTGATGCAGCGGTTCAGGCAGTGACAGTAAGGTTGTTGATGTTCGCGGCTATTTTTCAGGTGGCAGACGTCATTCAGGTTACCTGCATCAGCGCCCTGAGAGGCTATAAGGATACGAGTATTCCCTTCCTGATCATGCTGTTTTCATTCTGGGGTGTGGGATTGCCGGTAGGTTATATGCTGACATTTACCGACCTGCTGGCGCCGACGATGGGGGCTGCCGGCTTCTGGGTAGGGCTGACTGGAGGACTGGGTTGCGCCAGTGTGCTGCTTGGGTGGCGGTTGTTTCGCTATCGACCTGCAACCGTCGCGCAGTCAGGTGGTTAATTCCGGATTGGCGGAAGGCGGAACTGTGTCAGCCCCGGGCATCGCGTCTGAAAACACCACCCGATCCCTACCGGTCTCTTTGGCTTTATAGAGGGCCTCATCGGCCCGCTCCAGCCAATCGCTCACACTCTCACCATGCCGAAGCAATGCGACCCCAACCGAAACAGTGATTGGCCCGCCCGGGTGCGTCATTTTCTTCCGCAAAATGTGCTGGAGGTTATTCATCACCGCAACTAACCCCGCACCATCAACGCCCGGCAGCAGAAGCACGAACTCTTCGCCTCCGAAGCGAAAAAGCTCATCGGATTTACGCGTGCTTTGCTGAATCAGCATCACCAGATCAACAAGTACCTCATCGCCCACTCCGTGACCGTACTCATCGTTCACCTTCTTGAAGTGGTCAATATCCAGCATAACCAAGGCATAAGGTATGCCCGTACGCTCTGCATGGGCCGCGGCCAGATCAAGCTCTTCATCCATGGAGCGCCGATTTTTAACGCCGGTCAGTGGGTCAATGGTCGCTAAGTGTTCCAGGCGCTCACGCTGATTATCAGTACGCTGAGCAAAGGCAAAGGCTGTGGCGCTCACCACCAGGGCGGTTGCCATAAAGGTCCACTTCTGTACATCGTCCTGGAAGGCGTCACCATGAAGCACAATGGCACCAATCGAAGAGAGATTGAGGAATGTCGCAGCCCGTGGGCTCACCAGAAAGAAGGCCGTCACAAGGCAGGGATAAAGCCAGAACAGCCCCACCTCCCCAACCACCATAGCCACTACAACGGCACCCGAACAGGCAATGACGGCAAGAAGCATTCCGCTACGCCGCGTATCACCGGTTATCCACGCATAAACCATTCCACCAAGAATCGTGAGCATTATGGTGGTATCTATGGCCCCCGCAACATGGTTGCCTTGCAAAAAACGCATGATTGCAAAGGGGGTAATACCCAGCAGGGCGCTGGTGCCCAAAATGGTAATGATCGACAACCGAAAATCGGTTCTTAGGCGCTTTAACATGCTTGTCATCTTCCGGTCAGACGGAGCTAGCTTCCCAAGCATAATTCAGTGCGGCCCAATAAGCGCCAAATCCTACTATTTGTAACAAAACGACCCGAAAGCGTCGCACAACGCTACACATAAATACGTCAACTGATCTCTACCTCTCAAAAAATCTGGCTCTTAACCGGTGAGCATGCTCAGTCGTCGTCGCGCGTGTGCCTCGAAAGCTCGAGCCCACAACCAATTCGCGCAAGCTCAGCAAGCACTGCTGAACGGGTAACGATGCCAATGAGTTTTCCGTGTTCCGCAACGGGGTACACCTTAGGTTTGCCAGAGCCGAGTTTCTGCGCGAGATCAACAATCGCCATGTTTGGCGAAATCGCCAAAGGCTCACGGAACATAACATCATCTACAATCGGGTCGCCCTCGCAGTGATAGTTACTGACCAGCAAGGCATGAATGCAATCCTGCTCGGAAACGAACCCCAGTATACGCCGCTCCGCATCGACCACCGGAAGCCCGGTGATGTGATTTTCAAGCAACGCTTTGACTACCTGTGTTAGCGGCGTTCCGCAACGGATGGGCTCAATATGATTGGACATGACATTGGAAACTTTAAGCGCACACATGGTTAACTCCTCACAATTTTTATGACCCAGCAACATCAACGGGTTCTGCCACTGAGCTCTACTGTAAACATAGACAATGGGCGCCCAATCCTCCATTTTCCTCTCTGGCGGTTTACAGATGCCAATATGTGACTAAACTCAACTAGTTATACTCCTTGCGGGTAAAATCACAACATCAAACCATGGCACAACAAGGGGATTTCCATGGAAGCCTTTGAAAACATTGTTGGTTCCATTAACGGGCTGGTCTGGGGACCTCCCATGCTGATACTCATTCTTGGTGTTGGATTGTTCCTGAGTCTAGGATTGAAACTGATGCCAGTACTGAAAATTGGCACCGGCCTGAGGTTAATGTGGACGGGGCGGAGCTCCAAAGATGCAGAATCCGACGGTGAAATCCCTCCTTTTCAGGCATTGATGACCGCTCTTGCAGCAACGGTCGGCACTGGCAACATCGCCGGCGTCGCGACCGCTATTGTCCTTGGCGGACCGGGCGCACTGTTCTGGATGTGGCTGACCGCTCTGGTGGGCATGGCTACCAAATACTCCGAAGCCGTGCTTGCTGTACGCTTTCGTGAAGTCGACGAACGCGGCGTTCACGTTGGCGGGCCCATGTATTACATCCGCAATGGTCTTGGCAAAAAGTGGGCCTGGCTGGGTGTACTCTTTGCGATTTTTGCGGCCATTGCCGGCTTTGGCATTGGCAACACAGTGCAAGCGAATTCGGTTGCAGATGTTATGGAAGCCACTTTCGGCCTTCCTCACTGGATTTCAGGCGTTATTCTGATGGTACTTGTGGGTCTGGTGCTTATTGGTGGTATTCGCCGTATCGGCCGGGTGGCCAGCGCTCTGGTCCCTCTGATGGCGCTGTCCTATCTGGTTGCCGGCTTGATTGTCCTTGGTATTAATTTCTCGGAAATCCCGGCCGCATTCGCCCTGATCTTCGAGCATGCCTTCAGCCCCATTGCAGCAGAAGGTGGTTTTGCCGGTGCCGCCGTGTGGGCAGCAATACGCTTTGGTGTTGCCCGCGGTGTCTTTTCCAACGAGGCTGGCTTGGGTTCTGCGCCTATTGCCCACGCGGCTGCCCAAACCAAAAACCCGATTAACCAGGGCATGGTGGCCATGCTGGGCACCTTTATCGACACCATTATCATTTGTACGATTACCGGGCTGGTCATCATCACCTCAGGCACCTGGACATCTGGCGAATCCGGCGCGGAGCTCACCTCCATGGCGTTCGCACAGGCACTTCCCGGCGTGGGTGATTACGTGGTGGCCCTTGCATTGGCAATCTTCGCCTTTACCACATTGCTAGGCTGGTCATTCTACGGAGAGCGCAGCGTTGAGTTTCTGTTCGGAGTGAAGGCTATCGTGCCTTACCGTGTCGCCTGGGTCCTTGCCATACCTCTTGGCGCAACCGTAAATCTGGGTTTGGTGTGGCTGGTGGCAGACACGCTGAACGCCATGATGGCGCTGCCCAACCTGATTGCCCTGTTGTTACTCAGCCCGGTTGTATTCAAGTTGACGAAAGAGCATTTTGAACGAAAAACGGCGGCAGGGTTCTAACATAGTAATAGCTCAACAGGCACCCGGTGCGGGATGAGGTGAATCAAGTGACCCTTGCAAACCTGTCATCCCGCACCAATGATACTCGTATACACTTACAAGATAGTTCCGGTAGGTACATGCCCACCGGAAGCTCGAATAAAGCCACTAACAAGTGACACCGAAGGAGAGCAAATATGAGTTTACGTCTAGGCGATACTGCGCCGGATTTTGAACAGGATTCCAGTGAAGGCAAGGTTTCTTTCCACAGCTGGCTAGGTGACAGCTGGGGTGTGCTGTTTTCTCACCCTGCAGACTTTACGCCAGTGTGCACCACAGAACTTGGCCTGACTGCGAAATTGAAAGATGAGTTTGCACAGCGCAACGTCAAAGCCATCGCGCTGAGCGTTGACCCTGTTGACTCCCACCATGAGTGGATCAAAGACATCAACGAAACCCAGGGCTGCGCGGTGAATTTCCCGATTATTGCAGACCACGACGGCAAAGTGGCCGAGTTGTACGACATGATCCACCCCAATGCCGACAGCACGCTGACCGTACGTTCACTGTTCGTGATTGATCCGAACAAAAAAGTTCGTCTGATCATCACTTATCCAGCGAGCACCGGCCGCAACTTCAACGAAGTTCTGCGGGTAATTGATTCTCTGCAACTGACCGACGACCACAAAGTTGCCACCCCGGGTAACTGGGAACGCGGCGGAGACGTGGTGATTGTGCCATCACTTCAGGATGAAGATGAGATTGCACGGCGCTTCCCCAAGGGCTACAAGAAGGTGAAGTCCTACCTGCGGATGACGCCAGATCCCTCAGCTAACTGGGGTGGTGAATAATCACCAGCACCAGTGTCTGAATGTAGAAAGTACTGAATGCAAAAAGCCGGGCAGTTTTCACTGCCCGGCTTTTTTTTGTACTGCTTTTTTCAGGTTGTGTTCTGGCTTCGATCAGAATGCCGGAACAACGGCACCTTCATACTTTTCTTTGATGAATTCGCGAACCGCATCAGATTTCAATGCATTCGCAAGTTTCTGCATGGCATCGCTGTCTTTGTTATCAGGACGCGCAACCAGAATGTTTACATACGGCGACTCGGAACCTTCAATGATCAGCGCATCTTCAGACGGGTTCAGGCCCGCTTCCAGCGCGTAGTTGGTGTTGATCAGCGCAACGTCTACCTGACCAAGGATTCGTGGCAAGGTTGCTGCTTCCAGCTCTTTGAAGTCGAGCTTCTTCGGGTTATCCGCAATGTCACGCGGCGTTGCAGTGATCTTGCTACCTTCTTTCAGAGTGATCAATCCTGCTTTTTGCAGGAGCAGCAGTGCACGACCACCGTTGGTGGGATCATTTGGAATGGCGATGGTTGCGCCATTTTTCAGATCATCAAGCGACTTGATTTTGTTCGAATAAGCGCCAAACGGCTCAACGTGAATACCGGCAACCGTCACCAGGCTTGTGCCACGGCCGTCATTGAACTCATCAAGGTACGGCTGGTGCTGGAAGAAGTTGGCGTCCATACGCTTCTGGTCTACCTGTACGTTTGGCTGGATATAATCGGTGAAGACTTTTACATCCAGTTCCACACCCTGCTCGGCCAACTGAGGCTTAACGAACTCCAGCAGCTCTGCATGGGGTACAGGGGTTGCTGCTACAGACAGCTTCTCAGCGGAAACCGCTGCAGAAAAAACAGATGCGGCAGCCAATGCCACCAGGGCTTTCTTAAAGCTCATCACTCACTCTCCTATTGAATTGAAAAACTACTTACGACTGAAATACAGAACCAGACGGTCACCGGCCATCTGCAACACTTGTACGAAAATCACCAAAAGCGCCACAGTAATCACCATCACATCGGTCTGGAAGCGCTGGTAGCCAAAACGAATGGCCAGATCACCCAAGCCACCGCCGCCAATGACGCCAGACATGGCCGCATAGGAGACCAAGGTGATCGCCGTGACCGTGATGCCGGCGATGATGCCCGGAAGCGCTTCAGGCAGCAAGGCACCAAAAATGATCTGCCGCACGTTGGCACCCATGGCCTGCGTGGCTTCTATTATGCCCCTGTCGACTTCCCGCAGAGAGGTTTCCACCAATCTTGCAAAGAAGGGTGCGCCACCCGCAACCAGCGGCGGAATCGCACCGGCCACACCCAACGAAGTCCCAATCAGCATCACGGTGAAGGGGATCATCACAATTAGCAGAATGATGAACGGCACGGAACGCAGCACGTTCACCACAAATGACAGTACGCCGTAGGCTAAAGGTTGATCCAGCAACTGCCGCTTGCTCGTGAGGAACAGCAGCACACCAATCGGCAGGCCCGCCAGAACACTGAACAGCAGGGACATTCCCACCATTACCAAAGTGTCCCAACTCGCTATACCAATTTCTGGCCAATCCACGTTACTCAATAAGGCTTCCATCAGCGCAGCACCTCCACATGAACATCGGCCGCTTCCAGTGCCGTCATGGCGGACTCAAGATCACCACCCACCAGGGACAGCGTCAACTGGCCATAGGGCGTGTCCTTGATATGGTCGATGCGGCCAGAGAGGATGCTGAAATCCACACCGGAGGCGCGAGCCACACTGCCCAACAAAGGCTGATAGGTAGATTCGCCCTTGAACGTCAGCCGCAAAATACGGCCACTGGCCTTTTGCAGATCTTCCTGCCGCTCCTGGCTGTCGATGCTTTCGCTTTCAAACACGAAATCCCGGGTGGTGGGATGTTTGGGGTGCAGGAAAACATCACTCACAGCGCCCATTTCAACAACACGGCCAGCGTCCATAACAGCAACCCGGTCGCATACGCGGCGCACCACATCCATTTCATGGGTGATGAGTACAATCGTGAGTCCAAGCTCTTTATTGATCTCGGAAAGCAAACGCAGCACCGACTGGGTTGTTTGCGGGTCCAGAGCGCTGGTGGCTTCATCGCACAGAAGAATGGTTGGTCTGCATGCCAACGCCCGGGCAATACCGACCCGCTGTTTCTGCCCGCCCGACAGTTGCGATGGGTATTTTGTGGCGTGATCAGCAAGACCAACACGATCCAGCAGTTCCTGCACACGGTCTCGAATTTCCGCTTTGGAATAGATGCCCGCCAGCTTCATAGGGAAGGCGATGTTGTCCGAAACGGTTTTAGAGGAAAGCAGGTTGAAATGCTGGAAAATCATGCCAACGTTGCGACGGAAGGCACGCAGCTCGGCCGCGCTGTAGCGGGTGATATTCTCGCCATCGATCACAATATCACCACCCGTCGGTGGTTCCAGCAAGTTGATCAGGCGCACCAGGGTGGATTTCCCCGCCCCGGAATGCCCGACAATACCGAACACCTCGCCGGTTTCAATGGTCATATCAGTAGGATGCAGCGCGGGGATCGCCCGGCCGTCCACCTGATACGACTTCTGTACCTGGTTAAATACAATCACGGTCAGCGCCTTGTGGGTGCAAGAATAAAGCCGTCAATTATAGCCTATTCACCGGCCAAACCCGAACCCACAAATCATCGCTAGCGCTTGTAAGGTTGGGCAACGTAGGGGATCAGTCTATGGACGCGTTTCAAGACCCGGCTCGAACACGCCGCTTCGATCGAAGCTATCCAGGGCGGTCTCCCATTCCGTTAAATCCAGCCCCTGGCTGGCAACCCAGGTGGGGTTAAAATAGGTGTCGATATAACGATGGCCGCCATCACAAAGTAGCGTGACGACTGAGCCTTTCTCACCGGCCTTTTGCATTTCGCTGGCCAGGCTCAGCGTAGCAATCAGATTGGTGCCGGTAGAGCCACCGCAACGCCGCCCCAAGTGCCGCTCGAGATAGCGCAACGCAGCAAAACTGGCGGCATCGGGCACGCGCACCATGCGATCGATGACCGCGGGGTTGAAAGAGGGCTCCACCCTAGGGCGGCCTATGCCCTCGATACGTGAGCCGCACTGGCCAGTGATATCCGATCGGCCGCTGGCGAACGCCTCATAGAACACCGAATTTTCAGGGTCGGCCACGCACAGTTCGCAGCCTTTGGCGAGGTAACCACCGTAGCGGATATAACGCCCGATGGTTGAGGAGGTGCCACCCGTGCCGGCGCTAACCACAACCCAGCGAGGAACAGGGTGTGGTTCCCGCTGTAGCTGTTGGAAAATGCTTTCAGCAATATTGTTGTTGCCACGCCAGTCCGTCGCCCTCTCGGCATAGGTGAACTGATCCATATAGTGACCACCCAACTCACGGGCAAGCCGCTGCGATTCGGTGTAAATCTCGCTGCCGTTATCAACCAGATGGCACTCACCACCATAAAATTCAATTTTGGCGATTTTTTGAGCCGACGTCGTTCTGGGCATCACAGCTATGAAGCGCAACCCCAGAAGCTTGGCAAAATAAGCCTCGGACACCGCCGTCGAACCGCTGGAGGCTTCGATAACGGGTGTATTCTGCGTAATCCAGCCGTTACAGAGGCCGAACAGAAAAAGTGAGCGCGCCAAGCGATGTTTGAGACTACCCGTGGGGTGGGTCGATTCGTCCTTGAGATAGATATCGACGTTCTGCAGCCCGGGCAGATCCAGTTTGATCAGGTGGGTGTCTGATGACCGATTGAAATCCGCATCGATACGAGCGATGGCGTCGGATAGCCACTGGGCGTTATTTAACATGGTCGTAGGTCCTGAAAGCCGGGCACTTGGCCCGGCTTTTCATTTCAGGGTTTCAGAGTTTTGAACTAGTGCAATGCTCGCAACTGCCGAGGGTAAAGTGCAGCGCTTACTTCAGGCTCCTCCAGTAGATCAGACAGTTCAAGGTCAACATCCGTTTCCTCACCATGTTCTGGCAGGGGGTCAAACAGCGTGCTGAGCCAGGAGGCGATTGATGGCTCCTCGTCACGCCGGTAGTCCGTAGACAATGCTTTAATCCGGCGAAAGCCGATAATGCGCTGATGCTTGGGGTCCCGGATCTGTTCAAATCCACGCCAGTACACATGATCCCGGGTGTGGAGCTGCACAAACAAGGTATCTATCGGCTCGTTTGGCTCAACCTCCGGGCTATCACTCGATGAGGCCTCAAGGCCGTCATCCTCTTCCGATTCCTTCTTTTTCTCACGAATGGTTGTCCAGGCGGGGTACAAGACCGCCACCGCATCCGCTTCAACATGCTCACGGGCAGCGCGGAGAATCAATCCCCAGCGTGCCTTGTCGGCATCGGTTTCAAGTGAGTTGATGGGCAGGTCATAACTTTGCTCACTGGCCAGAACAATCGCCATCATCGGAGCATCCAGCTCTCCCATGGCTTCTGCCTGTGCGACTGACACCAGTTCTTCGATTGCCATCGGTTGGTTCATAATACGCTCGCCTCCTCGATGCCATCAGGGTCTAACAGGAAGATGATCTCCCTGACACACAGCATAGCCTGATACGCGTAGAAAGATAAACGTGGGGTTTCAATCAACAGATCACAAGCCCTCTGCCGGAAATGCATTTTCCAGCCGTTCGTAATAGCCAAACCATGGCGCAGCCTCCTCAAGCTGAGCCGCCAGCTGCAGCAACACGCCTTCACCGCCATGGGGCGCCCCAAGCTGCACACCAACCGGCAAGCCGTCAGCCGTCCAGTGCATGGGCACGGACATGGCCGGTGTTCCGGTCAGGTTGGCAAGTTGGGTAAAGGGGGTTCGGGCCAGACTGTCCATCGCAATCTGATCCACCTGGCCACTGCGATGCAGTATTTTCCCGGCCTTCAGGGCGAGCGTCAGCTTTGCCGCCATCTTCAAATGTGCCGGCGTGTCCAGCTCACCGATGCGAGCTGGCAACTGGCCAGCAGTGGGGCAGAGATAAAGGTCATAGCCCGCAAAAAAAGCGCCCAATGCCCGGGCGAATTCGTTCCACTGCTGGCGGCGAAGCACATAGTCTGACAACGGCATGGTATCGCCCAGCATGCCTATCAGCCGTGTATCAAGCTCAAAATCACTGTCTGCAGCACCAAGCTGACTCTTGGCTTTCGCCATCAAGGCCGACACTTCACCAAAATAGAGGCCGAGGTAGCACCGGGCCAGCGCCATGCCATCAAACTCCGGCCGGGCATATTCAACCTTGTGCCCCAGGTTTTCCAGAATCCGCGCGGTTTCCTCAACGGCAGCAACGCATTCGGGAGCAACCGCGGTATCGTAGGGGGACGCGGTGAACACACCAATTTTCAGGCTGCCGGGCGACTTCTGCATCAAATCCGCATAAGCCTCGCCGGGGCCGGGAATAACGAAGGGGTCGCCGGAAGCCGGGCCACTCAGTACATCCAACATGGTCGCACTGTCGCGCACCGTGCGAGTAACCACATGGTCTGCCGAAGCGCCCGTCCAGGCCTCACCCATCATGGGCCCACTGGAGATGCGCCCGCGAGAAGGTTTGAGCCCGAACAAGCCGTTATAAGCTGCGGGTATACGGATTGAGCCACCGCCATCGTTTGCGCCGGCCATGGGCACTACACCGGCTGCAGCTGCGGCACCGGAACCACCGCTGGAACCGCCAGGGGTCAACTTGGTGTTCCAGGGATTGCGCGAAGGCCCCCACAACTCGGATTCCGTAACGGCCTTGAGGCCGAACTCCGGGGTTGCTGTACGCCCTAGAAACACCAGGCCACCCTCACGGGCACGGCGTACAAACTCGGAATCCTGAGGCGCAATGTAGTTCTGGAAACCACGGCTGCCATAGGTGCAGGGCCGATCGCCCTGTTCCTGAGCCAAATCCTTGAGCAACAGGGGCACACCCGCAAACGCGCCTTGCTTCGGGAAGTCCTGGGCCAGAGCCTCTGAAAACTGAGGGAAGCAGATGGCGTTCAACGAACCGTTCACAGTGGTTGCTCGTTCCACTGCAGCCTCGCATACTTCCCGGGAAGTTACTTCGCCGCGGCGGATAAGATCGGCCAGCGCGGTGGCGTCATAACGCAGATACTCAGATTGCTTCATAGCGGCGCCCATTTGTTATTGTGGTGCCCGGAATGCCACGGACACATTGCTTATGTACTCAAGGTTCGCAAGCTTACGTCAGCTTGCCGTTATTTTCATCCTGACTGCGCTGGCGCCTGTAGCAGCGCAGTCAGAAGAGAAGCAGCCCGAAGCCGACAGTGCTGATACTGCTGGCTGGACCGCCATTGTGAGGAACTCGCCCTACTGGGTCAGCCAGGGCGTTTACACAAATATCCTTACTATCCGCCGATGGGTGTTGAAAGAATCCGGCTACTGCTCAAATACGGATCGTCACATTCTGTTCGATATGCGCGGGCAGTTTTTGGGGTGGATCAGCAACGGCACAACCAGCGCCGCCACTCAGCAGCGCCTGAACGACGCCCGTCAGGCTCAGCATGAAAAAGGGGTCACTGAAGAGTGGATTGCCGGGGACGCAAATACGAATGGATACCCGTTTGCTCTGGCGTGTGATCAACCCCATGTAAACCTGGATCTTGCCGTTGGCCGTTATCTGGGTGCCCGGGGGAAAGATCGTGTGTGGGGTGCCTGGGACGACCTCTCCTTCGCCACGCGCGAAAACCCGGGATCGCTCCACGATGCGCTGATGTACATTGTTCAGCTCAGGAGCGAGCAAAACCGATATACATTGCCGGCGGTTTTACCCAGGTATCTGGCCGGGCAAATCCTGATTGAAAGCGGTGGGCAAGCCCGGGCACACTCCCGTGCGGACGCCAAAGGCATTCTTCAGCTGTCTCCCTCCGCCCTGAATGACTGCCAGATCAAGCCGCAAAACTATTGGCACCGGTTGGCCCAGATTGATTGTGCATTGCGCCTGATGCACCAAAACGCCCGCAATCTGCAGCCGGCCTTTAATGAACGCTTCGGCCACCTGCCGGAGGACAAACGCAACGAGTTGTTTGTACTCTTGCTGGTTCAGGCCTACCACGGCGGCGCGGCGCGCGTGCAAGCGCTTCTTGATGATGAAACACTGGCAAAGCCAGCCGAGTACTTTGCAGCCAACCACGAACGCTTCACCGCAGGTGATATTGCCTTTGGCATGGTGTTTCACAATCTGGGCCGGGACAGACTGGGGCTGGCATCCCTGTATTATGTGGCCGATGTGCAGCTGGCAACAGAAGCCCTATGCCGAACCCCAACTCTTGAATCCGAGGAATTCTGCGCGTGGAAATAGCGTTGCTCCCTGAGAGCCTGAGCCTGTCAGTGGCGATTTTCCTGCTGGCGAGTTCTGTTGTTACCTCAATGATCACAGCCAGTTTGGGCGCCGGCGGCGGTGTTCTTCTGTTGATTCTGATGGCCACATGGATGCCGGCAGCCGCTATTATTCCCGTGCACGGCATGATTCAGCTGGGTTCTAACGGTGGCAGGACAATACTGACCTGGAAACACATCGACTGGAGAACCATTGCAGCTTTTGCACCCGGCGTCATCGTAGGTGCAGCAGCGGGTGCCTGGTTGCTGGTGAGCCTGCCCGCCTATTTATGGCAACTGACCATTGCGGGCTTCGTGCTCTACCTGTGCTGGGGACCATCGCTACCAAAAGGCGCCTTCGGCCCGGTTGGTGTTTTTGTTGCTGCTGCACTAACCAGCTTTATCAGCCTGTTTGTGGGCGCGACCGGCCCCTTGGTCGCAGCGTTTATCAAGCAAATTCATGCAGACCGGTTTCGCACCGTCGCCACCTTTGCCACCGCCATGGTTCTGCAGCATGCTCCCAAGGCCCTGGTTTTTGGTGTAACGGGGTTTGTGTTCGCGCACTGGCTGCCGTTCATCCTGGCCATGATTGTCTGCGGCTTTGCCGGCACCTGGCTAGGATTGCGCGTTCTGCACTCACTGAACAATCACTGGTTCAGCAAAGCGCTCAATCTGGTTCTGACCGTTCTGGCTTTGCGCCTGATTTGGCAGGCCAGCCTCGCAGCACACTGGTGGGCATAACGGTGCATCTTTACAGTTCTGGCTTCGGCGCAGGTATCACGACAACACGGTTGCGGCCTTTTGATTTGGCCGCATAAGCACCTTCATCGGCGCGGGCGACCACGTGTTTCGGTTCGCGGTCTGTCGGGAGCAGTTCCGTCACCCCGATACTGGCCGTAACGCCGAACATACGGCCTTCGTGTTCTATGGCGAACGCCTCAACACCCGCACGAATACGTTCGGCAAGGGTTTTGGCTCTGTCCATGCCGCACGCTGGCAAAATAATGCCAAACTCATCCCCACCCAAGCGAGCAACAGCATCTGACTGACGCACCGACTCCTTGAACAGATCGGAAAGTCGACGGAGCATTTCATCGCCAAGCAGATGTCCACCTTCGTCGTTTACCGGCTTGAAGTGATCAAGATCGATGAGTATCAGCACGGAGCTTGCGTCCTGTTGCGGCATCTCGCTGAGGCATTTGTTTAGCGCTGCGGTAAAGGCCCGGCGATTTAACAGTTGCGTCAAGCTGTCGTGGGTTGCTTCCCAGGACAGGCGCTCTTCCTGGCGCCTGCGCTCGGTATCATCACGGAGTACAAATACCAATCGCTCGTTCTGCCGGCCTTGGCGGATGTGAATCATGCTGAGGTCGACATCGAACAGATCGACGTTGGCGTTGCGAAGGGTAACGTAAAGGCTGTCCAGATCATCCCGGTCAAGAAACCACTCGTGGCTGAGGGCTTGGTCCTCGTGGTCGATGCCCACCAGCTCAAATACATTTTTACCAACATATTCCCCACCGGCACCCAAAAAGCGGGCCGCAGCCTGGTTCGCATATCGGATAACACCGCCAGTGTCGGCCATCAAGACGCCGTCCTGCATTACGCCTAATATGCTCTCCGCCCTTAGTTGCTCGTCTCGCAGGGCGTCTTCTACCGCCAGTTCGTGGGAAATATCCCTCACAACCGTAATGGTACCCATAACCTTTTCGGGAGTTTCAAGAATTGCCGTCATTACCTGGCACCAAACCGGCGTGCCTGCGTTAGGCCCTTGCAACTGATAGCGCCCGCGGAATACCTCCTGTTTCTCAAGGGCTCTCTGCCAGCCATGAATCACTGCATCACGATCATTCGCGGTGACGCAATCAAACAAATGGGAACCTGTGAGCTCTGCCAGTGTCAGGCCGATAATGCCTTCAAATACCGGGTTCACGAACTCAATGCGGCCAAGTACGTCAGCCTGCACAATACCTATCGGTGCTCCGCGGGTAAGTGACCGGAAAAAGGCCTCCCGCTCTGCCAGTGAGCTCAAAACATCATCACGCTCGTCCATAACCATGTTGAATATTTCAGCCACCTGGCCTATTTCCGAACTACCGGAGACCCCCACCGGGTTACTTCGCACCCCCAGATGGCGCTCGCGCACTTGCTGCCCAAGCTCGCCCAACGGCGCCATCAGGCGACGAAAGCGCCACATGGTCACCGGAACAACCAGCAGGATCACCACCAACAACGTCCAGAGAAAGGCATCCTTGATTCGGCTAGCCGGCGCATAGGCTTCGCGAGCGGGCCAACTAGCGGCCACAAACCAAGGCACCTCAGACATTTGCTGAACCGACAGAATGATACTTTCCCCCTCAGAACCACGAGTTCTGGCGGTGCCCTCAAACCCGCCCACGGCCTCTTTTAGCAGCGGGTTAGCGTCGTTAATCGGTTGCATAACCTCACCGGTCCGGCCATTGGCCAGAACCGTTCCACCGTGGGTTACGATCGCCAAATATCCGGTTTCACCAATACGGATGTCAGAAAACTCTTCAATTAGATGCTCACCCGAAAGCACAACTGCACCCCCGAGCATGCCGATAAAGCGTTGTTTATGATCGAATACGGGCGCTGCCATCATCAGGGCAGGCCGGCCTTGATCGTATGATCTGTAGGGCTCACTGATAAGCGGGGTAAGTTGCTCTTTGGCGCGGCGAAAATACGAGCGGTTACTAATATCCAACCCGACCAGCTCCAGATCTTCCGGGTGCTCGGCAATCACTTTCCCTTGCGCATCAATCAGGTAAACACCATCAAAAAGGTGCTGCAATGCTGTTTGGCGGCGCATCACGACTTTTGCTCGCACCTCGAATGCGGCCTCACTCATGGTGAGCCCTTTGGCCACATGGCTGAGAGTTTCCAAGCGCTGAGCCAACTTATCGTCCAGTTCGCCAGCCACTATCTGCGCAATGGTCTCTACCTGTTTCGCCGCCTGCTGCTCAAGTTCGGACTTGCTTAAAAGTGAGCCAACAAGAGCAACCACGAGCGCAGTCAGGACAACAGCGGCAACCACGAAAAGCACAGCCCGGTTGACCAAGCCTCGCAGCCAGCGGGAAATCATCACAGCAGAGTTACTCCTCTTTTCAGAGATAGCGTAGTAATGGTGGGTCCCCCTGCTGTTCAGTTCGCTTAAAAATGTTTTCGGTCGTTTAAATTTTAGCAGAGCCTGTGCAGTGGGGAATTACAGGCCTGCAATCACCAGCACTATTTGCCCAGGCAAATATTCGCCCAGGGAGCAATTTATCGCCCCAGGGCCGAGCATAAGCTTGCCCATCGCAGAACAGCGCTTTGCGGAAAACCTGTTAGATACTGTTTTGAAAGAACTTTACCAACCTGGCACGGGCTTTGTTTATATCTTTTTGTCCAGGGAACACCCAAGGACATTCATTCATTAAAACGTCATGGAGCAGACTATGCCAACTCCTTGTTATATCTCGATCGAAGGTAAAACTCAGGGCAACATCACCGCTGGTGCATTCACGTCCGATTCCGTAGGCAACATCTACGTTGAAGGTCATGAAGACGAAGTACTGGTTCAGGAATTCAGCCACGTTGTTACCGTTCCTACCGATCCCCAGTCCGGCCAGCCTTCCGGCCAGCGTGTACACAAGCCGTTCAAGTTCACCTCCGCACTGAACAAAGCCACCCCTCTGATGTACAACGCTCTGGCTTCTGGCGAAATGCTGCCAAAGGTTGAGCTGAAGTGGTACCGCACCTCGGTTGAAGGCAAGCAAGAGCACTTCTTCTCTACCATCCTGGAAGATGCCACCATTATCGACATCAACTGCACCATGCCCCACTGCCAGGACGCCGCCAGCGCTGACTTCACCCAGCTGGTAACCGTGTCCGTGTCCTACCGCAAGGTAACCTGGGAGCACGCAGTTGCCGGCACTTCCGGTGCTGACGACTGGCGTTCGCCAATCGAGGCGTAAGTTTCGATTTGGTTCTAAAAGAGAGGCTCCACGCCTCTCTTTTTTGCATTCCAACTATCAAAAGGAAGTTGATAGTGAGCAATACCAATTTATCTGAAGAAGATGTCTCAGCTGTAAAAGCAGTAATCACTGCCTTTTACGGTGAGCGCATCGCAAACCGTTTTCATGCGGGCAGCATTACGCCAGAGACGCTACAGCTTGTTGCTCAATTAATAACTGAGACTGAAGTGTGCAGCCAATGGATCGATGCTGTCCCAAACCCAAAAGACATACTTTCTCCCGCAAATGGCATTCGAAAATGGGCCATCAGGGTTATTCGAGCTGCAGGCGATCCATTTGCAAAGGGCCACATTAAAATCAGCCTTACTTGCAAACTAACTCGTGGACTACAATTCAGGAGTTTGCTGGAATCCTCTCTCAGATAAGACAAGGAAGCCTGAATAAATGAAACTCATCAGCACAGCTATATTTTTACTGTTTTTATCGGGCTGCAGCTCGGTTCAGCCGATATCATTTTCGCCAAGTCAGGATTACTCGGTGTCTGTGGGTTCTTCTTTATTCGATGCAGTGCGTATTGACGTAAATGACACATCTCTCTTCCGTAAAGGCAAGGCCATTGGGTTCATCCGCATTGAACCTGTCCCCGAAGGCTCCGATTCAGCGGAAGCTTTTCTGAACGAGCTTAAACTCAGCTCTGAATCAGCATCCACGAATACAACGCCATTGAATCTCCCATCTGGCTTCACGGGGTTCGCAGCAAAAAACCGTAATTACGTTACCGGCTACCTATTCAGCGAAACGCACTCCGACTCAATTCTTATTTTCAGCTTCCCTGAAGGTGACTTCGACGAAATCGTCAAGACAGTCTCGGCCGGAATTTAATACGCCGCCTTCAGACAAACTGTCACCACTTATTTTTATCTGGTGACGTTATGTCTGACTCGTCGCCGAGAATCTAGTAAATTGGCAGGTAACCTAACGAAACCGAATTACCAGATCATGAGGCGCGTAGTCCTTCGATTGACATGAAACACCCGAAATATCAAATGCGTCAGCTAGGCGAGCTGATGTGCACTGTTACAGAGCAGATTCTCTGGCAACCCGCTGCAAATCAGGTTCAGGCGCAAGCGCCCGGGAGCACTCTGGTGTGCCGGGTAGGCTCCGGCCAAGCGACCTATCACCGCTTTAACCCGCAGCCAAAGCAGCACCAGATCACTTACGGCCTTCGCATGATTCAGGCCAAGCACCATCCCGCCACAGCGAGTGGTTGGCTCTCCAGCCGCGAGATCCACAGGCGTGGATATTTCGACGGCGAGCTGAACACACTTAACCTGCTGGCACACACCTGCTGCCACGAGTTCGCACATTTGCTGCAACACAGTGCAGGCCACAGGTTTCCTGGCTCGGTTCACAACCGGCACTTTTATAACATTCTGGATGGTCTGCATGAGAATGGAGAAGCAGGTGTCGTGCGAGAAGTATTAGCGGAGCGCGCGGAACAGCAGGGCATCGATCTGCCTCAGCAGTCTTTCGAAATGCCTGATATCAATAAACAGAAGGCGGCGTGGAACCTTGGCGAAGCTGTGGCCTTCGACCAGGGTTTGCGGGAATTTCAGGGCGATATTACGCGAGTGAACCGCAAAACCTGCACCGTGGACGGCACAGGCAGGTTCCGGGGCCAGCGCTACCGAGTCCCCATGTCGATGCTACGCAGGGTGCGCTAAAAGCTCACGAATTTCCGGAACACAGGAGCCACAGTTGGTGCCGCACTTTAAAGTTTGCCCCAAGGCTTCCAATGTCGTGTGCCCACGGCGGATGGCACTGGCAATCTGGCGATCACCCACCTGAAAGCAGCTGCACACCAGAGCCCCTATTTCTTCCGTTTCCACAGACCGGCCCGCAAGCAAACACTGTCGCTGATCAGCGCTCAAACGTTCAGCCGAAAAACACTGATCCAGCCACGCCAGATCCGGCAAAAGACCCACCTCACGATCGACCAAAAGAACAGCATCCAGGCGACCATCAACCACCCACGCCGCACGGAAGCGGCCTTGCGCTGCATCAGCCATGATCAGCTGTGGTTCTCCCCCCAGCCAACTCCTCGCATCACTACCCCAATCTATGGTCTGGTTACCTGCCAGCCACCAACTCGTACTGTGGGTCAGTGGCTGGCGGCACCAATAGTCACAAAATCCCGCCAGCTTCCCCAGCCCTCCGCCGGAGCCGCGACGCATCAGCCGAGCCTGCCATCGGCTCGCAAGGCTAGATAAGCTGGCAACACCGTGCTTGCTTTCTGGCTGGCCAGAGATCGGATCGGTCACAGCAGCAATCAGATTTGTTGCAACACTTTGCGAGGCAAAACATCCGCTCCAGTGAATCGGTATGAAGACCTCTCCGGGGCGTTGATCCACTGTCAGCCGAGCCCGACCAAGAAATGCCTCAGGCCCTGGCCCGGTGAGCTGGCACAAGGTCCCGTCATTGATCCCATAGTGGAGCGCATCGTCCGGATGGATTTCAATGGAAGGTTCCTGGCGGTGCGTCAGAAGCCGAGAGACCAGTGCCGTGCGCGTCATCGAGTGCCATTGATCACGAATACGGCCGGTATTGACCACAAGTGGGTAGCGTGAGGTTACGACTTGGCGGGGCAGCCCTGCAGAAATGGGCACCATTCGGGCCCGCCCGTTATCCGTGGCAAAGCGCCCGTCAGAAAACAGCCGGGGTGTGCCGGTTACATCACCCGCCTCATCAATGGATACAGGCCACTGCACAGGTTCCAGCTGGTTATACTGAGCCTCGGTCAGCTGGGCCAAAGCACCGATATCAAACACTTGTCGCCCGTCGCTAGCCTTACACGCAAGAGCGGAGAGCATCGCGTGCTCCCGAAAAATATCTGCAGGACGCTGATACTGAAAAGCCCGGGCATGCCCAAGCTCGCGCGCAACCGACGTCAGTATCTGCCAGTCAGGGCGAGCTTCGGAAGTTAAAGGCAGAAAAGATCTCTGGCGCGAAATGCAGCGCTCCGAATTGGTGACGGTTCCGTCTTTTTCCCCCCATCCAGCCGCTGGCAGCAATATCTTGGCGAATGCTGTGGTATCCGTATTCGCCATGCAGTCGGACACTATCACCGTGGGGCAAGCTGCCAAGGCCTCACACACCCGCGCCGAATCCGGCAGGCTGACCGCAGGATTGGTGCCCATAATCCAGAGCACCTTGATATCACCTCGATGCACAGCCTCAAAGAGCTCAACCGCTTTGAAACCAGGCGCCTCCGGAAGACGGTCTGTATCCCAGAATCCGGCCAAACGCTCACGGGCGCCCGGAGTATCGTATTCCATATGAGCAGCCAGGGTATTCGCCAAACCACCCACTTCCCGGCCACCCATGGCATTGGGTTGGCCTGTCAGGGAAAAAGGGCTGGCGCCCGGCCGGCCCACACGTCCCGTCGCCAGGTGGCAATTGATAATGGCGTTGCAGTTGTCGGTACCGGCTACCGACTGATTAATCCCTTGGGAGAACGTTGTTACAGTTCTCGGGGTGTCGGCATACCAACGGTAAAACTGCTCAACGTCGTCCTCGTCAAGATCACACTGGGTGGCAACGGATGTCACTGAGGGGGCAACCTCCTGTGCACTCGCAAGGGTTTCTTCAAAGCCGCTACAGTGCCTAGCGATATAGTCAGAATTCGTCGCCCCGTGTTGCACCAGCCACACCAGCAATCCGTTCAACAGAACCGTATCGGTACCAGGCTTCAGTTTAAGGTGGAGGTCTGCAAGGTCAGCCGTGGCTGTTCGCCGCGGATCAATAACCACCACCCGGCGTCCGGCGCGCTGCGATGCCTGCATACGCTGGTAGAGTACGGGGTGAGCCCAGGCGGCGTTGCTGCCCGCCAGCACCAGAAGATCGGCGAGTTCCAGATCCTCGTAACAGCCGGGAACACAGTCCTCGCCAAACGCTCGTTTGTGGGCTGCCACCGCTGAAGACATACAAAGTCGCGAGTTGGTATCCACATGGGGCGTACCGATAAACCCTTTGGCAAGTTTATTGGCAACATAATAGTCCTCTGTTAACAGCTGACCCGACAGGTACAGGGCTACAGATCCCGGGCCGTAATGATCAACAGCATCGCGAATGGCATCGCGCACTGCAGCAAGCGCCTCTGGCCAGCTTCGCTCCTCACCCTCAACTTGGGGCTTCAACAGCCTTCCGTTGGGAACCAGAGTGTCATGCAACGCTGAGCCTTTAACACACAGCCGGCCCTGATTGGCGGGGTGACTTTTGTCGCCGGCCACTAAAGAAGGTGTCGCCGCCACACCACAACCCACACCACAGTATGGGCAAGTGGTTTGAATGCTGTCAGCCGGTTTGATATTGGAATCCACGCTTCTACCTCTTCGCCTGTGTTTGATCACTGTTTGCTCAAAACCCAGATGCGAACTGCAATAACAAGGCCAGCGCAGCCCCAAAATCCATGACCCTGGCCCGGATGCGCCGCGTACAGCGCCCGCGCGCCCACAACTCACCTACGACAGACTCTCGTCTGGTACGTCTCCAACGATTCACAATGGTGCAAAACCACTCGGTCCTGCACTAAAGCAAACCAGAAATATCCTTCCCAAACACAACCTGAACTCTGAAGAAGAACAATACACCACTGTTTTTAAAGCGTTTTTTATCACTGGCACAGGCTATGCAACCTCACAGATGAACTTTCGAGACCACTCAATTTAATCGGGCATAGGTGCCTGCCTTCCGACAGCGGAGGGCAGGCATTTTTTTGCCTGAAAGAATGTCACGAGGTAGATACGTCATGGAAACAACCCTGAACATCGTCACCGGATCGTTCCGCCGACTGGCCGGGTTGGCTGCTACAGCCGCCCTTATAGCCAGCGCCGGCATGGTTCAGGCAGAGATTGGCCCGCCTGAGAAGCCGGATCTGAAGCTCGGCTTTATCAAACTGACCGACATGGCGCCTCTGGCCATTGCCTGGGAGCAGGGTTTCTTTATGGACGAAGGTCTGTTCGTTGAGCTGGAAGCACAAGCCAACTGGAAGGTCCTGTTGAACAGAGTTATCACCGGCGAGCTGGATGGCGCCCACATGCTGGCAGGCCAGCCGCTGGGAGCGTCCATTGGCTATGGCACTCAGGCCAACATCATTACTGCGTTCAGCATGGACCTGAACGGCAACGCGATTACCGTCTCCAATAAAGTATGGGAGATCATGCGCCAGCAGATTCCTGAAAAGGATGGAAAGCCGGTGCACCCGATCAGCGCAAGTGCCCTGAAACCGGCGGTAGAGCAATCCCGTGAGAAGGGTGAACGTTTTCGCATGGGCATGGTGTTCCCGGTTTCCACCCACAACTACGAGCTACGCTACTGGTTGGCGGCGGGTGGCCTGAACCCTGGCTACTACGCCCCTCAGAACGGCGATACCAGCGGCACCCTCAGCGCAGACGTACACCTTTCTGTAACCCCGCCCCCACAAATGCCCGCCACTCTGGAAGCAGGCACCATTCACGGCTATTGCGTGGGCGAGCCCTGGAACCAACAGGCCATATCGAAGGGCATTGGCGTTCCGGTGATCACCGATTACGAAATCTGGCCGAACAACCCGGAAAAGGTGTTTGGCGTCAGTCAGTCCTGGGCTGGGAAATACCCCAACACCCACCTGCATCTGCTGCGCGCCCTGATTCGCGCTGCACACTGGCTGGATGAAAACAACAATGCCAACCGGCAAGAAGCCGTCGAAATACTGTCTCGCTCGAGCTACGTGGGTGCCGATGCCGAGGTCATCGCCAGCTCCATGACGGGTACCTTCCAGTATGAGAAGGGGGATATCCGCGAGGTGCCCGATTTCAACGTTTTCTTCCGCTACAACGCAACCTACCCGTACCCGTCTGATGCCATCTGGTATCTCTCACAGATGCGCCGCTGGGGCCAGATACCCGAGGCCAAACCGGACGACTGGTACATGAAAACGGCAGCACAGGTATACCGTGGAGACATCTATGCCGAAGCGGCCAGATCCCTGATCGACGATGGCTTGATGGAGGCTGAAGACTTCCCCGACTTCAATCAGGAGAACTTCTCCCGCCCCCATCAGGGTGAGTTGATTGATGGTGTCGCCTTTACCCCGCGCCAACCCAATGCCTACATCGACAGTTTTGACATTGGCCTGAAAGGCTCCGATACCCCTTAACGCGCTGTCCTCAGGAGAACCACATGAGCACGCTAATGAACACAAACTCCAGAATCCGACGTTTTGGGGGGCTGAAAGCACTGACAGATCGATTCACTGGCGTGGAGCTGGCCCAAACCGGCAAACAGCTGGTACTCCCGATGGTCGGCATTCTGGTCTTCCTCGGCTTCTGGCATCTGGCTGCGCCCCAGGTGAACACCTCGTTGGGCTCCTTTCCAGGCCCGGCGCAAGTCTGGGAGCAGAGCGGACAGCTCTGGCAGGAGCACATCAACCAGAGGGAACGGGCGGACAAGTTCGTGACCATGCAGAAGGAGCGAAACGCTCGAATTCTGGCTGAGAATCCAGATGCCGAAGTCAAGATCCGGAGCTACCCCGGTGCCCCGACGTTTGTGGACCAGATTGTCACCAGCTTGATCACCGTCATGGCGGGCTTCCTTCTGGCAACGGCGATCGCCGTCCCACTGGGCATAGTGCTGGGTCTTAACCGGCACCTTCAAGCAGCGATCAACCCACTGATCCAGATCTTCAAACCCGTTTCGCCTCTGGCATGGCTACCTCTGGTTACCATGGTGGTATCGGCGACTTACGTCAGTGACGACCCGATGTTCGAGAAGTCATTCCTCACCTCGATGATTACCGTCACCCTGTGCAGCCTTTGGCCCACCCTGATCAACACCGGCGTTGGCGTAGCGGCGGTGAATCCAGACCTGCTGAATGTTTCGCGGGTTCTGCGATTGTCATTCTGGACCCACGTGATGAAGGTCGTTCTTCCATCCTCGGTACCCATAATCTTCACCGGGCTTCGCGTCTCGCTCGGCATTGCCTGGATGGTGCTGATTGCGGCTGAGATGCTGGCGCAGAGCCCCGGGCTTGGCAAATTTGTCTGGGATGAGTTCCAGAACGGCAGTAGCCAATCCTTAAGCCGGATCATGGCGGCCGTGCTGGCCATCGGTTTTATCGGCTTTGTACTGGATCGCGTCATGTTGATGCTTCAGAAAAAAATTGCGTGGAACGAGTAACGGAGAAACTTATGAGCAAGCCCCATTTGGAACTGACCGGCGTGGAAATGTCATTTGATACACCCAAGGGTTCCTTTATTGCACTGGACAACATCAACCTGAAAATCAAAAAAGGCGAGTTTGTCTCCCTGATTGGCCATTCCGGCTGCGGTAAATCCACAGTCCTGAACATTGTCGCCGGTCTGCTACAGGCTACCAAGGGCGGATGCATTCTGGATGGCCATGAGATCAACTCTCCCGGGCCAGAGCGGGCCGTGGTGTTCCAAAACCATGCTCTGATGCCCTGGTTGACGGTGTACGAGAACGTGGAATTGGCGGTGCAACAGGTATTCCGTAAATCCATGACAAAACAGGAGCGTCGAAGCTGGATTCATCACAACCTGGAACTGGTAAACATGGCCCACGCCGCCAACAAGCGGCCGGGAGAAATCTCAGGAGGTATGGCACAGCGGGTCGGGATTGCCCGGGCATTGGCAATGAAGCCAAGCGTGCTGTTGATGGATGAACCTTTTGGCGCTTTGGATGCACTTACCCGGGCGCACCTCCAGGATTCCCTGATGGAAATCCAACAAGACCTGAACAACACGGTGATCATGATTACCCACGATGTGGACGAGGCCGTGTTGCTGTCTGACCGCATTATCATGATGACCAACGGCCCCGCGGCGGCCGTCGGGGAAGATCTTTATATCGACCTGGAAAGGCCCCGTAACCGAGTCACTCTGGCGGATGATCCCACCTACGTGCACTACCGGCAGGAGGTTCTGAAGTTTCTCTATGAGAAGCAACGTAAGCTGGAAAGCATCACCCCGCGCCGGAATAATCAAACGACTGGCACAAACATGCAAAAAGACACCGTTCCGGCGGCGAAGGCCTGAACAGGTCGCTTACTTCAACACATCAGCCATAGACACCAGTGCCCGAGCAACCTCGGGCAGCTTTTTACCCTGATCCATGGCCAGCTTTCGCAAAACCCGATGAGCCTCATCGTTGTTGATTTTGCGGTGACGCATCAACAACAAGACCGCTTTTTCCTGAACCTTCCTCTCTTCCAGAGCGTCTTTGGCACTCTGCAAATCCTCGCTCATCTGTTGAAGCCGACGTGACTGCGCCTGCACCAGGTCAAAAATTGATCGTCCAGATTGTTGACCAATACCGCCGCTGTTCCAGGCTTCACCTGATTGGATCTGCCCACTGTTGTCTGGCTCACAGAGTACCAACATGGACGGCACAGAATTTTCTGGCTGCTCAAGTGCTGCAATCAGTACCTCATGATGTGCCAATGTGCTCCGTGCGTCTGCATAACGCTCGGCACAGCGACCATGAAAACTGTTTTCCACCGATTCTTCTACCTTTTTGAGCTCATCCATACGCTCGCTCATTAGCGCAAACCAGTGATCAGCAAGTTCTGGGTCCAGAGGTTTGTATCGGCCGATGGCGCATCCGAAACGCCGCAGGCGCTCCACTTCCTGTTCCCGCTCATGAGCAAGCAGGCTCTTTAGTAGCTGGCCGCTCTGCTCATCGGCAAACTCGACAAACACCTCAAAACACCGCCCCTGCGCTTCAACAAGGTGCGTCATGCGCCGGCTCAGTGCACTGTCAAAGCGTCCTGTGGAGAAACCGACGGAGCCTGCTGCGCGCTCTTGGCCACAGAACTCTTTACCCTTCATCAGATGCACCATAGCCACCAGCAAACGCGCAAGCGAGGGATCTACGGCAGTATCCGCCGCTTCGAAAACCATGGTAATCAGCCGCTGGATAAGCGTACTGTAGGACTCGGTTGTCTCTGGCACCGACAGTGCCCGGGCTTTCACCCGCTCGCGCAGCGCTGTCAGGCTCTCCAGCCCATGAAGGGCGCTGGCAATATGAGCCAGCAAGTGGCTGCTGACAGGGTGTGTCGTCAACTCTTCATGGATCTCAGCCAGTGCCCGCTTGAAAACGATATACAAACACTCCGATTCAGCGACCATGGTTTTTCTCTCCAGGCCAAACTTTTCACCACCCGATCCCAGAAAAATGGAGGACGCTCCGCGTTCCCGCTGCAGCCCGTGCACGAGATTGCTGATGCTCTGTACCAGCCTCCCCATCTGCAAAAAATACTGGAGGTTCATAAGCTCGCACCGCCGCGATGCGATCAGGTACGCCTCAGCCGAGGGTTGGACAGGGTTGTATCGACGCTTGCTGATATCCATTTCAAAACTCCGGGTGTAGTCACATTGCTGCATCGCTGGAAACCGGAGCAATTACCGCGCCAGCAAAAACGCATCAAAGTCGTGCAGCCTGCTCCTGCAAGGTGCAAAAAAGCCGGATACCCAAGCACCACACTTATCAAGAAAACATCAAAGCATTGATTTTAAAGGTTTTTGCAATTTGGCACGAACATCGCTTTATACAATTCAAGGACGATTGTTACGGCCAAGGATTCGGCCGAGCTTCCAGAAAACTATTGATGGCATTGGCGCCGGATCATCGATTCCCCGAGGGGACGAGATGCTCCGGCTTTTTTGGTTTTAAGCGCGGCATAGGTGCAAAGATGATCCGGAAAATGGAACCGACATTGATCGTCTGTGGCCACGGAATGGTGGCTCAACGATTCCTTGAAGAGTTGGTGAGCAAAGCCTCAATCCCCTATCGGAATATCATTGTGTTCAACGGCGAAACCTATGCGGCATACAACCGTGTTCAGCTTTCTGCCCTGCTCAGCGGAGACACCCAAGAGGATAGCCTGCCCTTGAAGCCAGACGCCTGGTTTGCCCATCACGGCATTCAGGTTCATCACGGTGAAGCAGTCGAGGCTATCGCTCCGGATGAGCACACGGTGACGACAAGCTCAGGCCGTGTTTACAGCTATAGCACACTGGTTATTGCAACCGGAGCCAGCCCCGCCCGCCTGGGTATTCCCGGCGAAGAACTGAGCGGTGTTATGAATTTTCGCGACCTTAACCACACTCGCACCCTGATTGAGCTTAGCAAAAGCCGGAAGCGGGCCATCGTGGTTGGCGGCGGATTTCTCGGGCTTGAGGCTGCCGAAGGTCTGCTGCGCCGGGGCATGGATGTCACCGTTTTGCACCGAAGCCGTCATCTCCTGAACCGGCAGCTGGACCCTGACAGTGGCAAGCTTCTGTCTGATGCCCTGACCGAACGCGGCATGCATATTCTGACGTCCACATCCCCCTCCCGGATACTGGGGCAAGAACGTGTTCGTGCCATTCAACTGCACGACCAGACTCTTATCAGCACGGATCTCGTTGTCATCGCTACCGGCATCAAGCCCAACCGTGAACTGGCACAAAACGCCGGGCTGGCCTGCGGGCGGGGCATACAGGTCAATGCTCAGCTACAAACCAGCGCTGCAGACATTTTCGCCATTGGCGAGTGCTGCGAGTTCAACGGCGAAACCTATGGGCTTGTGGAGCCGGGTTACCAGCACGCAAAAACCTTGGCATGCGTACTGGCAGGAACAACCAGAAGCGCGACATACCAGCCTTCTGAAATCGCCACCAGGCTCAAGATCGGCGGCATACCTGTTTTTTCCTGTTGCAAGCAGGCACCCGATGAGCATACCGAATCCCTGATCTGGCAAGACATTACAACCGGCGGATACAACCACCTGCTGGTTCGCGATAACCGGCTGGTTGGCGCCATTCTGATGGGCAACACAAGCCAAGGCCCGTGGTACCAGGAGCTGATTAACGACAACACCGACATTCAACCATTCCGGGCCCAGTTGCCCTTTGGCAAACCCTATTGCGAAGCAGCAGCCTGAAGCGCTGCCCATGAGAGAGGAAAGAACCATGAGCAAGAAAACCCTGATCGTGATTGGCAACGGCATGGTTGGCCATCACTTTCTCGAGCAATTTGTCGCCAGCTCTGCGGCCCCGGACTATGACATTCTGGCTTTCGGCGAAGAGAAGCAGTTGGCCTACGACCGGGTTCACCTGTCTGAGTACTTCGCAGGCTCTACCCATGCAGATCTCGCCATGGGCACGGAAGACTGGTACACCGAGCAAGGCATTGAGTTGCATTTAAACGAGCCAGTCACCGCCCTGAACCGGGATCAGCGTACCTTGATCACACCGAAAGGCGAATACCACTATGACGAACTGGTGCTGGCGACCGGCTCCTTCCCGTTCGTGCCGCCGATTGAAGGCCGCGAGCACCCCCACTGTTTTGTATACCGAACCCTGGACGATCTCGATGCCATTCGCGCCAGCGCCAAAGAGGGCAAATCCGGCGTCGTAGTAGGCGGTGGCCTGCTTGGTCTGGAGGCCGCCAATGCGCTAAGAAGTCTCGGCCTGCAGGCCCATGTGGTGGAATTCGCCCCCCGCTTGATGCCGGTGCAGCTGGATGCCGACGGCGGTGCGCTGTTGCGCCACAAAATTGAAGAGCTGGGTGTTCAGGTTCACACCGAGAAAGCCACCACCGCCATCGTTGCGGGCGAGAACGCGCGGCTGCGCATGAACTTCAGCGATGACAGCCATCTGGAAACCGATCTGATCGTATTTTCCGCCGGTATTCGTCCGCAAGACGCACTCGCGCGAGCCAGTGGCCTGAACGTGGGCGAACGCGGCGGCATCGTCGTAAACGACCAGTGCACCACCTCCGATCCGCATATCCATGCCATTGGCGAGTGCGCGCTCTGGGACCAGAGGATTTTCGGTTTGGTCGCGCCCGGCTATACCATGGCCCGCACCTTGGCATCGGTGCTGAACAGCCACTCTGACGCTGCCTTTACCGGTGCCGATATGAGCACCAAGCTGAAACTGCTGGGCGTGGATGTTGGCTCCATCGGTGATGCCCACGGCCAGACGCCCGGCGCCCGCAATATACGCTTTAACGACGAGCAAACAGGCCACTACCGCCGCATGGTTGTCAGCGAAGACGGTAAAACACTGCTGGGTGCCATTCTGGTAGGCGATAACAGCTACTACGATACTCTGCTGCAGTACGCACTGAACGGCATAGCGCTACCCGACAATCCGGAAGCCCTGATCCTGCCGGAGAGCCAGGGCGGTGCGCCGGCGCTGGGCCCCGACGCGCTTCCGGAAACCGCTTCCATCTGTTCCTGCCACAACGTCACCAAGGGCGACATTTGCTGTGCCATTGATGCGGGTAGCAGCGATCTTGCCGGCGTCAAAGCCGACACCAAGGCCAGTACCGGTTGCGGGGGCTGTACCGCATTGCTCAAGAGCGTCGTAGACAACGAGCTGGAAAAACGCGGCGTGGCAGTCAGCAAGGACCTGTGTGAGCACTTCCCCTACAGCCGACAAGACCTGTTCCATCTGGTGAAGGTGAATGGCATCCGCAGCTTTCGCACCCTGATCAGCCAGCACGGAAAGGGCCATGGCTGTGACATCTGCAAGCCGGTTGTCGGCTCCATTCTGGCCACCTGCTGGAATGAGCATATTCTGGCCACCGATCACGTGCCCTTGCAGGATACCAACGATACCTTCATGGCCAACATGCAGAAAAACGGTACCTATTCCATTGTGCCGCGCATTCCTGGCGGGGAGATCACACCCGATAAGCTGATCGTGCTGGGCGAGGTGGCCAAAGAGTACGACCTGTATACCAAGATCACTGGCGGCCAGCGGGTTGACCTGTTCGGCGCCACACTCAGTGAGTTGCCGGTGATCTGGGAGAGGCTCATTGCAGCTGGCTTCGAGACTGGCCACGCCTACGGCAAGTCCCTGCGCACGGTGAAGTCCTGCGTTGGCAGCACCTGGTGCCGCTATGGGGTGCAGGACAGTGTCGGCATGGCCATTCTTCTGGAGAATCGCTACAAGGGCCTGCGGGCGCCGCACAAGGTGAAGATGGCGGTGTCTGGCTGCACCCGCGAGTGTGCCGAGGCGCAGAGTAAGGATTTCGGGGTGATCGCCACCGAGAACGGCTGGAATCTCTATGTTTGCGGTAATGGCGGCATGCGTCCGCGGCATGCTGATTTGTTTGCCACCGATCTGTCTGATGAGGCGCTGATCCGCACCATTGACCGGGTGGTGATGTTTTATGTGCGCACGGCCGACCGGCTGCAACGCACGAGTGTCTGGATGGAGAACCTGGAGGGCGGTCTGGAGTATCTGAAGCATGTGGTTCTTGAGGACAGTCTGGGCATCTGTGCTGAGCTCGAAGAGCATATGAACGGCATTGTAGATACCTATCAGTGTGAGTGGAAAACGGCTGTGGAGGATCCCGGGAAGCGTAAGCGGTTTCGGGAGTTTGTGAACTTGCCAGAGCAGAGGGATCCGGTGCAGCAGTGGACTACTGAGCGGGGGCAGAGGCGGCCTGTTTTGGAGTCTGTGTAGCCTGTTTGTTTTGGTGGGGGCGCGCGGCGGCACGGGGGATGCTTTTCCTCTGGGAAAAATAACTCGCTGCGCTCAGACATCTTTTTCCCGGCGGAAAAGCATCCCCCATACCACCACGCTCACCAAACTGGCTAATACCGTAAACCTGAAAACGAAATTTAAGGAGAATACAGATGAGAACTCGTACTTGTTGGAACTCGGTTTGTACTGTTGATGATCTGGTGCCGGAATCCGGTATTGCGGTCTGGACGGTAGACGGGCCGGTGGCGGTGTTTTATCTGCCGCATCGGTTGCCGGCGCTCTTTGCCATCAGCCATGCAGATCCATTCAGTGGCGCTAATGTTCTGGCGCGAGGTATCACGGGGGATCTTGGGGGTGAGCCAATCGTCGCATCGCCTTTGTACAAACAACACTTTAATCTGAAAACCGGTGCCTGTTTGGAGGATGAGTCGGTTAGGGTCAAAACCTACTCGGTGCTTCTTGATGGAAATCGGATCCTTTTGGAAACAAGGGAAACACATCAGGAGGCTGTGGCAGCCTAACCTTGAATCACTCGCGGGCAACCTGATGTAAGATCAGTCAAACAATCATAAAAAGGATCCTGCCCGTGAAGCCTCTCAGCCCTACAGACCAGCTTTTTCTCTGGCTGGAAAAGCGCCAGCAACCCATGCATGTGGGCGGGCTGCAGATTTTTTCGTTTCCGGAGGATGCGCCTGACGATTATGTCGCAAGGCTTGCTGAGCAACTTCGAAAAGACACGCAAGTAACAGCGCCTTTCAACCTGCGACTGGACAGCCGCTTGGCACAACCTGTGTGGGTCCAGGATGATCATCTGGATCTGGAGCACCATTTTCGCTTTGTCGCCTTGCCTACTCCCGGCCGTATCCGTGAGCTGCTTGCGTTTATCTCTGCCGAACACTCCCACCTGATGGACCGGGAGCGGCCTTTGTGGGAGTTCCATCTTATTGAGGGGCTTGGCGACAGGCAGTTTGCCGTTTACATAAAGGTACACCATTCCTTGGTGGACGGTATTTCCGCCATGAGAATGACTCAAAAAATGCTGTCGACGGATCCCTCCAAGCGCAACATGCCGCCCGTTTGGGACATGGTTGTACGACAAGGGCAGAGCGGGGACAGAAGCAGCCCCTCTCTCTGGCAGAGTATCAGCCATTTACTGGGGGAGTCGGGGAAGCAGCTTGGAACTGTGCCAGCCGTCGCTCGGGAATTACTGCGCTCGGTGAATAAAGCCCGCAAAGATCCACTCTACAATTCCATGTTCCATGCGCCACGCAGCATTTTGAATCGAAAAATTACCGGCTCCCGTCGATTCGCGGCGCAATCCTATTGCCTCAAGCGCATCAAGGCCGTTTGTCATGGGTACGACGCCACTGTGAACGATGTGGTCACCGCCATGTGCGCCAGTGCGTTACGTACCTATTTGATGAACCTGGATGCGCTGCCAGAAAAGCCATTGATTGCAATGGTTCCGGTGTCTTTGCGCAAGTACCAGAAGTCAGGGGAGGATCAAGCGGAGGGCAATCACGTGGGCGTTATTCTGGCCAATCTGCACACGGATGAAAGCCACGCAGGTGAGCGGCTCAGGAAGATTCACCAAGGCATGCAGGAAGCAAAGGAACGTTACGCCCACATGTCGCCTGAAGAGATTCTCAACTACACCGCTCTTACCTTGGCGCCGGCGTGCTTTCACCTTCTTACCGGGATGGCTCCGAAGTGGCAAACGTTCAATGTGGTGATTTCAAACGTACCCGGGCCAAAAGAAACCTCTTACTGGAACGGTGCCAAGCTGGAAGGCATGTATCCGGTGTCGATTGCCATGGATCGCATGGCATTAAACATGACGCTGACCAGCTATAACGACCAGATCGAGTTTGGTCTGATCGGGTGTCGCCGCACCCTACCGAGCCTCCAGCGGATGCTGGACTATCTGGAGGACGGTTTGGTGGAGTTGGAGCAGGATATGGCTAGCTGAACTTCACTTCGCGGTTCCGCTCTGAAATCTGGTCATTCAAGGTCCAGAAGTCGTAGAGAATACCAATCAGGAACAGGCCGCCGGTCAGCAGGTAGATGATGCCTGTGATCCATTTGCCCATGTACATTCGGTGCAGGCCAAATACGCCGGTGAAGGTGAGTAGCAGCCAGCCGATGTTGTAGTCGACTTCGCCTTCTCTAAACCTGCTGTCTGCCTGTTCGTCCATGGAGGGGATCAGGAAGAAGTCGATTATCCAGCCGATCAGAAAGAATCCGAACGTAAAGAACCAGATTGTTCCGGTGATGGGTTTGCCGTAATAAAAGCGGTGTGCGCCCAGAAATCCGAAGATCCAGAGTAGGTATCCAAACAGTTTGCTGTGTGTATCTGGGCGGTTGAGCATTATGGCTCCGGTGTCGGTTATCGGTAGCTTTTATATGGGGCTTGGAGGTTGATTCTACAAGGTCTTTGGTTTCGGTGCCGGGCCGGAGGGTGGCGCATATTCTCCTTGGGAAAAATAACTCGCTTCGCTCAGACATCTTTTTCCTGGCGGATAATATGCGCCACCCTCCGTCCTTCGACTCTTGCGATACCTCCAAATACTTTAGACGTTGGTCACGGCCCCAGCTCTGGTGCTGGGTCGGGGCCGCCTTCGCGGAATTCGCTGGCGGATTTCCCTGTCCATTTTTTGAAGGCTCGGCTGAAGTTGGAGAGGTCAGCGTAGCCCAGTTCGTAGGCGATTTCGCTCACGGATTGGTTGGTGTAGCGCAAGAGCTGTATGGCGCGGTCTTTGAGTACTGATTCCACGATTTCACGGTAGCTGGTTTCGCGGTCCGCCAGCCGGCGTTTCAAGGTGCGGGAGGAAACGCAGAAGCGCTCGGCCATGGCTTCCAACGAGGGCAAAGGGCCCGGCATCAGGCGCAGCATGTTGCGCACGGCCATGGCGATGTCGCCCTGTTCTTTTAGTGCTTTTTGCAGTTCAAATTCGCACTCATCGCTCGCCAGGCGGGAAGCGTCTGCATCGGCCAGCCGCATGGGCACGTCCAGCAGTGCTTTCGGGAATACCAGCATTTCATCGGGCTGGTCATACTCAAACTTTACCGGCAACTGGTCGGCAAACTGGCGGTAATAGGCAGGCTCCGCAGCACTCAGGCGCACACTGACTCCCGGCAACTTGCCGTCTTTCATGGTAAACCCACTTTTCTCTGCATCGCCACGGTCCAGCAACTGTTCAGTGAGCATCACCAAGGTTGCACAGACAGTTTCTGCCAGAAACGGATAAACGCCGGGCGCGTCGAACTCGGTGCAGAGTTTCACCAGTACCTGATCATCGGTTTCCGACTGGCTCATGGTGAGAAAAGGTATCCGCAATTGGAGGTAGCGGCGAACCGAATCCAGAGCTCCCGCCAGGGTGGGGCTGGTTAGCGCGGCGAATCCAAGCGTGCCGTGAATGGTTACCCGCAGTTCGCGAGTCAGCATAAAGCTTAAACCGTCTTTGCCGGCGAGCTTCAGGGCGCGTTCAGTCATAACCGTGGCATCTGTAACAAACACACGGCTGTCGTTGGCTTTCAGGTCTTCTGCGCTGAAATTCAGGCCCTGATACAGCTGGCGGTCGTTATGGCCAAGCTGCTGTACGGTCTGGGCCAGCACACGCAGGTATGCGCCTGGCACCAGGAATAGTCCCAGCATCTGCCGTTCTTTTTCCGTCCCGGAGATCGCCATAGGTTGCCCTTGTTTGCCTAAGTGAGTACTTGCTGAAGACTCTAGCAGAAGCCCGCAGCCATGGCAGTGGGGCCGGTTGCACCTGGTGTTCCGTCGCGTTGGTCAACTTTTGTGCCGCCCTGTCCCATTTTGAATGGTGACCGGCCTGCTTTCGCATTCATCCCGGCAGTGGACTCCGACACACTGAGGCCATGTCATCAGCCAATGTGAGGAGTAGACCCATGCTGAGTACAAAAGCCGCCGAAAAGCAGGTCACCGCAGCTAACCGGGCATCGAAAACGCCGGATAACGTCAACATTAAAGCCCAGCGTATGGGGTTTGAGTTTGATGAACAGGTACCCCAGTACTGGTTGGAGGACAGCCCTTTTCTGAGTCACATGATGAATGCACTTTCCGTGCTTTTCCCGCAGGGTGAGCAGTTTTTTGTGGATTCTGTACGTGCCTATCGGGATCAGATTGACGATCCAAAACTGAAAGCCGAAGTGCGGGGATTTATTGGCCAGGAAGCCATGCATTCCCTGGAGCATATGGCCATGAACCAGCATGTGCGGGATCAGGGCATGCCGATTGAGGACATGGAAAAGCATCTCAAAGTGGTTCTGGACGCCACCAAACTGCTGCCAAAGCGCCACCAACTGGCCATTACCTGTGCCCTTGAGCACATGACGGCCATGATGGCGGATATGCTTCTGGAGCGTGACGATGTGCGTGAGGGCATGCACGAAACCATGCGCCCACTCTGGGCATGGCACGCTATCGAGGAAACCGAGCACAAGGCGGTGGCTTACGATGTGTTTCAGGAAGTTGGGGGCACCTACGCCGAAAGAACCTTTTATCTGGTGTTCAGCACAGCGGCACTAGGGGTCATGGCCTCTTATTTCACCGGCCGATTGATGCTGAACGACGCCAAAGGCTTCTCGATTACCGATACCGCCAAAGGCCTGTGGCGTACATGGGGCAAAAATGGCACCTTCTCAAGCCTGGTTCCGGTCTGGCTCAGTTACTTCAAGCCGGGGTACCACCCATGGGATCACGACAACAGCGAGCTAATCGCACGTTTCAAGGAGGAGATCCAGTCTTTTATAGCGCCTCAGTACCAAGGTGGGAATCGCAAAACCCTGCAGTAATTCAAGGGTGCAAACACGCAGGCTGGCCACGTAGCGCCGGCCTGCCCGGTTTCAAGCCCCCGCGCCCTGCGCGTTCGCCGCAATGCCTTTGGCTTCCACTATCCCTTTCCGCCACAAACGCCATTCACCGGGTTGGTAAACATCCCATTTCTCATCGCTGGTCAGGGGCTCGGTTACAATCACGCTGACGATATCGTTCGGGGTGGTTTCTGATTCGAAATCCACAATCACGTCGGCATCCTTTAACCTCGCGGGGCCAAAAGGTGCGCGACGGGTGATGCTGGCCATTTTGGTGCTGCAGTAGGTGAACAGCCAATCGCCGTTACTCAGCAGTAAGTTGAAAACGCCTTGCTCCGCATACCCCTGCGACAGCTCCACCAAGTGTTCTGTAATAACCTCAACCGGTTCATCCCGGTCACATTGCTTACGCAGGTGGTTGAGAATATCGCAGAACAGGGCCTCGCTATCTGTGTCGCCAACCGGCTCGTAGAAACCCGATGATGGCCGGAACTCGGAGAGCTGGCCGTTGTGGGCAAAAACCCAGTAGCGACCCCAGAGTTCGCGCTTGAACGGGTGAGTATTGGCCAGACAAATGTCACCGACATTGGCCTGACGGATATGGCAAATAGCCACTTCGCTTTTGATAGGGTGGGTCTGCACCACTTCGGCAAGCCGGGAGTTTGAACTGGCATCCACATCGTGAAAGGCCCGCACACCTTTGCCCTCGTAAAAAGCGACACCCCAGCCGTCCTTGTGAGGGCCGGTGTCGCCACCTCTGCGGGTCAGGCCGGTGAAGCTGAAGCAAAGATCGGTGGGGGTGTTGGCACTCATGGCCAGTAGTTCGCACATAACGGGATGCGGCTCCGTGCAGGATGGGGGGTTCCAGTTGAAGGATACCGCACTTGGGCGGGTATGCCAGCAGCCGGCATACCCGCCTTTCTTCACAATCCGATAATAGCGATCAGATAATCAGCTTGTTGCGGGTGAAGCGTTCCACCAGTGGCTGGTAGGCAGACCCCAGCAACCGATTAATGACATCGATACCCCAGGCATCTGGCCCGACCAGAATGCGGGATTCGTTTTTGAGAATGCCTTTAACAATGGTTTCGGCCGCTTTTTCCGGCGTGGTCATGGCTATTTGGTCGAACCCTTTACGCAACTCTGTCGCGCTTTCCAGCCTGCTCATGCGCGCAGAATTGGCAATATTGGTACGAATACCGCCCGGGTGCACACAACTTACAGCCACTGGCTGCTTCTCCATTCTCATTTCCTGACGCAAGGATTCTGTAAAGCCACGAACCGCAAATTTTGCTGCGTTGTAGGCGCTTTGCGTAGGTACGCCGATCAGGCCAAACACACTGGAGATGTTCACTACATGGCCATCACCCGACGCAATCAGATGGGGCAGGAAGGCTCTTGTGCCGTGGGCGACACCCCAGAAGTCGATATCCATGATCCACTCGAAGTCTTCATCAGACATCTCTCTCACCGTTGCAGAGAGTGCTACGCCAGCGTTGTTGATAATCACATTAACCTGGCCGAAATCTTTCACTACCTCCGCTGCATGGGCGTATATCGCGTCTCTGTCGCCAACATCCAACCGGTAGGTTTTAACCTCCGAACCCGTCAGGCCGGCGGCGGTTTCAGCAAGGCCTTCCTCGTTAACATCAGACAGCGCCAGCCTGCAGCCCCGCACTGCCAATGCCTTGGCGAGAGCCCGACCGATACCGGAGCCTGCTCCGGTGATTACCGCTACCTTGTTTTTCAGATCTTTCATGGGCATGGGTCTCTTGTTGTGTGTTGCGCCTCTTAGAGAAGATACTCTAACAACTGCGCCTGAGCAGCATATGGCCTTGCGTTTCTGTATTGCACGACGCCCCGGCCAGTCGGACTCAGCCCCCGCTTTTGGGTACAATCCACTTACCGGGAGTTCAATCTCGCGGATTTCTTTCACCCTGAACCTGCGGACTTTCTGTATGGAATGGAGTCTTACACATTTTTGGCTGATTCTGGCCCTTGCATTGGGCCTGGCTGAGTTGACGTCCGGCGTGCTGTTGCTGCTGGCATTGGCTATTGCTGCTGGCCTGACCGCTGTGCTCGCCTATGTCGGCATGTCGTTCGAATGGCAACTGGTCGGTATGGGCATGTTCTCGGGCCTGCTGGTGCCAATCGCTATCCGCTGGATCCGCCCACGGTTTTCCCCAAAAGGCGTGGCCTATGGGACGACTGGCACGGGCGTCGAACAGGGAGAGCGCTATCGCACCCTGAAACGGGATTTTGATGGCGCTACGGGTATCAAGATCAACGGCGACTTTTATCGCTTGAAAGATGACAATACCGGCGCCACCGACTTCCCTGAGGGAACCGAGGTTATTTTCAGTCAGTTTGATGGCACAACCGCCATTGTTCACACAGCCACACACAAGGAACAGTAAGTATGGAAGCGTTTATTACACCAGGGCTGATCATCAGCCTGATTGTTGTCGCCATCGGCATTTTCATCATTGCCAAAGGGCTGGTGATCATCCGACAGTCAGAAGTGATGGTTATTGAGCGTCTGGGCTCTTTCAACCGGGTTCTGGAAAGTGGTGTAAACATCATTATTCCCTTTGTCGAGCGCCCCCGCCCCATCACCATGATCCGCTACATGCGCATGGGCGAGGAATACCACCCGATGATGACTGACGAAACCCGCATCGACCGCCGGGAAACCGTGATGGACTTCCCCGGCCAGCCAGTGGTGACCACCGATAACGTGACCGTGAAGATCAATGGCGCCCTCTACTACCAGATCATCGACCCCCGCCGTGCGGTATACGAAGTGGCCAACATGAGCCAGGCGGTGGAAGTATTGGCTAAAACCACCTTGCGTTCAGTAGTGGGCAAAATGGAACTGGATAAACTGTTCGAATCCCGCGCTGAGGTGAACAACGCCATTCAGGCCGAGATGGAAGAAGCGGCCTCAAAGTGGGGCGTAAAGCTGACTCGGGTAGAGGTTCAGGACATCAGCATGCCGGAAGAAGTTGAAGAGGCCATGCGCCTGCAAATGGCCGCCGAGCGTAAACGCCGGGCCACGGTAACCGAGGCAGAAGGTGAAAAATCAGCCGCTATTGCCAAGGCCCAGGGCCAGCGTGAATCTGCCATTCTTAACGCCCAGGGCGACAAGGAATCTGCCATTTTGCGTGCTCAGGGTGAGCAGGAATCCATTCGCCTGGTACTGAGCGCCATGGGTGACTCTGAAGACAACAAGCAAACCGTTATCGGCTACCTGCTGGGCCAGAGTTACATCAAGGTTTTGCCGAACATGGCAAAAGACGGCGAGCGGGTGTTTGTGCCCTACGAGTCTTCTGCTCTGTTGGGCTCCATGGGCATGTTCCGGGAACTGGCTGGCAGCCCGGAAGACGCTGTCCGCCAATCGCTGCAGAAAGATGGCCTGCGTGGCGGCTTGGTGGGCGGCGCCAGCAACGCCTGATTTTCTGGCACGTAAACGGACAACCTCTGGGTTCAGCCCAGCAGGTTGTCCAGAGGCTCTTCGTAACTGGGTGCGAACACTTCCATAAAGTAGGTCACTTCCGGCAACCTTTCCTGCACAAGTCTCTCTCGGATTTGCTTCTCCGCAGGCTCAAACTCGCGGTTACCCGCTCGCACCTCTGCTTGGCATTTCAGCCAGGCTGACAGGCGGTCTGCTGCCTTGATCAGTTCACGATCCTCCTCTGGTAATCGGGACTCTTGAAGGTAGGGCGCAAAGTCCTCACGCAGGTCTTCCGGTAACAATGCCAGCAGCTCCGCTTCTGCTTTATGCTCAATATCACCAAAGGCCTCTCGCATAACCTTGGAGTGGTACTTTATGGGCGTGGGCATATCGCCGGTTATAACCTCTGTTGCATCGTGGTACAGCGCCGCAGCGGCAATCTTGTCGGCATTCACCTGCCCGCCAAAGTGCCGGTTGCGAATCAGCGCCAAAGCGTGGGCCAACGTAGCCACTTCCCAGGAGTGAGTCGCTACGTTTTCTTCTATAGCGTTGCGCATCAACCCCCAACGCTTAATCCAGCGCAAGCGGGAAACGTATGCAAAGAAATGACTGCTGGCCTTAGGCACGAGCTGTGTTCCTTTTGAATGCTGTTATGTGCTTCATGAATGTCTTAGCGGGAATCCAGAGTAAACCCAACGATAACCTTGCCACCTTCCGATACCGTCGCATCACGGGAAGGCTCGAGCAAAAACAACTGCTTGGCTGGCACATCGTGGGTGTCTCGCAGTATATCCATCAATACACCAGCGCGGGCGCTGGCGAGATTATTCAGCGTTTCAGGCGCCAGTGATCGCTCGCCCGCAAGATACGCCTCGCGGGCCTCTTCCCAGGCCTGTTCTGTCAGTTCGACGCTTTGGTTTGCTGCCAGCTCATCACGCAGAAGCACCAGGCCATCAACGTTGGGTGAAACACCACCGCGCACGTTCAGCAGCAGATTCGGCCGATCAAGCAAGGCGTTGCCCAAAGCCGCCAACTTTTCAGCCTCACCCGGGGCCAGCTTATTGGTGCCCGGCTCAAAACCTATCTGCCCCAGCTCTTCGCCACTCAAGCCCGCAAGCTCGGCAATGGAGCCCAGCATACTGAACGGCGATGTTGCCGCTTTCGCCAGCAAATTCACAAAGGTGCGCATCACCACCTGGCCCACTCTGAAATCCGGGCTGCTCATATCGCCGCTGATGGGCAAGTTCACCTCAATGACACCATTGTTGTCCCGCATCAGCGCCAGTCCCAATTTCACTGGTGCATTCACGGCGTCTTCACTGGCAATCGCCTGCCCCAACCCAAGGCGATCCATAACCACCCGGTTCGATGCGTTTATCTGGCTGCCGGTAATCTCATAATCAAGGTCCAGTTCCAGCTTGCCGCTGTCGATGCTATAGCCCAGATACCGCCCCAGATAAGGCGTAAGTGCAGGCAAGGAGAGGTCCTTCATCACCAGTGTGAGGTTGTTGGTTTCTTCAGCCCCCAGAGTGCCGATTGTGCCATCAAGCTCCATACTCGCACTGCCTCCTACTCGCCCTTTCAGGCTAATCTTGCCCTGCTGGGGCGACACATTACTAAGGCCGGAAACAGTGCCATTAAGCTGGTCAATTGAGGTTGTAAAGGCCGGCTTCAACGTACGATCTGTATAGTCGAGTGCGCCTTGTTCAAGCACCAACTGGCCAATACGGAAAATAAGCCCGGCCTCATCCGTGGGTTCTGGCTGAGCTGGCTCGGCCGCATTATCCGTTTCAGAATCCCGGCTGATCCGGGCAAGGTTATGAATGTTATCGGTGTTGCGTACCAGATTAATCGACGGCTGGGCGAGGGTCACCGTGCCAATTTCAAGCCGCGCCGGATGTACGTTGTACTCAATGGGGGCCAGGCGTAGCGTCTTCCATGAAACAAGACGTTCCTTACTTCCCGGCAATTGAAGGTTCAACCCGGAAACCTCAGCAGTGCCACTGAAGGTGCCGGTTAAAGGCTCCTGTTGACCATCCAGATCAAGATTTCCATCCAGCCCCAATGTGCCGTCTGCAATTGCGAGATTGGCCGATTGCTGTAAATAGGGCTCAAACGCAGCCAGAAGAATGCCTGAGCCGGCGATGGCGGCCTCCAACGTAAATGGCTCAGGGGTCAGCTGGCCCTTAACGGATAGCTTGCCCCCACTGCCCAGAGTCGCCTGTAGCTCATACGGCACCTGATCTTCCATCTCGCTGTTTATGCTTCCGATAGATAGCGACAGCGGTTCAAGTTCAAGTTCCGCTGGCGATGCGGGCTGCAAATCCTGCCAGAGCACTCGGCCATCAGACACATCGATGCCCGCAAGCGACCAGCGAAACGGCCGCTGCGTTTCCGCTGGTGCGGGCTCGCCTGATTTGGAGGCGCTCTCCTCGTTGCCCGCCTCATTCTGTTCGGAAAATGCTGCAAGCGAGGCAATCCAGTCAATTTCTCCCCGGTTGTTCCGCGCCAGCGCAATATCCGGCTGCGCCAGAGAGATTTTCCCAACTTGGGCTTCACGAGCCCGGAGATCAAACCCGATATCCTCGATGGCGATTGAGGCTGTACTCAAACGGGCCTGTTCAGCCTGCTTATCTGGCGCAACTGCAAGATCTTCCACCAACACCCGGCCATTCGTGGTGACAAGTTGCAGCGTATCCCCTGCTTGCAACTGGTAATCGGAACCCACAGTTACTTTACCTCCGAGTAAACCGTAGGGCAGGTAGGGTGTCAGGAAGTGCCCGAGTGTTTTGTGGTCGACCCCTGAAACAACAAGATTCCCGCTGGAATAAAGTGGCGTAATGCTCAGATTGCCTTGCCACTCAATCGTCTGGTCACCTATGGCTGCCTGCAGATGGTAGTCGCTGTTGCGATCATCACGCTGCCAGGTGGCCAGATCACTCAAGGTAAGATCCAGCGGCAGAATGCGGAACTCTGCCATTTCTGGCTGAGTGAAATCCCGGAACAGCAACTCACCGCCGTTGATGGTGAGCTGTTGAAAGTAAATCGAGGGAGGCGACTGGCCATCCTCTGGCTCAGTGGGCTCTTCAAGCGCCTCCTTTTCTCTTGCGCTGGCCGCCTGAAAGTCCCGGGCGAAATTCACGCTGTAATCGTCAAGCAAATCCAGCCGGATGAACGGCTCATCCAGCTCAATCGCCTCAAACCCGACAATACCGCGAAGCAACTCAAAGAAATTCAGGTTGATATACAGCCGATCAAATCCCACGACCTTCTGGTTATCACTGTCCTGGGCCGAAAGATTCAGGGCCTCAACGCTCAATGCAAACGGGTTACTGTTGATATCACCCACCTCTGCCTGCCAGCTCATGTGTTGTTCCAGCTGATCCGGCAAAGCTCGCTTTAACCACCAGGGCAACACCAGAAAGCCCGCCAAGCTATACAACAGGATGAACACAAGCGCGACGATAATCAGAATTCCGGGAAGGCGACTGCGCTGTCGGCTTTCAGCCACGTTTTTCTCCTTTGAGACGAGGGGGGGCTAGAGCAAATAATCTTTCACAAGGATAGTCCGGAGAACGCCTGTTTGTCAGCCATTGTGCAGCAACCGCTGACACGGGAAACCGAACTCTATATCCTGATAGCTCTTACCAAGCATGGTTTGCAGTCAGTTTTTTACACGTCTTTTGTGGTTTTCAGTGATCGAGAGGGGGCATTTATGGACATCAGCGATATGCGTCGCGATTTTGAAAGTGAAGGACTCGATCATGAAGCCCTGAACAACGACCCTGTGCAACAGTTCGAAGCCTGGTTCGGAGACGCGCGCGATGCTGGTATTCTTGAGCCCAACGCCATGTCACTGGCCACTTCGGGTGCCGACCACATGCCCGATTTGCGCACAGTGCTGCTGAAGTACTTTGATAGCCGCGGTTTTGTGTTCTATACCAATTATGAAAGCCGGAAAGCCCACGAAATTGCCGAGAACCCGCGGGCGGCGCTACTGTTTCCCTGGATTGGCCTGAATCGCCAGGTACGAATTCAAGGCAAGGTAGAGAAGGTCAGTAAAGCCGAATCCCTCAAGTACTTTGCCTCGCGCCCGAGAGGCAGCCAGATTGGCGCCTGGGTTTCCGAGCAGAGCAAGGCCATCACGTCACGAGGGCTACTTGAGCAGAAAGTGGCTGAAATGAAACGCAAATTCAGCGAAGGCGAGGTGCCACTGCCCGGCTTTTGGGGTGGCTACCGCGTTGTACCTGATCGCATCGAGTTCTGGCAAGGCCGCCCCAGCCGCCTTCACGATCGGTTCGAATACGTGAGGGAAGGCGATGGCTGGCTCATCCAACGACTCCAACCCTGATTCCGGAAAGGCTCTGCAACAGCCCACCATAAAATTGTGCCATCAGACGGGGCAAATGCCCGGCGCTGCACCGATTTGGCTGACAGCCCATGAACTTGACCGGTTCGCTCAGCTCAGTGGTAATCGCGCGGCTGAGTTTCTTACCAGCCGGTGGTTGATCCGCCAGGCTTTAAGCAAGGCAGGTTCTATGGAGCCGGACCTGTGTTGCCCGGTGGAAGGCCGCCCAACGGCCGCTGCCTGCCCGGCAGGTTGGCACCTCTCTCTGAGTCATAGCCATGGGCTGTCTGCCTGCGCGACTCAATACGGCTCGCCAGTAGGTATAGACATCGAGCCCAGCAAACGGCATCCGCAATGGCAAAAGGTGGTTAAACGCTGGTTCTCCCCGGTTGAACAGGAATGGCTGTTTCAGGAAGATGATTCCCAGGCATTCCTTCAAGCCTGGACACTGAAAGAAGCCTGGTTAAAGGCCACTGGCCGTGGCATTGCGGGCAATCTTCAAACGCTGGAGGTGCGCAGGAATTTTGAGCTTTACGGCGACCAGCCAGACGGCCTCTGGCAGGCCTGTGTGTTTTATACAGAGGGGTTCTTGTGCACACTGGTGTACAAACAAAACGCAGATGGTGAGGGTGGTTCATGGCCAAGGATCACACTGCTGGAACCGCCCCTTGATGATTACAGTCTGAGCTCAGCACAGGCACTGGATACGCACTGGGAGCCCATGTTTCATCGCAAGATTCAGGCAAAGCCACAGCAATAATACCGACTGAAGGGCCGTAGCATGGCAGTTTCGCAGGAATACCAAACACCCCCGGAGCGCTGCTCATGGTGCGGTACCGATCCGCTTTACGTTCACTACCACGACACAGTATGGGGGCGACCAGAATACGACGACCTGGCGCTGTTCGAAAAACTCTGCCTGGATGGCCAGCAGGCAGGTCTGAGCTGGATAACCATACTGCGCAAACAGGAAAGCTATCGGGCTGCCTATGATGACTTCGTTCCGGAAAAAATCATTCACTACGATGATGCCAAGGTGTCGGAATTATTAGCGAATCCTGGCATTGTGCGAAACAGGCTGAAAGTGCAGTCGATCATCAAAAACGCCAAAGGCTTTTTGAAACTGCAGCAGGAAGGCACAGGGTTCTCAGAGTTTCTCTGGTCGTTCGTAGGCAACAAGCCCATTCAGAACCAGTGGTCCAGCTTTGCAGAGGTACCCGTTACTACGCCGGAATCCGAGGCCATGTCGAAGGCACTAAAACGCGCAGGCTTCACATTTGTAGGCCCAACCATTGTTTATGCCTTCATGCAGGCCACCGGTATGGTCAACGACCACATGGTGCATTGCCCACAACACACTCAATGTCGACTAGTGGCGCAATAAGGCCGTTCACTGCCCTTTACGAGCAGCGAACGCAGCCGGGATCTCAACCGATCAGGCGGCAACAATCGCATACCCATGGTTGTGAGGCTCAACCAACGCACCGTGCAGCGCAATGATCGCTTTTTCGTAGTTGTCTTCATCCACCACAAACTGAAGATCCACCTGGCGCATGCACTGGTGCATGGCCAGCACGTTGATCTTCTCTTCAGCCAGGGCTTTGACAGACCGCACAAGAATGTCCGGTATTTTAATATCACTGCCAATCGCTGAAACAACCGCTACTTTGCGGGTGCTGATTTCACCGTTTGGAAACTCGTCTTTTAACGCACTCACGACACGCTTAACGTGCTTGAGCGTGCTTCCCACGTAATGGGTAATAGTGTTGGCGTTAGTGTCCTTGGCCATAAAGCGCACTTTGAACCGGCTCAGGATATCCAGGATACGGCGGTCAGAACCCGGCTCTCCCTGCATGTCCTGGTCGAACACCTCAATAGCGAACACACCCTTGGCGCCGGCGATGATCTCTACCTGCGGCTTTTCACTGACGTAATCACCGGTGATCAAGGTGCCAGTATGCTCCGGCTCAAAGGTATTCATTACCCGCAGCGGAATCTCCGCCTGGCGCAGGCCTTTACCGGCGCGGGGGTGAATGGCCTCCATACCCAGGTTTGCCAGCTGGTCAGCCACGTCGTAGTTGGTGCGTCCCAATGGAACCACTTTATCGGCGCCCACAATGTTGGGATCGGCCGAGCTCAGGTGATATTCCTTGTGAATGATCGCCTCGCGCGCGTCGGTCATTACCGCAACCCGGCTAAACGTCATTTCACTGTAGCCTCGGTCAAAGGTGCGCATCAGGCCTTCTTTGCACTGGGCGTAGCCGGTCACAATGGGCAACTCACGGCTTAAATCTACCGCATCGAATGCCTGTTTCAGTTTCTCATCCAGCGGCAGCAATTCGGTATCGCGCCAGCCAGTAAGATCCACAAAACGAGCATTAATCCCTTCTTGCTGAAGCTTCAGGGTGGTGTTGAACGCACTGTGGGCTTCACCTATGCCCGCGAGCATTTCCCTCACGGTCAACAAATGCTCTTCCAGCTGAAACTGGCCATAGGAACACAGGCGCTGCAGGTCTATCAGGCAGCCACGAACCCCTTCAATGCGGTCGGTAATGAACTGATCCGCCTGCTGTTTGAGCATAGGGTCTTCAAACAGCTCACCGTTAATATCGGTGATGAACTTGATCAACTGGGTAAGGTCATCGCCCCAGGCCCAATCCGATTCGGCATCGGCGAACAACGCATACACGCCTGGCTCGCCGGTTTTTTTGTGCTCCAGCAACTCGTTGGTTACGCCACCGTAGGCAGACACCACGAAAATACGTTGATAAAGATCTTCTTTATTGCGGTCGCCAACAATAATGTTGTCGCGCACCGCTTCGTAGTTGCTCATTGAGGTACCGCCGATTTTTTCGACGGTATGTAATTGGCTTGTCATATTCCTACCCTGGCTTACCGTGCAGTGTAAATGTCCTGGTTAACAACAGGCGTCTTAAGACGCCTTGCTCATACTTTCCTGCATGATTTCATCCACACTCTTTGCCAGCAATTCAGCACCCAGCTTCAGGTCATCCTTGCTGGTGGTCAGCGGCATCAGGCACTTGATCACCTCATCATTCGGGCCGCTGGTCTCAATGATCAAGCCGTGCTCAAACGCACGCTTGGTGACCGGTCCGGTGATGTCAGCATTGGTCGCTTCAATGCCACGCATCAAACCACGTCCTTTCATTTTGAACTCACCCGGATACTTATCGCAAATGGCCTGTAGCGCATCGCCAAGTACCTGGGTTTTTTCCTTCACTTCGTTGGCAAAGCTGTCATCTTTCCAATAGGTCTCAATGGCAGCACGGGCCGTAACAAACGCCATGTTGTTGCCACGGAAGGTACCGTTGTGCTCGCCCGAACTCCAAATATCCAGTTCAGGCTTGAACAGCACCAGTGCCATGGGCAGGCCGTAGCCGCTCAGAGACTTGGATACAGTAACGATATCCGGCGTGATGCCAGCAAACTCAAAGCTGAAGAACTCACCGGTGCGGCCATTACCCGCCTGGATGTCGTCCAGAATCAGCAGCATGTCACGCTTCTTACACAGCGCTTCCAAGCCCTTCAGCCATTCGGCGCGTGCCGCGTTCAAACCACCTTCACCCTGAACGGCCTCAACAATAACGGCAGCCGGCACCTCAACACCCGAAGAGCCATCCGACAGCAGTTTGTCCATAATGGCCAGGCTATCTACGTCTTCACCCAGGTAGCCATCGTAGAACATAAAGTCCACATTGCTCAGGGGCGCGCCAACACCACCGCGATGGTGCTTGTTACCGGTTGCAGCAACGGCACCCATGGTTACGCCGTGGAAACCATTGGTGAACGAAATAATGCCAGTACGGCCTTTTACCTTACGGGCCAGTTTCAGAGCAGCTTCCACACAGTTAGTGCCTGTGGGGCCGGTGAACTGCATTTTGTAATCCAGCCCACGGGGGTCAAGAATGTACTTTTTATAGGCTTCCATGAAGCCTTGCTTGGCGGTAGTGAACATATCCAGCCCCTGGCTCACGCCGTCGGACTCGATGTACTCAAGCAGCGCTTTTTTCAGCGTATCGTTATTATGGCCGTAGTTCAGTGAACCGGCTCCAGCCAGAAAATCCAGGTACTGCTTGCCGTCTTCAGTGTAAAGATGCGCGTTCTTGGCGCGGTTAAAGATCACTGGAAAGGCACGGCTGTATACGCGTACTTCGGATTCAGTAGACTTGAAAATTTCCATAGTGTTACCTCATTGCCTTACGGCATGTTTATGCAGAATTTTTAAACGATCGTTCTGATGCTTTGACGTGCGGGCACTCAGGGATTGCTGGTAAACGGCCCGATGCGCAACAGAAACTCAGAATCGTGCTTGCCGCCAAAATGGATGCCCTTCTCGAAATGCTCATGGTGTTCAATGTCTGCGCCCATATCTCGCGCAAAAGAGCGGAACAATGCCCATGAAGCTTCGTTATCGGCGGTGATCGTGGTTTCCATGTGGGTCACGTTTTTGCACGCTTCCCTGGACACGATCTCTTTCAACATTCGTTTGGCCAAGCCTTGCCCACGGCCCTTTTCATGAACGGCAACCTGCCATACGAAAACGGTTTCGGGTTTTTGGGGAGGGGTATAACCGGAGATAAAACCAACCAGATCGCCGTCTTTCTCCGCAGCTACGCCTGTATCGGCAAAATCGCTGCACTGCAGGAGGTTGCAGTAAATGGAGTTGGCGTCCAGTGGAGGGCACTCTGCTACCAACTGGTGGAGCCTGAAGCCATCATCCTTTGTCGGTTTGCGAAGGGTGATGGCGGTGGTATTCGATCCTTCAGAAGTCATAACTTAAGTGGTTCGCTATTAAAATTAAGCGTTAAATTATATAGACCACAAAATATATTTCAAGTCGAACCGGGGAGTTACACCCCGGAAAACCCTTATACCCACCCCAAGGATAGCCCAAATTACCGCTTTCGCCAGCGCAGGAAAGATTATGGTGACAAGGGGAAAACAAGATCAGAGGGGCTTAATGAAGCGCCTTCAAGGAGACGTTGTCTATATGAGATTGCGGCCGACGAGCCCGCAGGCCAGAGCTGATCGAACTGCTCCACCCACGCACTGACATTATAATTTACAGGCATCAAATCCAGGCGCAACCCGGCCACTGAAACCAAGCCTTCCACAGGCCCCAAAGTTGATGCGGTGCGACTTATGCGAGTGATCAACCCTCTTGCGTCCCCGCTCAGGTTGCCCATACCAGATGAGCCGTTATTAGCCACTGCACAAAGCCTTCCCTGAACCAGTCCAGACCAAAGCACAGGAAGGCATGTATGGGTAGAGACCATCACATCTGCGCCGGATTCCCGGAACCACTCTTCAAGACGATGTTCATTGCCGGCAGCAAAGGATTCATGGGCCAACCCCCAACCCGCCAAAGACTCCGGATCACCATGCAAGACCAAAACCTTTAGTCCTCCAAACATCAAGCATTGATATCTGGGAAGGGCAGCCAACTGCTGCTGAATATCCGGGTGCGATCCGGCGGTTTTTTGTAGCCTCGACATAATCTGATTGGAACGCTCAACCACACCCTGATCCACAAACTCAGGGTAGGCACAGCCGCATCCGGCCCCGCTATTCGGAGTTGCCAACTCATAGTCCACGTTGCCCAAAATGGCCGTGTGGCTCAGTACCCGGCTGTTGATATCGCGGAACAGTTCATCACTGGCGTTAAACCAGTTGAAATCACCATTGAACACCAGCTTTACGCTGCGCCCTTGCCGCTCTTCGGCAAGTGCCATGCTCTCAATTTCATCCAGCGCAAACGGATTGCCGTAGAGCCCGCCAATTACATAAATAACGTCTTCAGCCACCGGCACAGGGTCAGCGCACAAAGCAGCGGGCTGATAGCGATACGCCAGAGGACAACTGCGGCCTTCCGTCATCGCGCTTCTCCGGCCGCCAAAGTTTTCCCGGCCAGCAGGCGCACCGCCAACGGCAGGAAGAAGCCCGCGGTGCATATCAGGAACCCATAGGCGTTAACGCCCAACAGCGTGGCGTACTTGCCATCCCCAATCGCCCAGCTCGCCGGAATAAGCCCCGCTGCCAGAAAAACGCCTAGCCCGAGGCCTGTCCAGAAACTGAGATGAAAACTCCACGGCGACCAGCGAGTGAATCTATAAAACAAAAACACCGGCGCCAGCCCCATCACCATAGTGCCGGAAACGGTCGTGGCCTTGAGAATATCCGTGCCAGCGAACATCGGCAGGTTGCCGATCACCGCAAACACGATCATCACCACCGCACCCACACGCATGCTCGGCAGTCGGTCTTTTGCACCCTGCACCAGCCGCGGCAAATCCACCGCCAGAGACTTGGCCAGCGAGGTAAAGGTGGAATCCAGAGTAGAACCCGCAGACGTCATCATCACCACACTCATGAAAAACAACGCAGCCAAGCCCAATGATTGCCCCACCGCCACAGGCGCATTGCCCATGGCCTCAATACCGTTAAGGCGCGCGTGAACCCCCACCAGGCTAAACAAAAACACCGCCACAAAGCCCAGCAAACCCGCCACTACAAAACTCTTGAGCATGGTCTTTTCTTTATTCACAAAAGCACGGTCCGTCAGCACCGGGTCGTGAAACGGATAACTGAACATCTGCAACAGGGCCACAAGCAACAGATCGAAGCCCGCATTCAACCGGAACTCGCCCTCGCTCAGCAAAGCGGAAGAATCGTTGGCCGGGATAATCATGAACAGCACCGCCCCCAGGAAAAACACAAACACGAACGTTTGAATCACATCCGTAAAAATCGAAGACCGCAGCCCGCCCTTCAGGCTGTAAGCCAGCGTAAACGCCGTGAACACCATCGCCGCAAGGTAATACCCCAACTCCCCGGGAAGCCCGAAGTAACCACCCACAACCGCCGTGTTGCTCCAAACCTCGTTATACAACCGAATCAGAATAGCCGCCGCAAACGCCAAGCCCGCAAAACGCCCAAACCGCGACGTAAGAAAATCCTGCAAACTCCGCGCACCCGTCTGCGTGCGAATCAGATAAATCACATACCCGGCCACCGGAATCGAAAGCCAGTAACTGGCATAAGCCAGCCCCCCGACAACCCCGTAATCCGCCCCCAGATTCGCCGCATTGGTCACCGACTTGGCAAAAATCCAACTGATAAAAATACTGGCCGTAAGCGACCACTGACTAACCGGATTACCCTGATCATCAGCGCCCTTGTAGAACGACTCCGAGTTCCTGCTTTTCGGCGACAGCACATACATAACCACGCCATAAACCAGCAAAAATCCCCAAAAAAGGGCGGCTTCTGTGATATTCACTGTTTGTTATTTCCTCGTTTAACCCGGCGCCGAACAACTAGCCCCATAGCGATAACAAGAAAAGCACCGATGATGCCGCAACATAATGCGCTCACCCATGCTCTCCGCCAGCGACCCACCCAAATCATACTCAGGGTCATCATCCACCAGCGTGCAAGCATAAACCCGCACCGAATCGCCCTTCTTCACCAACATCCGCGTATAGGTACACATGAAATGAGCACGACTCTGAGGCGTTGGATATTTCTCCATGCACCCCTCAGTAATCTCCGGACTACCATCCTCAGAACCCGGCGTACCCAAATCCGGGAACGCCGTAAACGCCAGATTTTCCGGAATCTGCCACTCACGGAAAATCCCACGGAACGCCGCCTCCACATCTGCCGGCACCTCATTGGTATCCGTCTGCCGGGCAATCGAAACCTTGAACCCCTGCTCAATCAGCCAGTGAATCCCCTCCAGCGCCTGATCAAAACTTCCCTCACCGCGATCCTTGTCGTGACGGGCACGATCAGGAAAATCCAGGCTCACTCGGAAATGAATCGGGTAGGGGTTATCCAGCAAAGGCAATACCTGATGCCGGCGCTTGAGTAACGGCTCAGTGGCATTGGTCAGCACAAAACAGGGCCGGTGCTGGCTGGCATAATTGAGAATATTCACAAAATCGCGTATCACGAACGGCTCGCCACCCGTGAAGGAAAACTGCTCCACGCCCATATCAATGGCTTCGTGGATAAACGGCTTCACATCGCTCAGCTTCATGCCAGGAATACGACCATCACCGGGATGACTGCCCTCCAGGCAGAACGGGCAAGCCAGGTTGCAGGCGGTGCCCGTGTGAATCCACAACTCTTTCAGCTTGTCCGCATCAATGTAACCCCGAGGGTCGCCATTGCGAGTGTGGGTCCAGCTGTCGCGGCCTCTGGGTGCCCGCACTTCTACCGCGGGTATGCGCTGCCTGGCAGGTCGTGTTTCAGTCAGGGGCATGGATGCTCCTTGATTCGGTGACATTACGGCGTCACGTTTGAAGTGTCGGGCAAGCTGCATGGACTTTTGCCACGTCGCCAACCGTGTAATTTTTCCAGCAACCTGAGAACCGTCTCGGGCGCATTGGCACGCTTCCACTCACCCGCAGCGTACTTGGCTGATTCGTTCCAGGTGGGGTACGGGTGAATCGTGCCCAAGATCTTGTTCAGGCCCAGGCCATGCTTCATGGCCAGCGTAAATTCCGCCAGAATTTCAGCGGCATGGGCGCCAACTACCACCGCACCAAGAATCTTGTCCTTGCCCGGCGGCGTAAGCACTTTGATAAAGCCGTAGTCTTCGCTGTCGGTAATCGCCCGGTCGAGATCGTCCAGGCCGTAGCGGGTTAACTCGTAAGCCACACCCCGCTCCTTCGCTTCCGCCTCACTCAGGCCCACACGAGCCACTTCCGGCGAGGTAAAAGTGACCCAGGGCATCACCCGATAATCCACCTTGAAGCGCTTGAACTGGCCAAACAAGCCGTTTACCGCCGCATACCAGGCCTGATGCGCCGCCGCGTGAGTAAACTGATATGGCCCAGCCACATCGCCACAGGCGAATACGTTGGGATATCGCATGCTCATGTCGTCGTCTACTGGCACAGTGCCGTTAGGCAGGGGTTCAATGCCAATCCGGTTTAGATTCAAGCCTCGCGTATTCGCTGCGCGGCCCACGGCCACCAACACCTGATCGAACGGAATACGCACCTGCTCACCCTTGTGATCGCAGTAGGCAATTTTCTCACCGTCTTCCATGCAGAATTTTGTGGCCGCATGGTTCAGGCGCAGATCAATGCCATCGGCTTCAAACTGCTTTTTCACCACATCAGACACATCAACGTCTTCTTTAGCCAGTAAGCGGTCATCCCGCTCCACCTGAATCACCTGGCTACCCAGCCTTGCAAACGCATGGGCCAGTTCCGAACCGATAGCCCCCCCGCCCAGAACCAGCAGCCGCTCTGGCTGCTCCTCCAGATCCCACAGGTTGTCTGAATTCAGCGGGCTCATTTCCGCCAGCCCGGGTATCGGAGGCATGGCCGGTTTGCCGCCGGTCGCAACCACGATGCTGCGCGCGGTCAGGCGTTCAGTGCGGCCATCATTGTGTTTTATTTCAAGCTCCCAAGGAGATACGAAACTGGCCTCACCAAAGATGCAGTCCACACCCAGTTTTTGATAGCGCTCGGGGGAATCGTGGGGCTCTATCTTGGCAATCACTTCCTTCACCCGGCTCATGATGTTTTTGAAGGAGCCCTTCACAGGCACAGATTCCAGCCCGTAACGGTTGGCATGGCGCATGGTATCGGCGGCTTTGGCACTACGAATCAGTGCTTTGGACGGAACACAGCCAGTGTTCAGGCAATCGCCTCCCAGCTTGTGCTTTTCAATCAGCGCCACCTTGGCTTTTACGGCAGCGGCAATATAAGCCGTCACCAAACCGGCAGACCCTCCACCAATCACCAGCATGTTGTAATCAAAGGATTCCGGTTTTTGCCAGCCAGCGTAAACACGGCGACGACGAATAAAACCCACCACGAACTTGGCAATCAACGGGAAAATGCCCAGCAAGGCGAGGGAGATCAACAAATCGGCAGACACAATATCGGACGTAGACTGAACCTGACCCAGCTGGGTTCCGGCGTTCACATAGATGAATGTGCCAGGCAGCATTGCCACCCAACTTACCAGCGCATAGGTGCGCAGCTTCATTGACGTCAGGCCCATGGCCAGATTGATCAGGAAAAACGGGAATACCGGTACCAGCCGCAAGGTGGCGAGATAGAAAGCGCCGTCTTTCTCCACACCGCGATCCATTTTCGCCACGGTATCGCGATAACGAGACCGCAGAGTGTCGCGCATCAGGAACCTTGCCACCAGAAAGGCAAGGGAAGCGCCCACCGTAGAGGCTAGTGAAACTGCCAGCAGCCCATAGATGTTGCCAAAAAATGCACCACCTGCGAGAGTCATAATAACCGCGCCGGGCAGGGAAAGAGCCGTCACTACCACATAGATAGCCGTATACCCTGTAACCGCCAGCAAGAGGTTTGCTTCAATCCACTGTGCCAGGCTCGCCTGATGGGACTGCAAATTAGCCAGCGTCAGCAGTTTATGGCCGTCAAAACCAATAAAAAGACCAATAACGGCCACAATGATAAGTATCAGTATCAGCTTGCTTCGATTCATGGTTATGCCTGTAAGAAGGGTATACAACAATACGCCTATCGCTGTGACAGGATCACTGTCCGAATGTTACAGCGCATGGGAAATGAATTTGAGAAACGTGACCACGACTGGAAACACATAATCAAAACCGGAGTGAAGAATGTTTCTGAACTGGCTTGCGAAGCATCTCGCCGCCTACCTCACCAAGCAGGTAGCGCAGCACTCTGTGGCCACCTCAACTTATGAAGCTTTGCAAAAGGCTCTCATGCCCGGAGACGTTTTGCTTGTGGAGGGCGATACACGCATCAGCGTTGCAATAAAATATCTGACCCAATCCACCTGGTCTCATGCGGTTCTCTATTTGGGGCCCGATGCCGGCCTGGGCACATCAGAAGATGGCGAGCCCCACACACTGATTGAGGCAGACCTGGAGGTTGGCATTCGCCCTCTGCCCCTATCCTTCTACCGCAACAGCCATACCCGAATCTGCCGCCCTGCAGGACTGGATGACGACGATATTCGCATGCTTACCGACTACGCCCTGAGCCGACTGGGCAACCGGTACGATCTGAAAAATGTGTTTGATCTGGCGCGCTATCTCATCCAGACGCCACCGGTTCCTTCAAGGCACAGACACAAATTACTATCCCTCGGCAGCGGCGATCCAACACGTACGATATGCTCCACGTTTATTGCGGAGGGTTTCCAGCGCCTGCGCTACCCCATACTTCCGACCATAGACACCATTCCTTCTGACGACCCCAACTGCCGGGACTGCATTCGTGAGCACTACCGAATCCGGCAAACATCCTTGTTTACACCAAGGGACTTCGATGCATCGCCGTACTTCCAGATAATCAAACCAACGCTGGAAAACAACTTCGATTTCAGAGCCATCGACTGGGCAGACTTATAAGCTGCCCATTACCGATCGGCTTTAACGTAAATCCGGGTTCAGCGTATAGGTTCCGGTTACCCGGGCACTGGCCAATACGTGACCTTTCATGGCCTTGCGCACCGCCTCGCCATCAAACTCACCAGAAAGCCCCAGGGACTCCACATCCAGCGCATGCACTTCGTAGTGATAGTGGTGCAGCAGCTCATCGTTCCAGGGTGGGCAGGGGCCATCGTACCCGGTGTAAGTGCCGGCCATGTCAGGGTTGCCTGCCAAAAACTGGGTAAAGTTATTCACCCCGCGAAGGCCAAACACGCCATCAGCGCTGTCTTTGCCTTTTGGCGTAACACCATCACTGTCTTCGCCTTCAGGAATGCGGCTAATGCGGGCCGGGATATCCACCAGTAGCCAGTGGAAAAAATCCACCCGTGGAATATCCTTTGAAATGGTTTTGCCTTCCTGGTTTGCATCGTCCGCCACACTGGGTACATCCGGGTCGAACATCATAACCACAAAGCTTTTGGTGCCTTCTGGCTCACCCTCCCAGGACATTCCCGGGTTCCGGTTAGGACCAAAACTCATGCGATCTTCCGGGTGGAACACGCCGAACGCGAATAGATCCGGGATCGGCTTACCCTCTTCAATCCCCTCAACGTTCAGTTTCATGGTGCTTTCTCCTGTCAGTTATTGCTGTTATTAGCGTCGTTCTATTACAACGATTGTGCCTGAAGCTAACTCATTCTGTGATAAAAGGTTGTATCAACGGTATCGTACTCATGTCTACAACAACTGTTCAGCAATTATTTAGATGGAGCCCAGATGAGCGAACACAAGCCCGGCCAGCCTCAACAACCCGAAAGCCAACTGGATGAAGACGCCATTGCCTTTGCCCAGGGGATTTTTGAACTGGCCCGCAACGGTGGCACACAAATGCTTCGCCCCTTGTTGGACGCAGGTGTACCCGCAAACATGCGCACCAGCGACGGCAAAAGCCTGCTGATGCTTGCTGCCGGCAACGGCCATGCGGATACGGTACAACTCCTGTTGGAAAAAGGCGCCAATCCCGAATTAAAGGATGAAGAAGGCAATACGGCACTGAGCCTTGCCCGCGCGACAGATTCCCAAGCCACCGTTAAACTCCTGAGCCCCTAGCCCGGCCTTCTCCAAGAGCATCGTATGTTCAACACAGGCGATATTATTCATCACAGCCGGGATAAGCTCGGCAGCATTCTGGTGATCGATTACCGCAAACATCGGGTACTGACCTTCAACTCAATGTTTGAACAAAGCAAGATCGACAGGCGCTACCCCCACGTTCCCGTGCACGAATACAATCGCGCCATGTTTCTGCCTGCAGCCTTCAAAACCCCGCAACACGTCACCATACTGGGGCTTGGTGGCGGTGTAATGGCCAGCGCCTTTCATCACCTGTTTCCTGAGTGCCACATACATGCAATTGAACTGCGAGAGGCTGTGCTTTACGTGGCCCGGGAGTACTTTGACCTGCCCGAAAGTGAGCGCCTGAACGTAACCATTGCCGACGCCCGCGATGCCCTGAGCAACATCCCTGAAAAGAGCACCGATTTGATTCTGGCCGACTTGTACAGCGCAGACCGCATGAGCCCCGCACAGGCGCAGCGCCAGTTTGTAGAAGGCTGCAGCCGGGCGCTGAGCGACAATGGTTGGCTCGCACTGAACTACCATCGCCCACCAGATCCGGACGGGCCTTACTTCCGCCAGCTGAAAAAGCACTTTGCCGTGTTACTGGCTTTCAAGAGCAAAACCAACAACACCATTGTGTATGCCAGCAAAAAACCCTTTGAGGCCATACACCCGAAGGATCCTGCACTTGCCAGCCTGGAAAAGCGCCTGCCTATTGGCTGGAAGCAGATAATGAGCAAGGTAATCCGGCTTTGAGCCCAAATCGACGTGCCCTGGCCAAGTTCTTATGGCCGCTCATGGAAACGCCCCAAAAAACCGTATAATCTTTTCCCTTACAGATACAAGCCGGTTTGCGGAACTAAACCGGTCATCACCCAAGGAAGGAATGCCCCCATGAGCAACCTCAAGGTCGCCTGCATTGGCGACACCCACGTTTGCCCCATCCCCGGCCACGGTAGCAGCCCCATAATCGCCAACGGCGCGACCGCCAGCCTGGATGGCGTGCCCATTGCCCGGGTGGGCGATGCCTGCGGCTGTGGCGCGAAAATCATCCAAGGTTACCCTCTGGCCTTTTTGGACGGCCGCCCACTGGCCCACATGGGCAGCCCGACAGACCACGGCGGACAGATTATCACCGGCAAACCCCGCCTTATCCTGGGCCTAGCCACCTCCACAGCACCAGTAGTGGATTTTGCCAAGGCAGGGGCGCTGGACAGCCAGGGACAGCTAACCCCCGAGACCAAACAGGCTTTGAATACAGACCCTGCGGGCTTTGTTTAACGGGCCAAAGCCAAGGGCGCGCTGGTAGACGCAGGCCTGGAAAGCACAACCCCGGATAAAAATGAGGCCTCGACGCACCCTGAAGGCGGCCAGCGCACCAAAGTGACCGTTGAAGCTGGCATTTTCTTCGACGGCACCGGTAACAACAGCGATAACACCGGTGCCTTTGAGCGGAAAGTGGATGAGTGCCTGACCGCTCAGGCTGCGGGCGCCATCAGTGAGGCAACCTGTAGTGCTGAAATCTCACAGCTGATGGAGGGGAGTTATCTGAATGCTGAGACTAATGTGGCGAAGCTTCACACGCTGTATCAACCCTTCTCTGAGAATACTCGTGACGAGAAGAATCACCGCGTTCCTGTTTATATTTCTGGCGTAGGCACAAAATCCGGGAAAGAGGACGATGCCTGGGCTATGGGAACTGGTACAGGCGAGCGTGGTATTCTCGCTAAAACGGAATCAGCCGGGGTGCGGCCACTGCCCGGCATTTCGTGAATGAAGTAAGGGACGGTGCCAGCGGTGCTTTGGGCCTGGCATTCCAGAAATATGGCATTGTCTGGCCGAAAACGGTGACCATTCGTTTTCTGGGCTTGTTTGACACTGTTGCAGCCGTTGTAGACATACTGGACGCCGACTTTTCAGCCCACAATGCTCATAATGGCAAGGTGCGCGTGGACATTGCCGCCGACGCGGTGAAGCGGGCCGTGCATCTGACCGCCCGGGATGAATGGCGCCACAACTTTTCCCTCAACAGCCTACGAGCGCCGGATGGCAGCCTGCCGGGTCACTTTGACGAGTGGGTGCTGCCCGGTGCCCATTCCGACATAGGTGGCGGATACCCGAATAACTTCCATGAACGCATTCAGGTAGCCTTGCCCCGCAGGTTTACTGGCCGCTTCCCCAGAGACAGTTATGAGTACACAAGAATCCTGATGGATCGCAAGCGCATAGTCAGCGAAGGCTGGTTGGGGCCATACAACCCGGGCGGCACACTAACCATTGAAGAAGCGTATCGGCGGCAGCTGAAAGAGGGGGAAGTGGAACTGCAATTCCGCCTCTGGCTGGATCGAAGGGTACAGGCTGAATATTCCCGAATTGCCTTGCGGCAGATGTACCGGCTAGCAAAAGATTCGGGCGTTCCGTTTAAAAAATTGAACCCCGACGTGGAGAAATACGTCCTTCCAGACGAACTCCAATCCATCGCCACCCGCATCACCCTTCACATCAACGAAGGTCGGCCCCTGAAACTGCCTGTTAAAGAGGAAGCTCTGCTCCGCCAGCGCTATATTCACCATTCAGCCCATTACCAGGTTTCCGGGCCACTTTTCCCATTCAAACCTGCCTCCGACCAAGTGCGGGGCGTGCATCCCAATAAGGGGCTCCAATGATCAATAAGCTCGCGATACTCTTCATTGTGTTCTGCACAAGCGCCTTATCGGTTGGCTGCTCTCTGGCCAGTACTCCAAAGTGGGATCGACCAGTAACTTACAGTGCTCGAGTGGCCGTCCCACGCCATTACGATGCCTGGGTTAAGCAACTAAGGTTTGAAGCAACAGGTGAGCGCGCCTGGTGGTGGCCGGTCGGTATCACCAGCTGTTGTTGGAGAGCTCCCGGAAGGTCAGGCGGCAAGCTGGAACCCATGCCCGACTACATCCACGTCACCTGGTTTTCCTTTGCCGAACAGCAACCCTATACGCGGTTGATCCATATCCCGGATCCCGAAGCCCTGCGTGAACGCATGGAGCAACCCGCACCTGTAAATAAATGGGGGAAACACCATAACTTACCTCGATATAACCTGGTTTTAGGGCTTGCCCCTGGTGGTACAGTTGTCCTGTGGATTATGAACTGGGCGGAGACGGCCATCGAAGTGGGGCGGTATAAAGCCGTGCCTTTTGAGGATGAAAAAAATGACTATTCGACATGGGTTGAAGATTACCTGAAAGAGCATGGGGAATACCTTGAACAACATGGCCTCCAGCTCGACCGCTGGTGAAGACTGCCTGCAAAGGGAAAGCCCTGCCGCCGAAAAGGTGCCGGGCGTGCATCCCGCCTCAGGTCCACTTTTCCTGCGGCGCCGTGTAGCCATTAAAGCCCTCAATCAGCGCCGCCGGTGTATCGGCCAACACAATCATGTCGAGGTATTGCTGCTTGACGAATCCGGAAGCCACCATGGTTTTAACCATCTCAAGCTGCGCGTCGTAAAACCCTTTCACATTATAGAAAGCGCAGGGCTTTCTGTGAAAACCAAGCTGCCCCCAGGTCCACACCTCGAAGATCTCTTCCAGTGTGCCAATGCCCCCTGGCAGCGCCACAAAACCATCGGCCAACTCTGCCATCTTCGCTTTGCGCTCATGCATGCTGTCTACAACAAAAAGCTCTGTAAGACCCGGATGCGCCAGCTCCCTGTTAACCAGATGCTGCGGAATCACGCCAAAAACCTTGCCTCCGGCTGCCAATACCGCATCAGCAACAACGCCCATAAGGCCAACATGCCCGCCACCAAACACCAGGTCTATCCCGTTATTACCGAAGAACTCGCCCAGCTCTCTGGCCTTTTCAATATAGAGCGGCTCATTACCTGAACGGGAACCACAGTAAACTGCTACTTTCATATCTTCCTGTCTCTTGCTGTATTTCAAATGATTAATGGGCCTTCCGACCAATTGTGCAGCCTGCCCGGCGCGCGTTAGTATTATCCCCGCAGCACCCGTATCCTACCTGTAAGCTAGCCCCAGTGACGACAGCCAAGCGTTTTTCCGCAAGAGCGTTTGGCTTTCATTACTTAAAGGTCTGAACGCTATGGATAACCTTCATCACATTGTGGTGGTCGGCGGTGGTGCCGGCGGCCTCGAGCTTGTTACCAGCTTGGGTAAAAAACTCGGCAAAAAGGGCAAAGCCCGCATTACGCTTGTTGATGCCGGCCTGACCCATGTGTGGAAACCCCTCCTGCACGAAGTAGCCTCTGGCTCGCTGGACGCCAACTCAAACGAAGTGAACTACCGGGCCCACGCCCGCAAACACCACTACGAATTCCAACTCGGCCGCATGAACAACCTCAACCGCCAAGCCAAAGAGCTGGTCATCGCGCCCTTTGTTGATGAGGACGGCATTGAAGTAGTACCTGAACGCCGCCTGAAGTACGACACACTGGTGATTGCCGTGGGCAGTACCGCTAACGACTTTGGCACCCCGGGCGCACAAGAGAACTGCCTGTTCCTGGACAGCCTCAAACAGGCCCGGCGCTTCCACAATCTGATGCTCAACGCCTTTCTGCGAAAAAACCACGAAGCCATGCAAGGCGGGGCTCACGCGCTCAATATAAGCATTATAGGCGCAGGCGCCACAGGTGTTGAGCTGGCTGCAGAGCTGCGAACGGCATCACGGGAACTGCCTGTATACGGCATGAACCACCTGAAAGCCTCTGATGTATCCATTACCGTAATTGAAGCCGCCGACCGCATTCTGCCCGCACTCCCGGGCAGGCTATCGGCAGCCGCCACAAAAGAGTTGAGCCGCCAGCATGTGAAAGTACTCAACGGCCAGCCCGTAAGCGAAATCCGCCCCGGCCTTGTGATACTGAAAGACGGCACCGAACTGCCCTCGGAAATGACCATCTGGGCCGCCGGCATCAAGGCGCCTGCGTTTTTGGCCAACCTTGATGGGCTCGAATCCAACCGCAGCAACCAGCTAATAGTGCACCAGACCCTGCAAACCACCCAGGATGCAGACATCTTCGCCTTTGGCGACTGCGCCGCCTGCCCACAGCCAGATTCTGACCGCCCCGTAGCACCCCGCGCCCAGGCTGCACACCAACAAGCCGACACCCTGTTTAAAACTCTGTGCAACAGGCTGGAAGGCAAAGATGCCGTACCCTTCGTGTACAACGACTACGGCTCGCTGATCAACTTCAGCCACTACACCGCCGTAGGCAACCTGATGGGCAACCTCTCTGGCCGTAGTATGTACATTGAAGGCAAGGTAGCCCGGCTGTTTTATGTATCGCTATACCGCATGCACCAGGTGGCGGTGCACGGTTTTCTGCGCACGGGCGTGATCTGGTTTATGGATAAGATTAGCCGGGCGATGCAGCCGAGGATGAAGTTGCATTGATTGATTCTCGGCTAAAACCTGAAGGTCTCAGGTTCTTCAAAAACCCAACGCTTTGCCAATAAAATCATGATGAAAAAGCCGCCCGAATTTGTGACTTGGGCGGCTTTTTAACGTTGCAAACATTAACTCCCCAGAGTACTGTACATAAACACAGTATTCATTATAGGGAGCCCCCATGAAGAAGGAACTTCAAACCTCAAAAAGCGTTCTGGATGAAGGCATCGACAGAACTCTTCGTCTCAATATCCCGATTCCAAACCCGGACACGGTTACACCCGAGGACGTAATCCGCTATCGAGTGCTCGTCGCTCACGCCTGGATAGAGCGGGATATTAAATTCAACTTTTTACCCGATGACATTCCTGATTTTGCCACGATTGGAGACTATTGCGATCACAACATGTATCTGCTGGACGAAGCCCTACACGGCTCCAAAGTTGGCAGCTTTTATGAGTGGGACTGGGATGTGCAGAAAATATGCGACCACTTCAATGCCGTCGCAGATGCTCTCAGTATGTGGTTAGCATCAGGTCGAAAAGGAAGCGCTGCAGACTACATTGATATCGAAGCTTCATTTAGCTGAGAAAACTCATGGCCGAGCTGGGCTGGTTTCACCAAAACAGCTCAACCCAGTTATCCAGCTTGATAGTTCGTCGATGACTGGCGCAAGGGATTCAGCGCGTGCGTTCTTTATTGAACACTCCCACAGAATGAAAACCCGCCAGCCTTGATCCAGCAGTGTTTCGATGCTTTTGCGGTCACGCTCCTGATTAGCACCAATCTTTGAACGCCAGAACTCTGGCCGAGTTTTAGGCCATTTGAACAGGTGACAGCTGTGGCCGTGCCAAAAACACCCATTGATGAAAACCACAGCGTTGTAGCGCGGAAGCGTAATGTCTGGTTTCCCGGCAAGATCCTTACGATGAAGGCGATACCGGAATCCCCTAGCATGCAGCGCTTGTCGAACAACAAGCTCCGGCTTGGTGTTTTTGCCACGGATTCCGGACATCATTCGTGAGCGTGTATGCTTATCAACAATGTCAGTCATCTGATATTAAAACCTGGAATTCATTCAAAGGCCTGGTATGCTAGTGCGCCACCAAATCTCGGTGATCATCTCATGAAAAACCAAATCAAAATAATTGATCTTTTCGCTGGCCCCGGTGGCTTAGGGGAAGGATTTTCAGCTCTTGAGACCGAGAACGGAGATTTCCCATTTCAAATCGCAGCCTCCGTAGAAATGGAGCCCAACGCGCATAAAACGCTAACGCTCAGAGCATTCTTTCGCCAGTTTCGAGGCAAAGAAGTGCCAAAGGAATATTACGACTACGTCCGTTCAGGCGGCAGGGGTGACCTGGACGAAGTTTTCAGCGAGTACCTTGAGCAGCTCCAGGCAGCAAAGGATGAAACCCTGGGTGGGCCAAAAGCTCTCGGCAGCGAAGACCACGATGAAATTTTTCAGGCAATAGAGGACGCTCTCAAAAATCATAAGGGGCCAACAGTCGTTATTGGAGGTCCCCCTTGCCAGGCCTACTCGTTAGTCGGGAGGGCCAGAAATAAGGGCAACAAGTCTTATCAACCAGAGGAAGACGCCAGGCATTTCCTTTATCAGGAATACCTCAAGGTACTCGACCTTGTGAACCCTGACGTTTTCGTGATGGAGAACGTAAAGGGCATCCTGACAGCCAAGGTGAATGGAAATCCTATCTTCGAGGAGATCCAGAAGGACTTACGGCACCCCGGAAAAGCTGTTGGCAATCATGGCAGTGACGTTGAATACGATCTCTACCCATTGGCGGTGGAAATAGGTAAAGGGCGTGCTAAATACTCAGGTAAAGACTTCGTTATTCGAGCAGAAGAGTTTGGCATCCCCCAAGCTCGCCATCGAGTCATAATTCTGGGCGTGAGGAGAGACCATCAGCATAAAGTACCCAGCAGCCGACTCCTCGGACAGTGGCAGACAAACGAGTTAATAACTGCCGACCAAGTCCTATATGACCTTCCCTCTCTGAGGAGCGGCCAAACCAAGGTTCTGAAGAACGATTATCAGGCATGGCTCGATAATCTGAAAAAGGCCGAAGGCCATGCGAGTTTAACACCCGCGCTCCGAAATGCGGCGAAGAAATATGCGCGGGAAGCTGGCAGTCGACCTAGTGTGGATCCAGGCCAAGGCCTGCCATTTGTAGAGCAAGCCGAAAAGAATCTACAACGAATGCCTGAAGCCTTACAGAAATGGTACTTGGACAAAGAGCTGGAGGGCGTCCCAAATCATCAGGCAAGAAATCATATGCCGGAGGATCTGCACAGGTACTTTTATGCCAGCTGCTATGCGGAGATAAACGAAGGCCTATCTCCCAGGTCAGCGGACTATCCAGATGAACTGGCGCCCGCACATAAAAACTGGAAAAGTGGTCACTTTGCAGATCGATTTAAAGTGCAGTCTCGCCACAGAGTGGCCAGCACGGTAACCAGTCACATTTCAAAGGACGGGCACTACTTCATTCACTATGACCCTGCCCAGTGCCGCAGCCTTACGGTGCGTGAAGCCGCCAGGATTCAGACGTTTCCTGACAATTATTTCTTCGAGGGAAACCGGACTCAGCAGTACGTTCAGGTCGGGAATGCCGTACCCCCTCTATTGGCTAAAAAGATTGCCTTGGTTGTTCATGAGCTTCTTTGCTAATTGGTGAAGATGCAAAGGAAAAGCCAAGGACGTGTTGCATAACCAAGCATGCGTCGAGCATGTAACAGCTCCCCATGGCTACATGGGGAGTCGCGAAGAAATTAGCCTTGAAACCCCTCATCCTTTAGTTTATTCAGTGCCGATAGGGCAACAATGCATTGCTTTTCAGATGGCATTTTCCTAGGAATGGCCGCACAGGTTTCCACCACACCTAGTTCTTTCGGGGTCAACATGCCTCTTTCCCGAGCCCAATCTCGAGCTTTTGTCCAAAGGTGACCTCCCAGACGGTGAACCTCTATTTCTGCATTAACATTGCTATCAAGTTTTGCCTCTGCCTTTGCCTCCTTGACGCGACTCCTCGCTGCGCCCGCAGAAATTAACACGCGCTCAAATTTGTCCGGATAATTTACCTCTGCTTCAGTCAGCCACGTCCAACAAACCTCCTTCTTTGCCCATTCACTGGCATTTCGAACTCCCTCCGGCGGATGATTTATTACATCTTGGGCAACTACCCCCGCTGCCAATAGTGCGGCTTTCAGAGTGAGTGAAACTTGCTGGCTCTTCCAAATCAGATCAAGATCTATTACTTGCCCATGTTGCTTTGCATCAAAAACAACTTTCGATATACCGTACGTAACGATATTAGCCCGGTACCCACCCTGATACCAATCAGCACTGGAGACGAGCTTTTCCATGGTGCGAAAGAGGATTGCTTTTGCTACTAATCGTTTAAACCATAGCTCATCAAAAACAGCACCCTCCTTACCCCAATTCTTTCCAATATTCTTTGCAAACTCCGCAAAATTTTTCTGCGCCCCACGGCTTACAATATGTGGCATGCATTCAAAGGTGTTCTCATACTTGGCAAGATCAGTTTTTGTGAAGAATTGGCTCCTTGGAAACTCAGCGTCGTATTTCTTTCTTTCTGTTGGAGTGCGACGGCCCCTTTCATCAGCATACTGACCTCTAGCGCGTTCATAAAACCACTTTGTTTCTCGATATCCATCCTCCCCGGCTGGGGCGAGTATGCGGCGGGAAAAGCCCTCAACCTGAATATGAAAGGGGTGATTCGCAAAAAAATCTGCAGCGTTAACTTTATTCTGACTGTTCGCGTATTCTGAGATGCGGGGTACAACATTTTCAGACTGAGAGCGAGGAACAATAGTGAGCTTCATCTGTACATGAACATCGCTGAGCTGATCCTCAAACGTTTTTCTCGCAGCATGTAAGGAGGCCGTGGTCTGACCACCGTTAACAATTTGCAGGTTATCCGCGCGCACCATTTCGAGTCCCGAAGAGGTTTGCTTGATATCAACACCATCTGCAGTGGCACTTAATCCATTGTTGTACGAGAAAAACATATTAGGCTCATCTCGTATTGTATTTCTAATGCCTTGGTTTACCTTACCTCTAGCTTGCAGGAAGCTTCGGACGTTTGCCTCGAGAAGGCGCGGCCCCCATTTTTCGTAAATACCAGCCAACTGCGCCCCCGGAATCACTGCTAGATAGCTTTCAAACGCCCCTTCTCCTCCGGATGCTCTCAGCACCGGAATACCACCACCAAAGTCACTCTCAAAATCAATGATAAGGTCTGCCCTAGCTTGACCTTGCTCCATGAACTGCTTTAAGCGTTTAAGATCCCAAACGCTAAGGGTGAGCTGCTTTCCATCAACCGCAGCAAGATTGTCAGCATCTGACCGGGCACTAAAATTCCCATTTGTCACAATGATTAACTTTACTTTTTGTACTGACTTCCATCTTGTGACAATCAGGTCTGCCAACCCAAAACCGGCACTGGTCTCCTCCAGGCGATCCCGGAAATCAGCATTCAAACTGGCCAAGAGAAAATTATAGAGCTTATTTCGTAGTCGCTCCACATGCCCCTTATTGACCACTCGCACATCATCACTTAACGCAAAGTCACATAATATAAGGGTAAGAACATCAGAGTTTTCACCAGGGTCACCACCATAACCGTCGACTAATATATGATGAAATGAATATTTTCCGTCATAATAGGCCCTGTTTGCTTCATCAATTTCACCAGCCTCTGATAAAAGCTCTGCCACTTTTTCAAAAAATGCTTCTGTAGTAACCACACCCAAAGCATCGGCATCACCTTGTATATCGGCAATCAATTCATGGTGAAAGCTATATAATTCATCCATTTTCCAAACCATCCCTGATTACTTCAACTAGGTCGATTTCTTTTTCAAATCTGGCGCAAGCTTCGATAGACAATGCATACTTAACCATTTCAATACCAGTTGGCAGCGGAACAGCAATACGCGGAAAGTCGTCTATTACCTCATAAGTTTTTACTTCCCCCAATTGCCAGCGGCGCCCGCCATAGTCATTTTCGGGATCATATCCATAATCATATAAAGCTACTTCCCAATCATCGATAGCGGTTACGGTTTCGGCGAAAAGCTGAGCAGTCATTTCTACATGGTCATGCAAGCTTTGCCCTACAGGGGTAACTGCAGACGCCACATTAACAATACGCATAAACAGCCGGCAGCCTTCAACGTCCGCCAACTGCTCCGCTGAAGAGATTGAAACAAAAGGTTTGGCAGCAACGCGACGAGTCTTCACCTCGATGCAAGTTCCGATGAACTCGAAATCCTTCGTAGCTCTACTTGGCCCTTTCCATGCGTCAATAGCAGCGTCTGGGCCCAAGCCGGCTATAAGCTCCCTGAGAACCGCCAGCTCACCCACAAGCCCTCTCTGCTCCTCAATAGACAAACCAGCTCTACTGCCACCTCTGAGAAGATGGTGCCATCGACGGGTACGCTGTATCGCCCTATTCAGGGCGTGGTCAATGCTGTCAGCAGATTCACACGCAGAAACAACGTCCCGACAGAGCGTTTCGAATATTTCTACCTGACTTTGTTCTTTTAGAGCGAGAACAAAAGCAGGAGCTGAAGCAGATGTGCGGAAACAAACTGAGAGATTCTTTAATTTGGGAAGCTCGGGAAGAGGATCCGGCAACTGCGGAAGTCGCAACATCAAGCCTGGCATACCAAGCTCAAGTGTCACCCAAAAAAAATCGAATTGCCCTGTGGCACTCACTCGCCGGGCTTCATCCGGGGGCAGTTTGCTCCAAGGATCAGGGCTCGTCATATTCTGACTCCTGATCCTCATCTTCATCCCCAAACAACTCGGTATATCTGACTGTATTCACAACATACTCTACTTTTTCAGTCGGACGGGATGAAACTGGCAAACTGATACCCCAGCCGACTACAGGTGCTTGCGGTATCAAATCACGATACTTCGCTTGTGAATCTTCAGTAGGATTTTTCGGTTGAACCAAATGCAGAATAAATAGCCCTTTGGTTCTCATTTGGCGATACGCTTTATCCGGATAATTCACAACATCACCCTTGTTTTTATTATTTGCCAAACGAAAGCTCTCCTCCGCTTGAAGCGCCTCACCAGGAGCAAGCCCGGCCTTTTCAATTCCTCTTGACGCTAACCTCATGCCTTTACCACTAAATGACATATAAGCATGTTTAGGGTCGCTAATACTGACTTTTCGTTCCGCAGGTATAATCTGGAGCCCCAAGGAGCAATCTGGCTCTCCAGATTTTTTTGATGTAATCAGAACATCCCACTTTTTGAGCTCCCCGTCGCTTCGAGCCTGAATATATTTACGGACAGGCCCAGTTTCTGTAGTGACACTTTGTTCCGCATTTCGCCAGCCGGCCAAAAACTGGTCAATGCTCTCCCAACTAATTCCTCTCCAAAGGTACCCCCATTCGGTAACTTCATGCTCAAGTTCGCCATCAATCAAATATCCGACGAAGGATCTTGATATTGCCATGTTCGCGGTTAGATCCTCTGATGTGACGCTCACCTTAGCGGTTTCTATAAACCGGTTGGAGAGCCCTACCATCGTAGTAACTTTTCTCCCTGATCCCATCTTGTTTCTAGCCGTGACCAAAAGAGAGGCTGGGTGACTCCTGACTGCCAACCCGAACATTTTGGGAGTTGCTTTTGCTTTCTCCATTATTTTCAGCTCTTCATGAAGCTCTTCGGAGGCGTTCGCTATGAATGCATACCAATCGATCGCCTCTGGTGGCATCCAAACACGACACAAATCCTCGTACCCACCTCTGTAGCCAAACCAGCGACCCATTTGCATCAGGGTGTCATACATCATTGTATTTCGTAGAAACCAGGTGACTGTCAATCCCTCTAATGTCAGTCCCCGGGATAACGAAAAGCCTCCGACTGCAATAACAGTCTGACCTCTTTCTCCTGCTGCAGAATAATCAAGATCATTAGCTCTACTGTTAACTTCAACAACCTTCGCAGAAGCTATACTTTCTAACAGACTCTTCTGAATGACGTCCCAGCTGAACTCAGTTTCTGAGTATTCTTGCAACCAAACATGATATAAAGCGGCAATCTCGGGGTCTTCCAGAGCAGCAGTTCCGCGTGCGGCATTAACTCTTGCCGCATTTTTTACATACTCAAGTATTTCGTGAATGCGATTTCTTAGCTTTCCCTGAACATCAGTAAATCGACTGGCGTTCACTAACATTGAACAATGGGAAGATGCATGGCCGCGAAGGTTTCTGATTACTCGCGCTAGCAAGAAGGTCCGTACAGCCTTTATTAAAGAATCAGGCAGGCTATCTAATTGATGATCAATTTTGTGCTTTACCGGAAGAATGTCCTCATTATCGGTTATGTATCTTAGCCAGACTGGTTCGCCTTCCTCCGGTATGCCATCAATAAATAATTTCCGTGGCCCAAAATAATTTGTCGGCGCATCAAGACCGATGATGAAATCTCTGGGAAACAGGTCTTCATTGAACATTTCGTCATCTTGATCTGGATCGATGAAGATATTGGCAAAAGGAGTTGCAGTGTATCCGACATAGCAGCTTCGATGGAACATACTCAACAAGTCACGGATTTGGCTATTGATCTTGGTCACCAACTTTTTATTGTACCCGGTATTTATCGAAGCATTATCAGCCTCATCATCAATTAGAATCATGGGCTGATCGATCATCTCCCGGTCACCTCTCGTGCTATTATCTCTAAGCCAGTCAAGAAGGTTCGAAAGTGTTCGGTGGTTCTTTTTAATAACAAGAACAACAGGAACTTTATATGAATCTATTTCACTAGTATTAGTTGACGCAGTTTCCTTATTAAAGTCTCTCAAAGTATTCGTCAGACTTACCGGCGTTCTGTTAGAGTCGAACTGTCCAACGCCTACCGTGTACCGCGCGCCTCCTTTTCCCTTTTCTTGGACTCTGCCAGTATCCCTGCCAATAAACCCTTCATCGATTCTGGCCTGAGTCTGGTTTCTCAAATTGTTATGAATACCAGCAATTACTATGATCAAACGGTACCCAGCGTCTGCAGCCTTACAGATAAGGCCGGTGTAGTTCGCAGTTTTTCCGCTCTGGACGTGGCCAACAACCATTCCCCGCCTGTCCCAAGCCATCTGTTTCTTGGGGTTCCCCAGCCGGCCGAGTATTTTGTCTGTAACCTTATCTGTTGATGTGACGACGTCTCGAGGTAACCCGTTCTGTAAAAGTAACTTTTGATACCGATGCCAATAGAAAGGTTCTATAGACGCTTTTGCATCGTCTAGCCAAGGTTCGAAATCATCTCCATCTACTACTGCCCCCAATCCGGCCTTGATACCCTGTTTTGCCTCAACTTCTCTTGCAAGGTGCTCTCTTTCCTCGGTATCAATTTCCGGAGCGACCGCATTCGCCAACGCCTCAATTAATCTCCGCAGCTCCTCTTCGGTTTTCCGTGGCTGATTGAATAAAGCTGATTCAACCACACTCATTAGCTGGTCATATTTACTGCCGCTCATGCATTTCCCTCGCGTAAATACTCTTCGATTATCTGTTTGGCTACGTACCAGTTTGACCTGAGAAAAGGATGACTTTGTAAGGTGTCTGAAAGAGAACCAGCTTCCACACCATTACTGACAAGAGCATCAGCTGTCGCATAGACCATCTGCCTCAGATCCTCTTCATCTGTCTCATCAGCCACAACCATCTCCGCGTTACCCACCAGCTCCGCGTGCAAAGTTTCAACAGGTAAACCTGAACCAACAAGACGCAAGCATCGTTTAAAGCCGTCACGCAAGCCCTCAGGAAGCTTATCTGAATACGCCTTGAATACTGGATGATCCAAATTAGGCCGGAAGGAAATCTCACCATCCTGTTGGACACGGTTCCAAATGGGGTGCTTGGTTTCGTCCACTAACTTTTGGCCACGCCTGCGATAGGTGCGTTTTGAGGTTCCAACAAAACGCTCTACCACCTTTTTAAGCCGCTCTCTTACAAGGGGAGGCAGTTGAGCAGAGGCCTTCTTGACATCAATTTTCCACTCAGCATCCATCGTGTTTGGAATGTCTACTGCTATCCGACACAACTTTGTGAGCTCCGTTTGGCGAGCCAGCCCAAGCCACCCACCAGCAATAATTAATCGATTTTCCCGGTATATATAGAGCCCCTGAGATTTGAGATAGCCCTCTGGCCCACCCGTTTCTTCCCACTCCTCACGTGTTACTTTTTTGTGGTGAGGCAGCGTGTAACAGCGAATACGAACATTACCTTTGCTAAGCTGGAGGACTTCTTCGGGGTCTTTTTGAGTAGCAGGATGAGATGCAGCCATTGGATCTATAGGCTTGAGTTCCCGGTCGTTGAGAAACAAAGTCAGCTTTGGATTCCGCCCTTCCAGAAACCTATGGAAAACCAGTCGAAGGTGTCGTTCTGCTCTCCCTAACTCAGCGTTTATGTAGCTGGTACGTTTAGGACGATCTTCACCAAACCCGTCTATCAGGCGATCAAGCTTTTCCCAGATAACCACCGTACCTGTCTCGCTCAATAGCTCATAGCCAGCAATGCTCTCAGGATGGTCAATTAGCTCGAGTGACCAATCGTTGCGTCGAGATATGCGGTCAAGATCCCAGCGCGCGCATGATACTTTTCCGTTTTTGCGAGTCAAAACTGTCAAACTTCTGCACTGGGAAAAGCTAGCACTTTTAAGTCCAAGCCCGAAACGCCCCAGATCATCGATGGCCCTAACATCCTTGGGATTCTTTGAGCCAAGCCGCATGGCCTCTATAAGTTCTGTTTCAGACATGCCAGAACCATTGTCCGCTAAGGCTATTACAGGCTTCTCAACTGCAGTGCTGGCAATTAACTGAATAGTTTTTGCTCCAGCAGATATTGAGTTATCAATAACATCTGCCAATGCAGTTTCGAGGCTGTACCCAAAGTCCCTGTGACCTTCAATCAAGGCCGCAGCATAGGGTGCAGCATCAACTTCTCGTACCGGATAGGCTTTTTTGCCTGCAACTCGTTCCATAGTCTCATTTATCCTACTCGTACTTAGTCGAGGGAGGAGTGCTGGTACGTCCTCTCTAAGATCTAACCAACGCGTGATACATTGATTTAAAGTTCTCCACCCCCTAGACACACGGGCATCAAAACTCTCTCGGCAAACCAATACTGCTTGATAAACGATCCCGTTCCAAGCTATGAATGTAGCTCACTCTTAGTCTTTAGTAACAAATAGTTACCGGGCACAACGGCATTTCACTTTCCCATATGCATTAACTTTAAATCGAAAACTTGGCATCAATATTTGTGACGGGATCGATAAGACCACGCTTATGAAAAACCCCATTCACCCAATACTCATCCCGCCCCGGCCTGCGATCTGCAGTCTGCCAAGTGGTTATCTTCTCAAGCCCGGGTAATGCACCTGCCCAGCGTTCAAGCTGAGCCTCTGTTGCATCGGTAAAGTGCCGGCCATTGTGTTCGCGCTGCCCTTCTCCTCTTTTGAAACTCAGGTATAAAACGCCGCCTGGCTTCATGGCTTGCCATAGTTGGGAGAGTGCTTGGGGTATCTGCTGCCCGGGGAGGTGGAGCAAGCTGGCACAGGCCCAGATGCCATCGTAGGCCTGATGTTCAGTAACCTGGCTAAATGTGCGAACAGAAACCGGGTGGCTTATGGCTTTGGTTGCCAGGGCAGCCAGTTTTTCGGAGGCATCAAACGCCGTAACGCGGTAGCCATGGGCCAGAAACTCGCGGGAGTCCCGCCCTGAGCCACAGCCTGCGTCCAGAATGTGTGCGTTTTCAGGGAGGTGTGGCAAAAATGCATCGTACAGTGCGGACATATCTACATGCAGCGTTTCGTCTATAAACTGCTGCGCGTGCGCGTTGTAGTAGGCAACCGATTGGCTCATGCCGAGAAGCGCCCTTTTGATTATCAACGAAGATCAGTGCACGACCAGTCTAGTCGTCGGTATTGGAAATTGGCAGGTCATGCTCACTGATAAAATACCGGTTCTTGCCCGCTCGCTTCGCTTCATACATGGCTGCATCGGCACTTTGCATAAGGCCTTCGTTGGTAATTCCAGCACCGCGAGCAACCACAATTCCAATACTCACACTCACCCGAGCAACCCCTTCGGGCATATAAACGGGCGCTGCAACTGCCTGAATAATCTTTTCAGCCACTGTTGTGGCATTTTCCGGTGAGGAGACTTCCGGTAGCAATACGATGAACTCGTCTCCACCCATACGCGCCACTGTGTCTGTCTCACGAATGCTGCTCTGCAGCCTCGCCCCGATTTCTTTTAAAAGGCTATCACCAGCATCGTGGCCAAGGGTGTCGTTCACTTCTTTAAAGTGGTCAAGATCAAGGAACATCAGCCCAAGATAGCGGGAATGACGCCTTGAGAGCGCAATAGCCAGGCTCAACCGATCGTCCAAAGCTCGCCGGTTGGGAAGGTCAGTCAAAATATCCTGATACGCGAGTGTGTGAATTTTCTCCTGGTACTTTTTCATCTCGGAGAAATCCTGGAATGAGATCACCACCCCCTCATCGCCAGTATCGCTGGTTAGCGGAGCAGCATTCAGGATCACCGGAATGGTGGCCTTATCTTTTCGGCGAAACTCCTCGTCTTTACTGCGGTATAGCTCGCGGGTATTCATCACGTTGAGGATGGAACAGCTGGTTTCATCTCCCTCATGCACGTGGAATACATCGTGCCCTTGTTTGGTGACCATTTCCTCGGAACTCCAGCCCAAAATTCGCTCAGCTTCCGGGTTGATATAGGTAACAACACCCTCGCTATCCATAACGATCAGGCCATCTCCAAGCACGCTGGAGATTTTCCAGAAGCGCCGGGCCTGCTGTGCGTTTTCGCGCCTTAGCTGGCGGCGATTGTGGAGGGAAAACTGGAAATAGAACGTCACCACTAATATCAGCACCACACCAATCAGGTAAAAACCAACTACCCATGGGTGCGTAAAAAGTGCGTTCGTCGGTAGTGTGCTTGAGGGTAAAAACGCAACAGCCTTCCAGGCGTAATCCTCACTTCCTTCTGATGAATCCAGCCCCAGAAGCGGGTGAACCGTTTCAAACACAAAGAGGCCTGCCGGCGTATCAATATGGCCACTTTCACTTTGTGATATGTGTTCCCATGCTTTCGGATACTCTCGCTGAAATGCAGAAGGCAAGCCAAACATGAAGCCCCACTCGTCGTTTTCATCCGGAGCAGATAACACGCCACCCTCGCTGTTAAGCAAAAATGCCGGGTAGGTTTCCCCCATGCTCTGCCTGAAGGTGTCCAGAAGCGACTGGCCTAGCATATTGAGAATTACAGTACCTTGCTTTTGGCCACCATCACCAAACACTGGTACACCAAACCGAACCATAGGCAGGTAGGGGGATTCGACCTGGCCGTTCTCAACATTCAAATCGAGAGGGGATACGTACACATTGCCCTCAGGCATGGCCAAGGTGCCAGTGAAATAGTAACGGGTGCCCTTAGACTGCAGTTGGCCATCAGGGGTAGTTACGCTGCTACCGGATGAATAATCCAGCCGAACCAACTCAGTTCCATCAACGTCGAGAAAGCGAATCTGGTTGTAGATTGATTTTTGCTCGAGCAGGACACGAAACACCTGCTTAAGCCGCACTTTGTCAATGTCAGCGCGAGATTGATTGAACGCCTCGGTCGCTGGCAGTTTTGACACTGTGCGCAGGTCATTCGCGGCGTAATCATAGATTTGGGTGAGTAGCCCGGAGGTGAGCCTAACTTTGGCCTGCTCAGCAATTTTTAAATCCGCGAGCTGTTCGCTTGCCTGATAGGTTAATGCACCATAAACAACAGCTGTAAATGCCACTGCGCAGAGAAGGCCCGTGATCAAGGCCGATTTAACATACCCTTGTTCTTTTATTCCGATACCTGACATGTGTTTCCAAAAGTGCTTTATTAAAAAGAATGGAAGGGCTGACTCAGTAATCTCAATCGTTCTCTTCGGGATCAAGCGCTGGTGTAGTAGCGGCTACAATCAAACCGTCCCTCACAAAATCCCGCAAAACAATACCATAGGTGCCATCCGGCACCTCTTTGGATATATGAAAAACCTGATCTCTCTCGTCTGTTGGGCCGGTTTTCAGGTCCAGCATCCTGGCCGGTGTCACTGGTAATTTATGGGCATTCCGTACCATCAATACCTTGGGTTTGAGCTTATGGTCAGGATCACTCTCTACTACTATCCCTACCTCTCCATTCATCATTTCAACAATGGAGCCAGGTGGGTAAATCCCTATCATCTGGATAAACGCATCGGCCAGTTCCGCATCAAACTGAGTTCCGCGATTCTTGTGAATAATTTCTAACGCATGCATGGATGCCAGGGCTTTTTGGTACACCCGCTTACTGGTGATTGCATCGTAGGTGTCTACCAATGAAATGATCTTCGCAAAATAAGGGATTTTTTCAGCCGGCAGGCCCCGCGGGTACCCTTGGCCATCCACTCGTTCATGATGAGAAAAGGCAACATCCACGGCGGAATGCAGCGCAGCGCCCGTGCTCATCAGTATGGTTCGGCCATGAACTGCGTGGTTTTTCATCAAATCAAATTCGTCGGCGGTCAGGCGCCCTGGTTTGTTCAGAACTTCGTTCGGTATTTTGGTTTTACCCACATCGTGCAGCAGGCCGCACAACGCCAGGTTCTGAATTTCACCCTTTATCATGCCCAGTGATTTGCCAAACGCAGCCGCCAGTATGGACACGTTGATGCAATGCTCTGCGGTGTATTCATCCTGGTTTTTGATTCTGGTGAGCAGCATCAAGGCGTTCTCATTACGTAGAACGCTCTCCACACAACTGTTCACAACCGCTCGCGCGTTGTTGATGTCCAGAGCACGGCTTACCCGCAAGCCAGACATGATGGATTTGGCCGTATCTTGAGCCTCTTCAAATCGCATGCTGACGGTTTGAAGCTCACGGCCCACACTCACTTGATTAATATAGGAAACCCGCTTTCTCGGAATAACCCGAGCCGAGCCGGGTTGCGGTGTTTTTGCCTGTTGTTTTTTGCTTTTGAAAAAACCGGTAAGGCGATTGGAGCCGGGCTTTTTTTCTATGGGCTCGCGGTGTCTTTCAGCCACGCCCTGTATAAACACATACTCACACTGGCGGCGCACAGCGTGCAGCTGTGTCATATCGTTGATGATAAACCCCTGAACCAGGAAGTCTGTGTCTTCCCAGGGTCTATCCAGTCGGATGACGTGCATTCCGACTTCCAGGTCAGCGACATCGACCTGGGTTTCAATAAGCTCAACGTATGTGCCGCGCATGAGTTTTTCTCAAATGTGAAATTTCCAACATCAGCGCCAGGCAGTTTATATGTAAAACGTGCTTTGGGTCTGTTAAAAACGGTTAAAACCTGTACAGTTTCACGCTATACCTCCACAGCAGGCTCGAGTTTGTCGACCGTCAACTTCGCCAAAATAGACAACTCATCCGGGCGCTGGTTGGCATAGGCAATGATTTGCTGCTTCATGCTACGAGCCCAGAATTTTTGAAGGTGGTCGGCTGCTACATCGGTTACCTTTTCGTCGTCACCATGGTGCAGGTTATTGGCGATTATCTGGTCGAGCATCTTAATCAGGTTGTTCAACTGCTGATCACTCACAACTCTCTCTCCTGAGCCTTTTCATCGCCACGGGCATAGATTACGTGGCGGCCGGGGCGAGCAAATCCGATAAGGTTCATGCCACTTTTTTCGGCTTCGCGAATGGCCAAAGCAGTCGGGGCGGATACTGCCACCAGGCTGCCTATGCCCACGTTGGCGCTTTTCTGCACCATTTCAAAGCTGGCACGGCTGGAGATCAGTGCAAAGCCTTCACTGAAGGCTTGTTCGCCATGTTCCCGTAGCCGGGCGCCGATCAGTTTATCCAATGCGTTATGCCGGCCTACGTCTTCTCGCGCCATTACAATTCTGCCCTGAGAATCGCACCAGGCTGCACCGTGGGTAGCACCGGTTTGCAGTTGCAGTGGCTGGTGTTTTTTCAGGTTGGTCAGTGCTTCTTGAACGATTTCATCACCGGGGAGCGGCTTCGTCGCCACCTTTTCAAGGGTTCGCACCACATGAGCAAGGGATTCTGTACCGCAGAGCCCGCAACCGGTTCGGCCTGCCATGTTGCGGCGTTGCTCCCGCAAGCGGGCATAGCAATCGCCGGCAATGTGCATTTGCACCTCTATGCCGTCTTCGCTGGGTTTTATCTCGATGCTGAACAGCTGGTCCGGCCGCTGCAGAATACCTTCGCTCAGGCTGAAGCCCAGGGCAAAGTCCTTAAGATCACAGGGCGAAGCCATCATCACCGCATGGGACACTCCGTTGTACACCATAGCCACGGGTACTTCTTCCGCAACCAGATCGTGGGAGCGCGCGCCCTTGATACCGCCACGCACATTTACCCAGGCCTCGCTCACTGCTGGTGGCGAGGTTTTGCCAGGTGAATCAGCCACAGCCGCTGGCCTCTGATTACTTGAGAGTAGTTGCATGGCTATTTTCCTGCTTACTCATGGCCGGTTTCAGCAGTGCCTGCTGGCGCTTGTCGAAATCCACAAAATCCCGTTGCCAATCCGATGGCTGGGACACTTTTTCTACCTGAACGGCGGTTACCTTGTATTCCGGGCAGTTGGTGGCCCAATCGGAGTTGTCGGTGGTTACCACGTTGGCACCGCTGCCCGGGTGATGGAAGGTGGTGTAAACCACGCCCGGCAACATTCGGGTACTCACTTTTGCTCGCAGCACTGTATGGCCAACGCGGCTGCTGATGCCCAGCCAGTCACCGTCTTTTACGCCGCGCAGTTCTGCATCGCTGGGGTGCAGCTCCAGCACGTCCTCTTCATGCCAGTCGCTGTTGCTTGTGCGACGGGTTTGGGCGCCAACGTTGTACTGGGACAGGATTCGCCCTGTCGTCAGCAGCAACGGGAAGCGGCGGCTTGCACGCTCTTCGGTTGCCAGATACTCGGTTACCGCAAACCGACCCTTGCCGATGGGGAAGTCCGCCATGTGCATGGTGGGCGTACCATCCGGGTGCTCATCGTTGCAGGGCCACTGAATGCTGCCCAGCTGCTCCAGCTTGTCGTAATTTACGCCGGTAAACGTGGGGGTTAGCGATGCTATTTCATCCATGATTTCAGATGGATGGTTGTAGTGCATGGGGTAGCCCAGAGCGTTAGACAACGCCATGGTTACTTCCCAATCTTCCAGGCCCGCAACGGGCTCCATCACTTTGCGCACGCGGTTGATGCGGCGTTCAGCGTTGGTGAAGGTGCCGTTCTTTTCCAAAAAGGTGGAGCCCGGCAGCAACACATGGGCAAACTTGGCGGTTTCGTTCAGGAAGATGTCTTGCACAATCAGGCAGTCCAATGCTTTCAGCGCCGCTTCTACATGCTGGGTGTTGGGATCTGACTGGGCAATATCCTCGCCCTGCACGTAAAGAGCCTTGAAGCTGCCAGCGATGGCTGCGTCAAACATATTCGGAATGCGCAGCCCCGGTTCGTTATCGATGGGCACACCCCAAACAGCTTCGAAGCGCTCACGCACGGCTTGATCGTTCACATGCTGGTAGCCCGGCAACTCATGGGGGAAGGAGCCCATATCGCAGGAACCCTGCACGTTATTTTGCCCGCGCAACGGGTTCACGCCGCCACCCTCTTTGCCAATGTTGCCCGTGGCCAGCGCCAGGTTGGCAATGCCCATCACCATGGTGGAGCCCTGGCTGTGTTCAGTCACGCCCAGGCCGTAGTAGATGGCACCGTTGTCTGCCTGTGCATACATGCGGGCAGCCTCACGAACCTTGTCTGCCGCTACGCCGGTTACCGACTCTGTGGCTTCAGGGGAGTTGCGTTCTTCCGCAATAAACCTGCGCCAGGTGTTGTAGGCCTCAGTATCACAACGGCTGTTGATGAACGCCTGATCTTCCAGGCCTTCGGTCACAATCACATGGGCCAGGGCGTTCACTATGGCCACGTTGGTGCCGGGGCGCAGCGGCAGGTGCAGACCTTCCTCGGCATTGGGCGTGTGGACTAAATCGATTCGGCGCGGATCGATTACGATTAGCTTGGCGCCTTGGCGTAAACGCTTGCGCATCAGCGAGCCGAATACCGGGTGGGCATCCGTTGGGTTGGCCCCGATCACCATGATGGTGTCGGCCTTCATTACCGAATCGAAGGTCTGAGTGCCGGCTGATTCACCCAAGGTGGTTTTCAGACCATAACCAGTAGGGGAATGGCATACCCGTGCACAGGTATCTGTATTGTTGTTGCCAAAGGCAGCCCGCACCAGCTTCTGCACCAGATAGGTTTCTTCGTTAGTGCAGCGAGAGGAGGTAATGCCACCAATGCTTTCACGGCCGTATTGGGCCTGAGTGTCTTTGAGTTTTTTCGCCGCGAACGCCAGGGCTTCGTCCCAGGACACCACTTTCCAGGGGTCGTTAATGGAATCGCGAATCAGCGGCTCGCGAATGCGATCCTCGTGGGTGGCGTAGCCGAAGGCAAACCGGCCTTTTACACAAGAATGGCCGTGGTTAGCTTCGCCGCCTTTGTAAGGAACCATGCGCACCACCTGGTCGCCTTTCATCTCAGCCTTGAACGAGCAGCCAACACCGCAGTAGGCGCAGGTGGTGACTATGCTGTGCTCGGGCTGGCCGGCGTCGATCACGCTTTTTTCCATCAGTGTGGACGTAGGGCAAGCCTGCACACAGGCGCCACAAGACACACACTCGGAATCCATGAACGGGTCGTTCTGGCTAGCGACCACTTTGGAATCAAAGCCGCGGCCTTCGATGGTCAGCGCAAAGGTGCCTTGCACCTCGTCGCAGGCTCGCACACAGCGAGAGCAGACAATGCATTTGCTGGGATCGAAGCTGAAGTAGGGGTTGGAGCTGTCGGTTTCCGCATCCAGATGGTTCTCGCCGTCGAACCCGTAACGCACTTCCCGCAGGCCCACTACGCCAGCCACATCCTGCAGCTCGCAATTGCCGTTGGCCGGGCAAGTGAGGCAATCCAGCGGGTGGTCGGAGATGTACAGCTCCATGATATTGCGGCGCAGTTTCGCCAGCTTGCCGGTCTGGGTGGTAACGGCCATGCCTTCGGCCACAGGCGTAGTGCAGGAGGCCGGGTAACCGCGGCGGCCTTCAATCTCTACCGCGCACAGGCGGCAGGAGCCGAAGGCTTCCAGATTGTCGGAAGCGCACAGTTTGGGGATGTTGATGCCGGCCAGTGCAGCGGCACGTAATACCGAGGTACCTTCAGGAACTGTGATATCACGACCATCCACCGATATGGAAACCAACTCTTCTGAGAGACTGGGCGGTGTGCCCAGATCCCTGGAAAAAGAGTCGAAATCAGGGTTCAGGCCGTTCTTGCCAGGCTCGTAGCTTTGGGTGCTGGGATCGTAGTAATGCAACATATCAAGCCTCCACCTGGCGCGGACTGGCCATCAGGTCTTCTGGGAAGTATTTCATAACGCTCTGTACCGGGAAGGGGGTCATGCCGCCCATGGCGCAGAGGGAACCGTCCACCATGGTTTCACACAGGTCTTCCAGCAATTCCAGATTGCTGTTCTGGTTCTCACCCGCGCGGATGCGGTCAATCACTTCCACACCGCGCACCGAACCGATTCGGCATGGGGTGCATTTGCCACAGGATTCAACAGCGCAGAACTCCATGGCAAAACGGGCTTGTTCGCCCATATCCACGGTGTCATCAAACACCACCACGCCACCGTGGCCAATACCGGCACCGAGTGCGGCGAAGGCTTCATAATCCATGGGAGTGTCCCATTGGCTTTCCGGCATGTAGGCCATGAGCGGCCCCCCCACCTGCACAGCTTTCATTTGCCGGCCGGTAAAGGTGCCTGCGCCAAAGTCTTCCAGCACGGTGCGCAAGGTAACGCCGAAGGCCAATTCAATCAGGCCTCCCTGTTTGATATTGCCCGCCAGCTGAATGGGCAGGGTGCCCAGTGAGCGGCCCATGCCGTAATCCGCGTAGGCTTTGCCGCCGTTCGCCATTATGTACGGCACGGCCGCCAGCGAGAGCACGTTGTTTACCACTGTAGGTTGCCCGAACAGCCCTTTGATGGCGGGTAGTGGCGGCTTGGAACGCACCAGCCCGCGCTTGCCTTCCAGGCTTTCCAGTAGTGAGATTTCTTCACCACAAATATAGGCGCCTGCGCCAAGGCGCACTTCAAGGTGAAAGGGGCGACCACTACCGCAGACGTTTTCGCCAAGATAGCCTTGAGCCTCGGCCCTGCGGATGGCTTCGTTCAGCATCTTCTCCGACAGCAGATATTCCGAGCGCACATAGATAAAGCCCAGAGTCGCGCCCACTGCCAAGCCGGCAATAGCCATGCCCTCAATCAGCATGTAGGGGTCGCACTCCATCACCAGGCGGTCGGCAAAGGTGCCGGAATCGCCTTCGTCGGCGTTACACACCACGTACTTCTGCTGGCCATGCGGCTCATCCAGCACGGTTTGCCATTTGATGCCGGCGGGGAAGGCGGCGCCGCCACGGCCACGCAGGCCGGAGGCTTTTACTTCGTCCACAATGTTCTGGGGTGTTAGTGCAGCGGCTTTCTCCAAACCGGCGAAGCCACCATGGGAAATATACTCATCAATACAAATGGGGTCGGTGATACCGATGCGGGCAAAGGTCAGGCGCTGCTGCTGCGCAAGGTATGGGTGCTTTTCGATATCGCCCAGATGCAGTAGGTGATCCGGTTTGCCTTCAAACAAGCCTGCAGCTGCTAACCCCTCTACTTGTTCCGGCTCTACCGGGCCATAAGCCACTCGGCCCTCGGGTGTTTGTACTTCCACCAAGGGTTCCAACCAGAAGAGCCCGCGGGAACCATTGCGCACCAGGTTTATTTGCTGGCCTTGCGCTGCGGCTGCGTGCTTTAGTTCTTGCGCTACACGGTCGGCGCCCAGAGAAAGAGCTGTGGTATCGCAGGGCACATACACGGTTATTGTCATTAGATTTGCTCCTGCCTTCATTTTAGCTGCAAAACAGACGTGGTGAGTTTGTCCGCCAGCTGGTCGAACTTTTGGGGGGTCATTCGACCGATCGTTTCATTGTTTACGCGAATAGAGGGGCCACAGGCACAGTTGCCCAAGCAATACACCGGCTTAAGCGTGAACTCGTTGTCCGCTGTGGTTTGGTGGTAGTCCACACCAAGCTTTTCCTGAACGTGCCGCTCAAATGCGCGGCCACCCCGCGCCTGACAGGCTTCCGCACGGCAGACTTCCAGCAGGTTGCTGCCGGCCGGGCGGGTGCGAAAGTGATGATAAAAGCTGATAACCCCGTGAATATCGGCGCGGCTCTGCTGCAGCATTTCAGCAATAATGGGCACAGCGCCCTCTGGCACATAGCCAATGCGGTTCTGTATGGCATGCAGAATGGGTAAAAGCGCACCTGGCTTATGCTGCAGGGCTGCGACTTCCTGGCGAATGATGTCAGGGCTCCAGTCCTCGGGCACGGTCATCACCGGCGCGTTATGGTTGGTGTTCTCTGACATATGCATAATCGTTCCTACCTGTTTTTATTCTGATACAGTAATCAAGCTCTCTTCAGGAAAATTAGCACTCCCCGCACAGCTAAGGAATATGAACGCAAATGCATAACAAGAAACTGGATATAGCCCCTGCGTGGGTGTTTCGCACCGACACCGATGAATTCTTCGAGCCGGTTCTATTTCGTTTGCTGGAAAGCATTCGCGATACCGGCAAGCTAACGGTTGCGGCAGCGGCTGCCGGGGTGTCGTACCGACATGCGTGGAACCTCCTGAACCGGGCTGCGGATATTCTGGGCTTGCCGCTTGTGATTATGCGCAAAGGGCACGGCAGCCAGCTCTCTGCGTTGGGGGAAACTCTGCTGTGGGCCGAACACCGGGTAAAAGCCCGGCTGGGGCCTCAAATCGATAGCATGGCAGCGGAGTTGAATGATCAGGTTCAGCAACTGTTGGCCGGGGCACAACCCACTCTGCGCCTGCATGCCAGCCATGGGTATTCGGTTGCGCTCTTGCCTGAGTTCTCCCAACAGATAAACATCAACCTGCAGTACAGGAACCCGGAAGAAGCACTGACTGCGCTAAACCGTGGCGAATGTGATGTAGCGAGCTTTCACTTGCCAACGTGCCCGGCGCTTGCCCGGCAAATTATCAGCCACTACCGAAAACATCTAAGCGGGAACAACTTGCGGCTGATTCGCTTTGTTACCCGTCGCGAAGGGCTGATGATGCGTAAAGGTGAGCACGAAAACATTCGCACCTTGAAGGATCTGAGCGAATCTGGCCTCAGCTTTGTGAGCCGGGACCGCCACTCAGGCACTCGCATCCTCTTTAATTTGTTGCTGAAGCAACAGGGGGTTGCTGAGCGAAGCATCAATCGCACGCCCCAGCAGGAGTTTACCCACACAGCTATCGCGGCCTTTGTGGCTTCGGGTATGGCAGAGGTGGGCTTTGGTGTGCAGGCGGCGGCGGAGCAGTTCAATCTGAACTTTATTGAATTGGCGTGTGAGCACTACATGTTGATCTACCGTCAGGATCGCTTACCGGCTGCCACACTGGAATACCTGACCACATCAATGAAATCCCCGGCGCTGATAGATCGTATCAACACGGTGCCGGGTTATGAGCCAGACAACCTTGGCGAAATCACTACCTTTGACGCACTGACTACTCGGTAACATTGAGGAACACTCTTACTTGTCTATCGGACTCGCGATGGGCAAACTTGGACTAGCCCACTCGCGCTTCCGCCATTTCCCGGCAAGCAGTCACATACGGAGTTCTGATGGATCCAATGCTCACCCTGGTCGGTGCTCTGATGCTTGTCATCAGCATCCTGTTGAGCCCGCTTTCCAGCCGGGTAGGCATGCCGGTCCTGCTTGTTTTCCTTGCGGTGGGCATGATGATGGGCAAAGACGGCCCGGGCGGCATCGAATTCGATGATTTCCAACTTTCCTTCCTTGTAGCCAGCCTGGCGCTCGGCGTTATCCTGCTTGATGGCGGCATGCGAACCCGGGCTGAAACCTTCCGCGTTGGCCTGAAACCCGCCATGTTGTTAGCTACGGTCGGTGTTGCCATAACAGCACTGGGGGCGGCGCTTGTCGCTTGGCTTGTGTTCGATTTGAGCTGGATGACTGCATTGCTGGTGGGCGCCATCATTTCATCCACCGACGCGGCTGCCGTATTTTCGTTGCTGCAGGGGCGCGGACTGCACCTGAATGAGCGGGTGAGTGCCACTCTGGAAATCGAATCCGGTAGTAACGATCCCATGGCGATCTTCCTGACGCTGATGATGGTTACCCTGATTGCCAGCGACGGCGATCACGCCATTCAGGATTCACTGATTCTGTTGTTCAAGCAGTTCAGCATTGGTGGGATTGGCGGCGTCCTTGGCGGCTTTCTGATTTCCGAACTGACCAACCGCATTCGCCTGATGCCATCACTCTATCCACTGCTGGTAGTAGCCGCAGGCATTCTGTTGTTCTCCGTTATTAACCTGTTGGGCGGCAGCGGATTTTTGGCAATCTATCTTTGCGGCGTGGTGATCGGCAACCGCAAGGTTCGGATGATGCCGATGATTCTGCAGGTGCACGACGGCCTGGCCTGGCTGGCTCAGCTTTGCCTGTTCCTGATTCTGGGGCTTCTGGTGAACCCCTCCGACCTGCTGCCACTGGCGGGCGCGGGCCTGGTACTGGCGTTGGCAATGATTTTCGTGATCCGGCCGATCACTGTTCTGGCGACGCTCTGGCCCTTCGGCTTTAACCGCCGGGAGCTGGGCTTTATCAGCTGGGTGGGTTTGCGAGGTGCCGTGCCGATCGTGCTGGCACTATTCCCGATCATAGCCGGCCTACCGGAAGCACAACTGGTGTTCCATGCGGCTTTCTTTATTGTTCTGGTTTCTTTGTTGGTTCAGGGCACCACAATAACACCGCTTGCGCGCCTGTTGCGCCTGGAAATCCCGGCAGATGGTGAGCCTTTTCGCCGTTTGCCCCTGGACGCCCCTGCGGCGGGCGACCACGAATTGATGCTGTTCCCGTTGCGAGGCGAGAACTGGGAAACCCCAAGGTTGCTGAGCCAACTGCGCTTCCCTGAAAACACGGCTGTTGCCGGCGTATTCCGCAACCGGGTGTGTCTACAGCCAAAAGCTGATCTGGAGGTATCCAGTGGCGACATGGTGGCCATGTTTGCCACGCCCAGCGTGCTGAAAGAACTGGGCAAAGCACTGAGCGGCCGTCACACGCCGAAGTATCTTGCGGAAAGAGCTTTTTTCGGGGACTTTGTGTTGAATGGCGATGCGCTGCTTGGTGATGTAGAGCAAGTGTACGGTATCGCATTTGATGAGTTGGCGCCGGAGTTGTCACTGGCTGAATGTTTTGCCAAGCGCACCAAGGGTCATCCGGTTGTTGGCGATACCGTTGTTTTGGGGCCAGTCACTCTGGTGGCAAGGGCAACCGAAGCCGACCAGGTTACCAAGGTGGGTTTAAAAATGGATAAGTCACAAAACGTGTGATCTATGCACGGGATAGCTATAAAAGTTAACAAAACCCCTTAACATCCCCAGGGGCGGTTATGTTATAAACTGAACTGCATAAAGATTAATCATTGGTAAGTTTAGTATATGGCTATTCCCCGCTTATTAACCCGGTGTTTTCTGGCACTTTTTATTACGGCATGCTTTCCGGCCTATGGCACAGAGTTGCTGGCCAGAGCCGACACCTACATGCCGGTCATTGAGGACTCTCCAGGCGATTCCCTGGTGGTTAACAAGGTCTTGGTGAAGAAAGGACAACGGCGGCTCTTCCTGATGAATGGGGAAGAGATTGTGCGCAGTTACCGCATATCACTGGGAGACAACCCCAAGGGCCATAAGCTCTATGAAGGCGACGAGCGCACTCCCGAAGGCGACTACACGCTGGATTGGCGCAACTCGGGCAGCGACTTTTACAAATCCATTCACATTTCCTATCCCAGCGAAACCGACCGTGAGATGGCTGAAAACTGGGGTTTGAGCCCGGGTGGCAGCATTATGATACACGGCCTGCCCAATGGCTCAGAAGACATGGCTTTTGCCTATACAGGTCTGGACTGGACCAACGGCTGCATTGCCGTTAACAACCAGGAAATGGACGAAATCTGGCAGCTGGTCAACGATGGCACGCCAATACGCATCCTTCCCTGACGACTTTTCCGTGGTACAAATATTAAGTTGTTGTCATATCCTAAGAAAATATACATATACTGAGTTAACAATTCCTCTCAGAGTGTTTTACACTGTTTCACGACTCCGGTAGTCAATGCCTATCGGGCCGATGCTATTAGAAAGTCGTCTATACTGACTTTTGAAACACCAGGAAATAACTCGACCAATAAGGGGATTTACAATGCGTAAACTGACAATCGCCGGAATCGCACTGGCTACTGCTCTGACTGCAGGTTGTGCAACTAACGATCAGGGCGCTCTTGACGAAGCAAATGCAACTGCAAGCTCTGCTGAGCAGTCTGCAGACAAGGCAATGAACACCGCTAACAGTGCAGCTAGCGCTGCGCGTTCTGCTCAGCAGACCGCTGACCGTGCACTGGCCGCAGCTAAAGCAGCTCAGAAATCAGCTGACGAAGCTAACGAGCGCGCCAAGCGTATGCTCGATCGTGCAAGCAAGAAGTAAGACTTCTGCTTAAAAGCATGATAGAAAAAGGCCGGGATTCCCGGCCTTTTTTATTGCGCTTGATTCGTCAGAACAGCTTGGCCAATACTGAAACCGGCAGGCGCCGGATGAGGAAGCCAATAGGCGTCCAGGGCCAACAAGGCACAAAACTCTCACTCTTCCCGGACTCAATGGCTTTCACCATCGCCTTGCAGCCAGTTTGCGCATCCACAATGAACGGCGCATTTTTCACCTTTTCATTGATTGCTGTTCTGATATAGCCCGGATACAGCGTTGTCACCTTGATGGGCGATTTCGTCTTTTTCAGTTCAACCCGCAAGCCCTCTGAAAGCGCCGCAAGGCCCACCTTGGTTGCCGCATAGGTGTTCACATTACCCGGCATGCCGCGCACAGCGGTTACTGACGACACGGTTACCAGATGCCCCCGGTTTTGCTCACGAAAAATCTCCATGGCCGCTTCCATTTGCGCCAGGGCGGCAACAAAGTTGGTTTCTGCGGTTTGGCGGTTGGCGTTAAACGCACCGGTACCCAGAGGCTGGCCTTTGCCAATGCCGGCATTAACGATAATCCGGTCCAGGCTGCCAAATTCCTGCTGAAAGGCCCTGAACACCTCAAAATTCTGTTCGTGATTATTCACATCCAGTGCACGAATACTGATAGTAATCTGAGGGTATTTGCCCGCCAGCTCATCACGCAAGGTTTCCAGCCGTTCGGTACGGCGAGCGCACAGGGCCAGGTTATCGCCTCTGGCCGCAAACTCACGGGCCATGCCCTCACCAAGTCCGGAACTGGCTCCGGTGATCAGTATGGTGCGTTTCATGAATTCTCCCGATTTATCGTTATATGGAAAACTGCGCTGCGCGCGACATCAGAAATACAGCTTCTGTTCCGGCTTATCTGATACTGGGCTCTGTTTGTCTTTAGGCGTTTTGTCTGAAGCCACCTGTGAAATCTGCTCTCCCACCATAGCCGGAATACCGTCCGCCTGGTCTACCGCCAGCTCTATCGCCTTGCGCTGAACCTCTACACCCGGGTGTTTCAAGCGGAAGGCTTCAACCTCCTGAGTTACTTCTCGCCATAGGCGATCTCTGTCCTGCTGGCTGTAGTCTTCATGGGGGCGGTGAACTTCAAGCCACACTTCTCCTCCGGACATGCCCATCTTTACCGGCTTATTCACAATCTGGACCGACGTCCCTTTGCTCACCTGATAAACAAAACGCGAGATGTCTTCGTTGTACATGCGAAAGCAGCCATGACTGACGGGCATTCCAACGCCAAACCGTTTGTTGGTGCCGTGAATCAGATACCCCTTCTCACTCAGCAAAAGAGCATGGGTTCCTAACGGGTTATCCGGGCCAGGCGGAATCATGCGGGGGAGGAAATCACCCGAGGCTGCATGTTCGGCACGAATGCTCTCGGGGGGATACCACGCCGGTGATTCCAATGGCATGGTGACCTTTGCATCGGCCAGTGGGGACGGATTCTCGGAGGTGCCGACGCCCACCGGATAGACCTGCACACCATCTTCTGCAAAATAGTAAAGCCGGTATTCCGCCAGGTTAATCACAATGCCTTCACGGCGGACATCCGGAATTATGTACTGGCGCGGCAGGGTGATGTTGGTGCCTTCACCCGGGAGCCAGGGATCGACCCCCGGATTGGCTTTCACCAATTCGAGATAGCCCATTGCAAGCTGGCTACCCACTTCGGCAAAGGTATCTTCGTACTGGGTGGTAAACACGTCGAGCCGGCCCGCCAGATCCCCTTTGATCTCGAACGTTGGTACACGGGGGCTACGATCCGTTGCCTGCACCGCCGCAGGCTGCTCTGGCGTGCTTTTTGGCTTTGCCGCCCACACCGGCTGAAAAGCCAGGCTTCCTGCTAGTAACGCCAGTACTGAATACGTTTTAAATCCCATAAACCCCATTCCAGATAAACCTGCTTCTTAGCATGCAGTGACAGCCGACACCCTCAGTAGTTCCAAACCACTGATGACAGTGTCACAACCGCCATAACTGCGAACAATATACTTGCACAAACCCGGGCAGCTGCCAGCGGCAATCTGTCCATCAACCAGTGCCCCGCTATAATAACCGGTATATTGGCCAGCAACATCCCCGCTGTTGTACCGATAACAACCCAGAGAGTCTCAGTATAGCGAGCAGCCAGAACAACGGTGGCTATCTGGGTTTTGTCGCCCATCTCTGCGAGAAAGAACATCACCGTGGTTGCTGTGAAGGCGCCCATGCCCAGAAACCGTGAGCTTTCGCTGTCGTCTTTATCTGGCACCAACAACCACAGGGCAATTACCACAAAGCTCAGGGCGAGAATCCAGGGTAACCAGGCTGCAGGAATCCAGGCGGCCACCCAGGCTCCCAACCAGGCCGATAGTGCGTGATTCAGGATCGTCGCAATGAGTATGCCCATAATGATGGGAAAGCGCTGGGAGTAGCGAGCAACGAGGAACAGCGAGAGTAGCTGGGTTTTGTCGCCAATTTCGGCAATGGCAACGGCTACTGTAGAAGTGAGAAATGCGTCCATGGATTCTTCCGGGGCGGATAGTCAGACATGAGACAGCTCACCATCCGCCCTTGGGGGTGAAACTGCCTCAGGTCTCGCCAATTTCACTGAAACCAAGTGAAACACGGTAGCCATGGGGATTGAGCCCCAAGTATGTTGACCACCGTCCGCCCCGGATACCGGTTGCGGAGGCTACTCCCCTGAAGAGTTGAACTAATGCTAATCAATCACGCGGATTATGGCAAACCGTTAAGCGCGCATGCGCCAAACAGGCAACACCGCCACCGCTACAAATACAGCAACCAGCCACCAGGCCGCATGGAACGCATTGATTGTGGGTACGCCGCCGCTGTGCTCACCAAACTCAATGGTCAGTGCCACAATATTCACGCCAAAAGCCCCACCCAACTGGCGGGTAAAATTGATGGTACTGGAGCCTGCGCCCAGCTCTTCGGGTTTAAGTGGGTTCAGCGCGCCAATAGACAAGGATGGCAACATGAACCCAATCCCTATACGCCCAAATACGGTCCAGAGCGCAAGCCATCCAAACGCCAGAGTAAGGTTAGATAGCGCAAAAAGTATGGCCGATGACGCAAACATCGCCATACCGAAAATAACCAGTTTACGTGCATCACCGCCACGGTCGGCGAGCTTTCCGGCCAGCGGGAATGTCATGCCCAAAACAATGCCCGCCGGCAGCATCAGCAGCCCCGCCTGGGTCGCTGTATAACCCAAGGCCGTTTGAACATAGAGCGGTATCAGGTAGGTGGAGCCAAACAGCGCCAATCCCAGCGCCATAGCGCCCAGATTGGCATACAGGAAGCTGGGCTTACGCAGCAGGCTGACATTTACCAAGGGATGCTTTATGCGCTTTTCACGCAGAACAAACAGAACCAGTAGCAGCAGCGCCACCAGCCCTTCAATGGCAACCCGAACTTCCTGACCGTCCAGATTTTGCAGGCGGTTCAGGGTATCAAGGGCAAGCCCGATAGTGGCGCCCAGCAACACCAGGCCGGGCAGATCAAACCGATAAGGCGCTGGCCGGGAGGCCGGTACCGGCAGGAATCTCAGCGCCATAAATACGCCAATGAATGTGACCGGTGCCGGCGCAAACATTACAAAACGCCAGTCCAGTTGATCCACCAGAAAGCCGCCCAGCACAGGCCCAAGTGCCGGTGCCAACACCACGCCCATGCCATAGATACCCATGGCTTGACCACGTTTATTGCGGGGGAATATGCGGAACACAAGGTACATGCCCATGGGCTGCATCAGGCCAGCCATGGCGCCCTGGCCAATGCGAGCGGCAATGAGTTGCTCCGGTGAACTGGCAAAACCGCCAACCACGGAAATCACTGTAAACGCTGCCATGGCAACCGCCAGGGTCTTGCGCACGCCAAAGTGATCAAGCAGCCATGAAGACGCCAGCATGGTGGTGGTCATGGCCGCAATAAACCCGGTTGCGAGCCAGTGCACCATGCCTTGGCGAATACCAAATTCCACCATGATTTCGTGAAGTGCCACATTCACTACAGTGGCACTCAACACGGTGGCAATGGTGCCCACCATTACCGTACAGACCGCTAGCCAACGCCAGCTATCGCCATATCGGGCCGTCAGCCCTGCTACTGAATTATCACTCAACGGATTACTTCTGCATTTCGCCGTTTTCCATGATTCTGTGGAACACCTTCAGGGCGACCGCAATATCGCCTTCATCCACACCCTCAAGCATTTCATCCCGCAGCAGATTGGCACGAGCAGTGAGAACCTCCATGAATTCACGGCCAGGGTCGGTCAAGTGCAACCGGCGGGCTCTGCGATCGTTGGGGCAAGCCCGACGCTCAATCAATTTCTGTTGTTCAAGGCTATCGAGCAGACGCACAAGCGTGGGATTTTCAATGGCCATCAATCCGGCCAGTTCACGCTGGGTCAGCCCTTCGCCACCTTGCTGCAGATAAACCATGGTGGTCCATCGAGCCTGGGTGACGCCCAGGTCTTTGAGGCGTTCATCCAACAATTTCCGCCAGCGGCGGGTTACTCGAGCGACGGCAAAAGGGAACTCATCTTTCATAGTGACTACTCCGTTCCGAGGCCGGAATCGCGCTTCGCGTATCGTGCTGCGCCGGCCCACAGGCTTACATTACAGGAAAGCTACCAATAGTAAGCTAACAATTGGCATAAGAACAGATGTAAAAATAAAAACAAAATCGGAAAACCTGAAATTTACTCAAAGTCCCGGGTTCAACCTGTGTGACGCAGGGACTCCTCGTTCATTTCCTCAGCCTCCGGAGACTCACAAAACTCCGTATTTCGCGGATCCAGCTCTGTCAGTACAGACGAGGTTTCCGGCATGGCTGGCACATAGTCTTCCTGATCTTCCACTGCTACGTCTTCTGTGTAGGTAATGCGCAGGGATGTGACGATGGCAAGAACCAGCAGGAACCCGGCGTTGCCCAGGAACAAGCCTTTTGGGCCCAGCAGGTTGATCAGCTCGGCCATCACGATGGGGCCAATCACACTGCCAACGCCATAGCTGAGTAACAGCGTGGCGCTGGCCGCAACAATACGGGTGCTTTCCATGCGGTCGTTGGTGATCGCAACGGAAATCGGGTAAATCGTTGCCGAAAGGCCGGTAAACGCACCTACCAGAAATGTGAGCTGCCAAAGGTTGTCGGCCCCGGTAAAACTGACACCAACCGCTGCCAGCGCGGCGAAAAACACTACCCAGAACATCACTCGGCGCCGGTCAAAGCGGTCACACAGCCGCCCCAAAGGCCAAGCAAGTATCATGGCGGCTATAATGGCGCTGGCCATGAAGGTTGATGTTTTGGCGACATCCAGCCCCATCAAGGTCGCGTAAACCGGGCCCATGGCATAAAACCCACCAATGAGAACGCCACAGACCAGAGCTCCTGCAACACCGGTAAACGACTCTCGGGCCAAGGTGAAAAAGGAGATACGCTGAACCTGCTCGATGATGGGAGCCTCCATGCGGGTGAGCGACAGAGGAACCAACGCCAGAGTCAGCAAAATCGCGGCGATGGAAAACGGCATGAAATTGGCGGGGTCACCCACGTTGATTATGAGCTGCCCTCCCGCCGCAGAAAGGTAAAAAATAATCTGATAGACCGCAAACATTGCCCCGCGATTGCTGTTGGTCGCTCGGCTGGAGAACCAACTCTCAATGACCACCAAAACGCCTGCGATGGTAAAACCGGAAAGCACGCGTAAGAGCGCCCAGAACACCATCGATATAGCCATCGGATACATCAATGACGTAACCGCTGCAATCGCCGCAAAAACTGCAAACGCGCGGATATGCCCGACACGGCCGATAATATGGTGCACGTAGAGGGTGCCCAGAACAAAGCCAATGGAATAGCACACCAACACCCAGCCGATGATGTCGGGTGAAACCGACTCGATGCTCAGGCGAATGCCCAGCAACGTCATCAGAAATGCATTTCCGCTGACCAGCAAAACGATGCTCAAAAGGAGAGCAGAAAGAGAGGCGACCATTCGGGTCATGGCGGAAACTCCGGAGGTTCTAACCAGCTATTACAGCAGCCCTTAGCGGGCCTGACTACTAAGCACTTCCCGAAGCGGGAAAAAGCCTCGGAGCGCAGCAAACTGGGGCCACTGCGCTGTTTCACAGCGTTTTACATTAATGCGCCGTAACAGACCCGCAAGTCCATAGGAGGTAACATCGATAATCATTATTCAACGAACCCGTGAGCGTCTGGTTATGAAAAAAACGGACTGGCCCATCCGATGGGATTTGCTGCTTCGCTACCGTCTCATCGAAACCATCGCACTGTGGGAAGGTCGCCTGACGACAAATCACATTTGCCACAGCTTTGGTATTGGTAGGCAGCAGGCATCCAAGGATATAAACACATACCTGCGCGAACTCGCCCCGGGCAACCTTGTTTATGACCGCCATCTAAAGGGCTATGTGCCGGCTCCCCGTTACCAGCCAGTCGTGACCCGCGGGCATGTCAGCGAGTATCTGGATCTACTGGCACGCCAGCAAAGCCTCAGCAGTACATTTGAAGCCCTGGACATCGGTTTGCCAGACAGCACCGTTGTATACAGCCCTAACCGCGTCATTGCACCCGAAACCATGCGCGCTGTCGTAACGGCAACACGATATGGCAGGCAACTCCGAGCCAGCTACTCTTCCCTGAGCCGCCCCGAAGCCGTTGAAGGCATTCTTGAGCCGCACACTCTGGTGTGCACAGGCAATAACTGGCACCTGCGCGCCTGGTGTGATTCCAACCGGGAGTTCCGGGATTTTGCCCTCAGCCGCTTCCACGCAGCACCTGTGGCCCTGCGGCAAAAGGCGAAACACTCCGTGCAGCAGGATGAAGACTGGAACCGCACGGTTACCATGTCCATCTCCCCGGATCACCGCCTTACCGAAGCTCAGCAAAAAATCATCGCGCTGGACTATGGCATGGAACATGGCCGCCTGGACGTTGAGACCCGCGCAGCTCTCGCACCCTATGTGCTGTCGCGCCTGGGAATCACGCTCGACAATTACCATCCGGACCCACTCGTTCAGCAACTAGAACTGACCAATCCGGATCACCTCGGATTTGGCAGCAAACGTGAACGCGCCCTGAAAGCCGTAGCTGGCCTACGCTAACCGTTAAGCGAGCAGTGTGAACTCAAGCATCGGGAATGTTGGTGCCTTAATTTTTATTCTGGCACTGCTGCCGGCCTCTCAGATATTGGCTGCCACTTCCTGTGGCAGTCCGGCAACGCCGATTTCCGAAATTCAGGGCCGAGCTGACAGCTCTCCACTGGCTGGCCACAGGGTTACCGTTGAAGGTGTGCTCACTCTCGATGCTCGCATGAGAGGCGGTTTTACCGGCTTTTACTTGCAGCAAGCGGATGCTGAGACCGACGAAAACCCTGAAACATCAGAAGCCCTGTTTGTTTATACCCGCAAGAAAACCGGCACACCCGGTGAGCGCCTTCGAGTGACCGGCACCGTAAAAGAATTTCACGGCCTGACTGAGCTGGTTAACATAAAAACCATACAGTCTTGTGGCCCCGCGGGGCTTCCTGAAGCTCAATTTCTATCGCTGTTACAGCCGGGGGCCTTCGAGTCTCTGGAGAGCATGCGCGTTCATATAGCCCAGCCCCTGACCATCATTGATTCCTGGAATCTCGCTCGTTACGGCGAGCTGACGCTGGCTGTTAGCGATCAGGTTGTACCAACAGAGTATCAGGAGCCTGGGCCCAAGGCGGCAGCGGATGCGGCACGTAATCAGCAGCAAAGATTGCTGCTGGATGATGGCCGCGGCGTGCGCCAACCTACACCGATTCCCTGGCCCCCGGGAGGGTTGACGAGCACCAGCACCATTCGCAGTGGCGATAGCGTCCATGATATAGCTGGTATTCTCGATTACCGGTTCGGGGCCTGGAGAATACAGCCCGAACGCCCCCCAATCTTCAGTACAGTGAACACTCGCCCTTCGGCTCCGCCACGGCCAGACACCCCGCATATCCGGGTAATGACCATGAACCTGGAAAATTACTTCAATGGTGATGGTGAAGGCAATGGTTTTCCCACTACACGTGGTGCGCCAACTACCAAGGCTTACAAATTCCAGCATAAGCGGCTGGTAGAAGCGCTACAACAGCCAGACCCCGACATACTGGCGGTCACAGAGCTGGAAAACGACGGATACAATGAGACCAGCGCGATAGCGCAACTGACTCGGGCCCTCGGCCCTGATTGGTCTTTTATTGCGACCCCGGGCGCAGACGGTAACGACCAGATACGCACGGGCTTGCTGTACCGCCATGACCGCGTTATAGCTGTCGGGCAGCCCGAACGCCTGACCAACGGACCGTTCAGTAAACAGGGCCGGCCGCCTTTAATGCAGGCGTTCAGGCCCAGGGGCCAACCCTCTTCCATTCAGGTAGTAGTGCCACACCTGAAATCTAAATCCTGCAGGGGTGCTACGGGCAAAAACCAGGACACGAATGATGGGCAGGGCTGCCACGCTCATCGTCGTTCAGAGGCTGCTCAAGCCCTTGTGCAATGGCTTGGGCAGTTACCGAAAACGTCTGCTCATGTCGGCACACTGATTGCCGGCGATCTAAATAGCTATTACAAAGAAGCACCACTACACACCCTGAAGCTTGCCGGCTTCACCAGCATGGTGCATCACTTTCATCCATGCTCTGCACAGCAGTGCGATCACTACACCTTCAGGTACAAAGGCGAGAAGGGCACATTGGATTACGCGCTTGCCTCATCGTCACTCGTGCCACGAGTACTCAACGCCAGCACCTGGGCCATCAACGCCGACGAACCACGCGCCCTCGGCTACAAGGCCAATTTGCCGGGCACCGCTGCATTGCCCTGGCGCTCTTCAGATCATAACCCCGTGATTATCGATATCCGGTTCTAACCCCTTCCTCATATTCCTGAGGGATTCCGCTGATATACCCACCAATTGGCCTGTCGCCCCTCTTGACGCGTCATTGAAGTCATGGGGGCGGAGTGCTGCAAAGGTCATAATCAAAGCCAGCATTCAGAATGACTGACAACAAGAACAGCGGATAACAAGGATTACCATGCGTGTCTCTGCCTCCAATACACAGGATCTGGGTATGCCGGCCATTTACCTGCATATACTGGCTGAACTGTTAAAGACCATCGGTCTGGACGAGCGCGACCTGTTGCTCAGGGTTGGATTGGACCCTGTCCGGCTGCAATCAACAGACGTTCGGGTTAGCCACGCGCAAGCCAACGAGTTCGTCACCCGCGCTATCATCGAAAGCGGCGAACCCGGGCTTGGCATTATGCTGGCCCGTGAGCTGAAGCTACCTTTGCACGGCGCGCTAGGCGTGGCTGTCATGAGCAGCCGCACATTGAAAGACGCGCTGGATTTGATGACTCGTTACCTCACTCTTCGCGCACCCCATCTGAGTGTCAGCAGCCGCGAGCACGATGGTGCGATGCACTACACTATTCGCTGTGATGGCGACCCGGGGCCGCTTCAGGGGTTCATTGTGGACGCCATGCTGTTTGGCTGCGCCTTCATGGGAGAGCAGCTCGCTGGCACCACTATCGGCGGCGCGGCGATTCTCCGGAAAGGCCCTGAACCCTCGTATTTCCGTCGCTTCAGGCAGTCGATCGTGATGCCGGTAACCTATGGATCCCAGGAAGATGCGCTGGTTATTCCCCATGGCATGCTGTCTGTGCCTATCCGCTTCAGCGACGACCAGCTTGCGGCGTCGTCCCGTGCCCAGTGTGAAGATGCCCTGCAACAACTCACAGAAGATGCAGGCTTTGGATGCCGGGTACGACGGGTAATTGAGACCAGCTATCCCTTCCCCCCAAAGCTGGCGAGAGTGGCGGCCACCCTGTTTGTATCCGAGCGCACATTAAAACGCCGTCTACAGGAAGAGAATGCCAGTTTTCAGAATTTGGTAGATCAGGTTCGGCTGGAACGTGCCCGGGAACTGCTCACCGGCACCCGCATGAACCTTAACCAGATTGCAGACGTTCTAGGCTATGCCGACGCGGCAAACTTTACCCGGGCATTCAAGCGCTGGACGGGAAACAGTCCAAGCCGCTATCGGGATGCAGTGGAAAAGCCAGGCAGAGTGTTTCTACACACCAGCACGCCGGCTCATGCGTAAATCAGTCAATACCGATGATTTTGTGCATTTGTAGCGTCAGACGCCAGCGGGGGTTAGCGAGGCAATAATCCGTCGCTTTGCGGGTGTTGCTCTGTTTGACCGGGTCCGTGCTGCCGTCAGGTGCCGATGACGAGGCCATAGGCGACAGGAAGAAATGCCGGGCGTTGAAGTGAACAAACCGTTCCGGCATGGCTTTAGGCTGAGGGTACACCAGCTTCAGTTCATCACAGGCTTCAATCACCACCGGCGCATCTGCCTTGGGGCTCACACACAACCAGTCAATCCCGGCCGGTGCAGGCAAGGTACCGTTGGTTTCCACACCCACTTCAAAACCCGCCTGGTGAAAGGCCTCTATCAGCGTTTCGTCCAACTGCAACAAAGGCTCTCCACCCGTACACACCACGTAAGGCTTACCGGGAGCGTCTGGCCACAAGCTGCGTATGTGATCCGCCAACGCCTCTGCCGTTTCGAACGCGCCCCCATTCTGGCCATCAGTGCCTACAAAGTCCGTATCGCAGAAATTACACACGGCTGCCGCACGGTCCTTTTCCCGGCCTGTCCACAGGTTGCACTTGCTGAAACGACAGAACACCGCAGCGCGACCGGCTTGGGCGCCCTCGCCCTGCAAGGTGTAGAAGGCTTCTTTTACTTTGTACATCAGCGACCTGCCTCGTAGGCCAAGGGGTCTGCAAGGCCATTCTCTGAAAATGCTTCAAGCCGCTCTACGCAGGATCCACAAAGCCCGCAGGCCTTTTCCCGCCCGTTATAACAGGTCCAGGTGTGAGCATAATCGAGCCCCAGCTTCAGGCCTTCAGCCAGAATATCGCCCTTGGTCATGTGCATGAAAGGTGCCTCAATGCCCACGGGTTCATAGTTGGCAACCCGACATACGGCGTCCATCTTTTCGACAAACTCGGGCCGACAGTCAGGGTAAATCGCATGATCCCCGCCATGGGCGCCGTACCAAACTGCACCGGCATTCACCGTCACTGCATAGCCTGTGGCCAGCGAAAGCAGAATCATATTTCGGTTAGGCACCACGGTGGCTTTCATGTTTTCTTCGTCGTAATCGCCTTCGGGTATGTCGCTATCAGAAGTTAGCGCAGAGCCCGACATAACCTCACTCATGGCGCGAATATCTATAACCTTGTGAGGTATATCGAGGGCAGTGCACACCGACCGCGCAACATCCAGTTCACGCACATGGCGCTGGCCGTAGTTGAACGATAATGCATGAACCTTCAGCCCCTGCGCGCGCGCGCGATGCAGCAGAGTAAAAGAATCCATGCCTCCAGAATAAATAACAACCACGGTGTCAGTCATGCAGGCTCCAGGCAAGCGGATAAAGGGTTCTGTAAAGACCGGGTAATCACGGGGCGGTATTGTAGCAGTGCAAAGCCAGGAAGGGTTTACGCCCGTATAAAACGGGCGAAGGTTCCAAGACCTGATATACGTTAGTGCTTGAGTGCACTCATTCTGAGGGCGATCACTTCGAGACCACCTCTCAGGGTGGATAGCGTCCAGTATGTCACCAGCGCCATCAATCCTGCACCGATTACGGTGAAGGCCAAATCGTCACCGACGACTCGTTCTTTTGCCAACACCATATACATAGCCAGTGCGGCAATTAAAAGGATTTCTACGACAAAATGGAAACGGAACTTGTTACGGGCAGATCCGGATTCGTCGGACATTTTCTTAGGTTTCAACCTCTGGGTTTCTATCAGTATGGGTGATTGGTTAGTGTACGAATTATCCCCCAACGCAACCCGGATATCTGTACGAGTTAGTGGCTACGGACTTTCCACTACCGAAAGACACGCGCTCCTTACCAACGTCTGTAGGGGTTTGCCGCAGATCCCAAGCTATTGCAAACGCCGGCCTAACGGATACACTACCGGATCAAATACACCAGAAATGCCGACTATGATCCGAATGATTCCACAGCTCTTGATAAACGCCGCAGCAGTCTGCCGTAAAGGCCACTGCGTGCGTGTGATGGTAGAAATTATCTAACGGCTTTCGGTCAGTTCCCGGGAGCCTTTCAAGCGACCGGGTCAGCGTCTCCAGCAAACCCCGGTTGCCCTCGGCTCCGGGGTTTTGTTTTTGCTGTCGAACAACGACAAGGAGATCACCATGAGAAGACAACACATTTCGCGTGCCGCGAACCAGCCCATGAATAACCGGGCAGGGGCCATTCGTCGACCGGAACAACTGCCGCTGCTTGATGCTATCTGCAAAAAACTGAATCAGCGCGTGAATCTGGATGACGAGCAGAGGGTACTTGGTGTTTACGAGCGGGGGTGGATCTTTAACGGTGTGCTCGCCACCCTGGGCACTGCGGAAGCCCGCTACGTTCGCGCACTCGCTACGCGCCACAACTCCTGGATAGCGCGCCAGGTGGCATAACACATCAATAGAAGGTCTGAACCGGTCAATGCTGCCGGTTCAGACCAAGCATAACGGCCGCATCAGGGCCATGCACTACCGCGTAGTTGTTAACCACATCGAGTATCTTTTCCTGCGAGTAAGGCTTCACCACATAACCATTGGCGCCAGCACTGATTGCCCGCTGAATACTGTCGATAGAGTCATCCGCTGTAACCAGAACAATATGTTGGCCATCCCGCGCTTTTTTGAACTCTTTCATCAGTTCGTGGCCGTCGCCATCCGGTAAACCAAGATCCAGAAGGATAATGTTGAACTTACCACCGTCAAACGCTTTGCGCCCCGATGCGACGCTTTCGCAATCCGTTACATCCGTCGCCCCCGCCTTATAAAGCATATCAACCAGCCGCTCGCGCATTACCGGCTCATCTTCCACAACCAGTACCGTCAGCTTATCCATTGTTATCTCCTTTTTCGTCGGGCGCAGGTTGTGCGGGTTTTTCGTATCGCATGGGTTACCACGAATCTGTGCCTGTGTGCCGGGGAAGGTCCAGAGGCGCATGTGCAGCTCTGGCCGGGTTGCCCGGCTCTACGGCTTTCCCGTCGGCGCCAGAACCATAAACATCCTGGCCATCGTCGCGGGTCAAAATATTGCTGATGCCCACCGCCGTAGAATAAAGCGATATAGCAAGAATGAGCAGAATCGGCTGCACAAACGCCACGAATCCAGGCACCTCAGCGCCACTTATGATGCTCAGTATAAGGATGATGGCTGGCCCCAGCACTACAAACAGTGTCAGAGCGATAAAGAATACAATACGCTCCTTGAAACGGCCAAGATCCCGATTAATCACCAGCCCCAAAACGAACTTCCCTATGGCCAGTCCGGCAAGAATGGCTGCTGCTATGCTCAGGTCTGCATGCATCAGCATCTCGTAGAGGCGGCCGTCCCATAGACGCTGCATGCCAATAACAAGAAACGGAAAAAGCACGAACAGTACATCGGCATAGGTGCCGTACATCATGCTCATGGACTGCTGTTCACGGTGGAACTGGCGCTCACTCATTGATCTGATCCTGTTTCATTCTGGGTTAGTTCACGCTCGATCATCTTATTCAGTTCGGCAAACTCGCTTTGTACCTGGCTCCACACGGGATCAGCTTCCTTTACAAGTGCTTCCACAATGCCTGCCTGAACGGTCATTTCGGGGTAGCCCATGGTGCCAGCAGACCCCTTTATTTGATGCGTTTCCGTCTGTAGCACTTCCCGGTCATGGTTTGCCATTGCCTGCTTCATTCGTTGCTGGCGCGTGACCAGGCCCGACAGAAATCTGGCTACCAGGCGACGCATAGCTTCGTTTTCTGCCTCTATTTCAGCGGGGCCGGAATCCAGAAAGCGCCCCAGCAGTGCTTGCAATCGATGTTCGTCAATCGGCTTCTCCAGCACTCCGTCGCAGCCTGCCTCACGCAGTGCATCGGTTTCTTGCTGATCGCCCGCAGTGAACGCAATAATCGGGCGCCGAAAACCTGCCTGCCTAAGCAGTTGGGTTGCCTCAACTCCATCCATTTCTGGCATGTGCCTGTCCATAAGCACCAGTTGCACTGTATCTGAAAGTGCCTTGCGCACGGCTTCGTCACCTGACGCGACAGACACCACTTCAAGGCCCAGGCGGGTCAGCATTCGCTCTACCAACTGCCGATTCCCGGCATTATCTTCAGCTACCAGTACTTTGCCGCAATGTTTCTGCAGGGGCACTGCGGAACTACCTGTTTCAACCTCAAGGTAACGCGCCAAAATCTCGTAAAAACGCTGCTTGTCGATGGGTTTGGCCAGATGCTCATTGCAGCCCGCCAACCGGTAATCGGCAATATCCTCGGTCATGACATTAGCGGTTAACGCAATTACCGGCGTATTCACCCCCGCCTCCCGCAACGCCACGGTAGCATCGCGGCCATTCATCACCGGCATCTGAATGTCCATCAAAATCAGATCAAACGGCTCCCGAATGGCCATTTCCAGAGCTTCCGCACCGTTGCCAACGTGCACTATTTCAGCACCCGTACGGCCCACCAGCAAAGACACCAGACGCCGATTCACATCGTTATCTTCCGCACAGAGTATACGCCCGGACAGACGCGGTGCCAGAGTCATCGGGATGCTACGGCGGAGCTGACTCAGCTCAGAGGCATCCCGCAGGAAATGAGCCTGCTCAAGAGAACCGGTGCATATGGATAGCTCGAACTCACTGCCTTCTCCATATGTGCTGCTGACACGGATACTGCCACCAAGCATTTCCGCCAGCCTGCGTGAAATGCTCAGGCCAAGGCCCGTGCCGCCATACTGCCGTGAGATCGCAGCGCTGCCTTGGGCAAAGGGGTCGAACAACCGGCCTATCTGTTCTGGCTTCATACCAATCCCGGTATCCACAATGCGGGCAACCAGAACCTCCGCTTGGCGCTCGCATCGGATCGCCAGGGAGATCGATCCTTTTTCAGTAAACTTAAGCGCATTTCCACACAAATTAATAATAATCTGGCGCAAACGTGTGGGGTCGGTCTGAATTTGCTCAGGCAGCGGGAATTCACAAACTACGTTGAAATCCAGCCCTTTTTCCCGAGCCCGGGGCGCAAAAAATGCGCGGATTTCATCCAGAAGCTCGGGCAGGTTTACCGAGATCACATCAACATCCAGTTTGTTGGCGTCGATTTTAGAGTGGTCAAGAATGTCGTTCACCAGTTCCAGCAGGTGGCGACCGCTGCGAACGACGGTCTCCGCGCTGCTGCGTTTTTCCTGCTCATCAAGATCCGGGTCCATAAGCGTTTCGCCGTAGCCAATAATGGCCGCCAGCGGCGTGCGGATCTCGTGGCTCATATTGGCAAGGAACTGGCTTTTAGCCTCCGCTGAGTTACGGGCCAGCTCTTTCTCGAGCCGCTCCTGCTCCCGCTCACGTTCAATACGTTGGCGCCGATGACTTTCTGTGGAATCAACACACGTGCCTTCCAGATGGGTAGGATCGCCTTCGGCATTGTATGCGGTGTGTAGCGAGATTATGGCCCAGCGCTCGTCTCCTGACCGGGTCAGATAGCGGGCTTCCACGCCTTTTACCGTGCCCCGCGCTTGCAGTTGTTCAACCACCAGCTCACGCAGTCTGTCATCGGCAATACATGCGTCCAATACATCGGGGTTAGTTTCCAGTAGCTCCCGGCTGCTACTGAAGCCCATCAGGCTCGCCATAGCCGGGTTAGCCGTTACAAACCGGCGATTTATCGACATCTGAAAAACACCTTCAATGGCGTTATCAAACAGTGACTGGTATCGCTGCAAGTTGGATAGCGCCCGCCGGCTCCAGTTCAGTGCCTGGCCCTGAACCTGTTTTATTCGATCTGCCAGGGCAAAAGAAAACAGGATTATCTGCGCGGTGAGCCCTATCTGGGGCGCGTAACCGGTGAAAGCATTAAGCGGCAAGTAACCCATTACCGTCAGGGCGTATACACCAAAGCCCACCAGGGCGAGCGTCCAGGCGAAAAAGTAGGAACGGGCCGCAGGGTTGTAATAGCGCCAGGACAAATAGCTGACCACGATCAAAATGAGACAGAGCAGCATCGACCCTATAACAATCCATTCCATGGCAATGTGATAGGGAACGAACAGCGACAGCACAAAAGTTAGAAGCACAGAATACAGGCACATGATCAAAACCCGGTCGAGATCCAAAGATCGGGTGCGGGTTTCGAGTAGTGCCCGGGCCATCAACAGGCCCCAGAACCAGGTCGTCGTAATCTGAAGGTGCAGGTACTCCTTGTTGAACAACGCGGGGCGGTTGTCCAGGAGCTGAATTCCGTGAACCTGCTCGGTGGCGATAAACACCCCGGCAGACACCAGATAAAGCACATAGTAGATGTTGCTGCGCTCACGAACGGACACCGCAACAAACAGGTTATAAGCCAGAATGGCAAGCAAACTACCCAGCAGCGCTCCACGGATAATTTCGTCTACCGACACCTTTTCAATGTAGCTGTCGGGGCTCCAGAGGCTGATGGGTAGGCGGAAGGTATTGGTATTGATAATGCGCAGGTACACAGATGAAACACTACCGGGCTCCAGATCCAGCCGGAACGTGGGGTTGGGCACCGCCAGATCACGCTCTGCCCAGTTATCATGATAGCCGGCCTTGCGCTGATCGATGAGCTCTCCGTCGCGCACCATATACAGTACAACTTCATCTACTAGCGGAAGGGCCAGCTCGAGAATCCATTCTTTACTGTTCCGCCTGGTATCAGCATGCACGTCAAAGCGAATCCAGTAAGCTGATTCGGTATAGCCAAAGTTCAGCACACCGTTTTCATGCCGGGTAAACCGTTCTGGTTCCATGGCGAGGATGTCTGACAAAAGGTAGAGCTGGCCTGCATCCTCCAAATACAGGATACAACCGCCAAAATCGCGGACACTTTCCGTGCCCCTGTCCAGAACAAGCTGGCCGTTACGGCATTGTTCTTGAGCACTCACCAAGCCCGGCACCATAACTGTGACAAGGCATATCACAACAAGCAGCCACTGCACTGCGTTGCCTGAAGCCGGTTTACACCGTTGCTGCAAAATGTGATCTCCGCGCGGGCATGAGCCTGTTTTATGGTTTATTGTCAGCAGTCGGATCGGGGCAGACCGCCCCGCGGGTATTTACTTTAGCCGTTTATGGCTGACTTCGCACCTCAGGGCCTTCTGAAATGAGACACTCCTGCTTTTTCACCGCTATCTCAATTGCACTCTTTGGCATCAGCGGGTGCAAGATGGCGGATACCGGGCCAGTAGCGTTTAATCCTGCCACGAATGTGAGCCCGACCTTTTTAACTTTTGACCTGGAAAATACCGACAGAGCGCCCGACAACCTTGAGCACACCCGGTTTTGGGATTTTTATCAAGGCCTTGAGCCCACTGGCAATAACGCAACCGACGAGGATCGTGAAACAGCGAACGAAATTCGTGCCCATATCGACAAATTTATACGAGCGACCCGCACGCCGGACGGGAAAAATTATGAAAAAGTACGCAACCCTCTGGATCTGATCAATCAAGTAATTGCATTCAACGAGATAGACAACTTTCGGGAAGGCCGGCGTTACATCAGCCAGCGTATTGCGGCTGGACAGGCCGGCAACTACAGCAACCGCGCGAACGGTGCCCTAATCCGGTTTACAGATCAGAATGCAGTGCTTAACGACGCGTCGTTAAATGACAAACTGTGGGTTTACCCAACGCTGGATTGGCGGTACCTGCCGAAAGGGCCAGAAGACAGCGATCTGGATGAAAAGGTGTATCGAACGGTCCAGTATGTCAGTCGAAGTGTGGCAACTGAAGAGGCGGAAGCCCAGCCCGAACTGATAAGCCTGCTCGCTGGGAGCCGCTTTGACGCCAACAGCTTCGTGACAAGCGGATACAATATCCCTGAGTTCGCGACCGCCGACTATCTCAGCCGCAATTATGGGAGCATAGAACTCCGGCAAGAATTCATTCGGGATAAAATCGATACGCTTTTTATCAAGAGCGCCGATAAGCCGGTGCTGGATCTGAGTCGCCACGGAATAACTCTGAGCGATACTAGCCCCGACTGCCTGAGGGTTGAACTGGATTACGTAGGCTCAGTCTTGAGAGTTTTCCACTCCAATGAGCAGCCGGCAAAAATCAAAGACCCAGCCAGTGAGGATCCTGATGCAACCATCAAGAACCCTGCATACTGCGGTAATCAGGTAGACAGTGAGGCTGCTATAAGCTGGACTGCGAAAGGCGCTTTTTGGCGTCAATAATACCGACGCTCACCCATCTCCCAATTCTGCAAAAAGCCCTTTTTGCGGTCGATCATGCGCTCGTAAGCTGAAATCATGACCGCCACATGGGGCGCTTTGGCCAGTCGCAAAATTTCGATTCGGCGCTCCAGGCGTTCCACTTCGGTGCAGACTTGTTGATGCACGTGAGTACGCACACTGTCGTGGTGGTCGAGCCGAACCTGCCGGGGCGAGGGGGGGAATTCTTCGTAGGGATTTCTTGGCTTATCCATTGCGTATCTCATCCATTGAGTTGCCGTGGTTCCTTCATCAAACTGTAGTCTGCACAACTGTCTAACAAAGTGCAACAAAATGAACAGAGTTTCACTTCTACGCAATAATTCAGACAACAGCCCCACACTCAGAGAATCCCGGCAAATCCGCTGCTATAGTTCCCATTATCAATTTCACAGTGAACAGGATTGTGTATGAGCCCGACATCCGTTGCCGACACCCTCAGGGAATACCTGTCTTTGCTTGAACTGCTAGACGACGCCTACTGGGAAGCTTCAAACATCGCGCACAAGGACATGCTGTACGACATCATCAGTATTTTCAGCCAGGAAGTGTCCGAGATAAACAAACTCAGCATTCAGGATCACCACTACCCCTATGAGGTGATCACTGAAGGTATTCGCCGTGTTGTACCAAAACTGGAAAGGCTGGACGAAAGCCGCGAGGACGTCATTCAGCGCACTCAAACGCTGACAGACTTCCGGGACATACTTTCGTCCGTACTCGGTATTCTTGAAGATCAGCTCAGAACCCTTTGAATGACCGCCTCAAAAGGCGACCACAGGGCGCTCGCTTTCCGGGCGCAGCGGGAACTGGCGGGCAATGGTGTATACAAACTTACCCAGCGCCGGAATGTGATGCCCCACAATCGGGAACCCGGTGTTGAGAAGGCTGACGGAGATATCCCGCGCCGCATCGGCCCAACACAACTTATTGATCAACCCGACATGGCCGAATGCATACCGGCTTCTTTGCCCCCACAAGCCAACGGGGTTGCCGCCCAGCATCATGCCGGCACTGAAGCGCATAGGCATCATCATGGTGCGATCAATCTGCAAGGAGCCGAACTGCTGAATGGCCCGGCGAACGGTAATCTCATTACAGATGCGCTTGCCGTTCCAGGCACCGCCATTGAGCATCATCTGGAAGAACCGGCCCATCTCTTCAGCAGTGCCGCAGAGATTACCGGCGGGGATCACCGCTTCCTGAAACAGGGGGTTGTTGGTTACCTGCTCCACGGTTGAGATGTCGCCGCCAAGGGCGCGGTTTACAATCCACGACACCGGGAAACGGGGCGTTGGCCCGGTCGCGTAATTCGTAGCCAACTCATGCAGGTTCTCTGCCTCGATCCCGTAGGTAAACCACTTCATGCCCATGGGCTGGCGGATATGCTTGTCGAGGTAGTTTTCGATGGTGTCGCCAGTGACTTTTTCAAGCACCCTTTGCAGAACATAGCCGCCGGTTATCGCATGGTAGGCCACCTTGGCGCCGTCTACCGCCACGGCCCTGGACTCGCACAGCAGGCGCCAGATTTCCGCTTGATCCCACAGTACCTCGATGGGCGTGTCTTTCGGAATGGACGGAATGCCGCCCCTGTGGGACAGGATCTGATGCACCGTGATGGTACGTTTGCCATTTTGTGCAAACTCCGGGCAATAATAGGACACAGGGTCCATCAGATTTACCAGGCCTTGCTCAACCAACATGTGCATCAGTAGAGCAGTGACCGCCTTGGATGCCGAGAAATAACAAATAGGGGTGTCGGTGGTCATGGCTATTTTCGGCGTGCCGGCAGGCTCATGGGGGCCGTTTCCACTGGCATGGCCAATGGCCCGATGCAGTATTTGCTCTCCCCTGTGGCGCACGGATATCTGGATTCCGGGGTGAACTCCGGTGCGATACAAGGCTTCGACGCTTTTCCAGATGTTGTCAACGGTGCGGGTGTCTATGCCTACGGCTTCCGGGTTTTCACCGGTGGTATCGCGCTGGGTAACGGTCGATAAATCCTTGGGAACCTTGCAACTGTGCAGTGCACGACGGGCTATTGGGTTCATCAGGTACGCCTTGCTAGTGTTGACTGTTATTATAGGCAGTTGATCAGAGGGCAAATCAACTGTTTCTGAGGCCAGTTTATGACACCCGGTATCGATGCAGCCAGTAAAGCCGGCGTATTTCATACTATCCACGAGTACGAGCACGATCCTGCCAGTGCAGGGTACGGTAATGAGGCGGCCGACAAGCTGGGGGTTGATCCTGCGCGTATTTTCAAAACCCTGGTGGTCGCTGTCGATGGTAAAACCCTGGCAGTAGGCGTGGTGCCGGTTACCAGCATGTTAAGCATGAAGTTGATTGCCAAGGCTGCCGGCGGCAAAAAGGCTGCAATGGCAGACCCGCAAGAAGTGCAGCGGCGCACGGGTTATGTACTGGGAGGCGTTAGCCCTCTGGGCCAGAAGAACCGTTTAAAAACCTTTATTGATGCCTCCGCTGAAGGTTTCGACACTGTTTACGTTAGCGCAGGCCGTCGCGGGCTGGAAATTGAGCTGTCTCCGGCTGATCTGGCCAGCTTGACCGGGGGGAAACTGGTGCCTCTGCAGCAGGCATAAAAAAACCCGGAGAGCCGATTAAAGGCTTTCCGGGTTTTCATTCCAGGTGGCCGGGCACGATGCCCGGATACCGTCAGGGGTTACTTAACCGATGCACGGGCATCCTTCAAAATCTTGTTGAAGGTTGCGCTCGGCTGCATAACTGCCTCCACCTTATCTTTGGGTGGGTGGTAGTAGCCACCGATATCGGCAGGATGACCCTGGATAACGCTCATTTCTTCCAGAATCTTGTCCTTGTTCTCTTCAAGCTGTGCAGACATCTTGGCGAAGAACTCTTTCAGCTCTTTGTCGCTATCCTGAGATGCCAGTTCTTCTGACCAGTAGCGGGCCAGGTGGAAATGGCTGCCACGGTTATCCAGCTCACCCGTTACCCGTGACGGCGACTGGTTGTTTTCCAGCAGGCGCTCGGTAGCTTTGTCGAGGGTCTGGCCCAGCAGGCGTGCACGGTTGTTGTCGTGCTTCTCGCCCAGCTCATCCAGCGATACCGCAATGGCCAGGAATTCGCCCAGGGAATCCCAGCGCAGGTGATCTTCCTGCAGAACCTGCTGCACGTGTTTGGGGGCCGATCCACCAGCACCGGTTTCGTAGAGGCCACCACCATTCAGCAGGGGAACAATCGACAGCATCTTGGCGCTGGTACCCAGCTCCAGAATCGGGAACAGGTCGGTGAGGTAGTCACGCAGTACGTTACCGGTTACCGAGATGGTATCCAGACCACGAATCAAACGCTCCATCGTCCAACGAATAGCACGCACAGGTGACTCAAGGCGGATATGCAGCCCCTCGGTGTCGTGATCCTTCAGGTAAGTATTCACCTTCTTGATCAGCTCGGCATCGTGAGGACGCTCGTCGTCGAGCCAGAACACGGCAGGCATGCCCGTCGCGCGGGCGCGGGTAACGGCCAGCTTGACCCAGTCGCGAATCGGCAGGTCTTTGGTTTGACATGCACGCCAGATATCGCCTTCTTCAACATTGTGCTCGGTCGGCACGGTGCCGTCTTCGGCCAGAATGCGCACGATACCGTCTTCTTCGATTTCAAACGTCTTGTCGTGGGAGCCGTATTCTTCTGCCTTCTGCGCCATCAGGCCCACGTTCGGCACTGTTCCCATGGTGGTGGGATCAAAGGCGCCGTGGGTTTTGCAGAAATTGATCATTTCCTGATAAATCGTGGCATAAGTGGACTCAGGCATGACGGCCTTGGTGTCCTTCAACTTGCCGTCGCGCGCCCACATTTTGCCTGAGTTACGGATCATTGCCGGCATGGATGCGTCAACAATAACGTCGCTCGGTACGTGCAGGTTGGTAACGCCCTTAACGGAGTCAACCATGGCGATTTCCGGGCGGTGCTCGTAGGTCTTGTGCAGGGCTTCCTGAATTTCTTCCTGCTTCGACTCTGGTAGCTGCTTGATTTTCTCAAGCACCGACGACAGGCCGTTGTTCGGGTTTACGCCGATTTCGTCAAACAGGTCGCCGTACGTGTCGAAAAGCTCTTTGTAGTAAATCTTCACCGCGTGACCAAACACGATAGGGTGAGAGATTTTCATCATGGTAGCTTTTACGTGCAGGGAGAACATCACGCCGGTCTTTTCGCAGTCTTCGATAACCTCTTCGAAGAATTTGCACAGCGCTTTTTTGCTCATGAACATGCCGTCGAGCACTTCGCCTTCCTGCAGTGGCAGGTCGGATTTGAGAACGGTTTGCTCGCCTTTTTTGTTCTCGAACACAATGCGGGCGTTGGTTGCCTTGTCGAGAGTTACGGACTGCTCGTTAGAGTAAAAATCGCCGCCGCGCATGTGGGCTACGTGGGTGCGTGATGCCGGGCTCCACTCTCCCATGCTGTGGGGGTATTTACGTGCAAATGCTTTCACCGCAGTCGGCGCTCGGCGGTCTGAGTTACCTTCACGCAAAACCGGGTTTACAGCGCTGCCGAGTACTTTGGCATAGCGCTTGGTCGCATCTTTTTCTTCGTCGGTTGCAGGGTTTTCGTTGTAGTCAGGAACCTTGTAGCCCTGATCCTGCAATTCTTTGATAGCCGCACGCAACTGCGGAATAGATGCCGAGATGTTCGGCAGCTTGATGATGTTGGCGTCCGGGTCTTTGGTGTATTCGCCCAGCTCTGTCAGTGCGTCCGGAACGCGCTGGTCTTCCTCAAGGTGGTCCGGGAAGGTCGCCAGAATGCGAGCCGCCAGGGAGATGTCGCTGGTTCCAAATTCGATACCAGCCGGCTTGGCGTAGGTTTCCAGAATTGGCAACAGTGACCGTGTTGCGAGGGCAGGCGCCTCGTCGGTCAGTGTGTAGATAATCTTCGCTTTGGATGATTTCATTTTCGTCCTCAGGCTAATAGGTGGGTTCAGGACGGTCATGGCTAGATCCAGCATCTTGTGAACGCCCGAGCATTGCTATGACTGATTTTTAAAACTTTTGATAGACCTACTAAGATACCATTTTTTTGTTCTGCTTGGTTACGATCTTAGTATAAGAACGGACTAAAAACCCTTGATCTTCGGTATCTGGGGGATCATTTGGTGGGAATTTACGAAACTTTCTAACATTTTGGCTTGTTGGCTTGGGAGTAGCGCACTGGGGGTAAGCCCTCCCAGCGCTTCCACTCCTGCGCGCTTTTGATTTAACAGTCGCCTTAGTCTTTGGGCAACAGGTTTTCTTCTGCAAGCCGTTCGCGAATCTGGTCCAGCGCTTCCGGGTTGCCCAGGGCATCGCGGTTGTCGGCTTTGGTAGAGCCGTTGATCAGGCGGGCGACGGCCAGTTCTACTTTTTTGCCGCTGCGTGTGTAGGGGATGTCTGGCACTTGAACTATGTGTTTGGGCACGTGGCGGGGGCTGGCGCCTGTGCGGATTCGGGCTTTTAGCTGTTTCAGTAGATCGGCGCTGAGCTCCTGACCTTCGGCAGGCACTACAAACAGCACCACTTCTACGTCGCCGTCGATCTGGCGGCCGACTACCAGGCTGTCTTTTATAGCCGCTTCGGTTTCTACCTGGCGGTAGATTTCGGCGGTGCCGATTCTTACGCCGCCGGGGTTGAGGGTGGCATCTGAGCGGCCGTAGATAATGGCACCGCCGTGTTCGGTGAATTCTATGAAATCACCGTGAGCCCATACGCCGGGGAAGGTGTCGAAGTAGGCTTCGCGATAACGTTCGCCGTTGGCGTCGTCCCAGAATGCGACGGGCATGGAGGGCATGGGCTGGCGGCAGACGAGTTCGCCGCGCCCTTGGTCTACGGGCTTGCCGTCATCGCCGTAGGCTACGGCGTCGACGCCGAGGAAGCGGCATTGGATTTCGCCACGGCGCACAGGCAACAGTGGTGTAGAGCCTACGAAGCAACCGCAGATGTCGGTGCCGCCAGCAATAGAGCCTAGCAGGGCTTTAGGTGCACCTTGGTTGTAGACCCAGTCGTAGTCTTCCGGGAGCAGGGGCGAGCCGGTTGAGAACACGACTCTCAGTTTGCTCAGATCCAGGGTTTCGGCCGGTGCCATTTCAGCTTTGCGACAGCCTGCAATGAATCTTGCGCTGGTGCCGAAGTGGGTCACGCGCTCTTCGGCTACGGTGTCCCAAAGGAAGCTGAGGCTAGGGTAGCCCGGTGAGCCGTCTACCGTGATAACAGATGCGCCAGTTAGCAGCGCGGAGGCCTGCCAGTTCCACATCATCCAGCCACAGGTGGTGAAGTAGAGAAAGCGGTCATTCGGGCCTACGTCGCCGTGCAGCATGAGTTCTTTGGCGTGATTGACCAGTAGGCCGGCGGTGCCGTGTACGATGCACTTGGGTTTGCCGGTGGTGCCGGAGGAATACAGAATGTATACCGGGTGGCCGGGGTCGACGGGTGTATATGAAGGCGCTTCGCCCGCACCAAATGCAATGGCGTCGCCCCAGGTGGTTACCCGTTCACCTGTAATCGGCTCAGCGTCTGGTAGTTGCTGCACACTCACTACGCACTTCAGAGTGGGCAGGCCGGCGATCAGCTCTGCAAATTCGTTCTGGCGGGCCAGCACTTTACCGCCGTAGCCATAACCGTTCACAACAATCAGTGCAGAAGGCTCAATCTGGCCAAACCGGTCAAGAATCGCGCCCACGCCAAAATCAGGCGAAGCAGAGCTCCAGATAGCACCAAGACTGGTGGCTGCCAGCATGCCAGCGAGTGCTTCGTATCCGTTGGTGACAACGCCGGCAACCCGGTCGCCTTTTTGTATGCCTTTGCTGCGCAGGAAGGCTTCCAAAGCACCCACATCGGCTTTCAGTTCGCCATAGCTGCGGCGCAGAACGGGGCGTGTTTCACAGTAGGCCACCACGGCCTCTTCATTGGCATGCTCGCCTTCTGCATGGCGCAGCAGGTTGGCCGCAAAGTTCAGCTTCATGCCCGGGAACCACTCGGCACCCGGCATATCCCGCTTGCCCAGAACTTTGAGCGCTGGCGTTGCGCTAACAAGCCCGCAATAGTCCCAAACACTGGCCCAGAAGGTTTCAAGGTCATCAACAGACCATTGGTGCAGCGCGTGGTAATCAGCAAAGGGGCCATAGCCCTGCTCTTCCAGCCAGGTTTTGAAGCGACCCATTTGGCTATTGGCCAATTCGCCTGCCGATGGAGTCCAGACTACTGGGGACTGTTCAATAACGCTCATCCGTTGCTCCTGTTACTTACTGCATGTGCCAGCCGTGGCTGACAACAAAAGATTGGCCTGTAAGAGCGGCTGAAGGGAAGGCCGCCAAGTGCACCGCCATTTCGGAAACATCTTCCTGGGTGGTGAATTTGCCATCTACTGTGTTTTTTAGCATCACCTTACTGATGACTTCCTCTTCGGAAATACCCAGCTCTTTCGCCTGCTCCGGTATTTGCTTATCCACCAGTGGCGTTCTTACAAAGCCAGGGCAGATAATGTTGCTGCGAACTCCGTGCTCTGCACCCTCTTTGGCAACGGCGCGACATAATCCAAGCATACCGTGTTTTGCTGCCACGTAAGGAGCTTTCAGGGGCGAGGCCTCGAGCGAGTGCACTGATCCCATGTACAGCATAGTGCCTCCACCATTGGCGTACATTTGCTTCAGAGCCGCACGTGTGACCAGAAACGCGCCATCCAGATGCACGTTCATCACCCGCCGCCAATCCGCATACGCCAGATTGTGTACCGGATCTATGTGCTGGATACCGGCATTCGCTACCGCAATATCCAGACCACCCCAGGCCTTTACAATGGCGGCTACGCCCTCTTCGACGGCGGCCTCATTAGTTACATCCATGGCCAATGCCATTGCGGTGCCGCCGGCTTTTTCTATGGCGTCAACGGTGTCTTGTGCACTTTCCAGCGTGAGGTCTGCCACAGCGACACGAGCACCTTCACGGCCGTAATGTTCGGCGATTGCCCGCCCAATGCCTCGCGCTGCGCCAGTAATAAGAGCGATATCGTTTTCGAGACGCATGGTGTTTGTCTCCCAGTTAGTATTCAGTTTTTGTAAGTGAAAGCCTGCGGAAAAACGGCGTATCAGGAACCGCCGTACACTTCATTTGGAAGCCAGGTCGCCAGAGGCTGAAACCAGAACACCAATGCCAAAGCCAGAAGCTGCAGCATAATGAAAGGCAACACGCCCAGATATATGTCCCGGGTAGTAACACCCGGCGGGCATACGCCTTTGATATAGAACAGCGAGAAGCCAACGGGGGGTGTCAGGAAGGAGGTCTGCAAACACATGGCAAACATGATGGCAAACCACACTGGCTCCACACCCATTTTGAACAGTACGGGGGCCACTAAAGGTAAAACGATCAGGGTAATCTCCACCCAGTCCAGGAAAAACCCGAGCAAAAAGGTGATAAACAGAACGGTCAACAACACACCTGTAGTGCCAAAAGGCAGGCCGGTGATGGCGCCTTCTATCACTTCGTCGCCACCCAGCCCTCGCAGCACCGAGGCAAACACTGTGGCACCGATAAAAATGCCAAAAATGAATGCCGAGGTGCGGCTGGTCTGATAAAGGGATTCTTTCAGGGTTGCCATATCCAGACGCTTGCTGACAAAAGCCATAAGCAAGGCGCCGCCCGCACCCACTGCAGAGGCTTCCGTGGTTGTCGCTATGCCAAAAAAGATGGAGCCGAGCACAGAAATGATCAGTGCCATGGGCGGCAAGATTGCCCAGAACACACCAAACCAGGCGCGGGCATCAAGGCGCTGCCGGTTGGTAGGCGCCGGTGCCAAATCCTTTTTGATGTAAGAGGCAATGATGATGTAGAGAATGTAAAGCATGGCGAGCATGACGCCTGGAATCAGCGCGCCCATGAACAGCTTTCCTACTGACGCATCCGAGGTACCAAGGCGATCCGCCATCAGAACCAGCATAATGCTTGGCGGCACCAGAATGCCGAGCGTTCCCACCGAGCACGCCGTGCCCACAGCCAGTGATTTGTTGTAGTTGGCCTGCATCATGGGGCCAAGGGACAACATGCCCAGCAATACCACTGAGGCGCCCACAATACCGGTTGAGGCGGCAAGCAGTACACCAACCAGCACCACCGTAATGGCATAGCCACCGCGCAGACCGCCAAGCACTTTAACCAGGCTGTGCATTAGCTTTTCAGTAATACCAGATCGGTCCAGCATGATGCCCATGAAAATAAACATGGGTAGCGCGACCATCAGCTCATTGGCAACGATGCCATAGATTCTGGCGTCCAGAACGCCAATGGTTCCCTGCCAGGTAAACCAAAGAGGAGAATCGAGATACTCGACCATAACGTGGCCGACAATACCGAATATAAGACCAATACCCGCCAGTGACCAGGCAACCGGGAACCCCGAGAGCAAGAGCACCATAAAGCTGGCGAACATGGCGATAACAAGAATTGCTTCTATTCCCATGACATTAGCCTCGTGGTTCAGGGATTAGGATGGCCGGCAGAGCGCCGATCATCGTAAGGAGGCTCAACAGCCCTGGGAAAACGGAATAGGTAGGTGGTGCAACGCGTGGCGCGTGACAGCAGCGCAATCATCACGAACACCAGCCCCAGAGGCAGCATACTTTTGAATATAAACCGGTAAGGCAATCCGCTAGGTGCCTGGGAATGCTCTGTGTAAATCCATGCTGTCCAGGCGTAGGGCACCAGAGCACTGATCATCAGCGCAATGATGGGCAGCGCCAGCAGCACAATCCCCAAAAGCTCGATAATGGCCTGGGCTTTGGGGCTGAACTTCTCTTTCAGCACATCAACACGAACGTGGTCGTCCCGCACAACCGCATAGCCCAGGGTGAGCATGGTTGCAGTTCCGAAGAGGTGCCAGGACAACTCCTCAAGGGCAATAGAGCCTTGAGATAGCGCATAGCGGGAAAACACGTTGATCAAGATAACGATCAGCACAGCAATCCATAACCAGGACGCCAGACGGCCAACAGCAACAACCAATCGATCTAGATGCCGGGATAAAGCATTGACTGGCAGCGAATCAGTATCGAATGTCGGGGCATGCTTATCCCCTGAGACATTAGTATCGGTCACAAAAACCTCGGATTTTCCGGATGCAGGGAAGGAAGCGGGCAGCGTTCAACCGTTACCCGCAATGAACATCATCCGTTGATCAGTCGTACTTGTAGAAATCCCGTGGCAGATAGCCATTGGAGTGCCATATAGAGTGATGCTCCATAAATTCACGCTGACTGGTCAGTACGCGATTGAACATTTCATCTTTGGCAGCAATTTCATCCAACACCTCATTCGTGACCTTTTGCAGCTCACGCAGTACCGGCTCTGGCAGAGTCTGGGCGTTTACGCCTTCTTTCTCGTACTCGCGCAGTGCTGTTGGCTGGGCCCACTCACTCTGTGCAAACCCTTTAAGCGTGGCAGACTCGCAACCCATTTCGATAAGCGCGCGGCTCTGCGGCTCCAGCTTCTCCCAAACATCTTTGTTCACCAACAGGTGGGAGGTGGTCAGAGTTTGGTGCCAACCGGGCATGATGTAGTTTTTGATAATTTGGTCCAGGCCCAGCATCTTGTCGATGGCGGGCTGAGAAAACTCAGTTGCATCAATCGTTTTGCGCTCTAGCGCCTGATAGATTTCGCCGCCTGGAACCATGGTTACGGAAGCGCCGAGCTTCTCCAGAACCTTGCCACCAATACCGGCAAAGCGGATTTTCAGGCCGTCAAAATCTTCCACGCCCTTGATTGGATTAGCGAACCAGCCTGCGCCTTCAGGGCCAATGATGCTGCACAGCATGGGGTGGATGTTGCGTTTGGCATAGATTTCTTCCAGCAACGCACGGCCATCGCCCTCGTAATACCAGGCCAGATAAGCAGGCGGTTCCATGTTGAAAGGGGCACCGGAATACAACGGCAAGGCGGGAATGGTGCCCTGATCGTAACCAACCCAGGTGTAGCCTGCGGGGTATTTACCACCACCTACGGCATCCATGATTTCAAACGGTGGAACCAGTTCGTTCGGCTCATAGTAACGCAGCTGAATATCACCACCGGATATGGCTTTGAGATTTTCGGTCAGGTGTTTTACAGGCGTTGTGAGCCCTATAAGGTGTGAAGGGAAAGCCAGAGGCACCTGCCAGCGAACTTTTTCTGCAGCTAGAGCATTGCTGCTGACCAAGGCGCCAGTCATAAACGCAGCAGCAATGATACCCAGTGTCAAACCCGATAGCTTATGTTTGATAGACATGAAGATGATCCTTCTTGTTGTTGTAGTCGGTCCGGACCACTTTGGTCCGGACCTCTTTGGCTCAGTAAGCCCAGGCAGAAATCACGCCAGAAAAATCAGAAGAAAGTTGGCAATGGTATATCAGGGGTCTTACTTTTGGCGCCAGCCTTTATTTCTGAATTGTTCTGACGTCCTGCACTTGGGATAAAGCAGAGCCCATGCCAATAATTTTTTTCCCTTAAATATCAAACGCATAAAAACAAACTTAAAACTGCGCCGAATATGATCGTCCGGAAATCAGGACAGCATTGAACTCTGGTCGTACGTGCTTGTACTGATACCAAGACACCTGTCCGGAAATCAGGACATTTTTGCCAGCTTCTCGTAAAGTACCGAGCGGGAGATACCCAGTAACTTGGCCGCCTGAGTGCGGTTACCCCGGCTCGCAACCAAAGCCTCTTCAACCGCTTGGGCTTCTGCCTCAGCCAATATGCTGGCCAAGGGCCGAATAGGGCGCGGTGTGATTCGGGAAGCTGGGCCCGCGCTGCTGCGGGGCAACACTTTGAACATGGCATCTGCATCCAGTACGCCGCCCTCCTCACTCATGGTCAGGGCTCGCTCAAGCACATTACGCAGCTCACGGATATTGCCCGGCCAATCGTAGCTGGCCAAAGCCGCTACGCCGGCATCGGTAATTTCCGCACGCATATCCAGCCCCTCGCTAATTTCCCAAAGCAAGGTTTCGCAAAGCAACCCCAGGTCCGCAAGACGGTCCCTCAGCGGTGGTATGGGGATTTCCAGCACATTAAGCCGGTAATACAGATCTGAGCGAAAACTGCCGTCGGCAATCATCGCCTCAAGATTGCGACTGGTTGCCGCGATAACCCGGACATCAACCTCTGTCACCTTATTCGAGCCCAGAGGCTCAACTTCGCCTTCCTGCAGAACGCGCAAAAGTTTGGCCTGAAGCGGCAATGGCATGTCGCCCACTTCGTCCAGAAACAGCGTGCCTCCGTTAGCCAGCTGAAACTTCCCTTCTCGCAGTTTGCGATCGGCACCGGTATAGGCACCCGGTGCCACACCAAAGAATTCGGCTTCCAGCAGATTGTCGGGAATCGCTGCCACGTTCACGCCCACAAACGGCTTCTCGGAGCGGCTGGATACAGAATGAATCGCTTGGGCCAGCACCTCTTTGCCAGTACCTGTTTCACCCAGTACCAGTACAGCCATTTCACGTCCGGCGGCAAGCCGCGCGCGGCGCTTGACTTCGAGGGCTCCGGGGCTGGCGCCAACAAAATCTCCAAGGCTATAACGCGTACCCCGGGATTTTTTTGCCAGAGCCTTGCGAGCCGCGGCCAGGTCCTGATGCAGGCGCCGGTATTTACTGACCAGGGGGGTAAGTGGTTGCAGGTCGTCGTAAAGCACAAACGCCACAGCGCCCTCAATCTCGCCGGCATTGTCATAGTATGGCAGCCGGGTAACCACTAGTTGTTGCTGTTGATACTCCATAATATCCAGCAACAGCGGTTTGCCGGTTTCCACAACTTCAGGCATGCGGGTTTCGGGAATAACCTGGCGCACCTGGCGGCCAATCACATCTGCCGGATCTTTCAAGCCCAACAACTCGGAATAGCTCACGTTTATCCAGGTAATGCGGGACTCGCGATCAACGGCAATCGCCCCTGCGCTGGCCTCCTCAAACATGGGAAAGAGTGCTTCGATTAGCTCCCGGGTAAGCCCTTTCTTATTCTTCTCACCAAACAACTGTGCCATGTAGTGCTTACCGCCAGAGTCAGTTTCATTCATCGTGAAAGCCCTGACATCCGGCGATGCCGGATGTTCTGTCAGAAGTATATGGCCCCCTCCGCAAGGTGAGCAAATGGGAGGGGACGGGGGACGGCCCGAACGCCGTCAATCAGGTATGATTAACTCACTACCAATCAGCCGGATAAGGTCTGCCTCTGGCGGCTGTGATGCAATCTGCGGAAGGTTGCTCTGGGCCAGCGGTGTTGCATCGCCTCGCGGCGTGGCCCGAACAACCTGGCTTGGCGGCAACGGCGTGTCGTTGGTCAAGCGATCCCAAACCAGATCCAGAGCCTGGAAATCGTAGTGATGCAGCGGCACATAGCTGGCGCCAATCGCTGGGAATCCGTTCAGAACGTCCAGGTGATGGGCGTTGAGCACTTCGTAGTAACGGAGTTCGCTGCCAACTCCCTCCACTTGCCGGTTAAGCCCAAAATAGGGCCGGGAAGTGTGGTTGATAGGCAAAATAGCATCCGACCGCCCCGTCACAAATACAGCCGGCTTGCCGCGAAGATCCCCGGTAGCCCTGATCTCTTCAATACCATCAGCGATGGCTTCGGCTAGCTCTGCTTCAGCTCCCGTCAGCGCATCGCCAGTGATCGCATCACGACCCAAGGCCAGACCGTGCAAGCACAACAATGCATCAAGACCATAATCCGTAAGGCCGCTGCTGGGGGATTTGCTGACAGTCAGTAGAGTCGACGGAACCACGGCGTCATCGTAAACAATATTAACCTTTGCAGTGGGCGGAATACCGTTGCTGACTGCAAATGCTGCGGCTTCCTGAACCGGGGTAAGCGGAGTTACTGCCCCAGTACCATCCGTCGCAGCCAGGCTAAGCCCGCACACACGATCCTCCACACCCGCGCGGCCATAGGCGTTGGCATAGGTCATGGAAATGCTCTGAGCTACGTTGGAGGCAAAGTGTATGGGAGCCTGTAACCAGCCCCTTAAGCGCCAATGAGGTGCAGATATTCTCGCCAATAGCTTGCGGGTTATACGCAGCGTTCAATGGTGCAATATCACGAATAGCCGGCGCCTGATTGGCGCAACCCTGGTACACCGCAAGTGCTGTGGTGTATTCCAGCAGGCTACGACTGTGCTCAACAATGGGCGTATCGCTACCCTGCACAATGGTGAAATTGGTACTTACAGCCGGGTTCACGTTGGGCTCTGATACCGCCACGCCGTCAATCAACCCTTTTGTATCCTGCTCCGCCGCGCGAACCGATGAACCACCGCCGTTGGAAACACTGGAGGCTATAACCAAAGTGTTTTCCGGCGTAATAACACGGGTGTTGTCATCACTGCCAAACTGTTTGTTAAGCACCCAGAACCCAAACTCAACAGACTGAAGAACATGGCGCCCCCAGTCGGCTTCCGGGTTGGTTTTCGAGTGAGCATGCTTCCAGGCAAATCGATCCGGCCAATCTGCATTGAAATCATTCCGCTGGCTGGCCGTGAGATCCGCGCGAAACTGAACAGATTCATCAGTAGACGAGAGCGTACCGTCGATACGCTGCGCGGTATTGGTTTCCAAGTTATGGGCGCCGGTGCCACTACCTTTATCGGTATAGACCACGGCACAGCCCTTTTTCAGACCCCACTCGCCGGCTGTACCAATCGCCCCATAAATTCCCCGGGAGCCGGACGAAGGAGCGGTGATCATGCATGGGTTTTGAACATCAAAGCTGTCAGGAACCTGAGCCATAACCGTAACAGGCACACTACTGCCGTTAACGGTCATAAACGCCAGGTATTCATGGCCCGGAATCAGGCCTTCTGTTTGATTGCCGACACCGGGGCCAAAAAACTCGCCATAACCACCGCCTGGGGATGTATCCACAAGCGCCCGGTAGTTATTGTAAATCGCAAGCTGACGCAGTTCAGCCGGAGAGGGGTTAAGCGGATCAGAAAACGCAGGTGCTGTGGCACTGTCAAGGCCCGTAGCTCCGAGGCCGGCTGTTAGAAGATCGTCAGTCACGCCGTCATATTGGGTGTGCAGTATGTCACCCTGGATAAATTCAGGCGGTTGGTTTACCTCAGGTGGGTTGTTGTTATTGCTGTCACTACTGTCATTGCAGGCACTCAGGGCGATGCCTGTCACGCCGATTAGCGTACAGATCATGATACGTTTCATGGGTCGTTCCTTGTTTTTTGTTGTTAAGAACACGTCCGGGCCCAAGGCCCGAATCAACCCACATGCGCTTCCTGTGCCATTATTTTATCTTTATGTTTTTATTAGTAATTTTTATAATTCATCGAATACACTGACGGATTTTGTCCGACTTCCCGGACACTGCCATCCACGGGACAAACGAACAAAGGAGGGGGAGTAGTACTAACGAGCGGCGGCTTCAGCTTATTTGTCCTGAAAACAGGACACCGTAGCGATTTTCGGACATTCGGGAAAATTAACCGATTCGGATAAACGGCAGCAGGCTAAAACCGGCAATCACAATAATTGCCAAACAGGCCGCCAGCGTGCGCACGGGTTTCTGCCGAAACATGTACCAGATACCGCCGCCCTTGCCCTCCAGGCGTCTGGTTTCATAGGCTTCACGCTGGCTTTGTGTGCGCTGGTACTGGTATTCATGGAGTATGGCTTTGGCCCTTTCGGCTTCTTCCGTATCGTGTACCCAGAAGCCACCCATACTGATACCCCAGCGACTAGGTGGGGTCTCGTAATAGCGCACGTCGTGGGCCTCGAACAAAGCCCGGATTTCTTCGGCTTCATCATCTGGCACGTGGCGCAAATTCATCAAATGGTGGGGCATGACAACTCGTTATCTGGTATCAAATGGGGTAATGCCGATATTCTAACACCACAGACCCAAAGACCGAATTCATCACCGGAACCGTTCATGACTGATCACTCCCTCCGCTTGTTGCTGGATTTTGATGCCTGCGCCCAAAGAGACAAGGGCCAGGCGCCGGCATTTTTGCACCGGCGGGATCGCAAGTTTGCCCTGACCTGCGAGCAACAAGGGGTAACCCCTACCCCGAAACGCTGGCTGGCCCATATCAACCACCTGAGTGGCCCGGGTGCTGGCACGCCCCCCTCGGCGGGCACTCTGCGCTTCTGGCAGCGGATCAACAGCGGTTTCATGGTTGCGGGCACGGTGTTTGGATTAATTGCCATGATTGGCTTGCTGTTTTACGACGGTGGCCAACGCATAAACGTGACCGTTATTGTTGCCTTTGTCGCCTTTCAGCTATTACTGGCAGTAGTGACCACAGTTCAGTCTCTCGTTGGTTGGCAACCCTGGGGGGCGCTGCTCCGGCGCTTTCACAACAATCCGGAAACGACGGTTACCACCAAGCTTCAGCCAGTGCTCATGGCTCGGGCCGCGCAGCTGGGCGGGCTGTGCTTTGCCCTTGCCGGTCTCGCGACGTTACTTGTTATGGTGGTGCTGCAGGACCTGGCGTTCGGCTGGAGCACCACTCTTGAAACCGATGCCAGCCGTTATCACAGTCTGATTGCGGCGATGGCGACACCTTGGGCCGCGATTTGGCCGGCCGCTGCACCGGATTTGGCGCTTGTGGAATCCACACGTTTTTTCCGTGCCAGTGCGGGCGCGGGCAGCATGGAGCCGGCACGCTGGGGCCAGTGGTGGCCCTTTATCGCCATGCTCTGGACAACTTGGGCGCTACTGCCCCGACTTGCTCTTGCCCTTTTGTCGGGCGTATTGATAAGGCGCAAGGCTCGACAACTGCTGGCAAACCACCCAGCCAGACGGGCGTTGCTTTATCGCATGGAAACCCCGGCTCTGGATACAGGAAACGAACACAACGACGCCTCGGACTTACCGGATACACACACCCAACTCAAGCTACAACCCTTGCCGGACGCCAGCATTGTGCTGTGTTGGGCCGGCGCCGGCGACCCGGAGCTGCCGGATGCCCTTAGCAGCGGCAAAAGCCTGATTGTCAAAGCAGGTGGCCGGCTGACCCTCGAAGAAGACCGGCAAACGCTGAAGCAAGTAGCCGAGCAACTGGCACAGGAATCGGGCCGCTCCGTTATTCTGGTTGTTCGTAGTTGGGAACCACCCACCGGAGAGCTGGAAGACTTTCTGACCAGTGCAAGAGAGCTATGGCCAAAGGATGTCCGGATCGCTTTGCTGCCACTGGCCACCCACATTGAGCAGGAACCAGATGTACATCAGGTTCAGCAATGGCTGAGATTTGCCAAGCGGGCCGGGCCAGAATTTATAATGGTCAGCCTGATACCGGCTCATGGAGCAGTTCCCGGTATGAACGGGGGAGTTATGGAATGAATACAGCGCCCATTTTTGCCGTTGTAGGCCATCCCAACAAAGGAAAATCCAGTGTGGTGGCCACCCTTTCCCAGAACGATGGCATTGCCATTGCGCTGGAGCCGGGCACCACACGCAAGCGCCAGTCCTACCCACTGAGTGTGGATGGCAGGGTTCTCTACACACTGGTGGACACACCCGGCTTTCAGCGCCCCAGGCGGGTGCTCGAATGGCTTGAGGCCCACAGTGTTTCTGCATCAGACCACGGCGAAACGGTTCGTGCATTTGTTCTTCAACATCAGGGCGACAGCCGCTTCACTGACGAATGTGAACTGCTTGCACCCTTGATTGAAGGCGCGGGAATTATCTATGTGGTGGACGGCTCGGCGCCCTACAGTGCCGAGCACGAAGCCGAGATGACCATACTGCGCTGGACCGGCCAGCCTAGCCTGGCCCTGATCAACAGCATCGGGCCCGACGACTACAGCGACACCTGGCACTCCGCGCTTGGCCAGTTTTTCCAGGTTGTACGCAAGTTCGATGCGGTTCGCGCCCCATTCGAGCAACATCTCAGCTTGTTGCGTGCATTTGGACAACTTGAACCAGACTGGGAAAAGCCTCTGGATCAGGCAACACATCACCTCTCGGCCCAGCGCGAGCAGCGTCGCCACCAGGCGGCCGGCATCATAGCCAAAGCGCTGTTTGACATGATGTCGTTTCGGGAGAAGCGCACGCTAACGCTGGATCAAGTCGCGGGCACCAGCGACAGCACCCTTGCAGATCAACTCCGGCAGCGTTGGTACCAGCACCAACGCCAACGGGAACAATCTCTGCGCGTGAACATCGAGCACCTGTACCAGCATCAAAGTATCCGGCGACAAGAGGCCGAGCTGGAATGGCACAGCGACCATGACCTGTTTTCCGAAGACAGCCGCAAACACTGGGCTGTTAGCAGGCGCTATCTGGCCACAGCTGGTTTCGGTGCGGGCGCCGTCAGCGGAGCAGGGCTGGATGCCCTGACTCTGGGCTCATCACTGGGCACCGGGGCTCTGGTGGGCGGCCTGCTCGGCGCAGCCGGGAGCTATTTCTACGGCGGCAAGCTCACCCTGCCGGTACTGAATATCGGGCTGCTCCAGGACGGCCTGAAAACAGCTACGTTCGGGCCTGTGCAAGACAGCCAGTTTGGTTACGTAGTGCTGGGGCGGGCCGTGGATCATTGGTGGCACATCAGTCATCGCAACCACGCCGGCAGAGAACTACTTGATCTGCAGCCGGCCGATCATCACTGGCTTGAACGACTCGACAAAAAGAGCCGTCAAACCATCCAGAGAGCCTTGGACAAATGCCGTAAACAGCAGCCTCTGGAAGACGCTCAGCAGCAACGTTTTAACACCGCCATTGAGCAGTGCATGGCTGTTTATGACGACTGGCGGTTGAATCGCACCTGAAATGAATGTTTATACTGTAAGGCTATTCCATCAATAAACGAGGAATGCTCATGAAGATAGTACGAGTTCAGGACATCATCGGTACCGAACGTGAAGTGCACGGCCCAGGTTGGACCAGCCGTCGTATGTTGTTGAAAAAAGACGGCATGGGCTTCTCTTTCCACGAAACGATCATCCCTGCCGGTGCTGAGCTGAACCTGTGGTACAAGCACCACCTGGAAGCGGTTTACTGCGTAGCCGGCAATGGCAGCATTACCGATAAAGCCACCGGTGAAACCCATCAGATCTCCGACGGCACGCTATACGCCCTCGACAAGCACGATCAGCACACCCTTCGCGGCGGCACTGAAGACATGCGCTTAATCTGCTCGTTTAACCCGCCTGTAACCGGGCAGGAAGTACACGACGAAGACGGCGCCTACCTGCCGGATACCAGCGAAGACTAATCTTACTTGTCCAGAGCTGAACACCCCGCGCCATCCACATCGCCATCGACAGCAAGCCTGCTGCCGGTGGCGGTTTTACTTTGGCTGGCCGGGGTCTACCTGCGCATTCCCATACTGGTTGCGCCACCGCTGGCACCGTTTATCGGTGACGAACTGGCATTGTCTCAGACCTTAACCGGTGCCCTGACCACACTGCCCATCCTTATGCTAGCCATAGGCTCCATGCCTGGCTCACTATTCATTTCCCGCATAGGCCCACGCAACACACTGGCACTGGCCATGCTCATTATGGTCATCGGCTCCGCAGGCCGTGGGTTGGCACCCGACACCATCACCTTAATGCTCACCAGCGCCGTGATGGGTGTAGGCATAGCCATGATGCAGCCAGCTTTACCAGCACTGCTTCCACGCTGGCTGGAGCCCAAAAACCTGGCACTCGGCTCAGCCATCTACATGAACGGCATGCTGATGGGCGAATTCATCGGCGCAGGAATCACCCTGCCGGTCATCATGCCGCTACTGGACAACAGCTGGCGCGCAACCATGCTGGTATGGTCATTACCCGCACTGCTGGTCACCGCAGCCCTGTTCCTGCCCAAACGCGACCTGGCAAGACCTACCCGAAAAGTCGCCTGGCTACCCGACTGGAAAAACCCACTAACACTTAAACTGGGCTTATTACTCGGCGTATCCGGCTCCCTGTTTTTCGGCGTAAACGCCTACCTCGCGGCATTACTGGAACAAAGAGGAGAGTTCGACAACCTCACCGAAGCCCTGTTCTGGTACAACTTCGCTCAGGTGATTGCTTCGCTATTGATGCTGAAAATGGCCCGCTACTGGGTAGGAAGAAAAGCCCCACTGCTCATCATGCTGATACTCAGCCTGCTGGGAACAATCGGGTTATTGGTGTTTACAGGATGGTGGGCAATCGCCAGCGCAACGTTCATGAGCTTCACGGCGGGCATATTGCTGATCATGATGGTGGCGTTACCGCCGCTTCTGGTACCCGCCAACGAAACCGGCAGACTGTCCGCCGGCAACTTTCTTGTCGGCTATACCATAGCCTTCGCCGTACCCATGCTGGGCGGCGTACTTTCTGATTGGACCGGCGACATACGACACGCCATAGCAGTAATGATTGCCTACGGAGTTCTGGTTTCTCCATTGGCAATCAAACTAAACCTGGAGCGACAGTAAAGCTCAGCCTGCTAGCGTTGGTGCAGGGCCTGGGCGCGGGGTGTCTTTTCCTCTGGGAAAAACAACTCGCTGCGCTCAGACATCTTTTTCCCGGCGGAAAAGACACCCCACACCCTGGCCTTCTGACTTTGGTTAGATGTAGTAATCCTTTAATGGGGGGAACCCATTAAACTCCACGGCACTGTAGGTTGTTGTATAGGCTCCAGTGGACAGCCAGTACATGCGATCACCGATAGCCAGATTCAGTGGCAGCGGGTATTTGTGGTGCTCGTACATAATGTCCGCACTGTCACAGGTCGGGCCCGCAATAACACAGTCTTCGCCTTCACCTTTCTTATCCGTCCAGATTGGAAACTTGATCGCTTCATCCAGCGTCTCGATCAGACCATTAAACTTGCCCACATCCGTAAACACCCAACGGTGCAGCGCTGTACGGGATTTACGGGCGATCAAAACCACCTCGCTCACCAGAACACCGGCGTTGGAAATCAACGAACGACCGGGCTCGATAATGATTTCCGGGAGATCATCGCCAAAGTCTTCCTTCAGGAAGCGAGTAATTTCAGAGGCGTATACACCCAACTCGTTGGTCCGGTTGATGTAGTTAGCCGGAAAACCACCGCCCATATTGATCATTTTCAATTCGATGCCGTCTTCTTCTTTCAATCGCTCGAAAATGACCTTTACCTTGTTCAGTGCCGAGTCCCAGGCACCAATTTCACGCTGCTGGGAGCCCACGTGGAAGGACACACCGTAAGGCACCAGGCCAAGATCGCGGGCCAGAATCAGCAGGTCCATGGCCATGTCATTCTCACAGCCAAACTTCCGGGAAAGAGGCCAATCTGCTGTTTGCGTGCCATCGGTCAGAACACGCACGTAAATCTTCGAGCCAGGCGCCGCCTTGGCAATGTTACGCAAATCCGCCTCGGAGTCCGTGGCGAACATACGAACACCCTTCTCATAAAAAGTGCGAATGTCCCGCGCCTTTTTTATGGTGTTGCCGTAGCTGATCCGATCGCCGGTCACGCCCAGCCCCATCACCTTTTCCAACTCATACACCGACGCGATATCAAAGCTCGCACCCTTGTCCCGCAGCATGGTCAGAACCTGCGGAGCCGGGTTGGCTTTCACTGCGTAATACACGTTCGCGTAAGGAAAACCTTCCACCAACTCGTCGTACTGACGATTAATAGTGGCGGTATCAATCACCACAAAGGGTGTTTCCTTGGTATCCGCAAACGCCTTGATGCGCTCAAAGGTCTCGGCAGTGTAGTAATCGGCGATGTTAGCGTTGGCTGACTCGGTCATGGATGGTGGTCCCCCCAGGGGTAATAAAGCAATATTCAATAACGGGAACCAAACCAAAATTGGCCCCCTGCAATGGGCGCGATAATCAGGCTTTTCCCACCCCACAGATATGAGCACATCTACCCATAATTTGTACAGCGACCTGCTCTCAAGAATGGCCGTCAGGTCGAGTAGCCGGGGCCCTTTCTGTCGGGAAAAGATGTCTGAGCGCAGCGAGTTGTTTTTCCCAGAAGAAAGGGCCCCGGCTACTCGGCCTCCCCCCAAATGAAGAGGCCTTAGCGAACACCTATTCAACCGTCTATAATTCACAAAACTCAAACGACTACAGGCCCCCAATGGCGAGAATCATCTCTGCAGCGCTCCTGGCCCTGCTATTTCTGGCAGGCTGCGCCGAAAACACCACGCCGCCCACATTCAAACAGGCACTGCCCACTGCAACTCAACAACCCGTCAGCTTCAACGACGACGTTCGTCCCATTGTCGAAGCCAAGTGCCTGGCCTGCCATAGCTGCTTTGACGCCCCTTGCCAGCTCAAGATGGAGTACTCCGACGGCCTGATTCGTGGTGCCCACAAAAATCCGGTTTACAACGGCGCTCGTTTTGACCCCCAGCAAACCACACGCCTGGGCATTGATGCCCATACCGAACAACAATGGCGAGAGATGGGCTTTTACTCCGTGCTGGCGAGAGGCGACCAAACCCGCAGCCTGTTCGAGAACATGATTCGCCTGGGCAAACAGTATGAGTTTGCGCCCAACAGCAAACTGCCCGACAACATCGAACTGGGCCTGTCCCGCGCTAACCAGTGTGTCAGCAACGAAGATTTCTCCGACTACGCCAGCGACCATCCCTATGAAGGCATGCCACTGGCCGTTACCGGCCTCACCGACGACGAATACGCCACACTCACTGGCTGGATTAATCAGGGTGGCGCTATCAGCCCATTGGTTACCAAGCCGAATGACACTGAGCTGAATCACATCAACCGCTGGGAAGCCTGGCTTAATGATCGTAGCCCCCGCCAGCAATTGATCAGCCGCTGGATTTACGAACATCTTTATCTGGCGCACCTGTACTTTGAGGATGAGGGCGCAGATACCCGCTTCTTTGAAATTGTGCGCTCCCACACCGTGCCGGGCACACCCGTTGATATAATTGCGACCCGACGCCCCAACGACGACCCCGAAGGCCCAGTGTATTACCGCCTGCGCCCGGTTGCCGGCAGCATTGTGCACAAACGCCACATTACCTTCGCATTCGGGGAGAAGCCGTTTGAACGCACCCGGGAGCTGTTTTACGCCGACGACTGGCAAGTAGACGCCCTGCCGGACTACAGCCGGGATAGTCGCGCCAACCCGTTTGTGACCTTCGCAGACATACCGGCAAAAGCCCGCTACCAGTTCATGCTGGATAACGCAGAGTATTTCACACGCACCTTCATTCGCGGGCCGGTATGCCGCGGCCAGATTGCCACCGACGTGATCCGGGATCACTTTTGGGTTAGCTACCACGATCCGGAAGACGATCTTTACGTAACCGATGCGGAGTATCGCGACAAGGTAAGCCCATTACTGGCTCTGCCTGGTCAGGACAGCGCACTGCTGGATCTGGGGGACAACTGGCTCACCTATCAAGGCAAACGCAACCGCTACCATGAACTGCGAAATCAGGCCTACCGAGAGGCTTACCCAAAAGGTGCCTCCCTCGACCATATCTGGGATGGCGACGGCTACAATACCAACGCCCTGTTAACGGTGTTCCGCCACCACAATAATGCCTCAGTACAGAGGGGGCTCATCGGCCAAGTGCCGTTAACCAGTTGGTGGATGGATTACCCGCTGCTTGAACGCACCTATTACGAACTGGTGGTGAACTTCGACGTGTTCGGCAATGTGGCCCACCAAGTCCAAACGCGCCTCTACTTTGACCTGATCCGAAACGGCGGTGAACAGGACTACCTCAGGCTGATACCGCCAAGGGAACGCAATCGGGTTTTGCGTAATTGGTATCAGGATTCAGGTTCGCTAAAACTGGATTACAGCTACGCCAGCATGAACGATACGGCCCCCTCACAGGTGCCCTATGTCACTTCGGCTTTCAATGAAGAGCTGGGCGCTCGCATGCTGTTAAAATTCCACGAACTGAATGCCGAACGGGATGACCCTATCAACCGCTGTGGCGGCAGTGACTGTGGCCGAAAAGACGAACCAGAGTGGATTCGGGAAGCCGATCAGGTGCTGTCTGAGTTAGCTGCTACCCGGGCCGAATTCCTCCCTGCAATCAACTACGTGCCAGACGTTACCTTTTTGCGGGTTCACAACGGAGACGGGCAGCGCACGGTTTACACGGTTATCCGCGACCGCGCCCACAGCAATGTCGCCTTCCTGCTGGGAGAAGATTCACGCTACCAGCCGGAGAACGACAAGCTGACCATCTACCCGGGAATCATCGGCAGCTACCCCAACTTCATCTTCGACATTCCCGCCGCGCAGCTCGGCTTGTTCAAAGACCGGATGAAGGCCCTGAAGGCTGAGGAACCAAAAGCGTTTGAATCTCTGGTGAGCGTATGGGGCGTACGCCGCACCCACCGGCAGTTCTGGGAAATTCTTCACGACATTACCGCCTGGCACCGTGAGCACCAGCCCCTGCAGGCAGGAATTTTCGACATTAACCGTTACAAAAACCTGTAACCCTTTAGCTGTCTAACTCTCTAACCCAGGGCTCAAACCGCCACAGGGTGGAATGGCGCGGGGGTGTTAGAACCACCGGGGTCTCGGGGCTCACTCTGCTGTTGCAGGTATTCCAGAATCGCATCTTTCAGATCGCTGCCCTGGCCCAGCCCCTGATTACCGAATAAACGGTTGAATTCCAGTACAAACGGATAGCCCTCTACCAGGGCAATATCGAATCCCGCGTGATCCACTTCCAGTTCCCGGGCCAGACGCAGGGCGAGATCAGTCATCACCGCAGGTACCGGGCTGTTATCGATCTTGCCGCCCTTCGATACATTGTTGTAAAAACCCTGATCCGCCTGGGTGCGCCAATAGGCTGTCACAACCTTATCGCCCACCACCACAATGCGCGCATCGCGATCCAGCGGCAGGTACTCCTGAACGTAGAGAACCTCGGTGCGATCGCAGTATTTATGCCAATCGTCACGGGTTTCAATCAGCCACACACCTTCGCCCATGCTGGCTTTTGGCAGCTTTGCCACAAAGGGCAGCGCCATAACACTCCAGATATGCTCGCGCTCCTCCGGGCCATTAGCCTCGATGATGGTCCAGGGGATATGCTCCGGCGCGACCGCCTCAAACGCCCGGGTCATTTCCACTTTGTCGTGGCCAATGCGGTAGCTGGCAACACTGGGGAACACGCGGCATTTCAAGCCATGTACCAGCGCATTGAGCTGCCAGTATTCGGGGAATAGCACCCAGTCTGCATTGCGCAGCAGTTCTTTATGGCGCAGGTAATTCTCCGGTTTCAATACTGTCGTATCCGGAAAGCCAAGTGTGCGGAAAATATTAAATGATACGAAATTCATGGGCGGGATCGCGCTGAGTGAAGTGGGCAATTTTTAAGCAGTTTTACCTTGGGCGCAAGTTTTTTTGTGGGCTAAATTGACGGTGGTCATGGTTTTCAGCAACGCAACTGATAATAATTCGCATTACATTATGCGTTAACTTACCACGGAGCTTTACCATGACAATTGTTCGCCAGTTTACCGCCGTAGCCGCCTCCCTGCTGATCGCTGTGCCCGCATTTGCCGGCGACAGCAGCCACTTCAAAGGCCAGCCAGCAAACACTCTTGAGCAGGCCGTTGCCAACTTCTCCGAGTACAACAACAAGCTGGAAAAAGTGCTGGCCGGTGAACTGACTCCGGAAGCCATGAACGAAGTGCACCAGCTCACCTACACTCTTGAAAATGCCCTGCAGAAGCTGGATGACGAAATTGATGCGCTTGAGGACACCCTTGAGAAAGTCCACAAGGCCTCCGAGCATGCGGATCCTGATACCGTGCGCACGGCTGGCGAACAGTACCTCAGCAACAGCCGGAAGATGATCAAGTAGTTATTGGCGGGGCTTTCGTTTAACGCCCTGCTGGGCAACAGCGGTTAGCGGGTCTTCTGGCCAGGGATGTTTGGGGTAGCGGCCACGGGTGTCTTTGCGCACCTGGGGGTAAACGTTAACCCAAAAGCTGGCCAGATCCGCCGTGACTGCCAGCGGCCTCTGGGCCGGGGAAAGCAGGTGAATCAGCACTGGCATCTTGCCACCAGCAACTGTCGGCGTAGTGATCCAACCAAACAGGGCCTGCAACTTGGCCGCCAATACTGGGCCATTCTCCGCGGTGTAATCCAGGGTAACGGAGCTGCCGGTGGGAATGGTCAGGCTGGTTGGAGCCAGTTCCCCCAGCTGCTGCTGTTGAGGATAGTCCAGCAAGCTGCTCAGGGCATTCTGAAGGTTCAGTTTAGCCAGATCAGACCAGCGGCTGATGCCGCTCAGGAAGGGCCCAAGCCATTCTTCCAGAGAGTCTGTCAGGGCTTGATCACTGACATCCGGCCACTGCCCGGGAAAATGCCTGGCCAGTAAAGCGACTCGCGCCTGCCACTGCCGGGCAGCAGGCGTCCAAGGCAGGTTATCCAGCCCTCTGCGCCGAACGGCGGCGAGTATGCCCTGCTGAATCAGTTCCGGCGAGGGTTTTGCCAGCGGTTTCTCACCGAGGAGTAACGCCCCCAGTCGGCGCGTTTTGCGGGCGATTACTGTGCCACGTTTATCATCCCATTCCGCTTCATCCTGCTCACGAATATGGGCCGCAAGATCGGCTTTAAGCGTCATCAGGTCCACCGGGGCCGCCAGATAAATCCTTGCTTCTCTGGCCTTGCCGTCCAGGTCTGCGGCCACCAGCCATTCGTGCCGCGCCAGCCCATCGTCGTCTCGCAGAAGTGCGCCTTTGCCGTTGCTGAGCTGGTAGCGTGGTGTATCTCCGGGGCGGCGTTTGCCGATACGGTCCGGGTAAGCGAGCGCCAATAAACGCCCCACTTCCGTGGCCGTTGGCATGAGTTCCTGTTCGTTTTTCCCATGGTCACCAGACGCTGACAAACGCTTGGCCTGCTGACGCAGCGCCTGCAGCCGATGCGGATCTATACGTTGAGAACCTCGTTCTCCACGGAGGGCGCGAATGCGTTCATGCATGTCGGCACCGGCACCCGGGCCCAGCAAGTCCCTGTCTTCCAGTAACGCGGCCAGCTCCGCCGCCAGCTTGCCCAGCCCAAGCGATCGCCCGAGTATAACCATGTGCGCCAACCTGGGGTGAATGCCCAAGGCCCGAGCTGACTTGCCGTGCTCAGTGATTGCGCCTTCATCATCCAGCATGTCCAGCCACTGCAGAAGTTCCACCGCTTGCTGCCAATGGGCGGGTGGGGGCGGGTCAATCCATACCAGGTTATCCGGCGTTCTGGCGCCCCACTGCGCCAATTCGAGCACCAGTGGCGCCAGATCGGCTTCGCGAATCTCCGGTGGTGTGAATTCCGCCAGCCCGAACTGTTCCGACTCACTCCATAGCCGGTAACACACACCCGGCTCCACCCGGCCCGCACGACCTTTGCGTTGCTCTGCGGAGGCTTTGGAAACCCGACCTGTAATCAACCGTGTCATTCCACTATTTGGGTCAAACACAGCACGGCGCTGCTGGCCGCTGTCCACCACCACCCGCACGCCTTCAATGGTCAGACTGGTTTCTGCGATGGCGGTTGCCAGCACGACTTTGCGAGTGCCCTCTGCAGCCGGCGCAATAGCCTGGTCCTGCTCTGCCGCTTTCAGGTTGCCGAACAGAGGCGCGATGACAACGTTCGAGGCCACCTGCCCGGCCAACGCTTGAGCCACCCGGTGAATCTCTCCTGCGCCCGGCAGGAACACCAGCACTGAGCCTGGCTGCTGCGCCAGAGCTTCGGTAACCACCGCCACGACTTGGTCCAACAGCCTTGGGTAGCGCTGCGTGCTTGGCACCGGGCGATAGAACACTTCCACAGGAAAGGCTCGCCCTTCGCTGCTTAATACGGGTACATCGCCGAGCAGGCGGGCAATGGGGGCGGTGTCCAGTGTGGCGGACATCACCAACACTCGCAGATCTTCCCTTAGCGCTTCTTGTGTCTCTCGCACCAGTGCCAGCCCGAGATCGGCCTGAAGGGAGCGTTCGTGGAATTCATCGAAGAGCACAGCGGCGTACTCTTCCAGCATGGGATCGCTCTGGATCAGCCGGGTGAGTATGCCTTCGGTCACAACCTCTATGCGTGTCAGGCCAGATATTTTGGTGTCCAGGCGCGTGCGGTAACCAATAGTTTGCCCGGGCTGCTCACCCAGCCGCGATGCCATGAATCTGGCCGCGGAACGAGCTGCCAAACGCCGGGGTTCAAGCATCAGGATTTTACGGCCTTGCAGCCAAGGTTCAGCCAGCAGTGCCAAGGGTACCCGCGTAGTTTTACCTGCGCCCGGGGGTGCCTGCAGCAGGGCCGTGGTGGCTTGCTGCAGGGTGTGTTTTAGCTCTGGGAGGATGTGGTCTATTGGGAGCACGGCTATCAATCGTGCGGAATTGTTCTTGCGTGCCAAGCTTCAGGCCTTGGAACAAAAAACACAAAAAGTAATCCGAAAACCAGCGCCCCGACACCTATGCCGAAAGCGGATACCAGAGTGCCGCCGGCGTCGAGCCACTGTTTGGTTAGCCAAGGACCAGCCATTTGGGTGAACCCGTAGAGGGCGACCATGGCTGCAGACAACCGGGGCCCTTGATGTGGATGCAGGGCACGCCCAAGCCGCTGGGTGAGCAGCACCGTTCCCAGAAACGTGCTTCCTACCAGTGCTGCACATAACAGCAGGCCTAGGGCGCCGGGCACGATAACGGCTGCCAGCACACCCGCAAGCTGAATCAGGAAATTCAGCTTCAACGCAGGTATATCGCCCATTTTCGTGCCCAGCTTATTCCACACCCAGGCGGCAGGAATTGTGCACAAGGCTACGATTAGCCAGGCCCCATCAAGCAGCCAGTGTTCGGCGTCGAGCTCGAGCTTTGCCAGCAGTGGCAGAAAGGTCATGGGAAGGATGTAACCCAGACCTGCGCCCGCGTACGACAGAAACAGAGGAATGCTGGCGCGATCGATTAACGGGGTTTTGGCTTTCACTTTGCCATCATTGCCAGGCACCTGATCTGGCACGTCGAGCTTTATCAAGCGGCGAGCGCCCCAAATGGCCAAAGGAATGGATGCCAGAGCCACTGGCCACCAGCGTGCAGCACCTTCCAGCCAATCTGCAGTGCCGGTAACGAGTCCACTGGAGAGTAGCAAGCCCAGCCCCACCCCAACGTAGACCAACCCACTCATGCTCGAACGGTTGCGCAGCACCAACCATTCCAGAATCAATGCAGGTGCCTGCACGAAAACGACTCCGTTAGCGACACCATTCAACCAGCGGGCGGTGGAGATGGCTGTCAGGTTGTCCGTTTGGGTAACGAAGATCGTGGTTATAACGTGAACGATGAGAAACGCGGGCAGCAAAATGCGGATATGGCTAACTCTATGCCAACGAATCGCCAGCATGGCACCCATCAGATAGCCTAAATAGTTCCAGGTGGCGATTGCTGCGCCTTCCGGCGCGGTGAGCTGGCCGTCGTCGATCAGGTAGGGCAACAGCGGGGTGTAAACAAAGCGGCCCAGTGTGTGCACAACCATAAGCACAATGGCACCCGCAGCCAGAACGCTAAAGAGTTCTTTCAGAGTTGTGGTGTTCTGCTTGTACATACTGTCGGTTCCGGCGAGTGCATTTTCAGCCGGGCAGTCTATGCGAGTCGCGCCGCTATGTCAGTCTGACCTTAGCAGAACAGGCTGCTTATCCGCCTCAGGTGCGCGGGATTTCACTGTTGGCTTTAGCCCAAATGTAGATACGCTCAAAGGCTTCCGCCAGCTGTTCCGGGTTATGGGGTGGCTGAATCAATGCCGCCAGCTGGCCGTCGGGATTCACCAACGCAAAATGCCCACTGTGATCTACAAGCAGCTCACCGTCGACGTCTCGGTGTACAAACACGGCACTCAAACTTTGCGCCAGTGCACGCAATGTTTCCAGATCTCCAGTCAGGCCGTGAAAGTCTTCGCCGAAAAACCCGGTATAGGCTTTCAGTTTTTCAGGCGTGTCGTGTTCAGGGTCGGCAGTGACCAGCAGGTAATCCGGCTGGGGCAAGTCTTTCGAAAGTAGCTTGTCGGTGCGTCGCAGGTTCGCCATGGCCGCCGGGCAGATATCCGGGCAGTTGGTGTAGCCAACAAAAGCAAAGGTCCACTTACCCTGGAGACTCTCACGGGTGACGGTTTCGCCGTTTTCGTTCGTTAGCGTGAACTCGACAAGTGGCCGCGGTTGGTCATAAACATAGGTGTTCATTTCAGCCAGATCCGGAGCAGGCGTGGGCTCCCCGCTGTCCACCAGGAATACCTGCCGACCAATAACCAGGCCAAATACGAGTACCACCAACAACAGAAGTACAAACAGCGTGACCTTCAATGAACGATTCATTATTACTCCTAATGGCAAACTCTACGGTAACGCAGCGACAGTAGGAGGGATGCCTTTTCTGCAGGGAAAAAGATGTCTGAGCGCAGCGAGTTGTTTTTCCCGGAAGAAAAGGCATCCCTCCTGCTGGCGCGTCTGCACCAAGTCAGAAAAACACGTAGTGGTCTACAAGGAGTACCACAAACAGGGCCATCAGGTAAGTGATGGAGTATTTGAAGGTGTTAAGTGCCACTCGGCGGTCATCACCTTTTAGCAAGCGTATTGCGTACTGGAGGAAGCGTAGGCCAAGAGCGAGCGCGCCAGCGAGATATATCCAGCCGGACATACCTGTGACGAAAGGTAGCAGGCTGACTGCCAACAGCATCAGGGTGTAGAGCAGAATGTGTAGTTCAGTAAACTTATTACCATGGGTGACCGGCAACATGGGAATGCCGGCTTTGGCGTATTCCTCTTTACGGTGAATAGCCAGGGCCCAGAAGTGCGGGGGCGTCCAGGCGAAGATGATGAGAACGAGCAACAGGGCATGGCCTTCTACCTGGCCAGTTACTGCTGTCCAGCCGAGCAATGGCGGCATGGCGCCGGCGAGGCCACCGATGGTGATGTTTTGGGGCGTTGCCCGTTTCAGGAACAGTGTATAAACGCCGGCATAACCTACCAGAGAGGCCAAAGTGAGCCATGCGGTGAGATGGTTCACCTGCCACATCAATACCACCATGCCTACGCTGGCCAGCAGTGTAGCGAACACTATGGCTTCTACCGGAGAGATTTTACCGGTAGCCACAGGGCGCTTGCGGGTTCGGGCCATTACGGTATCTATTTTCTGGTCGACCACGTGGTTGACCACGGCGGCAGCGCCGGCAAGAAAGGCTATGCCCAGGTTGCCCCATATCAGCACGCTCAGGCTGGGCAGGCCGGAAGTGGCCAAGAGCATGCCAATGGCGGATGTCAGGATCATCAAGGCCACTACGTTGGGCTTGGTCAGCTCCAGATAATCTCGCCAGGATATGGCGCGTGCGGATTGGCTGGTTGGGTTGCGGGCCGGCAGTACGTCCACTTGCTCACTCATGCCGTAATCTCCTGATGCATTATTGTTGTATGTGTTGCTCTTGCAGCATGTGCCTGGGGCAGCAGATTGTGCTGCCAGATCAGGTATATCACCGATAGCAGCAGCCCGGCGCCCATGGCGTTGTGAGCCACTGCAATCGGCAGGGGAATATGGAAAGCAATGTTGGCGAGCCCCAGGGTGATCTGGGCCACCAGCGCTGCAGAAACAAGCAGTACCGGGCGGCGCAGTTCGCGACTGGCGCTTCTACGCCAGATCAGGGTCAGCAAAACAGCGAAATACCCCAGAACCACCAGAGCACCAACTCTGTGGGTTACGTGTATGGCTACCCGGCCATGGGCTGTGAGTTGCCCACCCAGATAGTTGGGGCCCACATGCTGGGTTATATCGAAGCCATGCTGGAAGTCCATATCCTTTGGCCACCACTCACCCTGACAGGTGGGCAAGTCGGTACAGGCGACGGCCGCATAGTTGGCTGCCGTCCAGGCCCCCAAGGCAATTTGCAGAATAACCAGCAACAAGCCGCCATAGAGCCAGGGGCGGAGTTTCGCGATGTGGGGCCTTGGCGCCGAGGGGTTCGGGTTCTCTTCGGGGGCGATGTTGGCCTGTGTTGCAGAGAACTTTCTTAGCCGCAGCACCAGCAAGGTGAGCAAGCTCAAGGTGGTAAAGCCGCCAAGAAGGTGCAGCGCGACCACTTGAGGCCAGAGCTTCAAGGTAACCGTCCACATTCCAAACGCACCCTGCAGCAGAATAAACCCTGCAATGAACAGAGGCAGTTTGAAAGGCACACCGCTGCGGCGCTTTCGCACGGCGCTTGCTGCCAGCCCGAACACCACCAGCCCCAAGGTGCCAGCGGCATACCGGTGGATCATTTCCGGCCAGCCTTTAGCTACATCCACCGGCGTGTCCGGGAACCGGGCATTAGCGATGGCTATATGCGACTCACTTTGAGGCACGGTTATGAAGCCATAACACCCGGGCCAGTCGGGGCAACCCAGCCCGGCATCCACCAGCCGGGTCCAGGCGCCCAGCATGATGACGACAATGGCGAGAAGCACTGAGAAAGTCGCCCAGTTTGCCATGGCTTTGGCGTTAGGCTGGTTGCCGGTAAACAGATGCGTCAAGGTAACTCCTCCGGGCTAAGGCTCAGCCCACCTGTGACAGTTTGAGCAGGTGCTTCAAATCTTTGAGCATGTCCTTACCAGAATTCTCGGGGCCGTAATGCATCATCACATTGCCAAAGGGGTCGATGAGCAGGATGCGCGGCTCACTTTCCGGATTGATTCCAGCAGGCCAGGCAGGTGTTTTGCCGGGTACAGGCCTCAGGCGTTCCATCAAACGGTACTCGGTTGGCCAGCGTGCCGCTAGACCACCGGTAATTCCGCCTAAAACGGCGGCTCTCGATACTCGGTTAGCATTTTTCCCCAAGGCAATATTAGCTTGTCGCGCGAGGTAGAGCAGTTCTTCGCAGCGGGTGTCGCATTCGCCCGCGGCAACCACAAGCAACCACTGAGGATCTGCTTTACCAGCGACAAACCGATTGGCCAGCGGCTCGCCCGAAAGCGTCTCAAGGTTGAGCGCGGCCACAGGCACCGTCGGGCTGATCAGCGCCCCGTGATTAGTATGCCCTGCGGGATTCAGCCAGCCGGTGTAGAACATAATGGTGGCCAGAATCATTGGCCCGAATCCCAGGGCAAACAACAACATGGCTGTACGTCGGCCCCTGCGAACTTGCTCGGGGGTTGGGCCTTCTTTTTCTTCTTGCTGTGGTAACCCGTTAACCATTGTCATTGTCATTATTGGTTCCTGTCTTTCGATAACTCGCCGCTACACTCAATATAGTCAGCACCAGTGCAAGCGCAAACCATTGTGTCGCATATCCGTAGTGGGTTTGTGGCCCCATGAGGTCTGGTTCCCAATCCGCACGATAGGCGCCAGGCTGCTCGCTGCTTGCAAGCCGGATAATAGCACCAGGCAACTCGGGGATTTCAGCTCTTGCGACCGACCCGGGTAATGCCTGCACTCTGCGGGGCCAATGTTCGTCAGTTGCTGACTTTGAAGACAGTACCGGCGGTTCCGGGTAAGGGCCTATCCGTCCGGTTAAGCTGAAGACACCTTCGGGAGGGCTGATATCCGGCAATTCATTTCGCGTTCTCGGTGCCCCGACCCAGCCTCTGTTAACCAGAACCGCAGGGCCTTGCAGAGGGTAAAACACCGTCAGAACCTCGTAACCTGCAATGCCATCGCGGGTTCGGTTATCCAGCAACCAGCTGCGCTCGTCGTAAAGCCCGGAAAGCGTAACAGGCCTGCCGCTTTCAAGCCCACTGGCCACCTGTTCCAGCCAATCAAGATCCTGTGCTTCTTGCTGCCACTGCTCAAGCAGAACCTGCTTTTCCTCGGCCCGGTTCAGTTGCCAGATACCCAAGCCAATAAGCAGCGGCAAAAAGGCGCCTGTAAACACCATCAACCGCCAGTTCAGCTGCCATTTTCGAGAGTTTTGTTTTGCCTCAGCCATGGTCTGCTATAGTGCATTTGGCTTCAACCAGAACAAAAACCAGAGATTTTTTTATGCTCAAAGCCCTTATCATTTTCCTTATGCTCGCCGTTATCATCAGCCTGTTCAGTGGTCTTTTCTTTCTCATAAAAGACGGCGGCAAAACCAATCGGGTGGTAAATTCTCTTGCTGTACGGGTAACCCTGAGCGTGCTTCTGCTCACTGTTATTTTGCTGTCACTTTGGCAAGGGAGCCTGACACTACACCCGACTCCCTGAATATAAGCCCTTGCTACCTCATATGACATATACAAAGACGAACAAGCCCAGCCAAACCACATCCACAAAGTGCCAATACCAGGATGTCGCTTCAAACCCGAAGTGGCTATCTGCGGTGAAATGCCCCTTTTGAATGCGTATAAACATGATGATCAACATCAGGGTTCCCAGCATCACGTGAAAACCGTGAAAACCGGTGAGCATGAAGAAGGTGCTCCCGTAGATACCGGATTGCAGCGTCAGGTTAAGGTCCTGATAGGCATGCATGTATTCTTCAGCCTGAAAGAAAAGAAACACCAGCGCAAGCGCAATGGTCGCCGCCAGCCAGATTTTCAGCTTCTTGCGGTTGTCCGCTTTAATGGCATGGTGAGCAACGGTTATGGTGAACGATGACGTAACAAGAAGAATGGTGTTGATCAGTGGTAGGCCCCAGGGGCCGATAACGGATTCTGGAGCAGGGTAAGCTTCCGGGTCAGGGTTGTTGATCAACGGCCAAGTAGCCTGAAAGCCTTCCCAGAGCATGTTGGAACTGCCGCGATCGCCCTCACCCCCGAGCCAGGGCACGGCAAAGACCCGGGCATAGAACAGGGCGCCAAAAAACGCCGCAAAAAACATGACTTCCGAGAATATAAACCAACTCATGCCCCAGCGGAATGACCGGTCCATCTGCGGGCTGTAAAGGCCAGATCGGCTCTCTTTAATAACGCTACCAAACCAGCCAAACAGCATATAAATCATAACCAGTACGCCGGCCCAGAAAATCATCCAGGCATTACCGGTGCTGTCGCCCTGATTGCTGTCGACCATAATCGAGGCCGCACCATATAGCATGACCCCAAGGCCCACCGTGGCAATAATAGGCCACTTACTCTGTTCGGGAACGTAATAGTTCTGGTAATCCGCCATAGCTATCTCCGATGGCTTATCCGTTATCGATTATTGTTTTGTTTGTTGTACTGGTTGTCTCTGTCACGGCCGCTTGCGGCTCGCCCTGATCATATAGTGTGTAGGACAATGTCAGTTTGGTGATATGGCTGGGCAAATCCTGATCCACAATAAACACCAGCGGCATTTCCGTATTCTGGCCCGCGGACAATGGCTGCTGGTTAAAACAGAAGCATTCAGTTTTGTGGAAATACAAGGCACCTTCCGATGGCGACAGGCTGGGCACCGCTTGGCCAACCATGTCCCGATCGGTCGGGTTCTCGGCATAGAAGTTCACGGTTGTGGCCTCCCCGGGGTGAACTTCAACGCTGCGCGCAACCGGCCGGAATATCCAAGGCATGTCCGGCCCGTTCTGGGCCAGAAACTGCACTTTAATGGTACGGCTCATGTCTGCTACTGAGCGCTCGGTAGACTCATAGCGCCCGCTGGTTTTTCCATTTATACCGGTTATTTCGCAGAACACGTCATACAGAGGCACTAGCGCAAAGCCGAAGGCAAACATTCCGGCCACGCTGGCAAGACACCAACCGATAACCCGCGCATTACTGCGCGGAGGTACCGTCTTGTTTGCCGGTTGCTCAGCCATTTTTGTCAGCCTCCTATTTCACATCGGGTGGCGTGGTGAAGGTGTGGTAGGGCGCTGGTGAAGGAACTTCCCATTCAAGGCCTTCAGCACCTTCCCAGGGCTTGGCTGGCGCTTTGACACCGCCTCTGGCGCACTTCACAACAATCAGAAGGAACAGCAGTTGGGTAGCGCCGAACATGAAGGCACCGATACTGGACACCATGTTGAAATCAGCGAACTGCAGTGCGTAATCCGGAATCCTCCGCGGCATCCCGGCAAGCCCCAGGAAGTGCATAGGGAAAAAGGCCAGGTTCATGCCGACAAATGACAACCAGAAATGGGTTTTGGCCAGAGTTTCGTCGTACATGTAGCCCGTCCACTTCGGCAGCCAGAAGTAGGCCGACGCGAAGATACCGAAGATGGCACCAGGCACCAGTACGTAATGGAAGTGGGCCACTACAAAGTAAGTGTCGTGGTACTGGAAGTCCGCAGGAGCAATCGCCAGCATCAGGCCGGAGAAGCCGCCGATGGAAAACAGGATCACAAAGGCTATGGCAAACAGCATGGGCGCCTCCAGTGTGAGAGAGCCCCGGAACATGGTCGCCACCCAATTGAACACCTTCACCCCTGTGGGTACGGCAATCAGCAAGGTGGCGTACATGAAGAAGAGTTGCCCGGCCAATGGCACGCCCACAGTGAACATGTGGTGAGCCCACACCAGGAATGACAAGAGCGCGATGGCACCGGTGGCATAAACCATGAAGGCGTAGCCAAACAAGCGCTTGCGAGAGAACGCCGGAATAATCTGGGAGATCGCCCCAAAAGCCGGGAGGATCATGATGTAAACCTCAGGGTGCCCGAAGAACCAGAACACGTGCTGGAACAGAACCGGGTCGCCGCCGCCGGCCGCATTGAAGAAGCTGGTACCGAAGTTGATATCCATCAGCATCATGGTGACCACACCCGCCAACACTGGCATTACGGCAATCAATAGAAATGCGGTGATCAGCCAGGTCCATACAAACATGGGCATTTTCATCAGCGTCATGCCTGGCGCCCGCATGTTCAGTACCGTTGCAATTACGTTGATGGCACCCATGATCGACGACACACCCATGATGTGGATGGCGAAGATAAAGAAGGTGGTACTTGGCGGCCCATAGGTAGTGGAGAGCGGGGCGTAGAAAGTCCAGCCAAAGTTTGGCGCACCGCCTTCCATAAACAGAGTGGAAACCAGGATCAGGAAGGCACAGGGCAGAAGCCAGAAGCTCCAGTTGTTCATCCGTGGCAATGCCATATCGGGCGCGCCGATCATTAGCGGTATCATCCAGTTTGCCAAGCCTACGAAGGCTGGCATAACCGCACCAAAGACCATAATCAGGCCGTGCATGGTGGTCATCTGGTTGAAGAATTCCGGCTGAACAATCTGCAACCCGGGCTGGAACAGCTCTGCCCGGATAACCATGGCCATGGTTCCGCCGAGAAGGAACATGGTGAAACTGAATATCAGGTACATAGACCCGATATCTTTGTGGTTTGTGGTCAACAACCAGCGGCTGATGCCGCTAGCCGGGCCGTGATGATGATCTTGTGCGTGGGTACCTGCAACCGCACTCATGAAAACCCCCGTTACCGCCAATTATTGTGGCTGGTGATATCTGTTATCTGGCGTTGATTACTGTTGGTTCTTGTAATCGAAGATTTCTTTTGGCGTGACCATGTCACCCATCTTGTTACCCCAGGCGTTACGCTCGTAGGTAATGATGGCGGCAAGATCCGCTTCGTTCAGCTGACCGCCGAAGGCCTGCATTGCCGTACCTGACACACCGTTAACGACAACATCGATGTGCGCGGCCATGTCTCCGGTCGCAATGGCGCTGCCCCTGAGTGCCGGGAATGCTGGTGGCGCACCGCTGCCATCTGCCTGGTGACAGGCAGCACAAGCAGTGGCGTAGGCTGTCTTGCCTCGCTCCATCAGTTCTTCCATGGTCCAGTCTTTCTGGGTCAGCTCGCGCTCTTTCTCGGCTGCGGCTTTCTGATCAGCTACCCAGGTGTTGTATTCCTCTTCCGGCACCGCCTTTACCACCACCGGCATAAAGCCGTGATCCTTGCCACACAACTCTGTGCACTGGCCGCGATAGGTGCCTGGCTTGTCCACGCGGGTCCAGGCTTCGTTGATGAAGCCGGGGATCGCATCTTTCTTTACGCCAAAATCCGGCACCCACCAGGAGTGAATGACATCGTTTGCCGTCAGCAGGAAACGAACCTTCTTACCTACCGGAATCACCATGGGGTTATCTACTTCCAGCAGGTAGTTTTCGCCCTTGGCCTGTCGGTTTCTGATTTGGTCTGACGGCGTTGTGAGGTTGGAAAAGTAGCCGAAATCTTCGTTGATATATTCGTACTGCCACTTCCACTGGTAGCCCGTCACCTTGATATCAATATCCGACTCAGTGGTGTCGTACATATCAATCAAGGTAGCGGTGGCGGGAATCGCCATAATGACGAGAATGACAAGCGGTATGAGTGTCCAGAGGATCTCAACCATCGTATTTTCATGAAAATTGGCAGGTTTTGCCCCCTGGGACTTACGATGGGCAAAGATAGACCAGAACATAATCCCGAATACCACGACGCCAATGGCAACGCAGATCCAGAAAATGGTCATGTGAAGGTTAAATATATCGTTACTGGTACCGGTTACCCCGGGGGTCATGTTTACCGTCCAGTCCGCCATGGACAACGCGGGAAACAATAGACCGCCTAAAAGGGCACCTACCCGCTGAGCGTGCACGCGCATACTGTGTCTCCACAGAGTATTATTCTTGTCGGATTTTGCGTAATCCCTCTGCTCTTTCTCCGGCGCTCGCATTCGCCAGAAATTCGCAGAGTGAAAGCCTGCTTATGGATACATCACCATCGAGTATAGACACAGATCAAAAAAAGACTAAAAAGTCATTAAACCCAAAACGACTAAACACAACCCTTTAAGAAGCAAATCGAATATGACATTCAAATTGTCGGTTACAGACAGGCGTTTATGGGCACTGGCGTGGCCATTGATGCTCACCAACCTGACGGTTCCTTTGTTAGGTCTGGTAGATACAGCTGTACTCGGGCACCTGGAAAGCCCGGAGTATCTGGGTGCCGTGGCGGTTGGCGCCAACCTGTTCACCATCCTGTACTGGACCTTCGGATTCATGCGCATGGGCACTACCGGGCTGGCCGCTCAGGCCTGGGGCAAGCGCGACAGCTTCAGCCAGGTTGCTCTTCTTTTGCGCTCAGTGATGTTGGCGGTGGGTATCGGCCTGTTACTGATTCTGTGCCATCAACCACTAATCCGGATCGGGCTGACTCTGATGAACGCCAGCCCTGAAGTCACCGAGCTCGCCGCCGAATACGCGGCCATCCGAATCTGGAGCGCTCCGGCGGTGCTGTGCCAATACACGCTGGTGGGCTGGCTGATTGGTACTCAGTATGCCCGTGGGCCGATGATCATGCTGATCGTGGCTAACGGCCTGAATATCGTACTCGATGTGTTCTTCGTGACAGTGCTGGGCTGGAACAGCCGGGGCGTGGCCATTGCCACTGTGATCGCCGAGTACGGTGCCGCCATCATCGGTTTTGTTATCGTGTTACAGCGCATGCCCGATGGGCAACGGCTCAGCCGGGAACTGTTCGGAAGCCTTAAGGACTACCTGGCCATCTTGCAGGTAAACCGCTACATCATGGTTCGCACCATTGCGCTGTTGTTGGTGCTGGCATTTTTCACCGCCCAAGGGGCTCGTCAGGGCGACACCATTCTGGCAGCCAATGCTGTGCTGATTACCTTCCTGCTCCTGATTTCCAATGCGCTGGACGGCTTTGCCAATGCGGCAGAAGCGTTAATCGGAGAGGCCGTTGGCAGAAACAGCAAGCGGCGCATTATGGTGGTGTTTCGCTGCGCGTTACGCTGGTCTCTCTGGGGCTCGCTGTTGCTGACTGTTCTGTTCGTACTTGGTGGCCGCAGTTTGATCGCACTGCTGACCGGTATTGAAGAGGTTCGCACCACGGCCTGGCAATATTTGCCCTGGCTCTGGCTGCTGCCGCTCACATCCGTATGGGGCTTTTTGTTTGACGGGGTATTCATCGGAGCAACACGCACCCGGGATATGCAGAACACCATGTTGTTTTCAGCACTGGGGGTGTTTGCCCCCGTGTGGTGGCTGACCACCGGTTGGGGAAATCACGGCCTGTGGTTTTCGCTGATCTGCCTCATGCTTGCCCGCGCAGCCAGTATGGGTTGGCTATGCTGGTCGCACACTCGCAACGATCGGTGGTTCAGCATTCAGTAGCCGATGTGCAAATGTTAACAATATCTGACACTCCAGAAATCGCAGCACGCCAAATCTCGTCTACACTTGTCAGAAAAGAAGGGCGCCTCGTGCCGGTATTTGGTGGCAACCCGCCGCAGCACAGTTGCCCGGTTACCCACTGCCCGATACGGGAGGCGCCTTGCGACCTCAACTTGTTCAGACACTGGCATGTCCTCAAATGACTCCACAGGCAGTTCTGGAAATCATTGACCACGCGCGGCGCAAGGAGGCCCGCTCTGGAACCTTTCTGAAGCAGTTGCATAACAAGGCAGCGGCGTTGCCTTCGGCCGTCACCATTGAGGGCTACCAGCCTGCAGCCTGCCTGTTTCAGTTCGCCATTGAATACATAGAAATGGCGCCACGGCTCATAGAGTGTGTGGATGCCTGTGCACAGGAAGCCGGCAACGCTCAGCTGTTTGACCCCTTCGTGAAAGCCGCCATTGGTTACTTCACAGAGCCCTCGGTGCTGCTGGTGCACTACGATGGTCTGGACGGCCTTCTGATACGCGCCTACCTCTGCCACCGCCTGATGGAAGAGATGCACGAAAACAATCACTCCATCCGAACCGGCGGCCTTGTCGATATAGAAGCAACTCGTGCTAACCTGCTGGTTCACGAACTTATTGGCGAACCCTTCGCAAACGAACTGGACGACTCAATTACCGTCACGGTACTGCAGATTGCCGGTACGCCGGATTATTATGAGCTCAATCTGGACCCCTTCGTTGAGCAGGTGAACAATGATGCCTGGAGCTGGATGCGACGCTACTGGGAAAACCTCCTGACCCGCAATCATATCCGCTTTTCGCTGGGCTCCAGCCAGACCTGACCCGGGCGGCAAACTCCGGGCAATTGAAAGGTTTTTATCAACATGACAAAGCAAACCGTTTTGCTGCTGGCAGGATGCCTGTTGCTCACCCCGGCGCTGGCAGAAGAATTAACGGTACGAATTCAAATCACCGACGGCACCGGCCCGGTAACGGGTGCGGTGGTGTATACGCAAGATAGCAGCCGCGCGGCCCCCATTCAGGCAGAAGTCGTTCAAAAAGATCGCATGTTCCATCCCCACGTGCTGATCCTGCCCACCGGATCCAAAGTAGACTTCCCCAACAGGGACAATACCCAGCACCACGTGTACTCCTTCTCGCCGGCAAAACCCTTTAATCTTGAGCTTTACGCGGGCAAGCCTGAGGCCCCGGTTGTATTTGACCAGCCAGGTATTGTCGAATTGGGCTGCAATATTCATGACCATATGCAGGCGTTTATTGTGGTGGCAGACACCCGCGCCATCGGGCAAACCAATGAGCAGGGTGAGGTAAGTCTCCTACTCGATTTTGGCTCCGCTCCGGCACCCGGCGCCCTTAGCCTGAATATCTGGCACCCCCGTTTACCAGACAACACCAGGCCGGTGATCCGGGAAATCGATACCTCCAGCCTGGCGGGCGTTGCCGCACAAACCATCCCCATTGAGCTCGACCCGAAGCCACGTCATGATGGCCCTCTGGATCATCTTCAGAAACGCTTTCAGGAGCTTTGATGGGCCGCATGGCTAATCGCATCGGATTCCGCGGCCGTCTGGTTACGGCCATGGTCGCGTTGGTGGCTTTGGTCAGTCTGCTGATCGGCGCACTCTTGATGGTGTACCTGTTCGAAGATGAAAAGAGCAGAGCTCTGGAACAGCTCTCCATAGCCGAGCGTTTGACGAACGAAGTGATCGCACGCCGCACCGATCTGGAACTCTCCCGGCTGAGCGTGGTTGTGCGCGATTTCGGTTTCCGCTCGGCCATCGCCAGCCGCGACCCGGCCACTCTCAGCAGCGCTCTGGAAAACCACAGTGGGCGCGCCGGGGCGGATTTCGCATTATTGCTGGATCAACAAGGCGAGCTTCTCGCATCCACCTTGCCCCGAGATCTAGATCTACCAGGCATTGCCTCCACACAACTCGCCAACGCCCGCCAAAATGGCTCAGACCGCTCACTCCAGACCATTGATCAGCGTGGCTATGAATTGCTGGTGGTGCCGGTTGAGGCGCCCGGGCTGCGGGCATGGCTGGTAGCCGGATTCGAGCTGGATCAGAACCTGGCAGACATTATTGCCAGGCTCAGTGGCAGCTCCGTTATTTTCCGCACAAGCGCAAACAACGCGAATGGCTTCACCAGCTTTGCGGCGTCATCGGATATCACCAGCGCCATGGATCCTGCGCTGCTCCAATCGGCAGGTGGCCACAACTTTATCGAGAGTGCCCGCTACTTCACGCGCACGCTGAGTCTTGGCGTCTCCGGGCAAGGCGCCTTTGAAGCGATCCTGATGATCAGCCGGGATGCCAGCCTGCAGAATTACTACCGCCGGGCTCTTGAAATAGTCCTGCTGGTTGCGGTGATAATGGTGCTTGCCACTGTGCTGGCACTGCTGGTCGCCCGGTATCTGGGCAGGCCAGTGTTGCAGCTTGCCCAGTACGCCCGTGCCGTCGGGCAGGGGCTAAACCCGCAAGCGCCTGACATCCGAACCGGCGGCGAACTCCTGCAGCTTCGGGATACCTTGAGAGATACTCTGGCCCAGCTAATCCGGCGCGAAGCCGAGATCCGCTATGCCGCAACCCACGACGAAGTAACCGGGCTGGGCAACCGTAATGCCTTGATGCACATGGCGACGGAAGGCTTCCGGGCGGTACAGCCCTGCAGCCTGATCGGGCTGCGCGTGAGTGATCTTTCAGACATCAACGATACGCTCGGCATTGAGTTCGGCGACAAAGTACTGCTTGGCCTCTCACAACGGCTAAGGGACGAACTCCCCGATGCCCGGCACGTGGCACGAACCGGTGGCGGTGAGTTTCTTGCATTGCTACCAGCGTGCAGCCCGGAAGCTTTGGATCATAGAACGAAGGGTCTGCTTGCCAGCGCCGAATCCCCGCTGAATGTCGACGGCACGCCGTTTTCACTAAAAGCCACCCTGATCTCCATGCAGCTGCCCAACGATGCCTCTAACACCAATGAGCTGAGACGGCGCGTGAACCTGACGTTTGAGCAAGCCGTGCAGCAGGGCCTTGCGATCACACGTTACGAGCCCGGGCGGGACGAGAACCACCTGCGCGAGCTCAAATTGATTTCCGACCTGCACAGCGCCATCCGCAACGATGGCCTGTACATGAACTATCAGCCCAAGCTGGACAGCCACACCGGCAAGCTGCTTCAGGTGGAAGCACTGGTGCGCTGGATACACCCGGAGCTGGGCTTTATCTCACCGGAAGAGTTCATCTTTCTGGCTGAACAGTCAGGCCAGATCCACGAGCTGACGGATCATATTTTGCAACGGGTTGCCGATGATGCCCGCGCCTGGTTCCACGAGGGTCTGGATGTTGGTGTGGCCATTAATCTTTCCGCAATGGATCTGACCAGGCCGGGGCTGGCCGAACGCGTAGCCCGAACCTTCGCAGGCTGGCACCACAGCATGGATCGCATCACGCTTGAAGTCACAGAAAGCGCACTGATGGACGACCCGGTAGAAGCCATGGCAACGTTAAATCGCCTACGGGATCTGGGCGTTACGCTGTCCGTTGACGATTTTGGCACCGGCTACTCTTCGCTGTCCCAGCTACGTAAACTGCCGGTTCAGGAGCTGAAAATCGACAAATCCTTTGTTTTGAAGCTGAATGCTGAACCTCAGGACCAGTTGATTGTGAAATCCACCATCGACATGGCCCACGGCCTTGGCTTGAAGGTGGTCGCAGAAGGTATCGAAAACCTGGAAACCTGGAAGCTGCTGCAGTCCTGGGGCTGCAACGTAGGCCAAGGCTTTTTCCTTAGCCGCCCGGTTTCCAAGGCTGACCTTATGCAAACAGCCGCTAGTCTTTTGGAGCGCCAGCACGATCTGGCCGATATGTCTCAGGAGCATTCTTAATGACGCGCCTTGTCGCACAACCTGTTAAAAAACTGTGGGCCGGAACGCTTGTGACTCTGGGGCTTTTGGCTTCTCCCGTGGTTATGGCCGATGTGGGTAGCCGTATTTGGGCAACCGGCGGTGTCACAACCATAGAAGGCAGCGCGGGCGGCGGCCTGGTGCCCTGGGCCATGCTTGGAAGCTACGCCAGTGACGAAGAGTGGGGCGGCACCCTGGCCCTCAGCCGCGCCGAGGTAGACGACTACAGTTTGGCTGTTACTGGTGCTGGCTTGAACTGGAACAACCGCATTGAGGTGACCGTCGCCCGCCAGACTCTGGATCTCGACAGCCTGGTATTCACCCTGAAAAACGGCTTTGGGCTGGAACAGGATGAGTTGAACCAGGATATTTTCGGCGTAAAAGTGCGATTGGTTGGCGATGTTCTCTACAGCCCTTGGGGGCAATGGTCTGCGGGCTTACAGCACAAGCGGCAACGGGATTTCACCGTGCCAAACGCCATCGGCGCCCGGGACGACAGCGGCACCGATGTGTACTTCTCTGGCTCCAAAGTATTTTTTGCCGCTGTATTTGGCCGTAACCTTCTGGTGAACGGCACTTTACGGGGCACCCGAGCCAATCAGGGCGGGTTGCTGGGTTTTGGCGGCGACTTGAACAACGGCTATGAAGTAATGGCAGAAGCCGGTGTTGGCGTATTTATTAACCGACAATGGCTGGTGGGAGCCGAGTACCGACAAAAGCCCGACAACCTGAGCTTTGCCCGCGAAGACGACTGGTGGGATATGTTTATTGCCTGGGTGCCGGATCGCCGCCTGGCAGTCACAGCTGCATTTGTGAACCTTGGCGATATCGCCACCCTGGAAGACCAGCAGGGTATTTATCTGTCTTTGCAGGGGAGTTTCTGATCATGGGCCTGCGCATAACGAAGACAACCATTGCCGCACTTTTAATCACAACAGGGCTTGTTCTGGGCGGCTGCCAGAGCCTTCAGCATGAGCCGGATAACCGCCTTTATATGCAACTCGGTGAACGCTCCGGGATTGCCGATGTGGTAGAAGATTTGCTCTACCTGATTGTGGCCGACGAACGCATTAACCATCAGTTCAAAGGCATGAACGTTGCCCAGTTCCACCGCAACCTGACTGACCAGCTGTGTGAGCTCAGTGGCGGTCCTTGCACCTATACCGGGCGCGAAATGCGAGAGCTGCATGCGGATATGGGGATCACAGCTACCCAGTTTAATGCGCTGGCAGAAAACCTTATTCTGGCTATGGAAAAAAACCGGATACCCACTGCTGCTCAAAATAAGCTGATTAAACGGCTTTTGCCAATGTACCCGGACATCAGGCATCTTTAACAACCACCAAGAGCCACTGCCACCATAGGGAAGAGCACAGAATGACTGAAAAAAAGATCGAGATTCGGCCTGGTCGCTACCGGCACTACAAAGGCATGGATTACGAAGTAATCGATATTGCCCGTCACAGCGAAACCGAAGAGAAGCTGGTGGTTTATCGTTGCCTGTATGGCGACTACAGCCTGTGGGTGCGCCCGCTCAGCATGTTCCGGGAAACGGTAAACGTGGCGGGCGAGCAGGTTCCGCGTTTTGCCCGGATTGATAAGGACTGACGGTTACACAAGTCTTTTGACTCAGCTGGACAATTACTGCACATTACCGCGTTTTCATAATGCCAGCCTTCGCGAGAAGGCCGTATAACCCACCACGCGTACTCGGAGTTTTCCCATGAATGCCGTCGTTGCCGCGGTGCTGATCATGCTCGTGCTGAGTTTGGCCCGCATCCACGTTGTTGTTGCCCTTATCGTAGGCGCCGTATCTGGCGGCCTGATTGCAGGACTGTCCCTTGAAGCTACCATTGCTGCCTTTAATAACGGCTTGGGCGGCGGCGCCACAGTTGCTCTTTCATACGCCACCCTCGGCGCCTTCGCCGTTGCCATAGGCAAATCCGGCCTGGCCCACGCGCTGGCAGACAAAACTCTGGCCATGGTCGGCCAACAGGAAAACAGCGCTGCGGCTAAAAGCGTGCGTTACATGATTATTGGCGTGCTGGTGCTGATTGCCCTGTCGTCACAAAACATCCTGCCGATCCACATCGCCTTCATTCCGCTGGTTGTTCCACCCATGCTGTACGTGATGGCCAAACTGAAAATGGACCGCCGGCTCGTGGCCTGTGCGCTCACCTTCGGTTTGATCACGCCTTACATGTTCCTGCCCATCGGCTTCGGCGGCATTTACCTGAACGACATTCTGATGGCCAAAATCAGCACCAACGGCGGTGAAACAGAAGGCCTGAGCGTAATGCACGCCATGGCTCTGCCTGCCTTGGGCATGCTCTGCGGCCTGCTGGTTGCGGTTTTCTTCACCTACCGCGGTGACCGTGAATACGATCTGGATGCTATCACTCGTACCGAACGCGTAAACGTAGCCTACAGCTCCGGCACATTGTTCATGGCCGTTGTCGCCATTGTGGCTGCCTTCGTGGTTCAGCTTTGGCTGGAATCCATGATCCTCGGTGCTCTGGCAGGCTTCCTGCTTTTCAACCTTTCTGGCGTGGTTAAGTGGAAAGAAGCTGACGACCTGTTTACTGAAGGCATGAAAATGCTCGCCATGATCGGCTTCATCATGATCGCTGCGTCTGGTTTTGCGGAAGTAATGCGGGAAACCGGCGAAATCGCCACACTGGTGCAAAGCTCTGTAGACGTAATCGGCAACAACAAGCCCATGGCTGCGCTGCTGATGCTATTGGTCGGCTTGATGATCACCATGGGCATTGGCTCATCCTTTTCCACCATCCCTATCATCGCGGCCCTCTACGTGCCTCTAGCGCTGGAAATGGGCTTTAGCTCTCTGGCTATCGTTGCTTTGGTCGGCACCGCTGGCGCTCTAGGTGATGCTGGCTCCCCAGCCTCCGACTCCACCCTCGGCCCCACCGCTGGCCTGAACGTAGACGGTCAGCACAACCATATCTGGGATTCTGTAGTACCTACGTTCCTGCACTACAACCTGCCGTTGCTCGGTTTTGGGTGGTTGGCGGCTATGGTTCTCTGACTTCTGGAACCTTGGAGGTGGCCCTTACTCGTAGCCTGCTGGTTTTGGGGGCTACGAGGTCACGGTGGGTCTTTTCTTCTGGAAAAAAGGAACTCGCTTCGCTTAGACATCTTTTTTCCGCCAGAAAAGACCCACCGCACCCTCTAGGCACACAGGACAGATATCGCTAGGGAAAAATGGAAAGAGGGGAAGCATTCCTGTCAGTATTTCTAGTGTTGCCAGCTCCGAATATGAGAAACCATAGTCTGGAATTTGAAATCTAGAATCTGAAATCCAAACCGTACCGAACGATTTGAACGTCTTTAGTTTTTAACCCGAGTTGCCCTCGCAGTATAAACAAGAGGCCGTGGGGAGATGTTTTTCTGCCGGGAAAAAAATGTCTGAGCGCAGCGAGTTCTTTTTTCCCAGAAGAAAAATATATCGCCGCGGCCTCGATCCCCGCTAAGCCAGCAGGCTACAAGTCTTAATCTTTAATCCCTAGTCCTCAGACCCAGCCTTAAAGAAAACAACCTGCTTAACCGTATGATCATCAGTGTTATCACGCTGATTAACCCGAGTTTCCAGTTCAGCATTCTCAGGCACCTCAACATCCGAGATGGCATCGGTAAAACCACAAGCCACACACTCACGAATCTGCTCACCGGCATCGTCGGTAAACATCTTGATCTTGTCCATCTCCGCGCAGCGGGGACACACTGCACCGGCTATAAAACGTTTTGGGGTCGCCATAACGTAACTCCAGAATAGGTCTCCGGTGGCTATAACAACCACCGGAGAGGATTAGGTCAGGCCGCTTCGTCTGTGATGCCGGTCTGCTTCAACAAGGCATCCACCTGCGGCTCACGGCCACGGAAGGCTTTGAACAGCTCCATTGGTTCCTGAGACCCACCTTTTTCCAGAATGTTCTGCAAGAACGCCCGGCCGGTTTCCGGATCAAAGATGCCGTTCTCCTCAAACAGCGAGAAGGCATCCGCAGCCAGCACTTCTGCCCACTTGTAGCTGTAATAACCCGCTGCGTAACCGCCAGCGAAGATGTGGGAGAAGGCGTTGGGGAAACGGTTGAACTCCGGCCCTTCCACTACCGCTATCTCCTCACGCACTTTGCGGTGCATGTGCAGCGGATTGGTAGGAGCCTCTTCCGTGAATTCCGCGTGCAGGCGGAAGTCGAACAGGGAGAACTCCAACTGCCGCACCATGGCCATGCCAGACTGGAAGTTCTTGGCCGCCAGCAGCTTCTGCAGCAGGTCTTCCGGTAAGGGCTCGCCGGTTTCGTGATGGCTGGCGATCAAGGCCAGAGACTCCGGGTTCCAGCACCAGTTTTCCAGGAACTGGCTGGGAAGCTCTACCGCATCCCAGGCCACGCCGTTGATGCCAGACACATCCATGACTTCCACCTGCGTGAGCATGTGGTGCAGACCATGGCCGAATTCGTGAAACAGGGTGGTTACTTCGTCGTGGGTAAGCAACGACGGTTTGCCGTTCACCGGTGGCGTAAAGTTGCAGGTGAGGAACGCCACCGGCAATTGCAGCGCGCCGCGCTGATCGCGCCAGCGTACCCGGCAATCGGCCATCCAGGCGCCACCGCGCTTACCCTGGCGTGCGAACAGGTCAAAGTAGAACCAGGCGATAGGCTCGCCGTTGCGGCTGATGCAGTAGGCGGTGGCATCTTCGTGCCAGGTTTCTACGTCTGGTTTGGCTTCAATCTGTATATCAAACAGCTTCTCTGCAACCCGGAACAAGCCAGGTACCACTTTATCTACAGGAAACCAGGGGCGAAGTGTTTCGGGGGAGATGTCGTAACGCTGCTGGCGAAGCTTTTCGCTGTAGTAGCCAACATCCCAAGCTTTCAGCTCATCCAGGCCGTGCTCATCTTTGGCGAAGGCTTTCAGCTCGGCATAGTCTTTCTCTGCAACCGGCTTGGATTTGGCTGCCAGCTCAGTGAGAAAGCCCAGAACTTCGTCGGTATCACGGGCCATTTTCTTGGCCAGTGAACGCTCGGCGTAGTTGTTGAAGCCCAGGAGTTTGGCCAGTGCGTGGCGGCGCTTGAGGATTTCGGCCATTACCTGGGTGTTGTCCCAGGTTCCAGCATCTGGCCCTACGTCTGAGGCGCGGGTAACAAAGGCTTCGTAGACTTCGTGGCGCAGTTCGCGGTTGTCACAGTAGGTCATCACCGGGAAGAAGCTGGGGAAATCCAGGGTGATCACATAGCCATCCAGTTCTTTCTGGCTGGCGGCCTGTTTCGCGCCTTCAAGGGCCGATTCCGGAATGCCGGCCAGTTCTTCAACATCTGTAATATGCTTGAACCAGTTTTGGGTGGCGTCCAGCACGTTGTCGCTGAAGCGGTTAGTCAGCTCCGACAGCTCGCGGGAGAGTTCCGCATACTGCTTTTTCTGTTCATCGGGCAGGTCGACGCCGCCAAGGTGGAAGTCACGCAGCGTGTTATCCACGGCTTTACGCTGGGCTTCGCTCAGTTCGCTGAAGTCATCCCGGGCGGCGAGTTTTTTGTAGGCTTCGCACAGAGCAGAGTTCTGGCTGACTTCGGTGCTGTACTCTGTGAGCTTTTCCAGGCAGTTTTTATAAACTTTGCGCAGGTCGTCGTTGTTCATCACGCTGTTGAGGTGCGAGATAACAGACCAGGCGTTGCTCAGCTTGTTTTCCAGTGACTGCATGGGCTGAACCAGAGTATCCCAGGTGGGGTCTTCATTCTGGGACAGGCTGGCGATTTTCACGCGGTTTTCGCTGAGTATCTGGTCAATGGCCGTTTCCATGTGCTCGGTGCGCACATGGTCAAACCTCGGCAGCAAATCATCAGTCAGTAACGGATTGTTCATGGATCCCCTTCTCAGCAATGAGTTGGTAAAGTAGCGTGATAGAGGCAACGCTAGACTGTTGGTCCCGGGAGTGGAGTCCGGAGGAAGGGCCTTTCCAAAACCGTGCGGAGCCATGGATGGCGGAGCCGAGCCTACATGGATGTATTTACGGCGTGTTTTGGAAAGGCCCTTCCTCCGGGCGACCCAGACTCGGGGAATAATCTCATCTAAGAGTATATGTAATGACGAATATACGTTCTCACAAGGGTATCACGCCAGATTTAGGAGAGCGCACTCTGGTGGACCCCAGTGCGGTAGTAATCGGTGATGTTAAAACCGGCAAGGATTGCTCCATCTGGCCGATGACCGTGGTGCGGGGTGATATGCACAGGATCCGCATCGGCGACCGTTGCAGTATTCAGGACGGCTCGGTGCTGCACATCACTCACGCCAGCGATTTCAACCCGGGTGGTCATCCGCTTACCTTGGGCGACGATGTCACCGTCGGGCACAAGGCTTTGTTGCATGGCTGCACCATTGGTAGCCGTGTGCTGGTGGGCATGGGCTGTATCATTATGGATGGTGCGGTGGTGGAGGATGAGGTGATTGTCGCAGCGGGCTGTTTGGTTCCGCCAGGTAAGACACTGGAGTCCGGGCATCTGTATGTTGGCTCGCCGTGCAAGAAGGCACGTGCTTTGTCCGATAAGGAACGCACGTTTTTTGCGTACACGGCGGCCAACTATGTGAAGCTCAAAGATGAGTATCTGGCCGAGGCTTAGTGCTCGGTTGCTGCGCTCCTTTTCGCGCCAGCCTGTTCCAGCGCCCGGGCGTAGTCTGCGCCTTTGTGGTGCTGGGATACGTGGTCCAGAAAAGTTTCACCCGCCTCGTTGGTGGCATTCAGATCACCGCCAGCTTCCACAAAGAAACCTACGAAGCGTCCAAAATCCTCTGCTCTCATGGCTCGGTAGGCTTTCAATAGAGCCGTGTACTCAGATCCTTCTTCTTTTTGCTCGCGTGGCAGATGGCTTTTTACGCGCTCATCGCTCCACTCTTCATCTAAAACCTTGGGTTTATCAGGGCCGCTCATAGTCACTCTCTCCTTTCTGGATCAGTTTATGCTCAGGGCAGGATTTCCACCGGTAAGTCGCCGGTTGAGATAGATTCGTCACATTCAGGATCACGAATAGCAATTTCCACGCGGCGGTTCAGTGCACGGTTTTCCGCCGTATCGTTCGGGGCCAAGGGGTTGGTTTCCGCTCGCCCAGCTGCAACAACGCGTTCCGCAGGCACCTGCTTGCTCATCACCAGTTCGTGCACCACGGACACCGCACGGGCAGCAGAAAGATCCCAATTGGATCGATAACGGCTGCTGGAGATGGGCCTGTCGTCGGTGTAACCGGAAACCAGAACGTCGCCGGTACAACCCGCCAATACGTCCACCACCCGTTCGATAATGGGGATCATCTCCGGTTTGATAGCTGCTTGGCCGGAGCGGAATGTGGCTTCTTCCGAGAACCGGATAACAACTTTGTTCTGGTCGTAATTGACAACCAAAGCCTCAGAAGCAACTTCGTTTTCAAGCTCGCTTATCATGCGGCTGGCCAGATCCAGCACGCCGCCGGAAATAACGGTGTCTGCCGTTTCTGGCGCTCGCTCATCAATGAATTCAGGTTCCCGGGTCTGGGACTCCGTGGGTTCGGGCAGGGAGACAGTATCAGACTCTACGAGGGTGATCGGCGAGCCGCCTATGCCGTCGCCCAGTACGTTCGCAGATCCAAAAGCCACGGACATGGAGTTGGCCATGGCTTTGTATTTTTCGATATCCATTTCCGCAAAAGACAGCAGCAGAATAAAAAACGTCAGCAACAGCGTGGCAAGATCGGCAAAGGTAACGATCCACGCAGGTGTTTGATTGGTCTGCTTGGGCTTTCTGCCATTCCGGATAGATTGCAAAACCTCAGGCCTCCCGCTCCGGCACCAGCCCTTTGCGGTGTTCCGGCGTTACAAACGAGGAGAGTAACTCGGTCATCACTCTGGGGTTTTCTCCACGCATAATATTGCGTATGGAGGTGATGATCAGGATCTGGTTACGGCTTTCGTCTTCCGCTTTCAGTTGAAGCTTGTCCGCCAGCGGCAGGGCAATCAACTGAGCAATAAAGGCACCATAAAGCGTTGTCAGCAAGGCAATGGCCATTGCCGGGCCAATGGAAGACGGATCATCCAACGAGTTAAGCATCTGCACCAACCCTACCAGAGTGCCCAGCATTCCAATGGCTGGTGCCGATTCGCCAATGCCCCGGAATACTCGTTCTGCCACCTCATAACGTTCCGCCATCTGCTGGGATTCCTGTGCCAGCGCCTCTTCAACCATCTCAGGGGGATGGCCGTCTACACACAGGTAAATGGCTTTTTGCAGAAATTCATTGGCGGTACGATGGTTTTCCAGGCCCAGAATGCCTTCTTTACGCACAACCATGGCCAGCTCACCAGACTCGCGAATCAAGTCGGTAGGGCGCTCAACCTTGTCGGTGAAGGCGACGCTCATGGCCAGGCGGAAAGCACTCATCACCGAAGACATGCGGAATTTTACGAGTGTGACCGCAAAGGTACCGCCAATAACAATGGCCAGCCCCGGCAGATTAAGAAAGGTAAGAAGCGAGGCATTGGCCAGCATTGCCAGAATCACGATCAGAATGCCGGCGACAAGCCCTACGAGGGTAAGAATGTCCATGCATAGCCCTTCATGGATAGCATTTGTAGATAGCCCTTACGGGATATTGTCTTAGTCGTTTCGCAATACATCGATAATCGGCGCTGTGTCTGGCTGCACTCCACGCCACACGCGGAAGGATTCAGCAGCCTGCTCAATCAGCATGCCCAACCCATCAAACACGCGAACAGCTCCGTTATCCAGAGCCCACAGGTTAAACGTGGTTGTCTGCAGAGAATACATCATGTCGTAAACAACAGTATCCGCCGCAATCACATTTGAGCTAAGAGGTGGCAGGTCCCCCTGCAAACTGGCGCTAGTACCATTGATAATCACATCAAACGATTGATCTGGCTCATTAAATCCACAAGCGCTTAGCTTGGTAACATTAGCCTCATCTGCAAACAGTGTAGCCAGTGCTTCAGCTTTAGCCACTGTGCGGTTTGCGATCGTCAGGCTGGCGGGCTGCTGTGCCAGCAAAGGCCCAAGTACACCACGTACGGCACCGCCTGCACCCAATATCAGTATGTTTGCGTTTTTAAGCTGAACACCATGATTGACGGTAAGATCCTGCACCAAGCCCTGACCATCGGTATTGTCGGCCACCAGCTGACCCTCGCTGTTCTGATAGAGCGTATTGGCAGCACCGGCTTTCTCCGCCCGTGCCGCGCGCTGATCTGCCAGTTCCCAGGCTTGCTCCTTGAAGGGGACTGTTACGTTCAAGCCCATGCCGCCACCCTCAAAGAACTGGCGTACGGTATCTGCAAAGCCATCGAGGGGCGCCTGAATCGCGGTGTATTCCACAGGTTCGCTCGTCTGCTTTGCAAATAAACTGTGGATCCTTGGCGACTTGCTGTGATTTATCGGGTGGCCGACCACCGCGTATTGCTTGTTGCTCATTTCTAACCCCGTTTACGTCGCGTTACCGGCAAGCCAGTCGCGCCCGGTCAGAAAATGCTCGGTCAAGCGCGCTTCTTCGCTGCCCGCTTCTGGTACCCGGCTGTAATCCCAGCGCACCAGTGGTGGCAACGACATCAGAATGGATTCTGTGCGCCCGCCAGATTGCAGGCCAAACAAGGTGCCACGGTCGTACACCAGGTTGAACTCCACATAGCGCCCGCGCCGGTAGAGCTGGAAATCCCGCTCGCGCTCACCGTACGCCTGATCCATGCGGCGCCGAACAATGGGCTCATAAGCTTCAATATAGCTGTCGCCCACGGATTTCATCAGGCCGAAATCCTGCTCAAAATCCCCGGTGTTGTGGTCGTCGAAAAACAGGCCGCCTACACCGCGAGGCTCGTCCCGGTGCTTCAGGTAAAAATAGTCATCACACCAGTCTTTGTAGCGCTGATAACTATCGTCTCCAAAGGGCGCGCAGGCGTTTTGGGCGGTTTTGTGCCAGTGCACGCAGTCCTCATCAAAGCCGTAGTAGGGCGTCAGGTCGTATCCACCACCAAACCAGTAAACCGGTTCGCCAGTTTCCGGCGTGGCGATAAAGAACCTTACGTTGGCGTGTGAGGTGGGCACATACGGATTGTTCGGATGAATCACCAGGGAGACCCCCATAGCCTCCCATGGGGCACCGGCCAGGTGAGGGCGATGGGCTGTGGCCGACGGTGGCATGGTTTCGCCCATTACATGGGAAAAGTTAACCCCGCCTTTTTCGAAAATACGACCATCGCTGATGACCCGGCTCACACCGCCGCCGCCCTCCGGTCGATCCCACGCATCACGTACAAATTCAGCACCGCCTTCCAGTGCTTCCAGACGCTGGCAAATGGCATCCTGCAAACCAAGCAGATACTGCTTAACCGCGTTGCTATCGGGTTGCTGTGGCATGAATTCTCCTAACGAAGCTGTTTACCGCTAACGATATCAATAATTCGGCTGGGTTTCCGGTTACCGCCAAGGGCTCCCGACACAATGTGATCAAGCTGATCCTTGAAGTAGTGGCTTACCTGCTCCGCATCTCGGGCCGGCTCTTCCCCGGCGGGATTGCAGGAGGTGGAAACCAGAGGCATGCCCGCAGCTTCACACAAGGCTTTAACCACCGGGTGCTCGCTGACTCTGACCGCAATGGAACTGTGACTGCCACGCACCCACTCTGGAATCTGCTGGTTCACATCCGGTAGTAAACAAGTCACCGGGCCAGGCCAGTGGCTCAGAGCCGCCAATTGCAGTTTCTCGGGCAGAGGATCCAGCAGGAACCGGATCTGCTCTACAGACGCCGCCACCAGAATCAAACCCTTTTCAACCGGTCGGTTCTTGAGTTCAAGAATGCGGGTGACCGCCTGCAGGTTCCAGGGATCGCACCCCAGGCCCCAGACAGCCTCGGTAGGGTAGGCGATAACGCCACCTTGCAGGATTGCGCTGCAAGCAAGCTGAATCTGCTGATCGTTTAGTGGGTAGGGCGCAGCCATGCTGATGTTGTCAAACCAATATGCGATGAATCATCACACTGGGCTCAGGCGATTTTCTGGAAACCTCCGGGGGCAGAACTCACCAACCCTTCAAGCTCTAGAAGCAGAAGAGACTGGACAAGCTGGTCGGCCGGAAGACCGGTTGCCAAGCACAGTGCATCAGTAGATTGTGGATCATACCCTAATGCCTCAAACACCGCGATTTCCCTGCTGTCCAGAGTTGCAACCGGGTTGGCAGCTGGCGCTTGCGAAGGCTGCACGGGTAGTTGCGTCCACGAGGCACCCAGCTCTTCCAGAATATCGTCTACTTGATCTACCAGCCGTGCGCCCTGCTTGATCAGATAATGGCAACCTCGCGCGACCGGGCTGTGGATTGAACCCGGAATTGCAAACACTTCACGCCCCTGCTCCAACGCCAGGCGGGCGGTAATCAGGGAGCCGCTTTTCAGCCCCGCCTCCACCACCAGAATACCGCGACTGAGGCCACTGATAATACGATTGCGCTGGGGGAAATGCGCAGCTCTTGCCGGAGTACCTGGCGGGTATTCAGAAACCAGAAGGCCGTTCGCAATAACCCGCTCCCCAAGTCGGCGATGCTGGTTAGGGTATATGCGGTCAAGGCCACAGCCGATGACAGCAATAGTTGCGTGCCCGGCATCCAATGCCCCTGCATGGGCGGCGCCATCCACTCCCAGCGCCAAGCCGCTGGTTACCAGTAAACCCCGTTCGCTCAGCTCTGCGGCAAAACGACGTGCGTGATCCAACCCTGCTGGCGTGGCGTTACGGCTGCCAATAATGCCGATCTGTTCGCGGATCAGCAGGCTGGCATCGCCTCGAGTGTATAGCACCAGAGGTGCATCGTGGATGTGCCGAAGGGCTTCCGGATAATCCGGGCTCTGCCAGCACAAAATACCGATGGCGTGTCGCTCACAAGCCCGCAAAATTTGCTGGACGGAGCTTACACTGGCGTCGGTCACATCATGTTGTTGCCATGCCAGAATTGCCGTGACAGTTTCAACATGCAGCCCAAGTGCCCGGAGGGTTGCCGCGTTTTTAGTGAGCAGTTCAGTAAGGTTGGGAATGGTTGCGAGCATGGCTCGCCGGCGGGTGCGCCCGAACTTGGGTAAGCAAGTCAGAAACAGCCATTGCGCAGAGGGTGAGGAAAACACAGCATCGTCCTTGAAAACAACAAAGCCGGGCCATCCTGGCCCGGCTTGTGATTAACCGATCATCGAATCAGGGGTTGGTAACCTTGTCGCCCACTGACAGTGGACGGGTCGCCTGCAAAATTAACCCGTAACTCATTTTTTCATACACCTGGAATACCATCAGAAGACCAGCGCGCTCTGAAGGCAGCTCAATGGTCTCGTTGGTAACCGGGTCGCGGGCCAGATTGCCAGTCTTTAGAACAGCCATCACATTGCCCGCTTCCAGTCCTTCGCGAGCACCGCGGTTAATAGTAACCACGTTGTACTGGCCAATCTGGGTAACGCCGCCGTCCACTGACATCATTTTGCCTTCAATCTCCTGAGCTGGAGAGCTGGGCACAAAGCTGGTGGTCAGGCGACGGTCCTCATTAACCAGTAAGCGGTCGCCGATGCGCACTTCTTCGCTGGAGCGGGTTAGATCCAGCGTCAGAACTTCGCCATCTTCCGCCGCGATAGTACCACGGGCAATACTGCGCGCTTCCAGCCCAAGGAACTCGCCGGTATCCGGATCAACAAATTCCTGGCTACGACGGAACACGCCAACTTTATCGGCTGGCTTCTTGCCCCGGGCATAAACCCGGTCACCAGCGCCGAGCACGATGCGGGCGTCTTTGCCTTCGAGGATGTACGGTGCCGCATTGATCTGCTCAGGAGTGACAACCCGAGTATCCGTCAGGAAGCTGCTGATGGCATCCAGAGGAATAGCCGGGATTGGTGTATCAATCCGCTCAGAGCGCACCTGTGGTGACAGCTTCACAACGCCGTTGTTGGACGTTACCTTCGTGACGCGGGGTTTGCCGTCGATATAAACCAGGGCAAGCCGATCGCCCGGGTAAATCAGGTGTGGGTTGGCAACCTGTGGGTTAACGTGCCAAATTTCCGGCCAGTACCACGGGTTGCTCAGAAAACGCCCTGATATATCCCAGAGAGTGTCACCCTTCACAACAGTGTAACGCTCAGGATGATCAGACCGCAGTTCTGGTGCGGCGTGAGCCCAGGAGGTTAATAGCAGCGTAGTGGCTGCCAGAGCGTACAGCAGTTTCCTCATTGTCTAAGTCCTTGATCGCGTGCCTTGATTCTATGCATTCTGGTAAGGATGCAGCCAGTTTTCTGCAGCTTATTACGTTGTTATGCAACTTACTATAGAAGAAGTCTCGCAAATTGTGATGTTATGTTTTATTCCTCCAGTAAATTCTATGTCATTTACGGAAGATTTCAGCGATTGTCTGGTCAGTTTGTACTCAATCGACAATATGGGGGATAATGAACCCATCACAGGCAACGCGCTGCACATCTTATAGTGTGAAGGGAACAATTTGCGCTCTACGCTGTCGCAATTCAGAGATCGCTTTCACACAGTTACAAAAGACAACGTTAAAAAGTCAGCCAAAGCCGTAAGTCATTCGTAATGTCAGTTGTAATTACTGACATTCGTCATACAGGCCAAAAGTACGAGCACTATGATACTAGATATTCTTGAATACCCCGATCCCCGACTGCGCACTATTGCCAAGCCGGTTGATGAACTGACAGACGCCGACCGCACGCTGATCGACGACATGTTCGAGACCATGTACGATGCGCCCGGCATTGGGTTGGCAGCCACACAGGTCAATGTGCACAAGCAGATCATTGTGATGGATCTGTCTGAGGACAAAAGCGAACCGATGGTGTTTATCAACCCCCAGGTTGAAGTACTGGACGGCGAACTCGAAGCCATGCAGGAAGGCTGCTTATCGGTGCCCGGCTTCTACGAAGACGTAGACCGCATAGAGCATTGCATTATTCGTGCGCTGGATCGTGACGGAAAGCCATTTGAAATCGAAGCTCGAGGCCTGCTGGCCGTTTGCATTCAGCATGAGATGGACCACCTCAACGGCAAGCTGTTCGTCGATTATCTGAGCAACCTCAAGCGCAACCGCATTCGCAAGAAGCTGGAAAAGCTTCAAAAGCAAAGTGCGTAAAACCTGCCTGATGGCTGCGTGAGAACCGTGTGAAAGCTTAGAAAGTATCGGACCGGGCCCTGCCCGGTCTTTTCGTATTCAACGAAACAGAGACCCAAACAGTGCGACTCGTTTTTGCTGGCACCCCAGATTTTGCAGCTTCCGCTTTGAAGGCACTGCTGAGCACTCACCACACCCTCGTGGGCGTTTATTCCCAGCCCGATCGCCCAGCCGGCCGCGGCCGCAAGCTGCAGCCCAGCCCGGTCAAACAGGTTGCTCTGGATAATGGCATTCCCGTGTTTCAGCCAGAAAGCCTTAAAACCCCGGAAGCACAACAAGAGCTGGCGAACCTCAAGCCTGATGTGATGATTGTTGCAGCCTATGGTCTGATTCTGCCCCAGGCCGTGCTGGATATTCCAGCACATGGCTGCCTCAACATCCACGCCTCTCTCTTGCCCCGCTGGCGTGGTGCGGCGCCGATACAGCGTGCCATTGCCGCAGGCGATGCAGAAACCGGCATTACCATCATGCAGATGGACAAAGGCCTGGATACCGGCGACATGCTGCTCAAATCCGCAACGTCTATTGGGAAAGAGGACACTGGCGGCAGCCTTCACGACCGCCTTGCCGAGATGGGTGGCCAAGCGATTATCGAGGCTTTGGATTTACTGGAAAAGGGCAGCCTCCAAGGCGAGACACAGGATAACGAACTGGCCTGTTACGCCCACAAGCTGTCCAAGGAAGAAGGCCATATCGACTGGTCGCTGAGTGCTCTGGCGATTGAACGCCTGATTCGCGCCTTCAACCCCTGGCCGGGCACCTATACGGATTTTGAAGAACAACGGCTGCGAATACACGAAGCTACTGCCATTGAAGAGCAAAGCGCCAAACCGGCCGGCACAGTGATAAGCCGCGAGCGAGAGGGCATTGATATTGCCTGTGGCACCGGCACCTTGCGCGTGACCCGCCTGCAGCTGCCAGGATCTCGCGCCCAGAGTGTGAATGACCTGATAAACGGGGGCAAACAACTGCTTTTGCCCGGACAGGAGCTGCGCTGACATGGGCGATTACGACCAACCTCTGCGCGCCGTTGCAGCGGACGTTCTTCTGGCGGTGGAATGCGGTGAATCTTTGTCCCAGTGCCTGCCACCGGCACTGCAGCGCGTTGCTCTCAACGAACGCCCTGCGCTTCAAGCCCTGTGCTACGGCACCTGCCGCTGGTTTCACCGCCTCGACAGCGAGTTGAATAGCCGGCTTAAAAAGCCCATTAAAAGCCAAGACCGTATTGTTCATCACCTGATGCTGGTCGCTCTTTTTCAGCTCCGCTTCAGCCAGCAAGCTTCCTATGCGGTTCTGAACGAATCAGTGGAAGCTTGCCGTGCCCTCGACAAGCCCCACCTTACGGGTCTGGTGAACGGTATTTTGCGAGCCGCCGAACGCGAAGGGGCCCCGGAGGCACAAGATGACGCCAGCCGTTTCAGTCATCCCGTGTGGATGGTCGAAAAGCTGCGCCATAACTGGCCCGATAACTGGCAGGCCATCCTTGAAGCCAATAACGCCCAGGCGCCTATGACCCTCAGGGTGAACGCCCTGCGATTCAGCCGGGATGAGTACCTGGCTCTGCTGAACGAAGCGGGCATTGAAGCCAACGCCACTCGCTTTGCACCTCACGGCATCCAGCTTGGCCGGCCGGTGCAGGTGGATCAACTCCCCTGGTTTGCCGATGGCGCCGTTAGTGTTCAGGACGAAGCCGCACAGTTGTGCACAACACTTCTGGATCTTGCACCGGGGCAAAGGGTTCTCGATGCCTGTGCGGCTCCCGGCGGGAAAACCTGCGCAATTCTCGAAAGCCAGGCGGAACTTGCCGAAGTGGTCGCTATTGATGAATCCGCAGCGCGGTTGCCCAGGGTTCAGGAAAATCTGGACCGGCTGGATCTGTACGCCAGTCTGATAGAAGCTGATGCCGCAGATATTGAGCAGTGGTGGGATGGCCAAGCTTTTGACCGCATTCTGCTCGACGTACCCTGCAGTGCCAGCGGTGTTATCCGCCGCCATCCGGACATCAAGCTGCTGCGCCGTGAAACCGATATTGTGCCCCTGGCGGGCATTCAGCTAGGGATTCTGGAAGCCATGTGGACGATACTGAAACCAGGGGGGAGATTGGTCTATGCCACCTGTTCTGTGTTCCCCCAGGAAAATCACCGTATAATCCAGAGGTTTATTAAACAGCAGAGCAGTGCCGTTCTTATTGAGCCAGAGGTTCAGTGGGGGTCCGATATGGGCGCAGGGCGACAGCTTCTCCCCGATCCAATCAGCCATGACGGCTTCTTCTATGCCGTGCTGGAGAAACCTGAATCATGAAGATCCTGATCCTCGGTGCCGGGCAAGTAGGCGGTACGCTGGCAGAGAACCTGGCCAGCGAAGCCAACGATATAACCGTGATCGACACAGACGCTGTACGGCTTCGAGAGCTGCAGGATCGCCTTGATATTCGTACCGTACAGGGCATGGCGTCTTACCCCTCGGTTCTGAGCCAGGCCAACGCGGAAGATGCCGACATGCTGATTGCTGTGACCAACAGCGACGAGACCAACATGGTCGCCTGTCAGATAGCCTCCATCCTGTACAGCACACCCAAACTGATCAGCCGGGTAAGAGCCAGCGCATACCTTTCAAACAAAAAACTGTTCGGAAGAGAAACCGGGTTCCCAATCGACGTAATGATCAGCCCGGAGCATCTTGTTACCCGGCACATTACTCGCTTGGTTGAGTACCCCGGCGCCCTGCAGGTACTGGAATTCTCCAAAGGGCTGGTTCGACTGGTCGCCATCCGCGCCACCGAAGGCGGGCCGTTAGTGGGCCGGGAACTGTCTTACCTGCGCACCCACATGCCGAAAATCGAGACCCGGGTTGCCGCCATTTTCCGCAAGGACCGGGCGATTATGCCCAAGGGCGACACCGTGCTTGAAGATGGCGATGAGGTGTTTTTTATCGCCGGCGCCGATCACATTCGTTCGGTGATGAGCGAGCTGCAACCGCTGGTAAAGACCTATAAACGGATTTTTATTTGCGGCGGTGGCAACATCGGCCAGCGCCTGGCCTATACCCTGGAAGATCGCTATCAGGTAAAGCTGCTTGAGCGAGATCATGATCGCTGCGTGCTGCTTTCCGAAGGCTTGCGCAAAACGGTGGTTCTCGAGGGTAACGCGGCAGACAAAGACATTCTGTTGGAAGAGAACATCGAAAACACCGATGTGTTCATCGCAGTCACCAACGACGATGAAGCCAATATCATGGCCTCTTTGCTGGCCAAGCGCCTGGGCGCCCGCAAAGTATTCACCCTGATCAACAATCCCGACTATGTGGATCTGATCCAGGGGGGCGAGATTGATGTGGCGATCTCCCCCCAACAGACCACCATCGGCAGCTTGCTTACCCATGTACGCCGTGGCGATGTTGTAAACGTTCACTCGCTGCGCAGAGGCGCTGCCGAGGCGATCGAAGCCATTGCCCACGGAGATCACAGATCCTCCAAAGTGGTTGGCAAGCGTCTGGATGAAATTGATTTGCCCAAGGGTGCGACCATTGGGGCAATTGTGCGGCACAACGAAGTGCTGATCGCCCACGACCATCTACGAGTGCAACCGGATGATCACGTAATACTGTTCCTGGTGGATAAATCCCGGGTAAGGGAAGTTGAGAAGCTCTTTGCCGTAGGGCTGACCTTCTTCTAGTTCAAAATCAACAGCATGAAGACAACTTAGAAATACCGCTTTGGCGCGCGTATAATGCGCCTTTTTCCGAATGGCCCTGTTTGTGAGCGGGCCACACACAGACCGAATCAGCAGGCAAACGTTGTGACAGAGCAGGCGAAAAACGAAGCAGCGATCAGCACCACTCCAGACATCAAGACGTTTCAGGGCTTGATTTTGGCACTGCAGAACTTCTGGGCGCAGCACGGCTGCGTGGTACTTCAGCCCCTGGATATGGAAGTCGGCGCAGGTACCTTTCACCCGGCTACCTTCTTGCGGGCCATAGGGCCGGAAACCTGGAATGCGGCGTATGTGCAGCCAAGCCGACGCCCCACAGACGGCCGTTACGGTGAGAACCCCAACCGTCTGCAGCATTATTACCAGTTTCAGGTGGTGCTCAAGCCTTCTCCAGACAACATTCAGGAACTCTACCTGGATTCCATGAAAGCCCTTGGGCTTGACCCGCTGGTGCATGATATCCGCTTTGTGGAAGACAACTGGGAATCGCCAACCTTGGGCGCCTGGGGCCTGGGCTGGGAAATCTGGTTGAACGGTATGGAAGTCACCCAGTTTACTTACTTCCAGCAGGTGGGCGGCATTGAATGCTACCCGGTTACCGGCGAGCTCACTTACGGTCTTGAGCGCATCGCTATGTACCTGCAGGGCGTAGACAGTGTTTACGACCTGGTGTGGACAGAAGGCCCGGATGGTGTGGTCACCTACGGCGACGTGTTCCATCAACAGGAAGTGGAAATGTCCACTTACAACTTTGAACACGCAGACGTTGAGTTCCTGTTCCAGAGCTTTGATGTACACGAGCGCGAAAGTGCACGGCTGATTGAAGCCGGCCTCGCGCTGCCTGCATACGAGCAGGTTTTGAAGGCCTCTCATACATTCAACCTGCTGGATGCCCGCCACGCTATCTCGGTCACCGAGCGTCAGCGCTTCATCCTGCGTGTGCGCACTCTGGCCCGCGCTGTGGCCCAGGCGTACTTCGACAGCCGTCGCAAGCTCGGCTTCCCGCTGGCGCCGGAAGCTTTGCGCCAGGAAGTTCTGGCCATCGCCGAGGCCGCCGACAACAAGGCCAACGGCAAGAAAGGTAAAAAAGCGAAGCAGGCACAACAGGCAGAGGGAAAGGCATAATCATGGCAAAGCAGGATTTTCTGGTAGAACTGGGCGTTGAAGAACTGCCCTCAAAATCGCTCAAGCCACTGTCTGATGCATTCACTCAGGGTATCACCCAGGGCCTGGAAGCTGCTGGCATCGAATTCGGCAAAGTAGAAGCCTTTGCGACACCGCGCCGGATGGCTGTACGCATTCGCGATTTGGCCGATGCCCAGCCAGACAAGCCCGTTGAAAAGCGCGGCCCGGCAGTTAAAGCTGCCTTCGATGATTCCGGTAACCCGACGCGCGCACTCACCGGTTTCGCAACCTCTTTGGGTGTGACTCCTGACCAGCTGGATACTCTGGAGACCGACAAGGGTGCCTGGCTGGTTTATCGCACAGTAGAGAAGGGCAAACCCACTGTAGATTTGATGTCCGGGCTGGTTGAACAGTCGCTGTCATCCCTGCCAATTCCCAAGCGTATGCGCTGGGGCGCTCACCGCACCGAATTTGTGCGGCCGGTTCATTGGCTGGTTATGCTGTACGGCAACAAGATTATTGATACACCCATCATGGAACTGACGCCCGGCAACAAAACTCTGGGCCACCGCTTCCACTGCCCGAAAACGATCATCATTCCAACACCCGCAGATTACGAAGTCGTCCTTGAGCAGGAAGGCTATGTGATTGCTGATTTCACCAAGCGCCGTGAAATGATCCGTGCTGGCGTCAGCGCCCTTGCCGAAGCCGAGGCGGGTGGCAAAGTAGTGATCAATGAAGACCTGCTGGATGAAGTCACCGGCTTGAACGAATGGCCAGTGCCACTCATGGGCCGATTCGACAAGCGCTTCCTGGAAGTGCCGGCGGAAGCCCTGATTTCATCCATGGAAGAGCACCAGAAATACTTCCATGTTGTCGACGCCAACGGCGACATGCTGCCCCTGTTTATTACCGTAGCCAACATTGAGAGCAAAGACCCCTCGCAAGTTGTCTCAGGTAATGAAAAGGTGATTCGTCCGCGCCTCGCCGATGCCGCTTTCTTCTACGAAAACGACCGGAAGATCCGCCTGGAAGACCGAGTGGAACGGCTCAAACCAATCGTGTTCCAGGAAAAGCTTGGCAGCATCTACGACAAGTCCGTTCGGGTAGCGGCACTGGCAAGTAAAATCGCTGCAGCGATTGGCAGTGACCCAGCCTTGGTTGAGCGCGCCGCCATGCTCGCGAAGACTGATCTGGTGACCGAGATGGTACTGGAGTTCAGCGATCTGCAGGGCATCATGGGCCAGTACTACGCAGCTGACGACGGCGAGCCGGCCGATGTGGCAAAAGCGATGAACGAGCAGTACATGCCACGCTTCGCCAAGGATAGCCTGCCCACCACGCTTACCAGTTGCGCACTTGCGATTGCTGATCGCCTGGATTCATTGGTTGGGCTGTTCGGTATTGGCCAACCACCTTCCGGTACCCGCGACCCATTCGCTCTGCGCCGCGCCTCTTTGGGGGTGCTGCGCATCATCATTGAACGGGAACTGCCCCTGGATCTGCAGACTTGCTGTGAATGGGCAGAAGAGAACTTCACCGGGTTGACCGAAGAAAACACCGCCGCCAGCGTTGTTGATTACATGCTGGACCGGTTCCGCGCCTACTACGAAGAGCGTGGCATTAGCGCCGAAGTATTCCTCGCCGTTCATGCTCGCCGCCCGACTCGCCCGCTGGACTTCGACCGTCGGGTAAAGGCCGTGGAAGCTTTCCGCCAGTTGCCGGAAGCCCAGGCACTTGCCGGTGCCAACAAGCGGGTTTCCAACATTCTGTCAAAACAGGGTGGCGAATGCGTTGGTGAAACCGTCAACGACAGTCTGCTGCAAGATGCCGCCGAGAAAACCTTGGCAGAGCAGTTAAACCAGCAGGCCGAGAAGGTACTGCCACTGTTTGAGCAGGGCGACTACGCCAGTGCGCTGCAATCACTGGCAAGCTTGCATGATCCGGTGGACGATTTCTTCAGTGAAGTGATGGTAATGGCAGACGACGAAGCTGTACGGGACAACCGCCTGGCGCTGCTGAACCGCCTGCACAACCTGTTTTTACGGGTTGCCGATATCTCACTGCTCCCAGCTGCTGGCTGACCCCCATGCTAGTCATACTCGACCGGGATGGGGTCATCAACGAATACGATGGCAGCTACATTTGCACAGTAGAAGACTGGCACCCGATTCCCGGCAGTATTGAGGCGATGGCACGGCTATACAAAGCCGGCCATCGCATCGCCATAGCCACCAACCAATCGGGCATAGCCCGGGGCTTCTACGGCACCGATATTCTGGATGGCATGCACGAAAAGATGACGCGGTTACTGGCAGCCGAGGGCGGCCAAGTCGAGTTCATCGCCTACTGCCCGCACCATCCTGATGATGATTGCACTTGCCGCAAGCCACTCACCGGCTTACTGGAACAGATCCGTGATCACCTGCAGTTGGACACCCTGGAGGGCGCCATTATGGTAGGGGACAGCCGCAAGGATCTGGAAGCGGGCGTCGCCGAAAACTGCCAGCCTGTGCTGGTGCGAACCGGCAATGGAAAAGACACAAAACGCAGCCTGAAAGCCCACGCAATTCCCGGGGCAAGCGTTGCGATATACGACGATCTCAGTGCATTTGCGGATGCCTTGTTATCGGGCTCGGGGCTAGAATTAGCCAATTGAATCCGTATAATACCGGCGGTTAATCGGCGTGTGGCGCAGCTTGGTAGCGCACTTCGTTCGGGACGAAGGGGTCGCAGGTTCGAATCCTGCCACGCCGACCATTTTCTCCGTTTTAGTAAGTCTTTTTCTTCCTTGTTAGGCATAACTTCCGCTGCCACATTAGTTTTTCTTTTAGTATCGCCCTCACCAAAAACCTACTCAGCAAGCCAACTCCATAGCGACATCGAAAAGCTCCGCCACCGATACTCTGGTTCTGAGCGAGGAACTCACCCGCATCCTGATCGACCAGCAGTTAGTGGAAGCGGGATGTGATCGCCATCCCAAAGGCCGCCACTCCCGAGCACGTTGAGCAGAACGCTGCGGCCCTGGCGCTGAACCTGTCGGACGAGGCTCTGGCGCGGTTGGATAAGGCCTTCCCCCCACCTACCCGCAAGACTCCACTCGATATTGTGTAGCGGGGCTACTGCGCCACCAGAATCAACTCGGTTAAATCAAAGCCCTCCGCCACGGCCCGAGCTTTGAACGCCGCCAACGCCTCCTCACTCACCTCCGGCGTGCGCGACATCAGCCACAGGTAATCCCGGTTGTAGCCGGTAATGTAGGCGGTGGAGTATTGGTTATCCAGCTCAAACACCACATACGACGCATAGAAAGGCCCGAAAAACGAGACTTTAAGGTGGCCCACGTCGCTGTCGCCCACGAACACCGCCCGGCCGTCAGCTTCCTGCCACTGGCCTTCTTCGGCGTTGTAGCCCCGGTTGATGACCTTGATGCTGCCGTCGTCGTTCAGGCTGTAGTTGGCGGTCACCCTGCTGAGCCCTTCCTCAAAGGAATGATCCAGCCGGGCGATTTCGTACCAGGTGCCCAGGTAGCGCTGCTGGTCGAAACCGGTAACCGGTTCAATATCCTGGGGCACTCCGGTGCAGGCGCTGAGTAAACACAATGCAGTTGTGAAAACCAGAACACACTTCATCAAAAAATCTCCTGAAAGCGTCGGCGGGTTATCACCTTACCAAAGCGTGGTCCCGGATTTTCGGTTTAGCTGTTTCAAGCGGAGAGTGCTGCCCCTACAACAACCCCTCAACCGGCAAAAACGAGAAAACAGAAACCAGCATCCGCTTGATCAGCCCGGTGCCCGGATCGTGGCTGTGCCGGATCTCTTCCTCGCCATTACGCTCAATCCACTGCAAATCGCCGTCCTCATCCAGTACCACTTCATACGCCGTTACCCGAACCTGCTCCTCGAAATGGTCTTCCATTGTCTGAGTCAGCTCCGGACTTTCAATTACAAAGCCCAGCTCGGTGTTGATGTGTACGGATCGCGGATCAAAGTTGAACGATCCTACAAACAGGCTTTCGCCGTCGATGGCGAAGGTTTTTGCATGCAGGCTGGACGAGGAGCTGCCCATCAGGCTGCTTTGCAGGTCTTTTTCAACGGTATTGGCAGACAGCTTGCGCAGTTCGAACAACTGTACGCCGGCTTCCAGAAGCGGCTTGCGGTATTTGGCGTAGCCGGCATGAACCATGGCCACGTCGTTGGCTTCCAGTGAGTTGGTGAGCACGCGCACCCTGACGCCTTTTCGTTCCAGATCGCGGAACATTTCCACACCGGTTTTGGTGGGTATGAAGTATGGAGAAACCAGCGTCAAAGAACGCTGAGGATTGCCCATGGCCGCGGCCATTTGTTGAGCCAGCAAACCTTTTTTAGGCTTTTTCCCCAGTACCTTGGCGGGGTCATCGCTAACCATGGTGACCGGCGCCCAGGTGAAATCCAGATCACGGTCCAGAAGCTTTTGCAAAAACACCGATTCCTTTATTGCACATACGTACTCGCCGGCTTCCGTGGAGGTGCTGCAGGCTTTGGCCGTTTCTACTATCCGCGCAAGATCCTTTTCGTCGGGTTTGCCAAGAATAGTGGAGGCGGGGTAGGCCGAAGCGCTTGACCAATAGCGGTCAAAATCCGTCGAAAGATTCTGCACCACCGGCCCGATAGCCAAAACATCAAGGTCGGCAAACAGTGCGCCCTGCCCAGCTCCGAAATACTCATCGGCCACGTTGCGCCCGCCAATAACGGCCGCCTGATTGTCGGCGGTGAAGGATTTATTGTGCATGCGGTGATTCAGCCGCTGAAAGCTGGTGATGTAACCAATCCACTTGGGGCTGCGCACAACAAAGGGGTTAAACAGCCGCACCTCGAAATTCGGGTGGGTGTTGAGCGCTGCCAGAGCATCATCAAGCCCCGAGATGCCATTGTCGTCCAGCAGTAGTCGAACGCGCACACCGCGCTCAGCCGCCTTGTAAAGCGCATCGAGTAGAAGGGTGCCCGTAATGTCGTACTGCCAGATGTAGTACTGCACATCCAGGGAGGCTTCGGCCCCTTTGGCCAATACGGCCCGCGCAGCAAAAGCATCGTGGGCGTCTGGCAACAGCAGAACACCACTTTCCCCGGGATGGGCGTTTGCCAGAGGCGCGATGGCGCGCCCCAGCTGTGTGTCTTTCGTAACTTCGATAGGCATCGATTGGCTTCCGGTCCTATCTGGCATGGGTGGCAGTGCACAGCCGCTGATTATCATAAAAACAGACATAAGAAGTACGAAGCCCGGAATGCGCAGGCTGGGTCGGCTGATCATGTAAAAACTTCCTTCGGAGCCAAAAACCAAGTGTAGCAGTTCTCCAGCCACTAACTTCACTTCGGCCAACCGAGCGGTTACTGGCTTATCCCTGATGTTAATGCTGCCGGCGCGCTGGGGACATTGCTAACCCTATTGATTGCGGGTTTCACCCAGCGTGACCGTATGTGGAGCAACCTTCTGGCTGGACCGGTGTCACCAAATGTCACAAAGTATCAAATATCTATCTGTTAACATTTCATTCGCTGGCTTCTCCAAGGACCCCGAATGAACGTGACGGAAAATGAAAAAAGACGACTCTCAGCGGTAATCAGGCTGGGGATTCTCGACACTCCACCAGAGGAGCGGTTTGAGCGCCTTACCCGAATTGCCCGCCAGCATTATCGGGTCAAAACCGCCTTGTTCACCGTGCTGGATCACGACCGCCAGTGGTTCAAATCACACCAGGGGCTCGAAGTTACTGAAACACCGCGCTCGGTAGCATTTTGCGATCATGCCATACGGCAGGATCGTATTTTTGTCGTGGAAAACGCCTCCCTGGACCCGCGGTTTCGCAACAATCCTTTTGTGGTGGATAGACCGCACATCCGCTTCTATGCAGGCATGCCGGTGCGCGAGCCCGGCGGCTTCAAAGTCGGCACCTTGTGCATCATCGACGACAGGCCCCGACAGTTCACCGAGAAAGACCTGGATGTTCTCCGCACTCTGGCGACCATGGTGGAGAAGGAGCTGGAGCGCTCATACATTGAGTCGGATAAAAGCGAGTATGTACCTGTCTCCCAACTCAACCGGGCCATTCATCATGCCCAGAATGTATTCCTCACAAGCGACAACGAACGCTCAGCATTCAGCCAAATGCTCAGTGACCTACTTGCCCTGACGGGCAGCCAATTCGGGCTTATCGGCGAAGTTCTGCATAAGAGCAACGGCGCACCGTTTCTCAAGGTCGGCGCTATTACCAACATCGCATGGAGCCCGGAAACCCAGGCCCTGTATCAGGACGTGGAACGCCGGGGCATGGTTTTTGATCGCCTGGACAATATTCTGGGTCTACCTATGGTGTCCGGTGAGACCATCATCTCCAACAATCTGTCCCAGGATTCCAGGCGCGGTGGTTTGCCTCCAGGACACCCAACTATCAATACCTACATAGGTATCCCGGTGTTTTCCGGTGACACCCATCTGGGCATGATTGGCCTGGCGAACAGGGCCGAAGGTTACTCTCAGAAGCTTGCAGACGAACTGGCACCGCTCTCGCAAACCCTTGCCAATCTGATCGAACGCAAACGTCTGTACGAGGAAAAAGGCAGCCATAAAAGAGATCTTGAACTGGCAGCGAATTACGACGCGCTGACCGGCTTGCCCAATCGCCACCGGCTCACTGAATTATTTGAGCAGGAACTCTATGAAGCTGGCCAGAGAAATGGCCAGGTGTCTGTGTGCTTTATTGATCTGGACGGCTTCAAGAGCATTAACGATGAACACGGCCACGCGGTAGGGGATGCAGTTCTGAAATCCGTGGCCGAAAAACTCAAGGCAACGGTGCGCAGCCACGACATTGTGGCTCGCCTGGGCGGTGACGAGTTTGTGGCTATCCTGCGGGATGTGGGCGATGAGCGGGTTTACGCACGCCTTCTGGATGCCATCCGACAGCCCATCAATTTTCGGCATAATGTACTGCAGGTTTCCGGCAGCATGGGTGTTACGGTGTACCCGGACGATAACGTCGATTCTGACCTGCTCCTTCGCCATGCAGATCAGGCTATGTACGCTGCCAAGGAAAGCGGCAAGAACAACTTCAAGATATTCGATCTCCGCTCGCATTCTTCCCGTAAAGAGCGGGTTCGGGTGTTGGAGCAAATCGATACGGCTTTGCGCCACCAGCAGCTAGAGCTGTACTACCAACCCAAGATCTGTTTCCACAACCATTGTGTGAACGGCTTTGAAGCCCTCATCCGATGGAACCACCCAGAGGAAGGCGTTCTGGGCCCGGCGCATTTCCTGGAGCATATTGAATACACTGAGTATGCGCGCACATTGGGCAATTTTGTGATCCGCGAGGCCGTAAAGCAGCTTATGGCTTTTGCCCAGCAAGATCTTCCCTACACTCTGAGCGTCAACCTCAGCCCCTGCCACTTCTTGAGCGAAGAGTTCAAGGACGATTTGTCGAGTGCGCTGGAAGATTTACCGAGTGCGCTGCGCGGCCGTCTGATTCTGGAAATTCTTGAAACCACGGCGATGGACGACACTGAAACCGCTCTCAAGAACCTGAAAGCCAGCCGTGATCTGGGTGTGGATGTCGCTCTGGATGACTTCGGAACCGGGTATTCATCTCTGGATTATTTTCGGCGGCTACCTGCCCAAGAGATCAAAATTGACCGGTCGTTCGTAATGGATATGCTGAACGACCCGGACGACAGTATGATTGTCAGTGCTATTGTCAGCCTGTCGAAAAGTTTCAATAGGCGGCTGGTTGCTGAAGGTATTGAGAGTGCCGACGTTGAACGAAAACTGATTGAGCTTGGTTGCGATCTGGGCCAGGGCTTTTTCTACAGCAAGCCTCTGCCACTTCCGGACGCCCTGCGCTGGGCAGAGCAGTTCCGGTGGGACGACAGGCTAACGAAATAACGCCAACCGCGCAGATCGACGGCGCGACACGGGAGAATAGAGCATGATTGGATACGTCACCATTGGTGTCAGCGATATGGAAAAAGCCAAGAAATTCTACACAGAGCTTCTGGCCGATATGGGCGCGAAGCTTCTGCTAGATATGGGCCGAATTGCGTTTATTGGCGAAAGCATGAAATCCCCTATGCTGGCGGTTTGCACGCCCTTCGACGGTTCCCCAAACCACCCGGGTAACGGCAATATGCTGGCCTTGCAGCCAGGCTCGAAAGAAGCGGTTGATACCTACTACAAGAAGGCCATTGAACTGGGTGCAACCTGTGACGGCGAGCCCGGACAGCGTATTCCAAACCAGTTTTATGGTGCCTATGTGAAAGATCCTGACGGCAACAAGCTGGCGTTTTTCCAGTTCGGCTAATCTGCTCAGCCTCAAGACTGGGATAGCGTTATTGAGTTGTCTCAGTCTTGAACCACCACTCCGGTAACAACCCTCGAATCTGCGGCTGCATAAAGCGGTCGTCAATCAGCCAGATCACCCCACGATCGTCCGGCGTGCGAATCACCCGGCCAGCGGCCTGAGCCACTTTCTGTAAACCCGGAATCATGTAGGTATAGTCATAGCCGGCACCAAAGCGCTTGTGCAAGCGGTGTTTGAGAATCTCATGCCAGGCATCAAACGGCGGCAGGCCCAGGGTAGCCACAAACGCGCCAATCAACTGCTCGCCCGGCAAATCGATACCTTCGCTGAACACGCCTCCCAGAACGGCAAACGCCACGCTACCGGATTCTTCCCGGAACCCTGCCAGAAACTCTTGTCGCTGCTGCGGGCTCATTCCCGAATGCTGCGAACGCTGGGGCACATCCGGCGCGAAGTAACTCAGTGCGTTGCTCACTTCATTCAGATATTTAAAGCTGCTGAAAAACGCCAAGTAGTGCCCCGGGCGATCCCGAAATTGCTTCGCGATCAGTTCTGAAATGGGCTCCACCGATGCCTCGCGGTGAGCCTGTCGAGTGCTGATCTTTGGGGTGAACTGCACCTGCAACTGATCGGCACTGAAGGGGCTTGGCAGCGAGATAAAACGGCTATTCTCCGGTAAACCCAGCAAGTCCCTGTAATACACGCCGGGGCTGAGGGTGGCAGAGAACAGCAATACTGAGGCGGCAGCCTGAAAGCGATCCCGCAGGAAGTCCGCCGGCACCAGATTCTGAATGGCAACGCTTGCCCTGCCTCGGCCTTCACGGCGAAATTCGCACAGGGAATGATCTCCAAAGGAGTTCGCCAACTTCATGAAGGCGACGGACTCGAACAATACTTCCTGCAACGCCAAGTCCGGCGGGTTATCGGCCAGGTAATCTGACAACCCGGAGACCAACCCCTGCAGGCTGCCAGTAAGCGCAGCGGGAAGCTCATCGAGAAATACCGGCGTGTTACCTTTCTCTGAATGATCACGGATAACACCCTGCCAAGCTCGGGCGGTGCGATCCAGGTGCGGCTTCAGGACCTTGGGTGCGGTTTTTCGGATTCTCAGCAGCCGTTGCTGGTCCAGCTGCACCGAATACATGCCTCGCCCGCGATCCACCAGATTGTGGGCTTCATCCACAAGCACTGCGGTTTTCCAATTGTTCTGCCGGGTGAGGCCGTGGAGCAGGGCAGACTGATCAAACATCCGGTTTACATCGCCAATAATGACATCGCACCAGCGGGCCATTTCCTGAGCCAGAAAATAGGGACAAATATCGTGGCCAGCTGCAATCTTCACCAACACCTCCTGAGTGAGCGTTGTGCCCGCCTGAGCAGCTTCGGCACGGGCATCTGGCAAACGATCAAAGAAGCCTTTGGCCAGTGGACAGGAATCGCCATGGCAGGCTTTATCCGGGTGCTCACACGCATCTGACTTGGCCACCAGTTCCAACGTACGCAAGGGCCAGATGTGCGGTTCTTCCTGTGCCGCGCGCAAACGCTCCACTGCGTCCACCGCCAGCTGCCGGGCGGTATTTCGGCAGGTGAGGTAAGCCAGTCGGTCGTGCTTGGCTGTGGGCATGGCCATCAGTGCGGGGAACAGGGTGCCCAGGGTTTTACCCAAGCCTGTGGGTGCTTCGAGCAGCAGGGTTTCGCCTTTCACGGCGTTTTTGTAGACGGTTTCAGCAAGCTGTCGCTGGCGAGGACGAAAATGTTTGAACGGGAAGCGCAGGTCGGCAAGGCGAATATCCCGCTGCTCCCGGTGGTGGGCTTCCTGCTCTGCCCATAACCGGTAACGCCCGCACAGGGTTTCCAGCTCCTGCCACAACTCCTTGGCGGTGGCGGTTTCAGTCACCGGTGTTTCCCGGTTGTTGCCAATATTGAAGTACACCAGCGACAGCTTCAGGGTTTTGCGGTTTTCCTGTTTGCAGAGAAGGGCGCCGTAGGCTCTTAGCTGGGCTCGATGCAACGCCCGTTGATGGGGTCGTATTCGGGACAAGTCTCCACGGTGAGTTTTGATTTCCTCCAGCAAGCCAGAGTGGGGGTTATACACATCGGCCCGGCCATACAGCTCTAGCCCCAAGCATTCACCGGTAAGTGAATACTCGCTTTTGTAGCCGTAACCGCGTTTACCCTGAATGGCTTGATGGCCAAGAACGCCCTCTTCTGCACTGGGTGCCGGGGTGTAACGGAAGTCCAGATCACCTTCTCTCGCAGCAAATTCGCAAAGGGTTCGAACCGCCACCCTCATGTTGTTGCCTCGCTGTCTTGCCAGCGTAGGTAACACACGCTGGCGGCAATGCCCTTGCGGGCAAAGAAGTGTAGCCAGCGGATTTGATGATCCTGCAGTCGGTCGCCCGGGCCTTTTACTTCGATCATTTCATAACGGGCCCTATCTTCGTCGATTTGCGCCGAAAACTTGATAAGATCAGGGAAACCACTTCGATGTTCGCGTATATTCAATAAGATCCGTTCAAACATAAGCTGCAAGTCTGCGGCGGGAATTCTATCCAGTGCCAGGTTCAGCAATTCTTCATCCAGAGCCGGCCAAACAACAAAAGGATTGGTGATGCCCTGCTTGGCTGCGTAGGTATCCAGAATTTTCTGGCGATAGCTGCCATTCTTCAGTGCAGCAAAACACTCATCGAACGATTCTTGCCGGCGACTCACAAAATCTTCCCGCACCAAGTCTGCGGGGCCGGTATGGAAGGGGTGAAAGAAGGCACCGGGAATGGCTTTGAATATCGTATGCCAGCACAGCAAGCCGAACAGGCCGTTGATCAGGGTGTTTTCCACATAGAACACTGGCGCTTCCGGCGTGGAAAGCCGATCTCGAACCACTTCTTCCACCGAGTTGGCGGACTGCGCCATGGTTAGCGTGAACTCGCGGATTTCAGGATTCACCAGCGCAGGCGGAACTGGCTCGCCCACCTTTTTAGCCAGCCGCTTAACAATGCGGGCCAACCCCTGAGCTTCGGCATCGCTTAGCTCCTGGTTTTGCCAGTGTGCCGCAATATTCCAAGCTTCCTCGAAGCGTTTCATTCGCTCCAGCAGCCGCAGCTGTTTTAATCTGGCCTCTCGGTGCCTGCTGGCAGCCAGTGCCTGCAATGCCAGTTCCCGGTCACCCTGTCGTTCCGCCTGCCGCCCCAACTCAAGCAACAAGCGATCACGGCGGCTGGTCAGCCAGGGGTTGTCCGTAGCCGCCGGAAGATCAGCCCAAACCTCAGCGGCGGGCACGCCAGCATCCAGGCTCTCCCGGCAGTGGTGCATGGCCAGGTAAGTATCCACCTCGCTACGATGAGTGAACGCCCGCGCTTCAGGGGTAAACTCAACCCGTTCATAGCGGTGATGGCCTAGCTCCACCAACACAAAATCCGACCAGCTTTGGCGCAGATTTCCGAAGAACATCAGGCGAATGCGATCGAACAAAGACATGTGGCTCACCCGCACCACCGGCGAAGCCGTGTCATTAAACCAGTCTGCCAGTGAGCGAGCATCGGCAAAGGCTCCCTGCAGGGTTTCCTTCATTCGGGCTTTGGGGAGATTTTTGGCAAGCCCGACTTGCTCCAGCATTGGTGCAAAAGCCGTGCGCAGTTCAACCAAAGTAAATAGACGGAAAATATCATCCAGAGCCAGCAGGGGATCGGCATCCAGCCAACCACCGGCAATCAACTCATCAAGCGCCTCCGCTTCCGGGCACCCCAACTCCGGGTAATTCAGCTTATCAGCGCGAAACAAGTCCCCTGTGCGCATCACCATGCGAGTCAGCAAGGCACGGGCAGCGCGAGGCAACTCAAAAAAATCGCGCAAACAGCCTCGTTCCGGCTCCAGCAGCAAATCCGAGTGATGGTTTGCCACCCAGGCGACAACCGTTTCCATGTTTTGCAGGTAGTACAGGGGGTTTTCAAGATCGGCGGCGGCAGGACGCTCATGGCCTGGACCCACTATCAGCTCAGACATGCCTTATCACCATTCTTAGTTCCTGCCACTATGGAGAATCCGGCGCATTACGCTCGGTCACAGGCAGGTAAAAAAAGCGGCTGCGAGAGTTTAAATTAGCTTTCAGTCAACTGCTGTAGCCGCTGGTAAATCTTTCTGGCTTCCGTACTTCCAAGATCCATGGCCCTCTTCGCATCGACTTTAGCTGCGTCAAAATCCTGCAGGTGGTAATAAGTGCCAGAGCGCTCCAGATAGGCCCGAGGATCATTCGGCTTTATCAAGAGATAGGCTTGCCAGTAATCCAGAATGTCACGGGTTTTCCCCTGCACGAACAGGGCGTGATCAGCCAACTGGTAGTAGCGAAACTCACCGGGACTCATTTCGATCGCGCGATCCAGAATTACCTTTGCCCGTTCTGGTTGATGACCCTCAATCAACTCCTTCGCCTGTCTGAACAGAGCCTCTGCAGATCCGGATGCCTTGGCAGCCCCGTCTGCGGACGGTATGTTCGGGGTGGTAGCATAAGCCATTAACTTTAAACGGAACTTGTTAATCCACTTGTCATCAGGTTTGAGGGCATAGGCTCGCTGGATGTCCATGAGTGATTCATCATAACGTTTGACCGCCGCAAAGGACTTGGCACGCCAGTAATAGTAGTCTCCGTCCTCCTTGTCCTGATTGATTGCCACATTAAAGTCCGCCAAGGCTTTCTCATGCTCGCCCTGCCGTGCGTAACTTTTACCCCTCACGAAGTAACTTCTCGGGCGCCCGCCTTTATCAATCGCTATGGAGAGAAACCCACTAGCTTCCGAATACTCTTTGTTGATGTATGCCATTCGCCCGGCTTCGTAGTAGGCGTAAGAAACCAGCCGGCGAAGCCTTGGGTTGGTATCCACATGATGTTGTGCATTATTTGCAAAGCTGATCATGGACAATGGCGACCCTCCCCATTTTGGGTCCAGGGTTTCAATGTAGTACTTCCTGGCCAAATAGTTCTCTGGGTAGCGTTTTATCGCCTGTTCCAATGTGCGGAGGGCGTCCGGATAGTGTCCACCGGATTTGGCGATATTGATACGCAGGCAGTATGCCCACAGTGCACCATCTTCGAGGAGCAAAGCGCGGCTCACATCACTCTCTGCCCGGTCCATGAAAGCCACCATCCGGTCGATGTTTTCCTTTGGAGTTTCAGCAATATACGCGCCGCCGCGGGCTTCCCAGCCGCGATGTACCAGATAGGTCGCGCGTGCGAGGTACCCTTGATATTGCTGGGGATACTGAGAGATCCAGCGGTCAAATAGTGCCTCCCAAGCCGGAACATCCTGCTGGAATATCTGGTAGGCATCACGGAGATGTAACTCGTTAATGATATCCTTCTTGACCGCTTGCAAGCGGTCAGCCAACACGCTGTTCAATTCGCCAAACTCCTCATTCTCGAAGAGCTTTCTTACCCGAAGGGCGTCGCTTGCTGCAGGCTGACGATACTCGCTTTGTGCCTGGATACCCGGATCAGAAGCCTTTTCTGGCTTTTTCAATACTTCTGCATTTCTTTTCTGTTGGTTGGAAGGCGGCTTATCACTGAAGTGCGTACGGCCATCATCGTCGACCCACTTGTAGATTCCCGCCTGAAGACCAAACGATGTGAATAGGCAAAAGAACGCTGCTATCCTGAGTACGCCGTGCACAGTAACTCCTTGTTTTAGTCCAGGTCGTAATCGAAGATCTGGAGTTGATTCTAATAATGAGGTTTTCCTTTTTGGTACCGCGCACCAACTAATGTAATTATGATGAATTCAGGTTCATCACTGTGCGAGCCCTGAATTCAAATACACGAGAACCAACTTGTGTCACCAGATCGTAAAAGTATTCTGCATGCTCTGGCATATCAAAATTGCTACTCAGTTCAAAAACAATATTTAAAGTGCCGTCCCGAATCTCCAACTTATAAAAAAACACAACGTCGGCAATTGAGCAGAAAAATTCCTTCATACTTTCTTCAGCATCTTTGGGAAAAAACTTGTAGAACAGCAGAGCTCTTTCCAAACTTGATAAATCAGCCCACTCGTCTTCCTCAATAGAATCCGGAACACTTTTTCGTACAACCAACAAATTCGGACAATCCAGGTTATAAAACCCAAGCACCACTTCTGAATCATCTCGAATCATGATTAAAGGGCTGTCCTGATCAGATGGCACTATCCAATATTCATTGGTATCCCAAAATAGCAAAGAGAGACTATTGAAAAACCTGGTACTTGGCCTCTGAGCATCAACAAAATAGCCTGAGGACACCAATTGGCTCTTAATTCTTCTGAATTGATTATCCAGAAGCCTGGTTAATCGCCAAGCAAAAAGAGATGCTACGACCATTAATAGAATCAGCGCGGTCTTTCGATCAATCGACCAGCCGAGCTTTTCCAGGGTAGCAATAATCCCTTGTGGCAATATGATAACCATCAGAAAAACTGCAACTGAATTCCAAAACACCAGAGTTGGTTTACGAAAAAGTTCCGCAAACTCACGCCCCACTCTGGTTAAAAATTTCTCATCTTTCATTTTTTACGATCTGGATTTGAAGAAGCTTCCCGGCCTGGCGCTGAACACCGTCCAGAATTGACTCTGCAATACGCAAAGGAAAATCGCTTGGAAACAAGGTTTCCACTTTACCAAAGGTCGATATTACCATGGTCGAGAAAGCCAATAGGAAGCTTGAGCAAGGCCTCGATTCGGCTTCTGGCATTTTTTACTGCTGCAGCCAAGGCTTCAGCAGATGTGACTTTCATAGCTATAGCCACTAGAGGATTAACTCAGAAATATACCCTGTAGGGGATTAAACACTCACAACCAGCCCTTCCAAAAATTTGAGCAGCAGAGGTTTGCGCTATCCGCTTATCTACCCACATGCGGTAACCTGTAGCATCGGAATTGCCTCAGATATCAAACAGGGAAACCCATGCCCGAACACGCCACCATCACCCCTGGCTTTCACGCCGTTCACGCCAACCATCTGGAAGACCTGCGCCGGGCTGTGGTGTTTATCTGCCAGCAGAACCCTCTGCCACCCCTGCAAAGTGAAACTTTTCTGGTGCAGAGTAATGGTATTGCCCAGTGGCTGAAGCTGGCGCTGGCAGAAAAGCGTTCGGACGATGGCAGCGAAGGCGGGCTCGGTATTGCCGCCGGTATGGACTTTCTGTTCCCGGCGCGATTTATCTGGCAGGCCTACCGTGCCGTGCTGCCGGATGGCGAAGTGCCGGAGCAATCCCCGTTTGATAAGCGCCGGCTGGTATGGCGGCTTTATCGCCTGCTGCCGGAACTGGTTCATACAGACGAAGCGTTTAATCCGCTGGCGCGTTTTCTCGAAGGCAGCGACCCTGATTTGCGGGCGTTCCAGCTGGCGGAGAAGGTAGCGGATCTGTTCGACCAGTATCAGGTGTTCCGTGCCGACTGGCTGGCTGCTTGGGAGCAGGGCCGGGATGTGGTGATCACCGCCCGCAGCGAAGAAAAACCGGTTGAGGAAGATACCCGTTGGCAGCCAATGCTGTGGCGCAAACTGGTGGAAGACACCGGCGCGGAAGCCCACACCAGCCGTTCGCAGATTCATACCCGGTTTATGACCGAGGGCCAGCGCATCTCCGCGCCCGCTCACCCAGGCCGTTTACCCAGGCGCATTGTGGTGTTCGGAGTATCGTCACTGCCGCGTCAGGCACTGGAAGCTCTATATGTACTCAGCCGCTTCAGCCAGGTGGTGCTTTGCGTACACAACCCTTCACAGTTTTACTGGGCGGATATTGTCAGCGACCGCGAACTGCTGAAAGCCGAGCGCAAGCGTGGCAAAGTCCACCAGACCCTGTCGAAGATTGAGGATGCCGACCAACTGCACCAGCACGCTAATCCATTGCTGGCAGCCTGGGGCAAACAGGGCCGGGATTACATTCGCTTGCTGGATGAATTCGATAATCCCGATGAGTACCGCGCCAGCTTCCAGACGCCGGATCAGAAGATCGATATCTTCTCCGAGCACGGATCGGATCAGGCGCCTTGCCTGCTGCATCAGCTTCAGAATGACATCTACAACCTGACGCCGCTTCAGGAAATTCGGGATGAACAGCGTGAGCTCGATCTGGCTCACGACCATTCCATTGCCTTCCACGATGCCCACAGCCCGCAACGGGAAGTGGAGATTCTGCACGATCAGCTGCTGGCGGCCTTCAACGCAGATGCCACGCTGCGACCCCGGGATGTGATGGTGATGGTGCCGGATATCAACGTCTACGCACCTCATATTCAGGCGGTGTTTGGTCGCTATACTTCAGGCCTCAAGCGCCACATTCCGTTCACCATTTCCGATCAAGGCCAGCGCCACCACGAGCCGGTACTGATTGCCCTGGAAACGCTCATGTCGCTGCCCCGCAGCCGTTTCGGGGTGAGTGAGATTATCAGCCTGCTGGAAGTGCCCGGGGTTCGCGACCGCTTCGAGATTGCCGAAGAAGAAATTCCGTTGGCGCGTCGTTGGGTAGAAGGCGCTAACATCCGGTGGGGCCTGCACGGTGCCCACCGGGAAAGCCTGGAGTTGCCTGCCGGTCTGGATCGCAACACCTGGCAGGCTGGCCTGCGTTCCATGCTTTTAGGTTACGGCATGGGCGACGACGAGCCTTGGGCAGGTGTTCAGCCCTACGGTGAAATCGGAGGGCTGCAAGCAAGCTTGGCAGGCCGTCTTGGCGAATTCGTTTATCGCTTGGAAACCTTATGGCAAGAGCTGCAGGCAAGCCGCACACCCCAAGAGTGGGAAGAGCTCTTCTCGGCCATGCTGGAGCAGTTTTTCCACAAGGTAGAAGGGCACGACCTCCTGCTACTTAACCGCTTTCGCCGGCAGCTGGAGCAGTGGCTGGAAGACACGATGGCCGCCGGGCTGGATCAACAGTCGCTTCCGTTGAATATCGTGAAGGACGTATTACTGGAAGGCCTGGATGAGGGCGGTCTGAACCAGCGCTTCCTGGCCGGTAAGGTAAACTTCGCCACACTCATGCCCATGCGTGCGATTCCCTTCCGAAAAGTATGCCTGCTGGGCATGAACGACGGCGACTACCCCCGCTCACGGCCGCCGGTGGATTTTGATCTGATGGCTCAGGATTACCGCCCGGGCGACCGCTCCCGCCGGGAAGACGACCGTTACCTGTTTCTCGAAGCCATGCTCTCAGCTCGCGAGCAGCTGTATATCAGCTGGGTAGGGCGCAGCATCCGTGACGACTCGCCGCGACCACCCTCGGTACTGGTGGGCCAGTTGCAGGATCATCTCGACAGCTTGTGGCAGGTGCCAGGAAAGCCAAAGGATTCCGTAACCGCCGCACTGACCACCAGCCACCCGCTGCAACCCTTCAGCCGCGATTATTTCCCCGAAGCCCAACACACCCGCAGCCTGTTCACCTACGAACACGAATGGCGCGGTGCCCATGGCAACGAAGCTGAAGAACAGCGTGAACAACAAACCGCTCTGCCGTATCACCAACCTGAGGAACCTATTACCCTCAACGATCTGGCTGGCTTCCTTAAAAAGCCTGTGGATACCTTTTACCAGCGTCGCTTGCAGGTGCGCTTCGAGGATGTGGAAGACGACGACACGGATAACGAAAACTTTGATCTGAACGGTCTCGACCGCTGGCGTCTGGATACAGAGCTGATTGAGCAGGGCCTGCTGAAAGCCGGTAACGAAGAAGACCTCCACGAAAGACTGGAAAGCACGCTGGATCGCATGGCGCGACGTGGCGACTTGGGTATGGGCGTCACCGAGCACCGATTACGAGGCGATCTCTCCGGCCGCATACCGGATCTGTTCCAACGCTATCAAAGCGCCTTGGCAGAGTGGCCCGAAGCGATCACTGAACCCTTGCCGTTTGAATATCGTCTGTCCAATAACACGGGATCGGTAGAAGTGCTGGACTTGATTAACAACCTGCGCCGCAACCACGAAGGCAATGCCTGCCGCCTGGTTATCGCCGGTTCCAGTCTGCTCACCGCCAGCGGTAACAGCAAGAAGCTCCGCTACGCCAACCTGATGCGGGACTGGGTGATTCATCTGGCCGGACAATTAACGGCACAACCGTTTGAAACCCTGATTCTGGGCAAGGAAGAAGGGCGGAAAGTCCGCTTTGCGACTCTGCCAAAGGAAACTGCCGCCAAGCATCTGGACGCCATACTGGCCCATTGGATAGAAGCCAGCACCCGCGCCTTGCCGCTGCACTGTGAAGCCGGTTTCGCCTGGATTTACAGCTTCTACCAGAGCAAGAAATTTCTCGGTGATCACGAACGCGCCATCAGCGATGCCCAACAGGCCTACACCACAGCCCTGGAGCGCGACACAGGCTATCTGCGCGGTGCCTTTGAAAATCCTGAAGCCCTGATGGAAAGCGGCGAATTTGAAGCCTTGCTGCACGCGCTTTATGTGCCCCTTTGGGAAGCCGAACAGGATAAATCCGCCGCTGGTCAGATTGAGGGCAAGCTATGACAGCCACCACTGTGACAAAAAACCCGAACCTCGATCCACTGGCGCTGTCCCTGAACGGCAGCAGCCTGATCGAAGCTAGTGCCGGCACTGGAAAAACCTTTACCATCGCCATTCTTTACGTGCGTTTTGTGCTCGGCCACGGACAACCCGAGGGCAGCCCTCTGGCTGCCGGCATGCTGCCGCCCAACCTGCTGGTGGTCACCTTCACCGACGCCGCCACCAAGGAACTTCGGGATCGTATCCGCACCCGGCTCACTCAGGCCGCCGAGGTGTTTTCCAGCGCCGCGGAAAGCCTCCAACCCACGCCTGAAACCGCTCTGATCCATCAGCTCCGGGATGACAGCTACCCAGACCCGGCAACTTGGCCGGACTGCCGCAAAAAACTGCTGCTGGCGGCCGAGTGGATGGACGAAGCTGCGGTGTCCACCATTCACGCTTGGTGTAACCGGATGCTCACTGAGCATGCGTTCGACAGCGGCAGCCTGTTCCGCCTTTCTCTGGAAACCGATCAGAGTGAACTTCTCGATGAAGTCGCACGGGACTACTGGCGTACCTTTATCTACCCGCTGTCGCCGGTACTGATGGACGAAGTGCTGAGCCACTGGAAAACCCCGGACATCCTGCGCGCCTCTGTGCATAACCTGCTCGTCGATGCCGATTCCTTTGAAGTCGCCACCGACGATGTAAAGCAGGCCATCGAAGCTACTGTGCAAAAGCGCATGGAGCAGGCTCAGGCTTTGAAAGCCTACCCATGGGCAGACTGGAAGCCTGAAGTTACCGACATGCTGATTGCGCTGAACAAGAGCAAACGCCTGCACGGTGGGAGCATGAAGCCAATGATTGCCGCTTGGGACAAACTGCTGGACTGGGTCGCTTCCGATGAGCTCTACCCGGAGGGTCTGGACAAGGCCGGTTTCCAGAACCAGACACCGGACGTTCTGCCGACAAAACTCAAAGGCGAGGGCGATGCACCCCATCATCCCGCTTTTGATGCCATTGCAGAGTTGATCGAATTCAGCCAGAGCCTGCCCAGCGCCGAGGCCGACATTCTCCGGCATGCCAGTTGCTGGATTGCAGCGCGGCTGGAATCGGAAAAGCAAAAGCGCTCGGAAATGGGCTTTGACGACCTGCTCACACGGCTGGACGACGCCCTGCATGGCCCCCGTGGCGATCAACTGGCAGCCACCATTCGTCGCCAATTCCCGGTGGCGCTGATTGACGAATTCCAGGACACAGATCCGGTGCAATACCGCATCTTCAACCGCATCTACCGGGTTGCAGAGAATCATCCGGATACCTGCCTGCTGATGATTGGCGATCCGAAGCAGGCCATTTACGGCTTCCGCGGCGCCGACATCTACACCTATCTGGACGCCCGTACCGGCGCCCGAGACCGCACCTGGACGCTGGGCCGCAACTTCCGTTCGTCCAAACCCATGGTGACAGCGGTCAACCGAGTGTTTGAACATGGCGACCTGAACAGCCCGGAAGGCGCCTTCCTGTTCGGCAAGGGCAACACCTCACCCCTGCCATTTCAGGGAGTAGACGCCAACGGCACCAAGCGCCTGTGGTCGGTAAATGGCGAGGTACAGCCCAGCCTCACCCTATGGTCACTGGAAAGCGATCAGGAAGACAAAAATGGCAATCGTAAAGGCCTCGCGAAAGGCGCCGCCACAACGGATGTGGCCGAAACCTGCGCCAGCGAAATCGCCCGACTGCTGACACTTGGCCAGCAGGGACTGGCCGGTTTTGCTCTGGAAGAGAACAAAGGCGACCTGGAGCCGGTTGAACCCAAAGACATCGCCATTCTGGTGAATAACCGCAACGAAGCGGCGGCAGTACGGGATGCGCTGGGCCAAAGGCGCATTAAAAGTGTGTACCTGTCTGACCGGGATTCGGTGCTTACCTCGCAAGAAGCCAAAGAAGTGCTGTGCTGGCTCAAAGCCTTTGCTGAGCCGCGGCAACTGGCCTACGCCCGGGCTGCTCTGGCCACGCCCACACTGGGTTTGCCCTGGCGCTACCTTGACCAACTGTTGACCGACGAGATGGCGCTGGAGCGGGAGATTGATCGCTTTATGGGCTATCAGAAGCAATGGCAGAGCCAGGGTGTACTGCCCATGCTGCGCAGCTTCCTGATGGACTTTGATGTACCCGGCCGCCTGCTGCAGCGCCCGGAAGGTGAACGCCGGCTGACCGACATTCTGCACATTGCCGAACTACTGCAACAGGACAGCCTACAACTGGACGGTGAACACGCTCTGGTACACCACTACACCCAGATTCTGCGGCCGGCGGACGAAGAAGACGAACACCGCACCCTGCGCCTGGAAAGCGATGCAGGCCTGGTGAAGGTGATTACGGTGCACAAATCCAAGGGTCTGGAATATCCCCTGGTGTTCCTGCCCTTTGGCACAGCCTTCCGCGCTCAAAGCGAAAGGCAGTCCTTTGTGCGTTATCACGATGACCACTCAAAGCTGATCACCGTATTTGATCCAACGCCGGAAGACGTTGCCCGGGCAGATCAGGAGCGGCTGGGCGAGGACATTCGCAAACTTTACGTGGCCCTGACCCGCGCCCGCTTCGCCACTTGGGTGGGCGTTGCCGAGATTGATAACTGGCACCTCAGCGGTCTGGGGTATTTGCTGGGTGGAGAGCCTGCTGCGCAACACCCGCTGAGTGACGCGCTGAAGCATCTGGTTGATGGCCACACAGAGTTATGTACAGAGGCTCTGCCAGAAGCGACCGGATTGCGTTATGCAGAAGAAGCGCCCGCAGCACTCGGGCCCGCACTGATCTCAACCCGCGAAGCCCGGGAAGACTGGTGGATTGCCAGCTACTCCTCACTGGAATACACCGGGCTTTCCGGTACCGGCATAGCCTTCGCCGGAGAAGTGGAAGACGCCGAAACCCAGAACCTTCTGGAAGAGGGCGCCCACAATCCTGAGGATGAGAACGCAAGCATTTCGCTCAGCCACAGCCTGCACAGCTTCCCGAAAGGCGCAGGCCCCGGAACCTTTCTGCACGACCTGCTGGAGTGGTGCGTACAACAGGGCCTGCAACACATTGTGGATAACCCCGAACACTTGCGTGAGCAGCTCACCCGCCGTTGCAGCACACGAGGCTGGACTGATTGGGTAGATACGCTTGAACACTGGATACTTGCGCTCATTCGCCAGCCACTGCCGTTGAACCGCAGCGGTGGTGAAAGCGTCAGTCTGGCGAGCCTGGGCACCCTGCGCCCGGAACTGGAGTTCTGGTTTGAGAGCCGTAACGTAAGCACCCGGGCCATGGACAAACTGGTGACCCAACACACCCTCAACGGCGCAGACCGACCGCGAGTGGACGACGGGCGCTTCAACGGCATGCTGAAAGGCTTTATCGATCTGGTGTTTGAACACAACGGGCAATATTACGTGCTGGACTATAAATCCAACTATCTTGGCGATAACGACAGCGCCTACACAGATCAGGCCATGGGCGAGGCGATTCTGGAAAAGCGCTACGACCTGCAATACATCCTCTATTTGCTGGCCCTGCACCGCTTGCTGAAAGCCCGCTTGCCGGATTATGACTACGACCAGCACATAGGCGGCGCCGTGTATCTGTTTTTGCGCGGCGTACACGCGCCGGGGGCAGGGGCGTTTACCGACAAACCACCCAGAGAGTTGATTGAACAACTGGATGCCATGTTCGACGGCAAGGCAGTCCCCGGGGAGGTGGCGGCATGAGTAAAACTCGGAATACCGATAACCAGTTTACCTTTGATCTGGAAGAAGCCGCTGATGTGGATAACTCACCTTCAGCTTCTCCCAGCCCAGACCCTAGCCTGGCCTTGGACCAAACCAAAACTGTTCTGGAGCTTCTGGATAGCTGGCAGCAAGCTGGCTGGATTCGCCCGCTGGACGTGCGCTTTGCCCGACTGATTCAAGACCTGTCGGAAGAGCAGGGCAAAGCACCGCAACCGCTGGTTCTGCTTCTCGCTGCACTGACATCCCATCAGGTTGGCCGGGGCCATGTATGTGTGGATCTGGCTGACCTGATAGCTGATGCGAACAGTACTCTCTCCCTCCCAACGGAGGAGCAAGAAAACGCAGATAGCAACCTCAATGGCCCTGAAGAAGTACTGGCTCGCGTATCCACGGAACAATGCCTGGGCGCTCTGGGTATGGCTTTGGCGGTAAGTGATGGCTCACACACCACGCCCCTTGTATTGAGTGGTACTCGCCTCTACTTGCGCCGATTCTGGCGTTACGAACAGAAAATTGCAGCCGGCATTCTGCAGCGTCTGGCACAACCATCTACCCTGGCTGACCCGTCTTCACTGGCTGCAAAAACACTGAGCAATGCTTTGAACGTATTGTTCAAGCCACAGGGTTCTTCGGGCTCTTCGGTGGACTATCAAAAGCTCGCCTGCGCCCTGGCCGCCCGTAATCGGTTTGCCGTTATTACTGGTGGCCCCGGCACCGGCAAAACCACCACAGTAGTAAATTTATTAGCAGCCTTGCAGTCCGTCGCAGGTGAATCTGCCGAGCGAGATGGGCGCAAATACCGTATTCGCCTCGCAGCACCCACAGGCAAAGCCGCGGCCCGACTGAACGAATCCATCGGCGGTGCTGTTAGCCGTCTGCCACTGGCACAGCTGCCGGGGCAGGTGTCTCTCGCGGATATTCCCACCAAAGTAACCACACTCCACAGACTGCTAGGCAGTCGCCCGGACACCCGCAAATTCCGCCATAACCGCGACAACCCGCTGCTGGTGGATATTCTGGTGATTGACGAAGCCTCCATGGTGGATCTGGACATGATGGCGTCGGTGTTCGACGCCCTGCCCGCTAACGCCCAACTCATTCTGCTGGGCGATAAAGACCAACTGGCCTCGGTAGACGCCGGCGCCGTGCTGGGTGAATTGTGCCAGCGCGCGCCAGACGGGCACTATCTGCCAGAAACTGTGCAATGGCTGAAAGCCATAACCGGCACCGACATCCCCGCGAACCTGCAGAACCCCGAAGGCCAGCCGCTGGATCAGGCCGTGGCCATGTTGCGCAAGAGTTACCGCTTTGCCGAAGGCAGTGGCATTCGCCAACTGGCAGAGGCGGTCAACACCAACACCTTGAACGACAGCATGCTTCAGCAAGCCCGCAGCGCCGGTTTTGAGGATGTGGTGTGGCTGAATGGCGGTACCAACAAACCCTCTCTGGAAGACGCTCAGGCGCTCATCTGCCGCCATGCGGTCAGTGGCAGCCCGGAAGCTTTCCACAATAACGGGGAAGGGCGAATCGATGGCAGCAGCCAGCCATTACCGCCGCCGGTAGGCTACCGGCACTACTTATCGCTGATGCAGAGCCACACCCTGGACGCTAATAGCACAACTGGACAGTGGGATGAGCTAGCAAGATCTGTATTAGAGGCGTTCAGTGATTTTCAGGTGCTCTGCGCCCTGCGCCGCGGCCCCTGGGGTGTGGAAGGGCTCAACGAACTCATCGCCCACCACCTGCTCAAGCATAGGCTCATTCCCCGCGCCGAAGGCTGGTACGCCGGGCGCCCGGTACTGATTACCGGAAACGATTACAACCTGGGCCTGATGAACGGCGACGTAGGCATTACCTTCAGCCTGCCCTGGGGCACTGACGATCAGAACAATGACGCACAACCACAGCCAGTATTACGCGTGGCCTTTCCCAGCAGCGATGGCAGCGGCGATATCCGTTGGATATCACCCAGCCGACTACAGCAACTGGAAACCGTGTACGCCATGACGGTTCACAAATCCCAAGGCTCAGAATTCAATCACACCTGCCTGGTGCTACCCGACCGCCTCAGCCCTGTGCTCACGCGAGAGCTGGTATATACCGGCATCACCCGCGCAAAGAACTGGTTCAGCCTGATAACCGGTGATGCCAGCGTATTCAGCGACGGTGTCGCCCAGAGGGTAGTACGCGCTTCCGGGTTAGCGTCGGTGTTGGCGTATGGATTGGCGCCTGGGTTAGAGGAGGGAAGCCAAGACTCTGCTGAATCTTGAGAACAACGAACTCTGCCGGGCGCATCGGAGCGAAGCCAACCAACAGATTAACGCGGCCTAGGTCGATATCGCTCTGAGTGGTGGTGCTGGAATCACAGCGCACAAACCAGGCATCAGACGCCTTCGTGCCTTGAAATGCACCCCGCTGGAAAAGGGCCTGCATGAAGGCGCTGGCGGCTGACCGTATCTGCGCCCACAAGCGCTTGCCATTTGGCTCGGTCATGGCCAATTCCAGTCCACGGGAAAGGCTTTCCTCAATGAACAGCGCCGTGCGGCGGACGGAGATATATTTGTATTCACTGTCACCCGCGTGTTCAAAGCCGGCCATAGTACGCGCACCCCAGACCATCACGCCGCCGGCAAATTGTCGCAGCGCGTTGATTCCCTGGGGGTTCGTTATGCTGTTATCGGCACTCGTAATCACATGCTCTAACCCCGTCACACCCAGAATAGCGGCATTTTTACCCGCCGGTGCTTTCCAGACGCCACGCTGAGTGTCGGTACGCGACATAATGCCCGCTATGGTGCCGGCCGGATCAATAGGCAAAGTCGAAGAAGCGGCCATAATACGAGGCCAGTAGATGGCGGCATGGTCGATAACATTTCCGATACGCATCCCTGCAACTCCGGCTGCAGCCTCAGCCGCCGTTTGCCAGTCTCCACGAGGGTCAACGATGAGGAACGCCCGTTGGCGCTGACAGAATACGCTGGCCGCGCCCCACAGTTGTTGCCGTTGGTCATCCGTCTGCGCCAAACCCCGAGGCAAGGTCAGTAAATTGAATGTATCAACTTCAGACTCAACCGTACTGAAGGCGTTTTCGTAGTCGACGAGTTCAGGCGTGTTTCCGTCGTCGCCTTCAATGCGCACGACGACCGCCTCGCCACCCCCATTTAGGAAAAACTGCTTAACCTGCAGCGCCATCTCGCCATGAGAAACATCAACGCCGAAGGTCTGCTCAAACTCGCCAAACCCTCGAATAATAGTCGGGCTGCTCAGATCACCTTGGCGGGCCATACCGATAAAGAGTGTTATTGATGTCGGCACACCCGCTATGGTTTTCACTCCCGAGGATGTTTCCTCAACATAAACGCCGGGGTATCTCAGACGTGTTGGCATAGTCGTTCCCTGCAAACAATCCATCGAACAGCTTAAACTCACCATAGACCACAATTCTGAGCTCTACATACCGGCCAGGTTAACTTAAACACTCTCCTCGTCTTCATCACTGTGCTGTTGCTGCAGCCACAATCTGGCGTAGTAGCCATTCAGTGCCAGCAACTCACTGTGACCACCGCTCTCCACTATTCGGCCATGATCCATTACAAGAATCGTATCGGCATCTCGCACCGTGGATAAACGGTGTGCGATGACCAGCGTGGTGCGCTGACGGCTGACTTCGTTCAGGGCATCCAGGATTGCCTGTTCGGAGATGGAGTCCAGCGACGAGGTAGCTTCGTCGAGAATCAACAACGGTGGGTTTTTCAGAAGTACACGGGCAATAGCAACGCGCTGCTTTTCCCCGCCGGAGAGTTTCAAGCCGCGCTCGCCCACTTTGGTGTCGTAGCCTTCCGGCAGGCTGCGAATGAAGTCGTCCAGGCGCGCCTGCTTTGCAGCATGATGTACCTCCGCTTCCGTAGCCTCCGGCCTGCCGTATGCGAGGTTACTGTACAGGGTGTCATTGAACAGAACGGTGTCTTGCGGAACCACTCCGATTGCTGAGCGCAGGCTGTCTTGGCTAACCTCACGAATATCCTGACCATCAATGGTGATGCTGCCTTTATCCACATCAAAAAAACGGAACAACAAGCGGGCGAGGGTGGATTTACCGGCACCGCTGGCGCCTACAACGGCCAAGGTGTGACCGGCAGGAATGGTGAAGTCCACATCCTGCAAAATCGGGCGATCTGAACGGTAAGCAAAATGGACGTGATGAAAGCCTACCTCGCCTTCGTCCACTACGAGCGCCGAAGCCCCGGGAGCGTCTTTAATCGCGGGTGTTTCACCAAGCAAACCAAACAGGCGTTCCACATTCACCAGAGACTGGCGAATTTCCCGATACACAAAGCCCAGAGCGTTCAATGGAATAAACAGTTGAAGCAGATAGGCGTTGATCATGGTGAAGTCGCCCAGGGTTATAGCACCACTGGCTACTTCTCTCACGGCCATTACCATCATGGTTATCATGGCCAAACCAATTATCAGGGCCTGGCCAGAGTTGAGGGCAGCCAGAGAAAGGCGGTTTTTCAGCCGTGCCTTCTCCCAGCCTTCCAGATTCTCGTCGTATAGCTCGGCTTCGAATGTTTCGTTATTAAAGTATTTAACGGTTTCGTAGTTCAGCAGGCTGTCGATGGCGCGGGAGTTGGACTGGTTATCCCGAGCGTTTGCCTCGCGCACGAACTTGGTTCGCCACTCGGTCACTCTGATGGAGAAAACCACATACACCACCACAGCAATGAGGATGGCAAACACATAGCTGGCGTTAAACGCGACAAATAGAATGCCCGCCACCATCAGGATTTCCAGCAGGGTGGGGAAAATGTTGAACAGGGTAAAACGTAGCAGGAAGCTGATACCGGTGGTGCCTCGCTCTATGTCGCGGGCCAGCCCCCCGGTTTTTCGATCGAGATGGAAAGCCAGTTCCCGGTCGTGCAGGTGGCGGAACACCCGCAGCGACACCCGCCGCATGGCGCGCTCTGCAACCCGAGCGAACACAGCGTCCCGCAATTCGCCGAACAGGGTGCTGCTAAACCTCAAGGTTCCGTAGGCAACCACCAGCACCACGGGAATCCAAAGCAACAGCTCAGCCTCGCGGCCCTGGTCCAGATAATCCACAATGTATTTCAAGGCCACAGGCGTTGCGACCGTCGCCAGTTTTGCCAGTATCAGGAAGGCAACAGACAAGGCTACTCGCCCGCGGAATTCGGCAAGGTAGGGCCAGAGCCCGGCGATCACTTTCCAGTCAGGCTTGTGGTTAGCGGGGTAATCACTGTCAGCATAAGCGCGCAAGAGACTTCCTTCATTTTTACGGAGAGGACAAGCGTATGATAGGGCTTGTGAATATTACTGCACCTCAACTTCAGGAGTCACATCATTAACACTCGTCATCGGCAGGCCCTGAAACTGGTTATCGGCTTTATTCTTCCCTACCGCAAAGCGGTCGCGGGCGCCTTGGTGGCACTGGTCATCACCGCAGGCATCACCCTTGGCTTGGGGCAGGGCCTCAGGATTCTTGTGGATCAAGGCCTGGCTACCCAATCACCCGAAAACCTGGCCCAGGCGGTTGGCCTGTTCTTCATACTGGTGTTGGGGCTGGCTTTTGGTTCCTTCGCGCGTTTTTATCTGGTGTCGTGGATAGGCGAGCGCGTGGTCGCCGATATCCGCAAGCAAGTGTTCAATCATCTTATTGACCTGCACCCGGGGTTCTTCGAGCAGAACCGTGCTCTGGAAATACAGTCTCGATTTACTGCCGACACCACCGTTCTGCAATCGGTGATCGGCTCAACTGTCTCTATTGCCTTGCGTAATGCGCTGATGCTGATAGGTGGTTTGGCTCTGCTGTTCATCACCAACGCCAAGCTCGCCGGGATTATTTTGCTGGGTTTCCCTCTGGTTATTGCCCCCATCCTGTTTTTCGGTCGCCGGGTTCGGCAGCTATCCCGGCTCAGCCAGGACAGGGTGGCCGATGTGGGTAGCTACGTGGGGGAAAACCTCACGCAAATTAAAACGGTTCAAGCCTTCAATCATCAGCCCCACGACCGGCGGTTCTTTTCCGAGGTTTCCGAACGGGCTTTTGAGATAGCCCGAGCCCGTATCACCCAGCGCGCCTGGCTAACCACCTTGGCCATTTCCCTGGTGATGGGGGCCGTAGGCATAGTGATCTGGATTGGCGGTCTTGATGTTATCCACGGCCGCATTTCCCCGGGGGAGCTGGCTGCATTTCTGTTTTACAGTTTGTTGGTAGGCGTAGCCGCTGGGGCGATCAGCGAGGTCATCGGTGAACTGCAACGGGCTGCAGGCTCCGCGGCCAGGCTTTTTGAGCTTCTGCAAACAAAGCCGGCTTTTGATCGGCCTACTGAACAAGTAAATGAATTTCCGAGGAAAATTACCGGCGAAATCACCATTGACGGACTTAACTTCAGTTATCCCGGTCGCAGCGAACACCCTGCACTGAGCGATATTAGCCTGCAGGTTCGGGCAGGGGAGACTCTGGCGCTGGTTGGCCCTTCTGGTGCTGGTAAATCCACGCTGTTTGATCTGTTGCTGCACTTCTATCAGCCCGGCAGCGGTACGATTCACATTGATGACACAGACAGCGCAACTGTGTCCCTTGAAGCACTTCGGGCATGCTTTTCTCTGGTGCCGCAGAACCCCGCACTGTTCCATGGCACAGTGGCGGACAACATTCGCTACGCACGGCCCCATGCCAAGCATGCAGATGTTGAAAAAGCAGCACGTATTGCCCATGCCCATGAGTTCATCGAGACACTGCCAGACGGCTACAAAACACAGCTTGGTGATGCTGGTCTCGGGCTTTCAGGCGGCCAAAAGCAGCGGCTTGCCATTGCCCGTGCGCTACTGGCCGACGCACCCATACTGCTATTGGATGAAGCCACTAGCGCGCTGGATGCTGAAAGCGAGAGCTTAATCCAACAGGCTATGCCTGCCCTGACTTCCGGTAGAACCACTCTTGTGATCGCCCACAGACTGGCTACTGTGCGTAATGCGGACCGAATAGCGGTTCTGGATCAGGGTCGCCTGTTAGCCGTTGGCACACATGATGAGTTGATGCAGGAGAACGAACTCTATCGCCGTTTGGCAGATCTGCAATTCCGGGAGCAGTCAGTATGATCACTCTTTTCAATGTGGTCAGTTTGTGTCATTCCGTTCTACTCCCTACACTGGTTAACGAGACTGTTTTAATCAGAGACACAGGGAGAATGGCAAAGTGAGCAACAAAGAACTTCAGGCACTCAAAGAACGCTATGTTGCAGCGGGCGTGGCGAGCCCAAACGAGCAATTTGCCGATCACGCAACCAACGCAGAACTGTGGGACGCTGACGGAAAACGCATGATCGATTTTGCGGGTGGCATTGGTGTTCTAAACATCGGCCATCGGCACCCGAAAGTAGTGGCGGCGATAAAAGCCCAGCTCGATAAGCTGATGCACACCTGCCAAACCGTTATGCCCTATGAGGGCTATGTGCGCCTGGCGCAAAAGCTGAGCGAAGTCACGCCGGTAAAAGGCCACGCTAAAGTAATGCTGGCCAACTCCGGTGCTGAAGCACTGGAGAACGCCCTTAAAATTGCCCGTGCAGCCACCGGCCGCACCAACGTAATCTGCTTCAACGGTGGTTACCACGGCCGTACCTTCATGACCATGGCAATGAATGGCAAGGCCGCACCTTACCAGACAGACTTTGGCCCCATGCCAGGCAGCGTATTCCGCGCACCTTATCCTGTGCCGTATCACGGTGTGACTGAGGAGGAAGCGCTGCGTGGTCTGCAGATGACCATGAAGGCCGACTCTCCGGCAGACCAGACAGCTGCGATCGTGCTTGAGCCGGTATTGGGTGAGGGTGGTTTTTATGCAGCACCCACCAGCTTCCTGAAAGCACTCCGGAAGATTTGTGACGACAACGGCATTCTACTGATTGTGGACGAAGTTCAGAGTGGCTTTGGCCGTACCGGCAAGATGTTTGCTCTGGAGCACAGCGGTGTTGAAGCCGACATTATTACCATGGCCAAGAGTATGGCTGATGGTATGCCAATTTCGGCAATTGTTGGTACCGATAAAGTCATGGACTCGTCGGGGCCCAACTCGTTGGGTGGCACCTATACCGGTAGCCCAACTGCTTGTGCGGCTGCCCTTGCGGTATTCGAGGTATTCAAGGAAGAAAATATTCTCGGTAAAAGCATCAGCCTGGGCGAGAAGCTAAATCAGCGCTTTAGCCAATGGCAGGAAAAGTTTACCCATGTAGATAACGTTCGCGGCTTAGGCCCCATGGCGGCATTCGAGATGGTTGAAAGTAAGGAAAGCCGCACACCAAGGCCAGATCTGGCTGCGGAGATCACCAAAAAGGCCAAAGAGAAGGGCCTGATCCTTCTGAGCTGTGGCATGTACGGTAATACCTTGCGCTTCCTTATGCCGGTAACCATCGAGGACAGCATCCTTGAAGAAGGCTTGGCAATCGTTGAAGAGTGCCTGAAAGAAGTCGGCGCCTGATACGTTTTAGTTGAATCATATGTGACCTAAGCCGAACCTCCGGGTTCGGCTTTTTTATGGCGTTCGTCGTATACTGACCTGAGCTGTTTCACCAACCAGGCAGAGCCATGACCGCACCAAATACCACATCAATGCCCGACCACAAACCGAGACCTTGGGTTGATCTTCTGGTCAGCATTATTATCCCATCCGTTATCCTGATGAAGTTCAGTGGCGACGAGCATCTAGGCAGTGTTAATGCCCTGATTCTTGGCTTGGCCTTTCCATTGGGGTGGGGCCTTTTTGAGCTGATCCGCTACAGGAAGAAAAACTTTATCGCCTTGCTGGGCCTGATAAGTGTAGGGCTCACAGGCGGTATCGGCTTGCTTGAACTGGACGCCGGCTGGCTTGCCATTAAGGAAGCAGCTATTCCCGCAATCATCGGCCTCGCGGTACTTGCCTCTACCCGCACCAAATACCCCTTGGTTCGTACTCTTCTTTATAACCCCAACGTTCTTGATGTGGACAAAATTCAAGAGTCCCTGGAGGAGAACAATCGCGTAGCGGAGTTTGAAGGGCGCTTGTTGAAAGCCAGTTACTTTTTTGCCGGAACCTTCCTGTTTTCCTCCATTATGAACTATGTTCTGGCCCGCTGGATTGTCGTAAGCCCCTCTGGTACCCAGGCATTCAATGAGGAGCTTGGCAGGATGACTCTGGTGAGCTACCCGATGATCGCCATTCCCTCTATGGTAATGATGATGCTCATCTTCTATTACCTTTGGAGAACCATCCGCCGTCTTACAGGCTACACCCTTGAAGACGTGATGGCGCCTCATTTGGCGGAGAAAGAAAAATCCAGACACTAGTCTATAGATTGCCGACAATCACGATGTAATCCAACGAGATACCCGGATTCAAGGTACAAAAAAAGCGGCCAGAGCAATACTACTCTGGCCGCTTTTTTATTACCTGATTAAGCCTGATCAGATGTCGAGGTTGTGCACTTCCAAAGCGTGAGCCTGGATGAAATCTCGACGGGGCTCTACATCATCACCCATCAATGTTGTAAAGATCTGATCTGCTGCGACAGCATCATCAATCTTCACTTTCATCATGCGGCGGCTATCTGGATCCATGGTGGTTTCCCACAGCTGATCCGGGTTCATCTCCCCCAAACCCTTGTAGCGCTGAATGCTCAGGCCTCGCTGCGCTTCCTTCATCAACCAGTCCAGCGCGCCTTCAAACGACAACACCGCCTGCTTGCGCTCGCCACGCTGAACGTACGCACCGTCCTCGATAAGTCCGTTCAGAGTCTCGCCAAGGCGCGCAATTGCACCATAAGACGGTGAGTCAAAGAAATCATGGCTAAATACATATTCAGTAGGAATCCCGTGAACATGAATCGTCACCTTAGGCAGGAACAGACCGCGCTCGGAATCCTTGCTGACTGAGAAGGTGAATTTGGTACCGGTACGGGTATCTATATCCAGGCCTTCACCAAGACGACTTGCCCAGGCAGCAACTGCTTGTTCATCTTTCAGTTGCTCTGATTTCAGAGTGTCGTTATGCAGCATCTGCTCCAACACCTTGGCAGGATAAGCGCGGGACAGCCGCTCAATCATAGCCATCACGGCCTGATAATCCTTCACCATAGTTTCAAGCGCGGAATCCTTGATGGATGGCGCTTCGGGGTTCACGAAGAGCTGTGCACCTTCCAGAGATGTCTGGGTGAGATAGGCTTCCATAGCCTTCTCATCCTTCAGGTACTGCTCCTGCTTGCCACGCTTCACCTTGTACAGGGGAGGCATGGCAATAAACACGTGACCACGTTCGATAATCTCTCGCATTTGGCGGAACAGGAACGTTAGTAGCAACGTGCGGATGTGGGAACCATCCACATCGGCGTCCGTCATGATAATGATGGAGTGATAGCGAAGCTTGTCCGGGTTGAACTCTTCCCGACCAATGCCACAACCAAGAGCCGTAATCAGCGTGCCCACTTCAGCGGAAGATAGCATCTTGTCGAAGCGTGCTTTCTCCACGTTCAGGATCTTACCTTTCAGCGGCAGAATCGCCTGGGTTTTGCGGTCTCGGCCCTGTTTGGCGCTTCCGCCGGCCGAGTCACCCTCCACTATGAACAGTTCAGAGAGCGCGGGGTCTTTCTCCTGGCAGTCTGCCAGCTTGCCGGGTAGGCCGGCGATATCCAGAGCGCCTTTGCGTCGAGTCATATCCCGTGCCTTCCGGGCCGCTTCACGGGCACGCGCCGCTTCAATCATCTTGTTAACGATCAGTTTGGCTTCGTTAGGCTGCTCTTGCAGGTATTCAGCAAAACTTTGATAGAGTTCCTGCTCGACGGCGGTTTTAACTTCCGAAGACACCAGCTTGTCTTTGGTTTGTGAAGAGAACTTGGGATCAGGAACTTTCACACTGATGATAGCCGTGAGGCCTTCACGCGCGTCGTCGCCAGAGGTGCTTACCTTGGCTTTCTTACCCAGGCCTTCCTGTTCAATGTAGTTGTTCAGGGAGCGGGTGAGTGCTGCACGAAAGCCGGCCAGGTGGGTACCACCATCCCGCTGGGGAATGTTATTGGTGAAGCAGTAGATATTTTCCTGGAATGCATCATTCCACTGCATAGCAACTTCAACCACGATGCCGTCTTCACGCTCCCGGGTAAAATGGAAAACCCGGTTAATGGGCGTTTTATTGGTATTGAGGTGCTCAACAAACGCTCTCAACCCGCCTTCATATTCAAAGATTTCTTCTTTGCCACTACGCTCATCCGTCAGGCGGATACGAACGCCACTGTTCAAAAACGCCAGTTCCCTGATGCGTTTTGCCAGGATTTCGTAGTGGAACTCAATAGTAGAAAAAGTTTCCGGGGACGGAATGAAATGCACTCGGGTGCCAGACGCTTCCGTATCACCAACAGGTGCCAACGGCGCATTGGGCACACCGTGTGTATAAACCTGTTCGTACACCTTGCCATCGCGACGGATAGTCAGGGTAAGGGTAGAGGACAAAGCGTTTACAACCGAAACGCCTACACCGTGAAGACCACCGGATACCTTGTAGGAGTTGTCATCAAACTTACCCCCGGCATGCAGCACCGTCATGATAACTTCGGCAGCGGATACGCCTTCTTCCTCGTGGATATCCACAGGAATACCTCGGCCATTATCCTGAACGCTTACAGACTCGTCCGGGTGAATAATGATCCCTATCTCAGTACAGTGTCCGGCCAGAGCTTCATCGATGGAGTTATCCACCAGTTCAAACACCATGTGATGCAGGCCAGTGCCATCATCGGTATCGCCAATGTACATTCCTGGCCTTTTTCGCACCGCATCCAATCCCTTCAGGACTTTGATACTGGCCGAATTGTAGCTCGATTCACTCATTAGGTAACTCCTGAAGCGTAAGGGCCGGCGCAATCCTCAAACCGCCTTTTGGCGCAGCTATAAGGTTGGTAGGCCGGTTTTATTCTTCCTTCAATTTGCCATGTTCCACGTGGAACATTCGGTAATCAGGTATCTGATTATTCTGCCACAGTATCTCCGGATCAGGATGTTCAATGGCGGTAATAAATACCTGGCAACGTAACTGCTGTAACTTTCGAGCCAGCATGGTTCTATGGCTCTCATCCAACTCGGCGTTAATATCGTCGACCAGAAAGCTAACCTGCTTTCCAAGGTCATTTAACACCATACTCTGGGCAATCTTCATCAGAATAACGAGGGTCTTCTGCTGGCCGCGGGAAAAGGTTTCCGCTACCGGTCGTCCCTGATACTTGATGCGGATGTCAGCACGGTTTGGCCCATAGAGGGTGTGCCCCATGCGGGCTTCCTGCTCCCTGTGGCGGACCAATACATCCGCCAGTGACTGACTCGTGTCCCATCCAGGATAGAATTCAAGTTTCAGCCCGTCTGTCCAACTTACATCAACTTCGTGAACCAGACAGTCGAAGGCACGTTTGAATTGGTCAAAGGCCGTCTTTCGGGCCTCGCTAATTCGTTCGCTCAGTGCCACGTACTGGGTATCCCAGATACGCAACATGGATTCGTCTAGTCTACCATTTCTCAGCGTTTGATTCCGCTGTGATGTGACTCTCTGGCACTGTTGCCAGCTTGATGCAAAAGAAGGTTCCACGTGGAACACTGCCCAATCCAGAAATTGCCGACGCTTTCCCGGCCCACCCGCAACAATATCAAACACACCAGGATCTATGACTGAAACGGGCAAGTGCATCGCAAGTGAGGAAAGGCTGCGTACGCTTTCCCCATCGACCCGTAATGTGGTTTCCTTCTGAGCGACATCCCGGGAGATACCTAAACGATGGGCAAGAGATCCTTCTGCCAGATCATTACGCGGCTTCTCAAGCCCATGGTCCAAACCACCAAAAACAGTGAAGCGCTGTTGCCCGTGCTGAACAACCGCTTGATGCCGACTGACACGAAAGGAACGACCCAAGCCGAGATAACCAATTGCCTCTAACACGCTGGTTTTACCGCTACCATTAGCGCCGTAAAGAAAGTTGAATGACGGTGAGAATGAAACAGGTTCAGCAGGGGAGAGGTTACGAAAAAACTCGGTATGCAGTTTTACCAGCGCCATAGGAAGCAAAGCTCGTCGCGGCAGCAAGAGGAATGGAAGGTATCCACGAAAAAAGGCAACAACTCACGGATTACGTGGGGTGCTGCCCTTAGTGTACAAAACAAGGCTGGCGAAGGCGACTACTGCCTTCAGTGAAGCATGTTCAGGCGGTCATCCATAAAGACATCCATCTCCGGCGCAAGGATATGTACGTAACGATCAAAATACAGGAATTGCTTCAATAACAGGGCGAACTCCCGCGGGAAATGCAGACCATGGCTTTCGCCCACCTTCACCATATCCATAAGGATATTGTTCACATCGTCTTCTGCTTGGTCCGCCTGATAAGGCACATGATCTGGAACCATCTTATCCATTTGCTGGTAAAGCTTGCGCAAATCCGCTGCCAAATCGTCTGCTTTCACCGTATGACTGGTAATACCTATGCGAATCATGGCATCAGCCATACCATCAAAATTCCCGACCATCACAGACGATATGAAATCGCTAACCGCCTCCCAAGTGTCTGGGCGAATACGGCCAACGATACCAAAATCGATAAACCCTACGCGCCCATCTCTAAGTACCATTAAGTTGCCCGCGTGTACGTCTGCATGAAAAAATTCGCACTTCGTAAGGCTGGAAAACCAGGTATTCATTGCGGTGATCAGCGTCCGCTCCGGATCTTTTGCATAACCGCGGATACTCTCCAGGTCGGTTAAGGGTACACCGTGGAACCGCTCCATCGTCAGTATCCGGCGAGTACTTGCATGCTCATAGACTGCAGGAACTGTTGCATCTTCATTATGGGTATCGTGGAGGAACTTCCGAAAAACTTTGAGGTTATTAGCCTCTTTAATGAAGTCACACTCCTCCATCATGGTGCGTTGAATTTCTTCAACGATACCTGAGAGAGATGTCCAGGAGAGTTTAGGTGCGAGAGTTTCAAGAATGCGTGCCGAGAGGTACAGAAAGTTCAGGTCGGTCAGCAGGATATTTTCAACACCTGGCTTTTGAACTTTGATGACTACGTCTTCGCCCGTTACGAGGCGCGCGGCATGCACCTGCGCGATGGAGGCAGAAGCCAGGGCTACCGGATCAATCTCGGAGAACACCTGATCAATCGGACGATCCAGCTCTTTACTGATAATTCCCTTAATAATGCCATACGGCAAATTGGGGGTGCGATCCAGGCAGTACTGAAATTCCTCCACATATTCCTTCGGGAAGAAGGTCGGCGAACTGGCAATGAACTGCCCAAGCTTAATGTAGGTTGCGCCTAGTGACTCAAAGGTCTGGCGCAACATACGCGGGGCAGGAGGGCGATCCCCCCTGACCCAATTGACACCGGTTCGGCCTAGTACAGAAAGTGTTTGTCCAATTCTGAATGCGCCTTTGATTCCGTTCGTTACGGTGCCCATCACTTCTCCTATAGCCTCATCGGCATAACCACATAAAGGCAGCGGTTATCCGTTTGCGATTCGATCAATGCGCTGCTGTTGGGGTTCGATAGAGTGATTTTCACCTGCTCATCATCCAGCGCGTTCATTACATCTATCAGATAGCCTACATTAAAACCAATCTGTAGTGATTCGCCCTGATAATCCACTGGCAGCGCGTCTTCGGCCTGTTCCTGATCCGGGTTATTCGCAAACACCTGCAATTCGTTAGTGGCCAGGTTCAAACGTACACCGCGGATATTCTCATGTGACAAAATTCCGGCGCGCTGAAGGGTGTTTTTAAGCGTAGCGCGATCTGCCAACACAATCTTGTCACCACCACGGGGAATCACCCGATTATAGTCCGGAAACTTGCCTTCAATCAGCTTGGAGGTAAACGTGTATGACCCAACGGTCGCTCGCAGATGGTTATCACCAATCACCAGAGTGACGGGAGTTTCTACATCATCCAGCAACCGCGACAGCTCAAGCACGCCCTTACGGGGCACAATCACCTGACGGGGCTCGGCACAACCGGTATTCAACTGCACGTGGGCCATAGCCAAACGGTGGCCATCGGTGGCGACCGTGCGCACGTGGTCATTATCCACTTCCAATAGCAAACCGTTTAGATAGTAACGCACATCCTGCTGAGCCATGGCGAAGGCCGTTGCGTCGAACATGCGCCTGAGTTCTTTCTGTGGCAATTCCAACCGGAAACTCTCAGGCTCATCTTCCACATTGGGAAAATGCTCGGCAGGCAGGGTAGACAACGTAAAATGACTCGCCCCGCATCGCACGTGCAAACGATCGCCTTCAAGCACAAGTTCAATTGGGGCTTCGTCTCCAAGAGACCGACAGATATCTGAAAGTTTACGGGCAGGTACAGTGATGCGCCCGGGCTGGTCAACATGGACAGGTGTCACCCGCCCGACCAACTCGACTTCCATGTTTGTCCCGGTCAGAACCAGGGTATTGTCTTCGGCTACCAGCAGCACGTTGGACAGCACCGGCATGGTCTGCTTTTTTTCAACAACACCGGCAATGCTTTGCAAAGGTATGAGCAGGGATTCACGGCTGATCGTCAGTTTCATGTCACTCAGCTTTCTATTGTTGGAAGGATGAATGTAATTTGCTTAAGGCTTAACACATCTTCTGCTAAGAAGTCAGGTGGTCAGCAATCTCATAAAATTTTGATAGTCCTCGCGGATCCCGGGATCTGTTTCCTGAAGTTCAAGGATTTTCTTGCACGCATGCAAAACGGTGGTGTGATCTCGACCACCAAACGCATCACCAATTTCCGGCAGGCTGTGATTCGTCAGCTCTTTGGATAGCGACATAGCTACCTGTCTAGGCCGTGTTATCACACGGGTACGCCGCTTGGAATGCAGGTCCGCAACTTTAATTTTATAGTACTCTGCCACAGTGCGCTGAATGTTATCTATGCTCACTTGCTTCTCGTGAAGGGCAAGCAGATCTTTCAGGCTTTCCCGAATAAACGGTGGCGTAATCTCCGACCCCGTGAAGTGAGCATTCGCTATCACCAAACGAAGCGCCCCTTCGAGCTCTCGTACGTTCGATCGTATTTTTTGGGCGATAAAAAAAGCCGCTTCGCTACTCAATTTAACATTGGTTTGCTCCGCTTTCTTCATCAGTATCGCAACCCGCGTTTCCAGCTCGGGCGGCTCAACCATCACCGTAAGCCCCCAACCAAACCGAGACTTGAGCCGCTCTTCCATATCCACAATTTCTTTTGGAAACCGGTCACAGGTTACGATGACCTGCTGGCCACCTTCCAATAACGCATTAAAGGTATGGAAGAACTCTTCTTGTGAACGCTCTTTACGGGCAAAAAACTGGATATCATCAATCAGCAACGCATCAACTGACCGGTAATACCGCTTGAATTCGTTGATAGCGTTCAGTTGCAGCGCCTTAACCATATCGGCAACAAATCGTTCAGACCGCAAGTAAGCGACCTTCGCATTAGGGTTACGACGCACGATGTCGTTCCCGATCGCGTGCATCAGGTGAGTCTTACCCAGACCCACACCGCCATACAGGAACAATGGGTTATATGCACCACCGGGGTTCTCGGCAACCTGCATGGAGGCCGCCCGCGCGAGTTGGTTTGACTTGCCCTCTACAAAGGTGTCAAACGTAAAGCCTTCGTTCAGAAAGCTCTGGTGTTTGATATCGCCTTCTACTTGAACCGGCCTGCGCCCACCGTTAGATGTGTATTCATTAAGCTGTGATTGCCGATTACCACCTGAGGTAACTGCTACACCTTTTTCTTCTTCAGTCACTCTGCCACCGGACTCTTCCTGAATCCGCTTGCTGGAATCCTGTTTAACCAGTTCCGAGCGCACGACCGGCTCACTTTCCCGGGGAGCAGAGCCTACTTTCATTCCTACTCTTGGAGCCTGGCCCCCGTTTAAATCCTTTAGCACTTCCTCTATACGACGAAGATACTTCTCATGGACCCAGTCCATCACGAAACGGTTAGGGGCAAACAACATCAGTTGTCCTTCCCGGTGATCAGACTGAAGGGGCCTGAGCCAGGTATTAAACTGTTGCGCGGGAAACTCATCCCGGAGTACTTCAAGACATTGATGCCACAGTCTGTTCGGCACGACAGCCAGCTCCCGATAACCCATAAATTTCTGGGACCTGACAACAACTGCCCGATCCCGAAAGATGACCACGGATTCTACCCCGCCAGACCTTCTAGCGAAAGTGCTAATGGCTCTCCATAAACACCCTGTGGAAATTTAATCACTTATTTATCAGTATTTTACAAACTTATATACACCCTTGTGTACAGAAAATACCTGTTAGAATAGTTACACACAGCCCTGTGTGCACAACCGCACCTCAGCTCTGTGTGTAATCACCTTGCCATCCGGTGGATAACTCATACCTCTTCAGACGCTCCTACTTATCCACAATCCATTATGCTCTGGTCCACAGGGCTTAACCCCACTTGTACGGAGCTTTATCAATACTTCAATCCACTGAATTTATTGATTTAATTTCAGTTACCCACAGAAAAAAGCGTCTGTAATAACAGTAATAATAGAATTCTTTAAAGAATATTAAAAAGACCTATAACTACTATTATTCTGCCCACCAACTCCGCACAGCTGGTTTGTTTTGTAATCTTCCCGAACGTACAATCCAGCATCGGCATAAGCCCCTACCAATAAACATTGAACCCACCGCAGAATTTGCATAGAATGCCGCTCCTGTTTTGGCTATTAATTTTTTAAGCCATTTCCTGAATGTCCAACACACGAATTGTGAGATAGTCACCATGAAAAGAACGTTTCAACCAAGCGTACTGAAGCGTAAGCGCGTTCACGGATTCCGTGCCCGTATGGCAACTGCCAACGGCCGCAAGGTAATTTCCCGTCGTCGTGCCAAAGGCCGTGCACGTCTGTCTGCGTAATCTGTCGTTCGCCTTATGAAGGCTTTGAATTTTCCGAAATCGCATCGCCTGTTACGGCCAGCTGATTACGGCAAAGTCTTCAACGACGTACAGCTGAAGGTTCCGCACAGGAATTTTCTGATCCTGGCTACTCCGAATAATCTCGGACATGCCAGGGTCGGTCTTGTGTTCGCAAAGAAGAACCTGAAACTGTCAGTTCAGCGAAATCGGATCAAACGTCAGGTACGGGAAACCTTCCGTAACCAGCCTGAACTTCCCGGAATGGATATTATCGTTCTTGGACGTCAAGGGCTTGCAGCTATGGACAATCAAGCAGTCCGAGCTTCTCTGGATGGTCTCTGGCATCGGCTAACGAAGAAATATCATCAGCTACCGCCATCTCGGCCAGCAGAAGGTTCTTCTGCCGGTAAGGGAACAGGTTAATGCGAACGTTGCTTCTTTTTCCCATCCGCTTCTACCAATATGCCATCAGCCCGCTAATGGCCAGTCATTGCCGCCACTACCCAACCTGCTCACAATACGCTGTGGAAGCCATTTCTCATCACGGGTCGCTGAAAGGTTTATATCTTTCCATGAAACGCCTGTTGAAATGCCATCCTTGGGCCGAAGGCGGTTATGATCCGGTACCCGGTACGGTAAACGCAGAGTCAGAAGAAACAATTTCCTGTTGCCCTCAGGCTGACCATTCCCCAATAACAACCCAGACCAGACAGTAACTCTATGGATATTCAACGCGTCGTATTATTTGCCGGCCTGGCTATTGTCAGTTATCTGATGGTACTTGCCTGGAACGAAGATTATCACCAGCCAGTTCCTACTGAACAAGTTGCTGAATCTGGGCGTATTCAGGCAGATAACAGTTCTGCGGATGCGATGGTACTTCCAGGTGAAACGTCTCCGGGAACCTCAGCCACAAATGGTGCAAATGAAGAATTTACGACACCGGAAACTGGCCAATCCGTATCAAGTGCTGCTACTTCAGGTGTCAACGTAAGTGATCAATACATCACGATCCGCACCGATGTACTGGATCTGGTTGTTGACCGTGTTAGCGGGAATCTCGTCAAAAGCTCCCTACTTGCCTATAACAAATCTCTCGAAGGTAGCGAGCCTCTCACGCTTCTGAATAACACTGAAAATCGGTTTTATGTGCTCGAAAGCGGACTGATTGGCCAGAATGGACCAGATAGTGCCAAAAATGGTCAAGCCCCTGTCTACAGCACAGATGCAACCAGCTATGAACTGGCAGAAGGTGAAAACGAACTGATTGTGAACCTAGTTCACACCATGGATAACGGTGTTCAGATCACCAAGCGTTACCAGTTTGCCCGTGACAGCTATGAAATTGGCGTTCGTTATTTGATTGATAACCGTTCCAGTGAAAACTGGCAGGGTAACTTTACTGGCAAGATCGTTCGTGACCAGTCACCAGATCCCACGTCTGGCCCCAGCATGGGCATTAAGGCATTTCTAGGATTGGTTACCAGTTCACCTGAAGATCCCTATGAAAAGTATGATTTTGGTGACCTGGAAGACAAACGTATAAATGAGACAGTTACCAACGGCTGGATGGCTTTTCTGCAGCATTACTTCCTTGCTGCATGGGTACCTGAGCGCGATCAACCTGCACAATTCCAGACTACTCGCCGTGGCTCACTGCATGTAATGGGTTTCGTATACCCGGCGACAACAGTCGCACCTGGTGAAACAACAGAAATTGGCGCCAGTGCATATGTAGGGCCGAAGATTATCGATCGTCTTGAAGCCGTTGCGCCCAGCCTCGATCGTACTGTCGACTTCGGTTGGTTGTTCTTCATCTCCTTGCCTCTGTTCATCATCATGGAATGGTTCCACAGCTGGGTGGGTAACTGGGGTGTATCCATTATCTTGCTGACCGTTCTGGTTAAAGCTGTGTTTTTCAAACTATCAGCAACCAGCTATCGTTCAATGGGGCGTATGCGGGCAGTTGCACCCCAGCTTACCCGCCTGAAAGAACTGTACGGCGATGATCGCCAGCGCATGTCACAGGAAATGATGGCGCTGTACAAGAAGGAAAAGATCAACCCGTTGGGTGGTTGCCTGCCAATTCTGGTTCAGATGCCGGTGTTTATCTCCCTGTACTGGGTACTGTTCGAAAGCGTACAGCTGCGCCATGCGCCATTCATGCTGTGGATTCACGATCTCTCAGTAATGGACCCTTACTTCATTCTGCCAATCCTGATGGGCGCCAGCATGATGTTGCAGATGAGCCTGAACCCAACGCCTCCAGATCCTATGCAGGCGAAGATCATGAAGTTGATGCCAGTCGTATTTACCATCTTCTTCCTGTGGTTCCCGGCGGGTCTGGTACTCTACTGGTTGGTAAACAACATTCTGTCGATCAGCCAGCAATGGTACATTACCCGCAAGATTGAAGCGGAAATGGCCACTAAAAAGCACTGACGCTTTGACCGTTTGATTGTTCAGTAAAGGCTCCGTGACGGGGCCTTTACTGTTTCAGGAATGCACAAAATGTTGTGTAAGAGGCATGATTCATGAACCAGAGCGCTAGCACCCCCCATACTCCCGACACCATTGCAGCCATAGCCACCGCACCCGGCCAGGCTGGCGTAGGAATCGTTCGAGTATCCGGCCCTCTGGCCAAGCCTATTGCTACGAAAATGCTGGGTTACACCCCAAAGCCCAGATACGCCCACTACGGGGGATTTCTGGATCAGAACAGTGACCTTATTGATGAGGGTATCGGGCTATTTTTCCCGAACCCGAATTCGTTCACTGGTGAAGATGTTTTTGAATTGCAGGGGCATGGTGGCACCATAATTCTGGATTTGTTACTGCGGGAAGTTTGCCGTCACGGAGCCAGGCTGGCACGCCCTGGTGAATTCTCTGAGCGAGCGTTTCTTAACGACAAGCTTGATCTGGCCCAGGCCGAAGCCATTGCGGATCTCATTGAAAGCAGTTCCGAGCAAGCTGCGCGCTGCGCAGTGAGGTCCATGCAAGGTGTTTTTTCCCGGCGTATCGAAACTCTGGTTGAGGCGGTTACCCACCTCAGAATATATGTAGAAGCCGCCATCGATTTTCCGGAAGAGGAAATCGACTTTTTGGCTGATGGCAAAGTGGGCAGCGATCTGCAGACGTTGCTGGAACAACTCGAGGGTATTCTGGGTGAAGCCCAACAGGGTACGATTCTTCGTGACGGGATGAAGGTGGTCATTGCAGGACGTCCCAATGCCGGAAAATCCAGCCTGCTGAATGCTCTTGCCGGTCGGGAAGCAGCTATTGTGACCGCCATTGAAGGCACCACTAGAGACGTGCTCAGGGAACATATTCACATTGATGGCATGCCTCTGCATATTATCGACACGGCTGGCCTGCGAGACAGCCCGGATGAAGTGGAACAAATCGGTATTGCCCGTGCCTGGGAGGAGATACGCCAGGCAGACCGTATTCTGCTCATGGTGGATGCCACCACTACGGATAAAACCACACCCCACGAAATCTGGCCGGATTTTATCGATCAGCTACCCGCTGCTGCACCGGTAACAGTAATCCGGAACAAGGTGGATCTGAGTGGCGAAAACATAGGTATTTCGGAGGTAACCAACGGCGATAAACCGGTGATTCGCCTGGCAGCCAAGTCAACTGAAGGCTTGGACGTACTTAGGGATCACCTCAAGCAATGTATGGGCTTCGCCAGTACCACAGAAGGAGGTTTCCTTGCCCGACGCCGCCACCTTGATGCGCTGGAACGCGCCAAGGACTTTCTGGTCCAAGGTCAAGCGCAGCTGGAAGGCTATGGTGCTGGTGAATTGCTGGCAGAGGATCTTCGGGCAGCCCAGGATTCACTGGGTGAAATCACTGGGCAGATAACACCGGATGAGTTGCTAGGTAAGATTTTTGGTTCCTTTTGTATTGGGAAGTAAAACGCTCGAATCAAGCTTTCAGAGCATGCGCTTGAGGCTGTCATCGCGCTTTACAAAGTGATGTATCAGAGCCATGCCGATGTGACCCAAGATCAATACAGTCAGCGTCCAGGCCAGGGGTGAGTGCAGCTGGCCGAGGGTGGCGGCCCAGGGAATTTCATCGCCCTTGGCGAAAATTTCAAGACCGAAAGCCGATACCCCGTAGCCATTACCCACCATGTACAGCATACCGGTGATCGGCATCAGCAACAGCGCCAGGTACAGCAAACCATGGCCGGCCTTGACCAGCTTGGCCAGGGCCGGGTCCTGCTCCGGGCGGTGCCCGAGTTGGCTGGCCACCCAGAGCAGGCGTATCACAATAAGCACTAATAGCAGCGAGCCGATGGAAACATGAAAGGGTACCAAGGTCTGGCCCACCCAGTGTTCGCCCTCGGCAATGCGGTCACCGAGTTTCAACAGCTGCCAGCCCACCAGCAGTGCCATGCCCCAGTGCAAGAATTTGCTGACCGCGCCGTAGCTTTGTCGGGAATCGTTAATCACTGTTCTCGCCTTCTTGAAACGTTGAGGCCGGCTCAGCCGAAACGGAAACCGGACAACTGTGTTTTCATTACCTGTTGTGTATAGACCCGTTTTCCAGCGTTGTCACCGGCCGCGCCGGCGGTCACCATCAGCGGGATCAGATGTTCCTCGTGCCCGCGTGGGTGGCAGTCATGGGCGTGCGGTGCACCCGACCAATTCTCCAACCTGCGTACACGCTCGTCGCCAGAGTTTTCAACCGCCTCGGTCAACCAAGAATCGAAGCGCGCTGACGGGGCGGTGTAACGGGCGTCGCCGTAGCCACGCATGTTATGGAAGCTCATACCACTGCCGACAATCAGCACGCCTTCATCGCGCAACGAGGCAAGCGCCTTGCCTGCGGCCAGGTGGATCTTGGGGCCGAGATCCATCGCCAGCGAAAGTTGCACTACCGGGATGTCCGCCTTCGGGAACATCACTTTCAGCGGGATGAACATGCCGTGGTCGAAGCCCCTCACTGGATCCTCCCGGGCAGCCAGCCCGGCCTTCTGCAGCAAACCGGTAACCTGTTTCGCCAATTCCGGATCGCCCGGCGCTGGATACTTGAGTTCGTAGGTGTGCTCGGGAAAGCCGTAATAGTCGTAAATCAACTCTGGGGCCGGACCGGCGGTCACGGAAAATTCCGGAGCCAGCCAATGGGCAGAGATCAGCAGTATGGCTTTTGGGCGTTCCGGCAGTTCATGTTCTATGGCTTTCAGAAAGGTCACCATGGCTTCCCAGGTATCTGACGGATTCCAGTCCATAAAAAAACAGGGGCCGGCGCCGTGAGGAATAAAGTAGACCGGCTGAGTCGCCACATTGGTTGCAGGTGTGGTCATCGAAACGCCTCCCGAAAACACTTGTTACTGATGTTCACACTATAATCAACGCACATAAGTGTGAGAATATTCGATTTATGACTAGGAGCTTTAACTAGGAGTGTGAGATCCATGCTGGACCGCTTCACGAGTATGCGGGTGTTTGTTCAGGCAGCAACCCAGGGAAGTCTGTCTGCGGCTGGCCGCAAACTAAAGATGTCGCCAGCCATGGCCACCAAGCACGTCGATAATCTGGAGGCGCGCCTCGGCGTAAAGTTGTTGCACCGCACCACCCGGCAACTGACCCTCACCGACACCGGTCGGGAATATCTGGAAGCCTGCCATCGCATTCTGCAGCAGCTGGAAGAGGTCGAATCTGACGTCTCGGCCCAACGTCACGAAGCCACCGGCCTGCTGCGGGTGAACGTGCCCCTGTCATTCGGGCTGCGCTTCATTGCGCCGTTGATTCCCGGTTTTACCCGTCGTTATCCGTTGGTCGAGGTGGAGTTGGGGTTTAGCGATCAGCGCCAGGACCTGCTGAAAGACCGCTGGGATCTGATTATTCGGGTCGGTCATCTGGCCGACAGTGAGCTGCGCACCCGGCGCTTGGGGGATTGCCCGATGGTGGTCTGTGCCGCGCCGGATTATCTGGCCCGCCATGGCACCCCGAAACGGGTCGCGGATTTATCCGGGCACAACTGTCTGAGCTACACCCTCTCGCCGCTTCAGAGTAATGGCAACTGGGCCTTCGGTAGGGACGGTGGAGTACAGGTGCCGGTCTCCGGCAACCTGCGGGCCGACAACGGTGATGCCTTGCTGACCGCAGCCGTGCAGGGCCTGGGTGTGATCTACCAGCCGCGCTTTATCGCCGCGGAAGCCCTGGCCAGTGGCGACTTGGTTGCATTGGAACTGGACCAGCCGTTGCTGGAACCCGGCGGTATGCACGTTCTGTTTGCACCAGGGCGACGAATGCCACTAAAAGTGAGGGCGATGATTGATTACTTGGTAGACGCGTTTGAGGGAAATGCTGAGGGATTGCAATAACTCTTGCTACTGATTAGCAGTTCTTTAGGCCTGCTTTAGCGGAAAAGTGTGAAGCTTCACACGCCTAACGTTCCTGACTTCGTGCTCGTAGGCTCGATGACAAAAATCCCGCAACTCAACCGCGCGCTGAATGTTCAGCCAGAACTCCGTGACCAGCATTTGACCCACGGTAACCGGAGGCCGTTTTGTAGTTCTCATAACGATAACCTCCAGTGCGTCAATCTGTTCAAACGAGAACTAATCCGTTTAGAAAACGGGCTAGGCTGATATGAAGGGGCTATGAGGCAGCCTCAATGGCCGGATATTACAATTGAAGCATATGCAGAGTTCGCAGTTTCCCACTTGTCCCAGTATGGAATTGGGTGATCAGGAGCCGGTTCTGAAAAAAACACAAATATTTGCACTTTTTCGCAATTTTTTGCACTCCGTAGGTGCTCCAGTATATTTATAACCTATTGTTTTTATTTGGTTTGTTAGATTCTGTATCGGGAAGTGAACGCCCGGCCAACTATAGTTACCATCAGCTCGGTCGCATACTTCCACCAAATAGATACACTGGAATCAAATAATCGGAATACATAGCGAGGTCGATCTTATGTCTGAGTGCTACAAAGATCTCCATTTACAGCTGTTGGCAGGGGAATGGCGAGAAGGCAGCGGTGACAATTCCCGCCCCGTCATAAATCCGTACTCTGGCGAGACATTGCTCTCGATTCAAGCAGCAACCTCCGCCGACCTGGACGCCACTTACCGTAAAGCAACAGAAGCTCAGCTGGCTTGGGCAGAAACACCACCGGCGGAGCGTTCAGCATTATTACTTCGCGCAGTGTCAATCTTTGATGAACGCAAAGAAGAAATCATCGACTGGTTGATTCGTGAGTCTGGCAGCACACGATTAAAAGCTAACATCGAATGGGGCAGTGCCCGGGGAATCACTCTGGAAGCGGCCAGTATGCCCGCCAGGGCTCAGGGTGCCACCATGGGCAGCGATATTGCGGGAAAAGAGAATTTTGTCTATCGCCGGCCTTTAGGTGTTGTGGGTGTTATCAGCCCCTGGAATTTCCCTTTGCATCTCTCGCAACGCTCTGTTGCACCTGCTCTTGCCTTGGGTAATGCGGTGGTGATCAAACCGGCGAGTGATACGCCGATCACAGGTGGCTTGCTACTGGGCCGCATCTTTGAAGAAGCGGGTCTGCCAGCGGGTTTGCTGAGTGTGGTGATTGGCCCGGGATCGGCCATCGGTGACGATTTCGTGGCCCACCCCATACCTTCTCTAATTTCATTTACCGGATCAACGCCAGTAGGCAAGAACATCGGCAAGATTGCCACCGGTGGTCGCTATCTGAAAAAAGTCGCCTTGGAACTCGGGGGTAACAGCCCGTTTGTGGTGCTTGATGATGCGGACATAGAGCAAGCTGTGAAAGCGGCTGTATTTGGAAAGTTTTTGCACCAGGGCCAGATTTGCATGGCTATCAACCGGATTATCGTCAACTCGGCGGTTTACGATCGATTTGTAGAGGGCTTTGTTGCCCATGTTGGCAAGTTGAGCGTCGGCGACCCTTCTGCGATGGAAACCGCCATTGGCCCCATCATCAATAAATCCCAACTGGAGGGTTTGCAGCAGAAAATTGCCAAGGCCAAAGAGCAGGGCGCAAAAGTGCTCCTTGAAGGCGATATTGAAGGGCAGATGATGCCACCACATGTTTTTGGTGACGTAACGCCGGATATGGAGATCAGCTGCGATGAAATCTTTGGCCCGCTTGTGGGCATTCAGAAAGCACGGGACGAACAGCATGCTCTGGAGCTCGCTAATGGCACGGAATTTGGTCTCTCCAGTGCCGTGTTTTCCGGCGATCTTTACAGAGGCTTGGAATTTGCGCGCAAGATCAGAGCCGGTATGGCTCACGTGAACGATATGCCGGTTAACGATGAAGCACACATGCCCTTTGGCGGTGAGAAAAACTCGGGTCTGGGCCGTTTCAACGGCAACTGGGCCATCGAAGAGTTTTCCACAGTTCAGTGGGTGAGTGTGCAGAAAACTCCGAGACAATATCCGTTCTGATCAAGCTCGTGCATTGACAGACCCGGCTGTTAAGGGTGCTTTATCCCTAGATACAACACGCTTTGAACTTTTTGCCGCTTCCACATGGGCAGGGTTCATTGCGTCCGGGTTTCAAAACACCTTCCTGTGGTTGGCCCTTAAGGTAATACCAGCGCCCATCTTCCCGAACAAACTCGGAATTTTCCTGCAAGTAGCCCCAGCCAGTTCCCAGCCTGTAAATCGCCTGAAAGTGCACCTGGCCTGTGTTGCCCGTTTCACCACTACTAAGAATTCGTAAAGATACCCAATCTGGCGACTCATCCAAATCCATCTCCGTTGGTCGGGTGCTGTTGTGCCAGCTGGCGCGAAGATAGTCATCAAGTTTCAATACAAAGCCGGTGAAACGCGAGCGCATAAGCGCCTCAGGAGTGAGGGCAGTGGCACCCTCGTGGTAAGGCTGGCAGCAATCCGCATAGGTGCGCTGGCTGCCACAGGGACAATATAGGATAGCGGTATGATCAGGCATAAGGTGATAACTTTTGTGCGTGAAGCTTATGCGAACCAGTATACCAGCCTGATCCGGAGCTGATTTTATTTCGTTTAAAACAACCTAATGGTATCTATTGCTATATGTAAACGAGAAGTAATATCATTCGCATCTTTCAGACATGAACCAAAAGGACGGATGGTATGTTGTTTTATCGGATAGCTATGGGCGCGGCCAGCAGCGCGCTTGTTTTCAGTGCCGCTGCACAAGCGCAACCCACGGAGCTGAGTGAACTGGTGGTAACCGCCTCCGGCTTTGAACAGAGCCAGTCTGCTGCGCCTGCCAGTATTACTGTTATTTCCGGTGAAGAGATCCGCAGCAAACAGGCGTTCAGCCTCACGGATATTCTTGATGATGTGGAAGGCTTGGATGTCAGTGGTTCGGCAGGCAAGACCGGCGGTTTTGACATCCGTATGCGAGGAATGCCGGCAGAATATACTTTGATCCTGATTGATGGGCGACGACAGAACACCGCGGGTAACGTTACCCCAAATGGTTTTGGTCAATCGGCAACCAGTTTTCTACCGCCGCCGGCCGCCATCGAACGTATAGAAGTAGTGCGTGGGCCCATGTCCACTCTCTATGGCTCAGATGCCATGGGGGGCGTTATAAACATCATTACCCGTAAAGTCAGCCCGGAATGGATAACCTCTCTCACAGCAGAAACGACCCTCAATCAGGATAGCGACTTCGGCAACAGCCGGGCCTATAGCGCCTACACCACGGGCCCTCTTGTAGATAACCTTATAGGCATGCAGCTGCGCGGCCGTTGGTTTGAGCGGGATGAATCTACGTTGGAATTTCTGGATCTCAATGGCGATCCGATCGAAGTCAGTACCCGTGGACCCAGCCCGGTGGAGTCTGAACAATATACGGTTGGCGGCCGATTCACCGTGACGCCCGATGAATCCAACGATCTATGGGTGGATATTGAAAGCAGCCGGCAGGACTACGACAACGCTGAGGGTCAGCTGGGTACCTTGGGGACGCAGGGTTATGGCCCGGAGCTGGAATTTGATCGCGATCAATTCGCGGTTGGCCACACCGGGCGTTTCGACATTGGCACCCTGGAAACAAGCATCATGAGAAATGTCACGGAGACCGGTGGCCGGGTCATTCCCAATGGGGTGCCGGGAAAAACGCCCGGCTCAGAACGGGAGCTGAAGTCAGAGAACCGTGTGATCGACAGCAAGTTGGTAATGCCTTTGGCCAATCACGTTATGACAGTCGGCGGCCAGTGGCTTGATGCCCGGATGATTGATGGCGTGGCAAGTGAAGAATTCAAGCAAAAAAACCAAGCCTTGTTTGTAGAAGACGAATGGTTTCTGGCCGATGATCTCGCCCTGACGCTGGGTGGCCGGTACGACCACCATGACTCTTTTGGTGGCCAGTTCAGCCCAAGAGCCTATCTTGTCTGGAACTCTGCACCTGAATTAACCGTTAAGGGTGGCGTAAGCCGCGGTTACAAAACACCGGGCCTTGAACAGTTGGCTCCGGGTGTCATCGGTTTTACCGGACAGGGCACTATTCCATTATTCGGGAACCCGGATTTGAAACCCGAAAAATCAACATCCACGGAACTGGCTGTGATCTACGAAAAGCCGGCGGGCTATCGGGTGGGTGCAACTGTGTTCTACAACGAGTTCACCGACAAGATCGCTGAAGGCCCGGACCTGCTGAACTGCAGTTACGCACAGGATCCCAATCGGGCGGGCTGCGTCGACAGAGGCAACTGGCCTTTGGCGGATGTGTTTGGTCAGGACATGAACATCGATGAAGCCATAACCCAGGGTGTGGAGCTGAACGGTTCGGTACCCTTCGCCCGGGATTGGCGCTTGAGTGCCAATTACACCTATACCGACAGTGAACAGAAGTCCGGAGAGAACAAGGGCGAGCCACTGACCGATACACCCGAACACATGGCAAACCTGTCCTTGCGTTGGGCACCGTCAGTGCGCTGGTCGGCCTTTGTGAAGGCACAGTATGAAAGCGAGCGCTACCGAGCCCGGGACAGAATTCGCGGGGCTGCTTCCTACGCGGATCTGGGCGACTTCAAAGCCGTTACCCTGGTGCATCTGGGTGGAGAGTATCAGGCGTCTGACAACCTTGGCTTCAGCGCTACCATCTATAACCTGTTGGATGAGGATTTTATTGAGTATCGGGCTTACGATAACGGCGCCAGCTATGGAAACCTCTACGCCAATTCCGAAGAAGGCCGGCGTCTCTGGTTGTCTGCCACCTACTCGTTCTGATCCCCTTGCCCAGTGGACTCTAAAAATTAATGGTTATCAATTTTGCTATCGGCAGCATCGCCGATAGCACTTTGTTGTTTTACGAAAACACACACATTCCTTCTAAAATAGTGCTGAACATTGCGGTAAGCTTCCGAATAGTCGGGTTCCATCTGTGTTTTAGTTCTTTGTAATATTATCCAGGATAAAAAGGAGAGTATCTGTGTTTAAACGTATTCGTTACGTAGCGCTGGTGATTGCGGTCATAGGAAGCATTGCGTCGGAGTTGGCTTATGCATCGGACAAGTTGTATCTGTACACGGAGAACTTCCCTCCCTATAACATGAGCTCTTCGGGCCGGGCTTTTGAGCACAATGCAAATGAAATCGATGGCATTTGTACTGAAATGGTTAAGGCCATACTGAAAAACACAGATTTGGACTACGTGATCAAATTACGTAATTGGGATTATGGTTACAACCGGGCACTGGACAAATCGAACCATGGGATTTTCTGTACAACGTTCACTGAAGAACGTGAGAACAAGTTCAAGTGGGTAGGCCCGCTGACTAAAAACCTTTGGACAATCTTTGCTGCCAGTGGAACCAACCTGAAGATTGATAAGCTGGAAGACACTAAAGGCATGCTATACGCCGGGTATCGCAATGATGTCATGACCACGTATTTGCTTGATCGTGGATATGAAGTATCTGCTATGGAGAGCGATGATATTAACCCGAAGCGTCTTGAACTTGGCCAGGTAGATTTGTGGATTGCCGACCGCTTGGCAGGGCCGTACTTTGCTTCTCAGCAAGATGTGGAAGGGCTTCAGCCGGTATTTTCGTTTAACGAAACTGAATTGTATCTGGCTATGAATCTGGGCACATCTGAAGAGGTCATGCGAAAACTTCAGGAAGGTCTCAACAAGATCAGGAGCAACGGCATGTACGAGGCTATTGAGACCAAATACGGCCTTTAAGCCTGATCTGTGATTGTCTCGTTGTTTGAAGGGGGAATTGGTTCCCCCTTTTTTCTGCCTCTCCTACTCCCGGGTTCAAGAAGACTACAGGTTACTGTGGTGCCCCGGGGGTAGCCAGTTGTGGCTCTTTATGCGGGTTTAGCCGGTAAATGCCATGTTCTCCGGATCGATCTGCATCAGGTTACGACTTGGGCTCAACATGCTTGTGGCATGGGTTTGAGACCTGGGAAGCAATCGTTCGAAATAGAACTCAGCGGTGGCTAACTTGGCATTGTAGAAAGCCTCAGAATCGTCACCCCCGTTGTCCAGACGGTCTGCGGCAGCCACAGCCTGGCGTAGCCACATATAAGCCATGGTCACATAGCCGCTGTACATAAGAAAATCGTAAGAAGCCGAGCTAACTACATCGCGATCTTTGCGCGCTGCCAGCATGATCCGCACGGTGAGCAGGTTCCACTGAGCAGTAAGTTTGAGCAGCGCTACCGCAAATGGACGCACACGGCTGTCGGTCAAATGCTTACGGGCAAAGTTCGCAATCCGGGCGGTAAACTCACGAACTGCGCCGCCTTTGGTGGTGAGCAGTACCTTACGACCCAGAAGATCCAGTGCCTGAATACCGGTGGTGCCTTCATACAAGGTGGCAATCCGCGTATCCCGGGCAATCTGCTCCATGCCATGTTCACGAATGTAACCGTGGCCACCAAACACCTGCATTCCCAGGTTAGCGGCTTCGTTGCCCAGTTCGGTCAGGAAGCCTTTCAGAATCGGGGTCAAAAAGCCCAGTTTGTCATCGTATTTGGCGGCTTTCTCTGCATCTCCCGCGGAATGGCCTTCAACCATATGGTCTGCCAGGCGAGCGGCGTCATACAACATGGCGCGGCCACCTTCGGCAATGGCTTTCTGGGTGAGCAGCATGCGCCGCACATCGGCGTGGTGTATCAGGCTGTCGGCTACATAGTCCGGGTCTTTTTTACCGGAAAGCGCACGCATGGAGCGGCGCTCCTTGGCGTAGTCCAGTGCCCACTGGTAAGACAGTTCAGCGGGCCCGACACCTTGAATAGCGGTACCGATACGAGCCGTGTTCATAAAGGTGAACATGCACTCCAGGCCTTCGTTCTCGGGGCCAATCAGGTAGCCGGTTGCGCCATCAAAGTTCATAACGCAGGTCGCAGAGGCCTTGATGCCCATTTTTTTCTCGAGGCTGCCACACACTACGGCGTTGCGCTCACCTACAGCACCTTCGGCGGTGGGCATGAACTTGGGCACAATGAACAAGCTGATGCCGCGGGTGCCTTTGGGGGCGCCCGGCAGACGGGCCAGAACAATGTGGATAATGTTCTCGGTAAGATCGTGGTCGCCGGAGGAAATAAAGATCTTGGTGCCGGTAACCCTGTAGCTACCATCAGCCTGTGGCTCGGCTTTGGTTTTTACCTGGCCCAGATCCGTACCGCATTGGGGCTCGGTCAGGCACATGGTGCCGGCCCAGCGGCCCTCTGTCATAGGCAGCAGGTAGGTGTCTTTCTGATCGTCAGAGCCGTGCAAAAATATGGTATTCATGGCACCCATCGACAAGCCCGGGTACATGGAGAACGACCAGTTTGCGGTGCCCATCATTTCCTGCTTCAACAGGCCCATGGACGCCGGCAGGCCTTGGCCGCCGTATTCTTCCGGGGCAGAAAGCCCCTGCCAGCCACCCATCACATATTGATCGTAAGCTTCTTTGTAGCCCTTCGGAGTGGCTACCTCGCCATCTTTCAGTGTGCAGCCTTCTTCATCGCCCGGCTGGTATAGGGGGCTTAGCTGTTCTTCGCTGAAGCGCGCGCACTCAGTGAGAATAGCGTCTACGATATCCGGAGTTGCATTCTCTCCGCTGGCCAATGTGGCGTAGTGCTTTGGGTAATCAAATACTTCATTCAGCAGAAACTTCATGTCACGCAAGGGCGCCTTGTAAACCGGCATAATCAATCCTCTGTACGGGTCTGAAAATCTTCGAGCGGGGTTTGTGCAGCGCTCAGTTGCCTGCAGTTTTACGGCATAGTGCTGTGGAATCCATTGACGAAAAGCGCTCATGACGGTGTCAGTAGAGACAGTTCGAGGGTTTTGCAAAGGCCATCCGCTGATCGAAGAACTCTCCTGGGGCGTATTCAAGTATCAGGTATGAACGCGTTTAACCCGGTCGTAATTCTGAGTAAAAAAGCTTTCTGGAGAGCTATATGAATAGTGTAAAAAACGTGCAAAATCTGTGTTCTGCGATACCCAAAGGGGGGCGGCACTCTATACTCGTGTTGACCGCGGTTTTGGCGTTGCTGGGGGGCTGTTCTGGCCCTGCACTGACAGATTATGCAGAACGCGGGCCCAAGCTGGTTCCGGAAGCGTTCTTCAGTGGTGAACTTAGCGCCCGTGGCGTGGTCAAGGACATGTCCGGTGAGGTGATTCGCACATTTGATGCGGATATCTCGGCATCCTGGAATGACGCTGGCGTGGGCACGCTGGATGAAGAATTTCGCTTTGATGATGGCGAAGTGCAAACAAGGGTCTGGACGTTAACGCCATCGGATGCTGCTGACAGTTATCATGCGGAGGCTGGCGATGTGGCGGATCCGGGAACCATGCGCTGGAGTGGTAACACGATTCACATGAACTATGTGCTACGGATAGCTTATGGCGATGGAACCCTGGATGTACGAATGGACGACTGGATGTATCTGATAACGCCCGACACCTTGATCAACCAGACCACCATGAGCAAATGGGGGGTTGATGTCGGTGAACTTGTGCTTGTGATACAGAAAAAATAGAACCCGGCGGAAGCCGGTCTGTCTGCTGAGAGACTTTATGTTGAAACAATGGCTGATCGGTTTTCTACTGGTCGTATTAGCACTGGGTGCTGCTTTCGTTTATCGCAGCCTGGATGAATCGGCTGAGGCGCAGGTTGCTCGTGAGCGGCCTGCGAGTGCAGTGAACATCGTGTTGCCTGCAACGGATACGGTGCGGGATGAAATCAGGGCAGTTGGTAGCTTGAATGCAGTCAATGAGGTGAACCTGACCACTGAAACTAGCGGCCGTGTGGTAGCGATCAATTTGAAGTCTGGCCGCCGGATAAAACAGGGCGACCTGCTGCTGCGGCTTGATGATCGACAGGCGAGGGCAGATCTGGGTGTTATTGAAGCCCAGTTGGCAGACGCTCGGCGTAAATACGAAAGAGCCAAAAGTCTGCGAGACAACAACAGTATTTCCCAGTCCTTCGTGGATGAGCTGAGAACCGCCGTAGAGGTGTCTGAAGCTCAGCGTACCGCGGCGCAGGTCAGGCTTGAAAACCACCGTATTGACGCCCCGTTCTCCGGCGTGGCAGGCTTGAGTGATATTAGTATCGGCGCCTATATAACCGCGGGCACCACTATAACAACGTTGGATGCCACATCCCCCATGGAGCTGAATTTCTCCATCCCCGAGCGCTTTCTTGGCCAGATCAGTCCGGGCCAGAAGGTACAGGGTGGCTCCCCGGCTTACCCTGATCAGGTATTCATTGGCGAACTGGTTGAATTGGGTTCCCGCATTGATGAGCTCAGTCGCTCGTTACCGGTTCGCGCCCTGATTGATAACACGGAGGGGCAGTTGCGCCCAGGCCAGTTTATGTCCGTTAGCCTGACATTGCGTGAGCGCCAGGCTCTGGTTATCCCGGAGCAGGCAGTTATGGTTCGTGGTGCCGAACAATATGTGTTTGTGGCAGATGACGGTGTTGCCCGGCGCGTGCCAGTAACGCTGGGCTCACGTATGCCCGGGCGTGTGGAAATTGCGAAAGGGCTAACAGCAGACGATTCGGTGGTGGTGACAGGGCAAGATCGGCTTAGTAGTGGTGAACGTATCCGGGTGATCGATGATATAAACGCGATTCCCGAAAACCGGTTTACCCTTTCTGTGGAGTCGTAAGCCGTGATTCTTTCAGATATTTCCATCAAACGTCCGGTGTTTGCTACGGTTCTCAGCCTGCTGATTGTCGTGTTTGGTCTGGCTGCCTTGTTCGGCCTGCCGGTGCGCGAATATCCCGACATTGACCCACCCGTGGTGTCTGTTTCTACCAGCTATACGGGTGCGGCCGCTGAGGTGGTTGATACCCAGATCACTCAGATCATCGAAGGTGCCATCAGCGGGATAGAAGGGATTCGTTCTATCCAGTCATCCACCCGTCAGGGTGGGTCTTATACCACTATCGAGTTTTCCTCCAGTCGGGATGTGGACATTGCAGCCAACGATGTTCGCGATGCTATTTCGAGGGTGAACAACCAGTTACCGGATGAAGCCGATCCGCCCGTGGTGCGCAAAGCGGATTCCGATGCCCGCCCCATGATGTGGGTAACCCTGCGCAGCGATCACTGGGATTCAGCCCAGATGAGCGACTATGCCGACCGGGTTCTGGCAGATAGATTGGCGGTGGTGGATGGCGTCGCCGATGTGCGAATTGGTGGTGAACGCCGCTATGCCATTCGCGTGTGGCTTGACCGGGAACGCCTGGCGGCTCGGGATATAACCGTGGCCGAAGTTGAGCGGGCGTTGCGCGCTAACAACGTAGAGCTACCCGCGGGTTCTGTGGATTCCTCCACTCGTAACTTTACCGTGCGGGCAGAAGGCAGGCTGGAAACGGTTGAAGAATTCCGTGAGCTGGTGATTCGCCGGGATGGCAATCAGCTGCTGCGCCTGGGAGAAGTTGCGAATGTGGTGATGGGTGTGGAGTCCGATATCGGGCGCTTGCGCGCCAACGGCCAAACCGCCATTGGAATGGGCATTATCCGGCAGTCCAAGGCCAACACAGTGGCTGTATCTGATGCTGTCCGGGGTGAGCTGGATAAAATACGGGAAACCCTGCCACCGGAAATCAGCATCACTGAAAGCTACGATGAATCCATATTTATCCGTGCCTCCATTCGCGAGGTAATGATCACCCTGGCAATTGCAGTGTCATTGGTCATCTTGGTGATCTTCCTGTTCCTGCGCTCCTGGCGCGCCACGCTGATCCCCGCAGTGACCATACCGGTAGCGGTAATCGGTGCCTTTATTGGGCTCGGCTTCCTGGGTTTTTCCATCAACGTACTCACCTTGCTGGCGGTCATACTCGCCATTGGCCTGGTGGTGGACGATGCCATAGTGATGCTGGAAAACATCCAGCGCCGAATTGATAAGGGCGAGCCGCCGCTGCTGGCCGCCTATCGTGGTGCCAGGCAGGTAGCCTTTGCGGTGATTGCCACCACCCTCACACTGGTGGCTGTGTTCGTGCCCATTTCGTTTATGGGCGGCAACATAGGCCGGTTGTTTGCGGAGTTTGGTTTCACACTGGCGGCGGCGGTGGTTGTGTCCAGCCTGGTGGCGCTGACTCTCGCGCCCATGCTTTGCTCCAAGTGGCTCAAGCCCAGCCCGACAAGTGGCGAGGGGCGTGGTTTTTGGGCGGTTATCGAGAAAGTTCTGAACGGACTCACCAGTGGATACGAACGGCTGCTGAGGTTTTCACTCAATCAAGCTGGCCTGGTGCTGGGCATTGGTTTGGTGGGGCTGGTTGTGGCGGTAGTGATATACCCGAAACTGCCTCAGGAACTGGCACCTACCGAGGACAGAGGCACGATTATTATGCCCGCCAGTGCGCCTCGGGGCGCCACCGTTCAGTACACCGATCACTATGTAAAACAGGCAGAAGAAAAGCTCATGCCTTTCCTGGAAGATGGGCCTGCCAGCCGCATGTTGTCCATTGTCGGCTTCCGCGAGCGGGAAGACAGCGCATTCATTATTATGGGTTTGGCCCCCTGGGATGAGCGGGAGATCAAGCAACAGCAGGTGACCAACGATATACGGAAAAAGTTTGCTGATATTTCCGGTATTCGCATGGTGGCGATCAATCCACCAGGATTGGGGCAGCGTGGTTTCAGCCAGCCAGTAGAGTTTGTAGTTGCCGGGCCGGACTATGAATCCGTGCAGGCCTGGAGTGATGAGCTGGTAGAGCGGGCCAAAGACAATCCCAACCTGCTGAACCTGCAAACTGACTTTGAGCTCACCCGGCCGGAGCTCAGTGTTGCCATTGATCGCGAGCGAGCGGCAGATTTGGACATAACTATTGAAGATGTGGGCCTTACACTGCAAACCATGCTGGCATCACGGAAGGTAACAACCTATCTGGAACGGGGTCGCGAGTACGATGTCATCATGCAGGCCGATGATGCCAGCCGCGCGACACCATCGGATCTGGGCCAGATATTCTTGCGTCCGAGAGAAGGTGGCGACCTGATTCCACTGCAGGCACTGGTTTCAATTACAGAGAAAGGGGCAAACCCCGATCTTCGCCGCATAGATCGCCTGCCGGCCGTGGTTATCAGCGGATCTCTGGCAGATGGCTATGATCTTGGCTCCGCACTGACCTACCTGAACACGCTTGCAGTAGACACCTTGCCGTCAGAAGCCCGGTTGAGTTACCAGGGCTTGAGCCGGGAGTTTCAGGAATCCTCCTCCGCGATTTATGTCACCTTCGGCCTGGCCTTCATCATCGTGTTTCTGGTGCTGGCAGCCCAGTTTGAAAGCTGGATTCACCCGCTGATCATCATGCTTCCGGTGCCATTGGCCGTGACCGGTGCACTGCTGGCATTGTGGTGGAGCGGCATCAGCCTGAACATATACAGCCAGATTGGGATCATCATGCTGCTGGGACTCATGTCGAAGAACGGCATATTGATTGTGGAGTTTGCCAACCAGCTGCGAGACGAAGGCTACGTGGTAAAAGACGCAATTCTGGCGGGTGCGTCCCTGCGCTTTCGGCCCGTACTGATGACCACCATCTCCACGGTCTTTGGGGCGGTGCCTCTGGTTATTGCAACAGGCGCGGGCGCTGAGAGCAGGGCGGCGATTGGTATGGTGATATTGGGAGGGCTGATTTTTGCGACCACGCTTACGTTGTTTATCATCCCGGTGCTATACAATCTGCTGGCAGGCTTTGCCAAATCCGCCAATGCGATTGAACATGAGCTGGAGCGCCAGGCCTCTTTATCCCAAGCCAGTTCGTCAGATTAATAACGGGCTGGTGTGACCCTGCAATCCGGAAGGTTTTATGGCCATACCCAGCCAGTTCCGTTTACTGGGACAGCGGCGATTTTTGCCGTTTTATCTCACCCAGTTTTCCGGAGCGTTCAACGACAACCTCTATAAAAACGCGCTCTTGTTGCTGATTGCCTATCAGACCACGGGTTTGATGGGGATGTCGGTGAACACGGTAATCAATCTGGCTGCGTTTTTGTTCATCCTGCCGTTCTTCCTGTTTTCCGGCATTGCCGGGCAGATGGCCGACCGCTACGAGAAAGCGGCGATTATCCGCAAAGTAAAACTCGCCGAAATAGGCATTATGGCACTGGCTACCTTAGCGCTCTGGCTAGGTTGGTACGAAGGACTGCTGGTGCTGCTGTTCTTGATGGGCACCCAATCTACCTTTTTTGGGCCGGTGAAGTACGCCATTCTGCCCCAGGTGCTTGGGGAAGATGAGCTGGTAGGTGGCAATGGCTTGGTGAGCATGGGCACGTTTGTTGCCATTTTGCTCGGCACCATAGCCGCCGGCTTGTTGATGGGGCTTGAGGGCGCGGTAAAGCTCACGGCTGCGAGCGTTTTGGTGATGGCAGTTTTAGGCTATATCGCCGCAAGACAGGTGCCAGACACTGGGGTAACCCTTAATGCGCAGGCGGTGCGCTTCCGCCCGGTGTTGGAAACCTGGCACCTGATGGGTGTGGCCGCCGAGCGCAAGCCGGTGCTTGGGGCGATTCTCGCCATTTCCTGGTTCTGGTTTCTTGGTGCAGCCTATCTCACCCAGTTTCCAAACTTCGCCTTGAGTAACCTTCAGGGTGACGAAACCGTGGTCACTCTTCTTCTGTCCATGTTTATCGTGGGCATCTCAATCGGCTCGATGATGTGTGAGCGCCTTACACGGCATCGAATCACTTTGACCCCTATTCCTTGGGGCGCCCTTGGGTTGACCCTTTTTGGGGTAGATCTGTTTTTCGCGGTACCGGCAAGCCCGGAGCCCTCCACCTGGTGGACACTGGTCACGGATCCAGCTTACATCCGGGTATTAGCTGATCTGGTAGGTATCGGCGTGTGCGGTGGTTTGTTTATTGTGCCCCTCTACGCGTTTATCCAGCATGAAACCCCTGAAAATAAACGGGCGCGAATCATTGCAGCACTGAATGTAATAAATGCGCTGTTCATGGTTGTAAGCGCACTCACAGGCATTGTTGTACTCGGGCTTCTCGAAGTGGGTATTCCGGGCTTTTTTCTGTTGATCTCACTGGTCAATGGGCTTGTGCTCATAGCCGTGTGGCGTTTGAGGCGGCGAGCAGGATAGAGTTCTGTGGATAAATAGTTGGATAAGCTGCGAATAAGCCTTGAATATAATTTTATAATATCATTTAAAACAACGGCTTATTTGTCAATGAGGGGCGCTTTATAAGCGATGAATTTGTGGATAACTTTATTGAAAACTTTTTGAGGAGAGCTGCCCAAGCCTATGAAAACCCGATGATTTAGGTTTTTCGCTGCATCACACGAAGCGTTAAGCAGGTGTTTTATCCGGTGACAGCGACCCAGTGGCTGCCATGTGCAGGTGTTTCTGGTTAAAATTTGCACATTCTGACTGCATTTTTCCGGGCGAAACGTTATACTCCCGGCCCTGTTTTTATCCCCCGATTTCCGAGGTGAGCTGTGGATTTTCCGACCCGTTTCGATGTTATTGTCATTGGTGGTGGCCATGCCGGCACTGAAGCCGCGCTTGCGGCCGCACGTATGGGCTCGCAAACCCTGCTGCTGACCCACAACATTGAAACCCTTGGGCAGATGTCGTGCAACCCGGCTATTGGAGGCATTGGCAAAAGCCATCTGGTTAAGGAAATTGATGCCCTTGGCGGCGCCATGGCTCAGGCAACTGATCTGGCAGGCATACAGTTCCGGGTGCTAAACAGCCGAAAAGGCCCGGCAGTGCGAGCTACCCGAGCCCAGGCAGACCGTGTTCTGTACAAGGCTGCCATTCGCCATACTCTCGAAAGCGAGCCAAATCTCACCCTGTTTCAGCAGGCTGCAGATGACCTGATTGTGGAAAACGACCAGGTAACTGGCGTGGTGACCCAGACGGGTATCCGGTTTAACGCTAAAACTGTCGTACTGACAACAGGTACCTTCCTCGGCGGTGTTATCCACATTGGCATGCAGCAGCATTCTGGCGGACGTGCCGGCGATGCGCCAGCCAACGCGTTGGCTCAACGGTTGCGAGAGCTGCCATTTAACGTGGGCCGCCTGAAAACCGGCACACCGCCGCGTATTGATGCCCGCAGTGTCGATTTCTCCGTGATGCAGGAGCAGTGGGGCGACAACCCTGCGCCGGTGATGTCATTTATTGGCAGCCGGGATCAGCATCCAGAGCAGGTGTGTTGCTACGTCACCCGCACCACCGAGCAGACCCACGATATTATCCGCAGCGGCTTTGATCGCTCGCCCATGTTTGCCGGTAACATTGAAGGCGTCGGGCCACGCTATTGCCCGTCGATTGAAGACAAGGTCAACCGTTTTGCCGACAAAGACTCGCATCAAATATTTGTAGAGCCAGAAGGCCTGACCACCAATGAGTTGTATCCAAATGGCATATCCACCAGCTTGCCGTTTGATATCCAGCTGGCGGCAGTGCGTTCCATTCCAGGCTTTGAAAATGCCCATATCACGCGGCCTGGCTATGCCATTGAGTATGATTATCTGAACCCCCAGGACTTGCGCCACACTCTGGAAACCAAGTTCATCCAGGGTCTCTATTTCGCCGGCCAGATCAACGGTACTACTGGATATGAAGAAGCGGGTGCCCAGGGTTTGCTGGCGGGCATTAACGCAGCCCTGCGCGCGCAGGAAAAGAGCGAGTGGTATCCGCGCCGCGATGAAGCCTATCTCGGGGTGCTGGTGGATGATCTGATCACCATGGGTACCAAAGAGCCATACCGCATGTTCACCAGCCGAGCGGAATACCGCCTCATCCTGCGCGAAGACAACGCCGATTTACGCCTCACCGAAACCGGCCGCAAGCTGGGATTGGTAAATGACGAGCGTTGGCAAAAATTCAATACCAAGTTTGAAGCCATTGCGACAGAGCGCAAACGCCTCGAGAACACCCGTATACACCCGGCAACTGAAGCGGGCGATCGCGCCAACCTTTTCCTTAAACAGCCCATGACCCGGGATCACACCCTGGCGGAGTTGCTGCGTCGCCCGGAAATTGTGTACAGCCATGTGGCTGAAATCGGGGCTGCGCAAGCAGAAGACCCGGTTGTGGCGGAACAGGTGGAAATCGAGATCAAGTACGAAGGCTATATTTCGCGCCAGACCGACGAAATTGAGCGTTTGCGCCGGAATGAGAACACGGCGCTGCCTATTGATCTGGATTACGATGTAATCGGCGGGTTGTCGAATGAGATCAAGCAGAAGCTGAAAGAAGTTCGCCCGGAAACGGTTGCACAAGCCTCGCGGATACAGGGTGTAACGCCGGCTGCGATCTCGCAGATATTGGTAAATCTGAAAAAGCGCGAGCTTTTGCGCAAGCAGAGCGCCTGAACCCTGCCATGACTCAAACACTCTGGCAGCGCCAACTCCGGGAAGGGCTGGCGCAAATGCAGCTTTCCCTCGATGACGACAAGCAACAACGATTGTTGGAATTTCTTGCTCTGCTCAACAAGTGGAACAAGGCATACAACCTCACGGCGGTGCGCAACGAGGGGGAGATGGTTTCCCGCCAGTTGCTCGACAGCCTCAGTATTCTGCCTTGGGTAACCACGGAACATCTTCTCGATGTGGGTGCTGGCGGCGGCTTGCCGGGCATTCCTCTGGCCATTGTGCTGCCGGAAACGCGCTTCACCCTGCTGGATAGCAACGGCAAGAAAACCCGTTTTCTGAATCAGTGTGTGCTGGAGCTGGGCCTCAAAAACGTGGATGTTATCCATGGCCGAGCTGAAGATTGCCAGCCAGAGCAGCCATTTAGCCAGATCAGCAGCCGGGCATTTACCGCATTGGATAATCTGGTGAACTGGTGTGGCGAGCTGTTGGCGAATAATGGCAGCTTCCTTGCCATGAAAGGACAGTATCCGGATGATGAGGTGGCTGCCCTTCCTGCGGGTTGGCAGGTATCATCCAGACATTCCCTGGGTGTTCCCGGTGCTGGTGGTGAGAGGCACCTGTTGGTGCTGGGTCGGGCAGAGTAGTTCCATTAAAGAATAACCCCAGTACTCGCAACGGTATTCGGCAGCGGTATTCATTAACAAGGAGGCGAGACATGGCGCGCGTGATTGCAGTGACCAATCAAAAAGGTGGTGTGGGCAAAACCACTACCTGCGTCAATCTTGCAGCCTCATTGGCCGCCACCAGGCGCCGGGTTTTGCTGGTGGATATGGATCCCCAAGGCAACGCCACCATGGGCAGTGGTGTCGACAAGAGCTCACTGGAACTCTCAGGCTACGACTTGCTTACCAAGCGCGCGACCGCCGCCGAAGTGATTATTCCGGCAGAAGCCTCCGGTTTTGACATCATGCCGTCCAACGGCGATCTGACCGCCGCTGAAGTTGAGCTGATGAACGAGATTGGCCGGGAGCATCGGCTCAGGCTTGCGATCAACGGCATTCGAGACAACTACGATTACATTCTGATCGATTGCCCACCCTCACTGAGCCTGTTAACGGTAAACGCATTGTCTGCAGCGGACTCAGTGCTTATCCCCATGCAGTGTGAGTATTACGCTCTGGAAGGCCTTGCGGCATTGATGAATACCGTAGAGCAGATCAAGGAAACGGTGAACCCGAATCTGGAAATCGAAGGCATCCTCAGAACCATGTATGACCCCCGGAACAGCCTCACGCTGGATGTCTCTGGCCAGCTTACCGAGTATTTCGGAGACAAGGTGTACCGTGCGGTAATTCCCCGTAACGTGCGTCTAGCGGAAGCGCCCAGCTATGGCATGCCCGCATTAAAGTATGACAAAACCTCCAAGGGTGCGATTGCCTACCTTGCGCTGGCCGGTGAAATGGTGCGTCGCCACGGGGTGAAAAAGACATCGACTCCGGTTGCGGTGTAACATAGCGGCTCGTCTCTTTTAACAAAGAAGCACAACGACTATTTAACGGGAAGAATGACTGACACCATGGCGGCGAAGAAACGAGGATTGGGCGAGCGCGGGCTGGGAGCCCTGCTGGCCGGTTCCAGAGTTAACCTGGACCAGGAACTGAAAGATCACGACGGCGAGTTGCGACAGGTTCCTATCGATCTGATCCAGCGCGGTCGTTTTCAGCCACGTCGCGACATGGATCCGGCTGCCCTGCAGGAGCTGGCGGATTCCATTCGCCAACAAGGCGTGATGCAACCGGTTGTTATTCGCCCCATTGCGGAAGGCCGCTATGAGTTGATTGCCGGTGAGCGCCGCTGGCGGGCCACCCAAATGGCCGAGTTGGACAGCATCCCCGCCATCATCCGGGATGTTCCTGATGAGGCAGCCATCGCCATGGCGCTCATCGAGAACATTCAGCGCGAAAACCTCAATCCTATAGAAGAAGCTTTCGCACTCCAGCGCTTACAGGATGAATTTGGCCTGACCCAGGCCCAGGTGGCTGAAGCGGTGGGCAAGTCCCGTTCCACCATCACTAACCTTCTGCGCCTGATTGGGTTAACCGAAGATGTGCGATTGATGCTGGAACATGGCGATCTGGAAATGGGCCACGGTCGGGCTATGCTGACACTCACGCCGGAACAGCAGATGCAGGTGGCCAAACAGGTTGTCGCTAAATCTCTGTCAGTGCGCCAGACAGAAGTTCTGGTTCGTCGGATGCAGCAAGATTCCGTTGCTGGAAAACCTTCAAAACCGGGCGCCATTGATCCCAATATTCGTGCCCTGCAGGATGATCTTGCAGAGCGCCTGGGAGCAAAAGTATCTATTGCCCATGGCCAGCGTGGCAAAGGCAAACTGGTCATAGAATACAGCTCGCTCGATGAGTTGGACGGTATTCTTGGCCATATCCGCTAATCGTGGATAAAAAACAGCTTGTAGGCCCAAAGACCTACAAACACCAGATGTCGTTACCGTGACGCACCGAAGCCACAAATTGTGTGGTAAATGCCCCTTCTTAAGCCCTATGTGTTGAAAATTTAGTCAGATTTCGTTCAGAGTCTGGTTGAACAACTAGTGCTTAAAACATATAATTTCGCGCGATTGGAATGGTGGTGATATGAAATCTCGGCAATCTCGAATCACCCAAGTTCCTTTAGCTCGTTGGCTGGCCATTGAGTTTAGCTGGTTGAGCCTTTTTAGCGTGTTGTGGTTATTGCATAGCCCCTTGGCAGCTTATTCCGCTTTTGTAGGCGGTCTTATATTTTTAGTGCCAAATACCTGGTTTGCATATCGGGTTTATCGATACCAGGGTGCTCGTAACGCACACCTGATGGTGGGAAATTTTTTTCGGGCGGAAACCACCAAAATCGCCCTTACCGCAATTTTTTTCGCGGCCGTTTTCACTTTAATGGAGCCGGTATACGTACCGGCTCTGTTATTCACTTTTGCTGTGATGGTTATGGCAGGTGGCGCGTTGCGCTGGCTGGTACGACCAACAACACGGCGATGATGGGACGAGAGCAGAATGGCTGATACCCCAGTAGAGTATATTAAGCACCACCTCCAGAATCTCACCTATGGCAAGCTTGAAGCGGGCTATGAGAGATTTGATGGCAGCGTGATGAGCGAGTCCGCCTGGACCTTCGCCCGTACCGCTCAGGAAGCCTCCGATATGGGCTTCATGGCCGTCCACGTGGACACCTTGGGCTGGTCCATCGCAATGGGGCTCCTGTTCCTTGGGCTTTTCCGCTATGTGGCAACGCGCGTTACTACCGGCGTACCCGGTGCATTGCAGAATCTGGTGGAAGTCACCGTTGAATTCATCGAGAACCTGGTAAAAGACGGCTTTCATGCCCGCAATCCGCTGATTGCGCCACTGGCGCTGACTATTTTCGTGTGGATTCTGTTGATGAACATGCTCAAGTTCATCCCGGTGGATTACGTGCCAATGCTAGCTTCAGCCATGGGTCTTGAGTACTTCAAGATTGTTCCAACTACTGATCCCAACGCCACCTTTGGTATTTCCATTGGCGTTTTCCTGCTGATCATCTTTTATAGCCTGAAAGTAAAAGGCATTACCGGTTTCGCCAAAGAGCTGGGTATGCAACCCTTCAATCACTGGGCGCTGATCCCTGTTAACCTGGTGTTGGAAGTTCTGGTTCTGATAGTGAAGCCTATCAGTCTGGCACTGCGTTTGTTCGGTAACATGTACGCTGGCGAAGTGGTGTTTATCCTGATCGCATTGCTGCCTTTCTGGGCGCAGTGGACACTGAACCTGCCTTGGGCGATTTTCCATATTCTGGTAATTCCGTTGCAGGCATTTATTTTCACCATGCTGACAATTGTTTATCTTGCAGCGGCGCACGAAGATCACTGATTTACCCGTTAAAAAGCAAACCCTTAACTATCTGAAAAACTGAGGAGTTCTCAATGGAAATGGTATTTATTGCAGCAGCGATCATCATCGGTATGGGCGCACTGGCCACCGGTATCGGCTTTGGTATTCTGGGCGGAAAACTGCTTGAAGCTACAGCCCGTCAGCCAGAAATGGCTAACCAGCTGCAGGTTAAAACCTTCATCATGGCTGGTCTGCTGGACGCCGTTCCAATGATCGGTGTTGGTATCGCGATGTACCTGATCTTCGTTGTTGCTGGCTAATTAGCCCAATAATGCGGGCGCTGCTCTGGTAATCAGAGCCTGGCGCCCGGTTTTTTGGTCTCCAGCACGCAACGAATAGCAAGAGGTATATTGCCGTGAATATAAACCTTACGTTGATAGGGCAATCGATTGCCTTCGCTATTTTCGTCTGGTTCTGCGTGAAGTATGTTTGGCCGCCGATTACGGCTGCCATGCAAGCGCGCCAGAAGAAGATTGCTGATGGTCTTTCCGCTGCTGACCGGGCTTCACTGGATCTTGAGCTAGCTCAGGAAAAAGCCGCCCAGCAAATGCAGCAAGCCAAAGAAGAAGCTTCCGTTCTAATTGATCAGGCCAACAAGCGTGCCGCTCAGATTGTGGAAGCGTCCAAAGACGATGCCCGCAAAGAAGGCGAAAAGCTCATTGAGCAAGCCCGAGCGGAAATTCAACAGGAGCGTGTTCAGGCTCGCGACGCACTCAGAACAGAAGTGGCATTGCTTGCCATTGCCGGTGCCGAGAAGATTCTGGAAACCTCTGTCGATGCCAAAGCTCACAGCGAGATGCTGGACAAGCTGGCAGCACAACTCTAAGCGAGGGTCCCATGGCAGAACTGACTACGTTAGCCCGGCCCTACGCCAAAGCCGTTTTTGATGCCGCAAAAGAGCAAGATGCCGTAGGATCCTGGGATCAGGCTCTTGCTCTTGTTGGTTTGCTGGCAGCTGACGGCGCTGTGAAGAAAATTCTGGCCAATCCTGGCCTGTCTGAGCAACGCAAGGCAGAGCTGTTTTTCGATACTGCTGAAGAACAGATGCCCGAAGCGCTCAGAAACTTCCTGTTGATTCTTGCTGAAAACAAGCGCCTGGCGTTGCTGCCGGAAATTTCAACCCTGTTCACCTTCTACCGCGCAGAACTTGAGCGCACGGTAAATATGAAGGTAAGTACTGCGTTTGAAATGACTCCGGAAGAGCAGCAAAAGCTGGCAGAAGCATTGTCCAGGAAACTGGAGCGTAAAGTCGCCCTGGAAACCGCTGTTGATCGTTCTTTGATCGGCGGTGTGGTGGTAAATACCGGCGATCTGGTTATTGACGCTTCAGTCCGTGGCAAGCTGGCCAAAATGGCTAAAGCTCTGGGCTCCTGATTTCAGTAAAAGGTTTGAGGACAAAGGCATGCAGCAACTGAATCCATCCGAGATCAGTGACATCATTAAAAAGAGAATCGAAAAGCTCGATATCTCTTCTGAAGCAAAAAACGAAGGCACCATTCTGTCTGTTGCAGACGGTATTGTGCTGATTCACGGCCTGGCCGACGTAATGTCCGGTGAAATGATCGAATTTGCCAACGGCACATTCGGCATGGCGCTGAACCTTGAACGTGACTCTGTCGGCGCCGTAGTACTGGGCGACTACGAAGGTCTGGCCGAAGGTCAGAAAGTTCGTTGCACCGGTCGTATTCTTGAAGTTCCGGTTGGCCCGGAACTGCTGGGTCGTGTTGTTGACGGTCTGGGCAATCCGATCGACGGAAAGGGTGAGCTGGGTACCAGCCTGACCGATCCGGTTGAGAAGGTAGCGCCAGGTGTTATCGAGCGTCAGTCTGTTGATCAGCCGATCCAGACCGGTATGAAAGCGATCGATACCATGGTTCCTGTTGGCCGTGGTCAGCGTGAGCTGATCATTGGTGACCGTCAGATTGGTAAGACAGCAGTCGCCATCGACGCGATCATCAACCAGAAGAACTCCGGCATCAAGTGTATCTATGTTGCCGTCGGCCAGAAGCAGTCATCGATTGCTGCGGTTGTGCGCAAGCTGGAAGAGCACGGTGCGATGGATCACACCATCGTAGTAGCCGCAGGCGCCGCCGATCCGGCCGCCATGCAGTTCCTGGCACCGTATTCCGGTACCACCATGGGTGAATACTTCCGTGACCGCGGTGAAGATGCCCTGATCGTATACGATGACCTGTCCAAGCAGGCTGTTGCTTACCGTCAGATCTCCCTTCTGCTGCGTCGTCCGCCAGGTCGTGAAGCCTATCCCGGTGACGTTTTCTATCTGCACTCCCGTCTTCTGGAGCGCGCTTCCCGCGTAAACGCAGACTACGTTGAAAAGTTCACCAACGGTGAAGTGAAAGGCAAGACCGGTTCTTTGACCGCACTGCCAATCATCGAAACCCAGGCAGGTGACGTTTCGGCTTTCGTACCGACCAACGTAATCTCCATTACCGACGGCCAGATCTTCCTTGAGACCAACCTGTTCAACTCCGGTATTCGTCCGGCGATGAACGCCGGTATTTCGGTATCTCGGGTAGGTGGTGCAGCTCAAACCAAGATCATGAAGAAACTGGGCGGTAACATCCGTCTGGCTCTGGCTCAGTATCGCGAGCTGGCAGCGTTTGCACAGTTTGCTTCGGATCTGGATGACGCAACACGTAAGCAGCTCGAGCACGGTCAGCGTGTTACCGAACTGATGAAGCAGAACCAGTACAGCCCCATGACTGTGGCTGAAATGGGTAGTGTTCTTTTCGCAGCTAACGAAGGCTTCCTTGATGACGTAGACGTCACCAAAGTTGTTCAGTTTGAAGCCCAGTTGTTGGATTGGTTGCGTTCAGAGCAAAAAGAACTGCTTGAGAAGATCGGTGCCGAAGGCAACTACAACGATGACGTTGCCGCAGGTCTTAAAGCTGCGCTGGAGAAATTCAAGACCACTCAAACCTGGTAACACCGCCGGCCCGCTGCGGCGGGCCTGTAGGTCCAAATGAGTGTCTAACTTGAAAGGGCAGTGATCTATGGCCATCGGAAAAGAAATACGTAACCAGATCGGCAGCATCAAGAGCACGCAGAAAATCACTAGCGCCATGGAAATGGTAGCGGCGAGTAAAATGCGCAAAGCTCAGGAACGCATGCGGGCCACCCGCCCTTATGCGGAGAAGATGCGCCAGGTAATTGGACACATTGCCAAGTCCAACAAGGATTACCGTCATCCGTTCATGATAGAGCGTGAGGTGAAACGTGTAGGCTACATCGTTATCTCCTCCGATCGCGGATTGTGCGGTGGTTTGAACTCCAATGCGTTCAAACTGCTGGTTCGCGAAATGCGTGAATGGAAAGACAAAAATGTGGCGATTGACCTCTGCGCTATCGGGCAGAAGGGCGCTTCATTTTTCCGCAGCTACGGTGGCAACGTGGTCGCGGCACTGACACACATCGGTGACGATCCCAGCGCGGAAGTTCTGATCGGTAACGTCAAGGTGATGCTGGATGCTTTCAGTGAGGGCAAGATTGACCGCCTGTATCTGGTGAGCAACGAATTCGTCAACACCATGACGCAACTGCCGAAATCAGAGCAGCTACTGCCGCTGCCGGAAGGCATCGAAGAAGATATCGGTACCCAGTGGGATTACATTTACGAGCCGGATGCACGTCCGATTCTCGACGGGCTACTGCCACGCTATATTGAGTCCCAGGTGTATCAGGGCGTGGTAGAGAACCTGGCTTGCGAACAGGCCTCCCGAATGATTGCCATGAAGAGTGCTACCGATAACGCCGGTGACATTATTAAAGACCTGCAGTTGGTATACAACAAAGCTCGTCAGGCAGCCATTACGCAAGAGATTTCGGAAATTGTGAGCGGCGCGGCATCGGTCTGATTCGCCACAATCCTACTGGTATTATTGACTATGAAGATAACGAGGAACCGAGCATGAGTAGCGGACACATCGTTCAGATCATTGGCGCGGTTATCGACGTGGAATTCCCACGTGACGCCGTTCCAGGCATTTACGACGCACTGCTGCTTGAAGGTGGCGAAACTACACTGGAAGTTCAGCAGCAGCTGGGCGACGGCGTTGTTCGCACCATCGCGATGGGCAGCACTGAAGGCCTGAAGCGTGGCCTGAAAGCAGAAAACACACACAAGCCGATTTCCGTTCCCGTGGGCACCCAGACTCTGGGTCGCATCATGGACGTTTTGGGTCGTCCTATCGACGAAGCCGGCCCTATCGGTGAAGAAGAGCGTTGGGCTATCCACCGCAAAGCACCCAGCTATGCAGACCAATCAGCTTCTGCCGACCTGCTGGAAACAGGCATCAAGGTTATCGACCTGATCTGCCCGTTCGCCAAGGGTGGTAAAGTTGGACTGTTCGGCGGCGCCGGTGTAGGCAAGACCGTTAACATGATGGAACTGATCAACAACATCGCGAAAGAGCACTCTGGTCTCTCCGTATTCGCAGGTGTTGGTGAGCGGACTCGTGAAGGTAACGACTTCTACTACGAAATGAAGGACTCTAACGTTCTTGATAAAGTAGCAATGGTCTACGGCCAGATGAACGAGCCCCCAGGAAACCGTCTGCGTGTTGCCCTGACCGGTCTCACCATGGCTGAGAAGTTCCGTGACGAAGGTCGTGACGTACTGTTGTTTATCGACAACATCTACCGTTACACCCTGGCCGGTACTGAAGTATCTGCACTGCTGGGTCGCATGCCTTCAGCGGTAGGTTATCAGCCGACTCTGGCCCAGGAAATGGGTGAGCTGCAGGAGCGTATTACCTCCACCAAGACTGGCTCTATCACGTCCATTCAGGCGGTATACGTACCGGCGGATGACTTGACTGACCCGTCACCAGCCACCACCTTCTCGCACCTTGATGCTACCGTGGTATTGAGCCGTGATATCGCTTCCAAGGGTATCTACCCTGCGATCGATCCGCTGGACTCCACCTCACGTCAGCTGGATCCGCTGATCATTGGTGAGCAGCATTACGCGGTTGCCCGTGGTGTACAGAACGTACTGCAGCGCTACAAGGAACTGAAAGACATCATCGCCATTCTGGGCATGGACGAACTGTCTGAAGAAGACAAGCAGATCGTTTCCCGTGCTCGTAAGATTGAGCGTTTCCTGTCTCAGCCGTTCCACGTTGCGGAAGTATTTACCGGCTCACCGGGCAAGTACGTGTCTCTGAAAGAGACCATCAGCAGCTTTGAAGGCATCCTTAATGGCGACTATGATGATATGCCTGAGCAGGCATTCTATATGGTTGGCGGCATGGACGAAGCCATCGAAAAAGCGAAGGCCATGAAAGCGAAAGAAGCTAAGTAATCCTCTTTCAATTTCTGACCCAAGAGGCTTAGAGATATGGCTATGACTGTACATTGTGACGTCGTAAGCGCTGAGAAGAAAATTTACTCCGGTCTGGTAGAGATGCTTATCGCTACCGGCACCGAGGGTGAGTTGGGCATTCAGTTTGGCCATGCTCCGCTGCTGTCCGCGCTTAAGCCGGGGGCAGTCCGGATCATCAAACAAGGTGGCGAAGAGGAAATCCTCTACGTTTCCGGGGGATACCTGGAAGTGCAGCCAAACCTTGTGACCCTGATGGCCGATACAGCGGTGCGTGCGAAAGACGTTGATGAGGCTGCCGCCGTGCAGGCTCAAAAAGACGCTGAAGCCGCATTGGCGAACAAGACGGGTGAGTTTGAGTACTATCGTGCGGCTGCAGAGCTGGCCGAAGCGTCTGCTCAGCTACGCACCCTGCAAAAGCTGCGCAAAAACGTTCGATAGAACAGATTGCGAGAGCTTGCATCGAAGAAGCCGCATCCTTCCATTCCGAGGTGCGGCTTTTTTGTTGTGTGAACTACCATTGATATAGAACCCAGACCACGTAAGGGAGTTGTTGCCCCATGTCACCGTTGCACGTTGTAATCCTGGCTGCTGGCCAGGGATCACGGATGAAATCATCGTTGCCGAAGGTACTGCACAAGGTGGCAGGGCGGTCGATGCTCCATCACGTGATCGAGACTGCCCAGACATTGGGCGCCGAAAAAGTTCATGGTGTGGTCGGCCATGGTGCTGATCAGGTAAAAGCGGCTTCCACCGCATACAGCGTTAGCTGGGTGATGCAGGAGCAGCAGTTGGGAACTGGCCACGCGGTTGCCCAAACACTGCCTGAGCTACCCGACGACGCCAGGGTTCTGGTGCTTTATGGCGACGTACCCCTGACCACTGCACAAACCCTGCAGGGATTAGTACAGGATCTGGACGAGACCACCCTCGGGTTGTTAACCGTGACCCTGGATAACCCCCAGGGTTATGGCCGTATTTTGCGCGATCAAGGGGGGCAGGTTACCGCCATCGTTGAACAGAAAGACGCCAGCGCGGAACAGTTGGCGGTTAATGAGGTTAACACGGGCATTCTTGCGGTCAGTGCGCGCCACTTGAAATCCTGGCTTCCCCAGCTCTCAAGCAGCAATGCCCAGGGCGAATACTATCTGACCGACATTATCGCCATGGCCGTTCAAGCTGGCATGAAGGTGAACGTGGCTCAGCCGGGCAATCCGTTCGAAGTTCAGGGTGTGAACAATCGTCTGCAACTGGCCGAGCTCGAGCGTTGGTACCAAAGCCGGGAAGCCGAACGTTTGATGACGGAAGGCGCCACCCTGGCTGACCCGTCGCGAGTGGATGTGCGCGGTGAACTCACCATTGGTAACGACGTTCTGATTGATGTGAACGTAGTCTTCAACGGGAAGGTTACCTTGGGCAGCCATGTATCCATTGGTCCCGGGTGTGTAATCACCGATAGCAGCATTGCCGATGGCGTCCATATATATGCTCACAGCGTCATTGAGCAAAGCAGTGTGGGCCCAAATGCCAAGGTTGGACCATTTGCTCGCCTGCGTCCGGGCACGCAATTGGCGGCCAGCACCAAGGTAGGGAATTTTGTTGAAACAAAAAACACCATCGTGGGTGAAGGCAGCAAAATTAACCACCTGAGTTACGTGGGTGATGCTACGCTGGGCGTTAACGTAAACGTGGGCGCAGGCACTATTACCTGTAACTATGATGGCGTGAACAAATATAAAACCGTGTTGGGTGACGGCGTGTTTGTGGGCTCAAACAGTTCGCTTGTGGCACCGGTTACCGTTGCGGAGGGTGCCACCGTAGGGGCAGGCTCTACGATCACCAAGGATGTGCCTGAGCAGCAACTGGCCGTGGCACGCGGTCGCCAGCGCAACATCTCCGGTTGGCAAAAGCCGGAAAAACACTGACCGGATTTTCGTTCTAATTTTTATCACGATTTTTTATCACGAACAGGACAAACAGCATGTGTGGCATTGTAGGTGCAGTTTCGGAAAGGGACGTTCAGGGCATTCTTCTTGAGGGCCTGCGCCGCTTGGAATACCGGGGATACGATTCTGCCGGCATGGCCGTTCTGGATGGCAAGAGTGCCGTTCAGCGCGCCCGGGAAGTGGGCAAGGTCGCCTCGCTTGCGGCCGCCATTGACGCCAGCCCGCTCACCGGCTATCTGGGCATCGCTCACACTCGCTGGGCAACCCACGGCGTGCCGTCACAGCTCAATGCTCACCCGCACATGTCTGGTGACCGCCTTGCAATCGTGCACAACGGTATCATCGAGAACTATCAGGAACTGCGTGAGGAGTTGAGAGCCGACGGCTACAAATTTACCTCTGAGACCGACACCGAAGTTGTTGTGCACTTGATAGAGAAAAACTATCGCGAGCTGGGCAAACTGTACGATGCGGTGAAAGTCTCGGTTACACGGCTGCGTGGAGCTTATGCGCTGGCCGTGGTGCACGCCGACGAGCCGGAGCACATGGTGGTTTGCCGCGAAGGTAGCCCGCTGGTTATTGGCGTAGGTATCGGTGAAAACTTCATTGCGTCTGATCAGCTTGCACTGCTGCCTGTTACTGACCGCTTCATGTTTCTGGAAGAAGGCGACCTTGCGGATATTCGCAAGGATCGCATCGAGATTCACAATCGCGACGGTAAACCTGTTGAGCGTGCGGTCAATCGGTTCGAACATGCCGCTGACTCAGCAGACAAAGGCGAATACCGCCACTACATGCTCAAGGAAATTCATGAGCAGCCCAGAGTTATCAAGGCCACTATTGAAGGCCGCGTAACCGGCAGCCATGTTCTGGAACAAGCGCTTGGTACCGAAGCGGGAAACCTGCTGCAAGACGTTCGTCACGTACAGATCATTGCCTGTGGCACCAGTTATCACGCGGGGATGGTAGCGCGTTACTGGATTGAAGATTTGGCAGGCATACCCTGTTCAGTGGAGGTTGCCTCCGAATTCCGTTACCGCAAACATGTGATCCAGAAAGACACGTTGTTTTTGTGTATTTCCCAATCTGGTGAAACAGCTGACACCTTGGCAGCACTGCGCCAAGCCAAAAAAGCCGGCTTCCGCGCGGCACTGGCTATTTGTAATGTGCCGGGCAGCACGCTGGTAAGAGAATCTGATCTGGTCATCATGACCCAGGCGGGCCCCGAAATTGGCGTTGCTTCCACTAAAGCCTTTACGACACAGCTAACAGCGCTGCTAATTTTTACACTCGCGCTGGCACGTAAAAACGGCTTAAGCGAAGAGCGTGAAGCAGACATCGTGAAAGCCCTTCATCTGGTACCCGGCCAGGTAAATGACGTGTTGGCACTGGAAGCTGAAATTGCTGACATATCCATGCGTTTCATGGATAAAAACCACTCCCTGTTCCTGGGCCGTGGATCTCAGTACCCCGTAGCCATGGAAGGTGCTCTGAAACTAAAAGAAATTTCCTACATCCACGCAGAAGCCTATCCCGCAGGCGAGTTGAAGCATGGCCCGTTGGCATTGGTAGACAGCGAGATGCCGGTAGTCACCGTCGCCCCCAATAATGACATGGCCGAGAAGCTGAAATCGAATCTCGAAGAAGTTCGCGCCAGAGGCGGTGAACTATTCGTGTTTGCAGATCGTGCGGCGAACATAAAGCCGGAAGATAACATCCACGTGATTCAACTTCCGGAAGTACACGAAATCACCGCACCGATTGTATATACCGTGCCGTTACAGTTGTTGTCATATCACGTTGCCGTGCTTAAAGGCACAGATGTGGACCAGCCCAGAAACCTCGCAAAGAGCGTGACGGTGGAATAAATCTGCAGCACACGGCCTTCTTCGGCGACTAAAGCTTGGCCTCTGGTGGAGTTTCGAAGAAGGCGGTGTGTAAAAGAGCGGCTCTTATTCCCTTATGTAAAATTATGTAATAATATGTGCGTAGAGTTAACAGGATTTAACTTTTCTACGAACAAGGAATGTTAACAGACTATGTTTTCAAATCTGCTTGCCAGGACTGTGCTTTCTGCCAGCCTTCTAGTACCTGCGTTATCCGCTCATGCTGCTGTGATCAATTTCACAGATTGGGCATTCAATATTGATGGCGTAGTCTCCGAGGCATACTTGGGTAATGCGATGCCGGGAGATGGCTTCCTGGACCCTTCGACCGGTCTGGGTTCTTTGTCCTTTGAGCTGTCTGGCGCGGGAAATCACTCATGGATCGGGTTCCTGGATCTGGATTTTGATGCCCACCTGAATACCTACCTTAACGAATATGGCTTAGCTCACGGGGCCGTTGCTAGTGGTCAGAGCTGGCAGATTGACGAGCCGGGTTATGCGTTTGGCACTATCTATGACAACGTGATTGCGGGCGCTTTGGACAATACTAACCACCTCCCATCTGACCGCCCGGATGATGTGTCTCTTGCTCTAGGCTGGAACTTTGACCTTGCACAAGGTGAAACGGCACTCATCACACTGACGCTGAGCGACATGCTGGCAACCTCCGGCTTTTATCTTGAACATGTAGACCCCCAGACTGGCCCAGGCTTCGACGACGCTGCATCGGTGTACTTCTGGAGTTCCCTGGAGATCTTCGGGGCGGACGTGCCAGTTACAGTTCCTGAGCCTGGTTCCCTGGTATTGATGGCGCTGGGCCTGATAGCCGTATCGACACGACGTTTGCGTTACACACCTGCCTGAGATGACACCAAGAAGATAATGCAATCCGCCGGGTGACGCCTTTGCGCCTGGCTGGCATTCGCCTGATGACAAGGACGTTAATAATGCTCACCCTGACTTCTTTCCGATCGTTTGTTGTATTTGCAATGTTGCTGGCAGCTCCTATGGGCTTGCTACGGGCCGCATTGCTATCACCTGATGCCATAAACGTCTCTATCGCGCAGGGACAAAGTGTTACGGTGCAGCGCTCTATCACACTAAGCGAATCCGGGCCTGCCGCTAACCGTGTGGATGTGGTTTTCCTGGCCGACAACACGGGCAGTATGGGGGGGGCCGTTAAAGCCGTTAAGGATAACGCACGGGCAATTCTGGATGCGATTGCAGGAGGGGACCAACGATTCGAAGGGGTAGACGTTGCCTTTGGGGTTGGGCGTTATCTGGGTGATCCTCGAGAGTTCGGGTCTGCTGCTAATGCGGCCGACCGTGCCTATCAGCTTCTCCAGCCGGTTACTGAAAACAAAGACGATGTTCAGGCAGCGATCAATCAGTGGTACGCCCGGGGTGGCGGAGACGCTGCAGAAGCGAATTTCTTTGCACTCCACCAGGTGGCAACATCTGGCGCCGCCACTGATGGTGAGGGCTCTACCGACCGAGCTTATTCAACAGGCGCTGACACCGGATGGCGTGATGGTGCAGCGAAGATCATAGTGTGGTTTGGGGATGTCCATTCCCACACATCTACCGTCAGCGCGGAGGAGGTCATATCCGCTCTTGAGGTGAACGGCGTTTCTGTCGCCGCGGTGAACACCCGTGGTTCGGGACAGGGAATCGATTCGAGCAACCAGGCAACTGATATTGTCACCGCAACGGGTGGTGTGCTTGTCAATGGCGTTCAGAGCCATGCGGCCATGGTTGATGCCATTCTCAGTTCAGTCGGTACCGTGACCTCTCGCGTTAATCTTGAGCTGCAGGCTCGTGGTGATACATCCGGCATTGCGGTTTCTTACGAATGCGCTTCAGCTGAAGGTTGTGAGGATGTTCCGTCAGGGGAATCCCGCCTGTTCAATATGACGGTGACCGGGCATGTGCTGGGTGCCTACGATTTTGAAACTTACGCACCGAGGCTTTCAGGTGTGTCGGGCAGTGATCGCGTCACCGTCCGGGAGTGCGTCAGCGATGTTCGCACTCGGGCGAAGACCGGTCGTGTTCAGGTCATGTGGTCGGATACCGGCGCCCATCATTACGCCGTTCAGCGTTCGGATGCTGCCGATGGTCCTTTCGAAGAACTGGTGACGACCACTAACCGCTATTCAACCTATCTTGATACTGGTGTGCAGAACAACAACACCTACTATTACCGCATTGCCGAAATGGATGCTGCTGGCGCCGCTGTCTGTGAGTCTGGCGTGGTATCGGCAGTTCCGCGGCACATGCGTGATCGTCCCGAGCCAGTGAACCATGCTCCTGTCATTTCCAGTACCCCGTCTGAAAGCGCTACACAGGGCGTAGGCTATATCTATCAGATCCTCGCCTCGGATCCGGATGGAGATGCACTGAGTTATCACCTCGATTCTGCGCCTGTGGGTGTGCAGATTGATAGCAATACAGGTCTCGTGGAATGGACCCCTGGCCGCGATGATGTGGGCAATCAACAAATCGTCATCGGCGTAGAAGACCCCCTGGGCCTGAGGGCGACGCAGCTGTGGACTATCCAGGTAGCAAAAGTCAATGAAGCACCCAGGATCACGTCTTCGCCCGTGGGCTTTGCCCGTGTTGGCCAAGCCTATGAGTACGCCGTAAAAGCAGCTGATCCGGATCCGACCGATACGCTGATTTATGTTCTTGGTACCGCCCCTGCAGGAATGCTCATTGATTCGGCGACGGGCGTTATAAGCTGGACACCGGCAGACAGTCAGGCCGGCCAGAATCCTGTGTCTGTAACTGTGGAAGATCCTTCAGGACTGTCGGACGAACAGTCGTTCAGCATTGAAGTTACTGCCGTTAATCGTGCTCCAACAATCATCTCGACACCGATCGCTAATGCAGCCACCGGGGTTGAATACAACTACCTGATTGAGGCTCATGATCCTGATGCCGGTGATTCGCTCAGCTATGCGCTGATTAGTGGTCCGTCTGGCATGACAGTTGATGCGAATAGCGGCCAGTTAAGCTGGACACCGACATCGGGTCAAATTGGCGTAAGCGCAGTTGAAGTCAAGGTGGAAGACGCCGCTGGCCAGTCAGATACGCAGACCTTCCAGGTTGAGGTTGTTGTTAGCGGGAACCCGCCCATTATCGATTCAGTGCCCGTGACGACTGTATTTGCGGGAGAGCTCTATCAATACTCCGTAATCGCTTCCGATCCGGACGGTGATGCGTTTGTTTATCGTTTGAGTAAAGCACCAGCTGGCATGTCGGTTTCAGAAAGCGGCACGGTAAGCTGGGCTCCATCAACGGCTCAGGTTGGCTCCCACCCGGTTACTGTTGTTGTAGAAGACGACAGAGGTGCGTGGGTTTCGCAGGCATTTGATCTGGTTGTGACGGAAAAGAACACGGCCCCTGTGATTACGTCTGCTCCTGCACCAAGTGTGGAGCTTGGTAGCGCCTATGCCTATCAGGTGATTGCCAGCGATGATGATGGCGATGCTCTGACCTACAGCCTGCCTCAGGCGCCTGCTGGTATGGCCATAGCGGCAGATTCTGGTGTCGTTTCATGGGTGCCTTCCCCCTCTCAGCTTGGCAATCATTCGGTCAGGGTGCTTGTTAGCGACGGCAAGGGTGGCAGTGCCAGCCAGAGCTTTACGGTTGTTGTCACAGAGCGGCCCAATGTTGCGCCTGTCATCACCAGTGCAGCACCGACATCGGTCGTGGTTGGCGAAACTTACAGCTATCAGTTGATGGCCACGGATGCTGATGGTGATGCCGTCACGTTTGGGACTGTCAGCATGCCGGCCGGGATGACAGTAGATACGTCCGGTTTGGTAGCTTGGTCGCCCGCGTCTGCGCAGGTTGGAATTCAGAACGTAAGATTTTTTGCCGACGACGGGAAGGAGCGCTCCTACCAGAATGTCGCTATTGAAGTTGTTGAAGCCATACAGCCGTTGCAGGTTGAGCTGACCGCCTCCCCTCAAACGGTAGATGAAGGCGATATCGTATCCATTCTGACGATAGTCACCGGCGGTAAAGGTGAGCGCACAATAAACTTGAATGTTGATGGTACCCCTCTGCCTGTCAATGGCAGCGGAGAAGCAATGTGGACCGCCGTCGGCACGGGCGTAAAGATTATTACCGCCACGGTGAGTGACACTGAAACCTCAGTAACAACCACCGCAACAGTGACTGTGCGCGATCCCGGCGATACGGCCAGTCCTGTGGTAACACTGGAGGGGCCAACTGACGGCACCGTTGTCACTGCACCCACAGAAATCATTGCCACCATCACTGACGACAACCTTGCCGGTTATGAAGTGCTTGTTGCGCCATCCGGTACCGACCAGTGGCAGGTGATTGCCAAGGGCGATGCCAACCAGAATTCGGCTGCCGTTGCGACTTTTGATCCCACGATGCTGACCAATGGCCAGTACGACCTGGCCATCATTGCGATCGATGTTAATAACCTCTCAGCTTCTGACATGATGTCTCTTCAGGTTGAGGGCGACCTTAAGGTTGGTAACTTCAGCATAACCTTGCAGGATCTGGAGGTTCCGCTGGCAGGCATCCCCATTCAGGTGACCCGGACTTATGATAGTCGCAGACGCAATGAAGCACTGGATTTCGGCCACGGCTGGAGCGTGGGCTATCAGGACATAAAAGTAGAAGAATCCAGGGTCCCAGGTCGCTACTGGGCACTGAACGAGTACCGAAGTGGCCCCATGGGAATGCTAACCGATTTCTGTATCGAGCCCCTGGGTGCGCCAGTGATTACCATCACGCTGCCTGGCGGTGATGTGGAGAAATTCGAGACCTCAGCGTCGCCTTCCTGCAATACCTTAACCGTTATTCGGGATGTGACTCTCAAGTTCACGCCGGTTGGTGACACCCGGTCGACCCTTCGGGCTTTGAACGACAACAATGCCTACTTCATGGGCGACAGCCTGGTGGAAAATGGCTACTACTCGAATCCTGTGGATCCGAGCCGGTATGAACTGACCACAGAGACCGGCTACAAGTATACCCTCGACCAGACGTTCGGCATCGAGAAGGTGACGGACCCCAACGGCAATACGCTGACCTACACCCAAAATGGAATCTTCCATTCAAGCGGAAAGTCCGTCGTTTTCGAACGGGATAGTGAGGGTCGTATTACCGCTATTGTGAAGCCAGGTGGAGAGCGGCTGGTCTATAGCTATGACGGCGAAAACAACCTCGTCGCCAGTGCCGATGCCATGGGTAACGCGACCCAATACACCTACAATCGCAGCCATGGCCTGCTGGACATTATTGACCCCATGGGCCGGCGCATGGTTCGCAACATCTTTGATGAAAGCGGCCGCCTGATTGCCCAGGAAGACAACGAAGGCAATCGCACCGAGTTCAACCATGATGTAGAAGGCCGGCAGTCCAGCGTCACCGACCGCAATGGCTACACCACCTTCTACTACTACGACGAGCACGGTAACGTTACTACCCAGGTGGATGCCGCCGGGAACACCTGGAACTACGCATACGATGCTCAAGGTAACCAGATCAGCCAGGTGGATCCCATGGGTAACACCACCCAAGCGAATTTTGATGCGCGCAATAATCAGCTTAGCGCCACGGATGAACTGGGGAATACGGTCGCGTTTACGTATAACAGCCGTGGCCAGGAACTGACCATTCAGGATGCTCGTGGGAACCTGTTCCGGAATACCTACGACACCGTAGGCAACCTGCTGAGTGTGACCGATCCTGAAGGCAATATTGCCGGCAATAATATTAATGCCAAGGGGCTCGTGACCCGCAGTACTGATCTGAGCGGCAACGCCACCAATTACACCTACGACAGTGATGGCAACAAGCTGACGGAAACAGATCCGCTGGGCAACACCACGCGTTATAACTACGACGCTAACGGCAACGTGCTGACCGAAACACGCTCCCGGACTGTCGGTGGCGCTACCGTTGATGATGTAACTTCTTACGTATACAACGCCAATGGTCAGGTAACTGAGACGGTTTACCCAGATGGTAGTACGACCGCTACCGAGTACGACCTGGCCGGAAATGAAACGGCGACGGTTGATGGCCGTGGAAACCGGACCGAATACCGGTACGACGCCTATGGCCGATTGGTCGAGACGTTACACCCTGACGGCTCCATTGAAACCAAAGCCTATGACGGGGAAGGAAACCTGGTGTCGCAAACCGACGCCTTGGGCCGGACCACCACCTATGCTTACGATGCTCTGAACCGGGTTGTCCGCACAGTCTATCCGGATGGTAGCCATACCAGTACCGACTATGACGCCGTCGGACGGGTAATCCGGGAAACTGACGGCCTGGGCAAGGTTACTCAGTACGAGTACGACGCAGCCGGGCGCAGGACCGCGGTAATCAATGCTCTCGGTAACCGACACAGCTTCAGCTACGATGCCGATGGCAACCTGGCGAGCGAAACGGATGCCCGTGGCCACACCACAACGTATACCTATAACACTCTGGATCAACGTATCAGCACGCGCTTCCATGATGGCACGGAGTTGCTTTCCAACTACGACGCTATGGGCCGGCTGCTATCGGAGACAGACCAGAGGGGCCGCAAAACGGAATATCAGTATGATGCGCTTGGCCGCCTTACCAAGGTAACCGATGCCACGGGTGGAGAAACCGCGTACACCTACGATGCGGCCGGTAATAAGCTCACCCAGACGGATGCTGAAGGCCGGACAACCCGCTGGACCTACGACAGTGAGGGGCGCGAACTGAGCCGGACGCTGCCAATGGCTCAAACGGAAACCTCTGTCTATGACATCGGAGGCAACCGCGTAAGTCATACTGACTTTAACGGTGACACCACCAGCTATTCCTACGATTCACGCAGTCGCCTGGTCAGAATCCGCTATGCCAGTGGAGATGAGGAAAGTTACACCTACGATGCAGTAGGCAACCGGCTGACGGCTACTTCAACGGAAGGTACGACCCAGTACGTTTACGACAACATGGGACGCCTGACGGAAGAAACCCAGCCTGGTGGTTCGGTAATACAGTACCAGTACGACAACGCCGGTAACCGGACGAGAGTGACAGTTCTGGCAGGTGGTGATTCGGTCACAACCAATTACACCTACGATGTTCTTAATCGGCTGCAAACAGTAACCGACAGTGAGGGCACGACTACCTATACCTACGACGCTGCGGGCAATCGCAAGTCGGTCACTTATCCAAATGGAAACGAGACCACCTATGACTATGACGCACTTAATCGCCTGACGGTGCTGACCACCACCAACGCCCTGAATCAGGTATTGGCAGACTACCGCTATACGCTGGATGCAACCGGGCGGCGGACCAGCGTTGAGGAACGCCACAATGGGCGGGTGGCTCTTTACAGTTATGACCAACTGTACCGGCTGACCAGGGAACTGGTGACAGACCCAATCAATGGCAATTACAGTGCTGAATACCAGCATGACAAGGTTGGAAACCGGACCTACAGCATCATTGATGGTGTGCACACCAGCTACACCTACGATGACAACGATCGCCTGACGGCCCAGGGTGCTGTCCAGTTCACCTACGATGCCAATGGCAACACGTTGACCGAAACGGATGCAGGTGTGGTGACCAGGTACCGCTACGACGGCGCCAACCGCCTGACCGAAGCACAGACACCGAGCGCAACAGTCACTTTCGGCTACAACGCCGATGGCATCCGTACCCGCAAATCGAACGGCGGCCAAACCACTCGATATGTCGTGGACAGCAACCGCGATTACGCACAGGTACTGGCAGAAGTCGCCAATGGAAGCTCGGAGGTCAGCTACACTTACGGCGACGACCTCGTCTCCCAGACTCGTGGAGGTATCACCTCGTACTATCTGTACGACGGCCACGGCTCCACCCGCGCACTGGCGGACGAAACCGGCTCCTTAACAGACAGCTACCATTACGATGCGTTCGGGGTGTTGGCGAACAGCCAGGGCTCGACCGAGAACAGCTACCTCTATACTGGAGAGCAGTACGATGCCTCGCTAGGCCAGTACTATCTGCGGGCGAGGTACTACGCCCAGGACCAGGGGCGGTTTACGCAAGTGGATAAGTGGGCTGGGCTTCCGACGCAACCGATAACACTCAACAAGTATTTGTATGCCAATGCTGATCCGGTTACCTATACCGATCCGTCTGGCAATATGGGCCTTAGTAGTATTGGCGCGACATTACGAGTTAATGGGATTCTCTCAACCTCGGCTACTACTGCTGGTAGATCAGCGCTAAGTCGTGTGCTTACTGGCTCGGGTAAGGAGGCATTTGGTTTGATTGGTGAGGAGGTTATCGGCTTCGCCAAAGAAGCTTTGTTGAATATTCTTGTACAAGAACTAGCAGGGCCTGGCTTTAAGAATGCGGGAGCGAAAGGAACCGCTGCGCATCAGGAATTCGAGAAGCTAATAGATAAAATCAACAAAAAATACAAAAAGTATGGCTATACAATCCATGCTGAAATATTCAGGGATAAAGGTAGCAAAGGTGAAGTTAAGAAACGTGCTAAAAACTCTTTGGGTATTGATGTAGAAGTTCGTGATGCTAGAGGCAAAGCAGTTTTGTCATTTGACCTTAAAACTGGTCGTGGCACGTCAAAGAAAAAGAACCGGAAATTACAGGGCGTTTTTGGCACAGACATAATAGAAATATTTGTTTCCAAAAAATGAACTATATAAACAGAATATACGCAGGTGAAAATGACTGAAATAATTGATGATTTGTCTCCGCTAGTAGGCTTAAAAATAAGTAAGGTTGAAGTTGTATCGATCTGTCATATTTTAAGGCTATATTTTGAAGATAAGTTTTCTGTTGACCTTCCTGCAAGTTGGCGGATTAGAAGTGATAAGAAAACAATATTGGGGGCTTCAAATATAGATTTTTACATGGAAATGGATGATGCTGTTTTGGATGAAGACGATCTTTTTTATTCTAAGAAAGCATCTACTTTAGAGGGGAAAAAGCTCATTGACTTGTCTATGGATGGGGGAGACCTTTTCTTTGAGCTATCAGGGAAGAGATATATCGATATCTTTAATCTCAGTTCAGAAGAGTTGACAATAATTATGCGCAAATGTTGATGCTTTCCCGATAAGTAAAGCCCAGCAAATGCTGGGCTTTACTTACCGTACTCTGAAAAAATAATTTGCATTCTAAGCTATCAGGCTCCCATCACCCCATGTCCAAGCGAAAAAGTGCGTCTAGGGCGAAAATTTACTAGACTGGGTGCGCGCCTGGCCGCAATGCTCTTTAACTGCTTGATGCTTCTGGAGAAAACCGCCTTCGGCTACGATCTTCATGGCTGGGTCATAAATCTATACTAATGCAGACCCGGTGAACCACATTGATCCGACTGGTCATTTTGGGCTTGCTAGCTTCGGAACTGCATCAAATATACGGGCTAGTTTGGCAACAACCAGTGTCGCAAACTTCTCAAGCGCTATAACTCGAGCAGTAATTGGTACTCTGCCGGCCGTAGGGAGGGTGACCTCGAAGCTAGGGTTACAGACACTTCGCCAATGTATTCGTAAGAAGAATCGGTGCAATATGAGGTTTAATTTGCTAATTGTAGGCTTCGATTCACCAGATATGATTGATCATATCCGTTCTGCACAAATGCGAATTCCCAGTTCTATCATGCTTACCTATGACTCGAGGGTCGGGGGAAGCAAAGGTGGAAGAAGATGGTACAAGCGTCAGGGCGGTCTGCCTAGTTGTCAAGGAGCGACCCCCGCGGGAAAGAGCTGCGACGAATATCCGATGTATCGCTCGAAAGAAGGTGGCTATCAGCGTTATCGTCTAGGGATGGTGTCATTACGTTGGGTGAATGCCGGCCAGAATAGTTATGTTGGAATCCAATACGGTGTTATCGCGAAAGCTATTCGTTCAGGCCGTGTAAAGGACAAAAATGTGGTCGTTGTAACAAGTCACCACTTGCCCACTATCGGAATACCGGGGTCGAGATAGAAGATGAGAATAAGCATTCCCGATGATCTCGCCTTGCCAAAGTCGGTTGTAAGTCTCGCAGGATCGTTGCAAAAGCGCTTTGACCTGACTCGATCCGGGGATCTTGAAAAGGCGATTGAATTGGCGTGCTGCCTTCAGGTACTAACTGCCCGGGCTAATTTTGTGCGTTATATGGACAGCTTCATTTACGATATTTCATATAAGAGCAACAGCTACGCATGGGGGCACAAATGCGACGGTTTGGCGCTGTTGGCCTATGATGCGGACTCCCACAGCGACGACTCCCTGCGAACAAAAGCACTTGAAATCATCACCAGTAAAAACTTTGACGCGAATGACCTGGGCTGGCTGCTGGAAAACGCTCGGGGTGAGATAGAAGCTGACAAAGAAGAGCGTGAAGGTGCCGAGCTGTTAGCGCAAGCGGGAGAGGTGCTGGACCTCACTGTTAAGGAAAAGCAGCAGGGTCATTATTCGAGAATAGTGCTCTTTGCGTACTATCATCAGCTACTGAAGGCCTTTATGCCAGATACCGCTGTGCCGGAAGTGGCAGAGCTATCTGTTTTGATTGAGCGCGAAAGGCGCAGCCTTAGCGAGTTGTTGAGTGAAAGAAAGAGATGAAAGAGCCTGGTTACGCGCTAGTTTCGAAGAGGTGAACTTCGGACACCTGCCAAAGCCTGGCGTGGAGATAAAGTAAAAAATTGGCAACAGGTCAATAATCATGTCAGATGCACTGCAGGTTTTTTTAAAGAGTGATTTGGTTCCTGGTTTGAATAATGCGGTTTTGAGATTGCAGGAAAAAGGCTTAGAACTGGAAGAGTGGGAGAAAGCTTCGTCATTAACAGATGTTGATGGCTTTTGGCCAGGAAAACTCAATGGAGAAGATGCAGGTTTTGAATTCTCTATTGAAGAAGTTGACGATGATGATCTTGAAGCTTGGGATGTAGAGCGGAGTCAGCTTGAAGGTCGAGATCTAATGATGGAGCTCTGTTATTACACCGAAATGGATTTGGCTGCAGCGGTTTTGTTTATCTCCTTTATTTGTGAATCGTGTAATGGAATTACATTTGATGAAAACGATGAGCTGACTGTAACGGCCGCCAATTTAAAGCAATGGAGAGAGGCACTGCTAGGGGCAGATCCTTTAGAGTAAGCTGTTTAATAACCTGTCTTTACCCTCCCGACCGGAGGTAAGAAACGATGAGCCTTGCACTTCCAAAAGATAAAGACCTTGGCTACAAAGTTCCCGCAGCACTGGCCAAAAAGCTCGAAAGGAAGTTCTCGCTAACGAGTGAAGCGTGTCTGGATAATGCTGTGTGCCTGGCAAACTACCTGTTTGCTTTGGGTGAAGTAGATCAGGCACGTGAGCTTCTCGAAAGCTTTGTTTTTGATGTGCGGTCTGATGAAGGGCGCCGAGACCTTTGGGGTTCAGTGGGCCATGGGCTGATTTTGCTGGCTCACATTTACCGGACAAGCGAGCCCGATAAAGCATCCCGTATTATTGCGGCGTTGGATGAGGACGATTTTTATACGTCCGCCATGACCAGGTACGAGATCTTTCAGAGCGATTTTGAGAGCCATCAGAATATTATGGACTACGCTTTTACCGAGACTCCCAAGTATAAATGCGAAGTCATCGGGCAGGAGGCGTTAAACTTTCTTTACTTCCACGAAATGATCCCGGTTACCCGGGAACCCCTACCCGCTGACTTCGCAGATACCTTGCGAGGCCTTATTGATGATTGCTATCACCATCTACGAGAAGCTCTGGCTGAATCCCGGGTGAAGGGGCGTAAGCAGTCGGGAGCGAAAGCCTCGGCTCTGTCAGAGGCAAAGCAACATGCGGATGCGACGGTGTTATTCTCCGGTCAATTAAGCATCAACTATGGACAGTTTTATGTGGATGAGGTCACTCCACGAAACGAAGGCGACTACCTGTCAGTTGAGCGGGCCTTCAGCGGTCAGGCTAATGGGCTATGTGGTGGAGCCCAGAAAGGAAAGCTCTTTCTGGTGGCAGGCCCGCAGACCGGAACCATCTTGATCGATGTGCTCCTGCATTCGTCGAAACCTCCAGTGGATGAGACGTTTGAAGACGCCGTCGAGTGCAGCATGCAGGTACCGGAAAGCCAAACAGGCCTGTGTTCATGGGCTCACGAAGAAACCTATGCCCTGGACCTCCCACCCGGAAATTATCGGGTGCGCTACAGCATTTCCGGAATGGATCGAGATTACGCCGAAGATGATGAAGATGTGGATGTGCCAATATCCGGCCAGCGATATTTGCTGCAATTCTGGCCAGCCTCGGCGGCTAAAGACCAAATTTTAAAGGTAGGTAGCGAAACAGCTGCCTATTGGCACGGTACGCTAGAAACCGAGTGAGCGCCTGAACCAAGGGGTGCAGGCTGATCTCGACGCTGAGGTTCTTATGAGTGTTGTCATTACAATAACCCAAGTTGACTGCCGTAAAGCCGATATCGTGGAGACAGTGGTTTTAAGTCTCGAGGCACCGAACGAAGGAGAGCGGTTTGAGGTTACCAAAGATAATTTGATTATTTTTGGCGGAGTATACGAATTACAGCTTTCGGTATCCTGGGTGAATATGGCGGTGAGTTTCTCACTGATAAACGAAAGCGATGCTGTGCTCCGGTATGGCGGTGTAGTGACCGGAAACACACACTTCGACGTTTCGCTTGGCGCGGGTCAGTTAGTTGAAGTGCTGTTGGAAGTGAAATAGAAGATGATCAAAGTAGTGGTGTTGAGCTAGTGCGGAAGTACGAGGAAACGTAGATCAATAGCCAAATGCTGACCGGATAGTTATGAATAAGGACCTGTATTCCGAAATATTGAAGGCGCTTGTGTTAGCTGCGGAAAAATTCCCGGCTGGTAATGATGATGTGTCAGAAGAAGTTAAGGAGGATTTCGAAACAATCATCGACGAATGTGACATCAGTAGATGGCGAGTAAATGTCGATGGATGCACTAAGGGCGTTGGCAATATTCTTTCTGATCTTGATGTGTCTATTAAAGAAGGCGACCGGCAAAAATGTGTCGAATCAATCGCGATGTTAAGGTGTGCTATCGCGGATATAGCGTCAGCTTTTTCGAACGCGATGGACAGCATGGAAGATCTTGTGGTTACTATTCGTGATGAAAAAAATGATAGAACGGATCAGCAGCTGAAATAAAAGCGTAATGGGGCGCAGATTGGTTCTATGAATTCTGATGAGTTCGGCTCATTGTGCGCGCGTTTGATAAACGAAGACGCCGGCCTGTATACACAAGACACGATAGAGAAAATGCATGTGCTCTGTGATAAACAGTGGCATACCTATGAGCTTCCATCGTTGGGTGTCAGGAAGGCCACAAACCATTGGGTGCACGAGTACCTCGATACCGTATCGCCTGATCCGGAACTCGCTGCAAAGGTTGTTTACTGCTTTGGCCTTAACAGGGAGTTACTGGCGCAGATAATTGAATGTTATGGCGACTACGTTGATTTGAGCGAGTACGAGGAAGACTTGGAGCACTCTGGTGGGGAATTTGTCGATCCTTATTGGACACTAAGAAAAGGTGATTAGAAGTAGGCTGGTTAACAACCTACGTGATGTGAAACCTGATGAAGGGCGCTGTTACCCGAAATGCACCGGATGAGCTAGAGTATTGCAAGGACGAGTGTGAAAGGAGCGACATGAAACAGCAGCCCGGCCAGCCCCCCATAGAACTCACAGAGGCAAGCCTGTCATCTCTGCTGGCCGCATTGCAGCAGAACAAATTCACTGCCAGCCAACTTCTTGAAGCCTGCTTCAGCAATATCGATCAGTTCGATGACCCTGCCAATCAGGTGTACACAGCCCGCTTTGATCGCACTGCCAGAGCTGAAGCCGCCGCTATTGATACACTGCAACAGGGCAGGGTGCCTTTGGGAGAGCTTGCCGGGCTGCCCATTGCATTAAAAGTGCTGTTCGATGCTGCTGGTGAGGTAACTCACTCGGGCTCAAAATGGTGGAGCCAGCAGGCACAAAGCGATGCGTTGATTGTCTCGCGCCTGCGCCGGGCTGGAGCAGTCATCACCGGCCACACCAACATGACCGAGTTCGCTTACTCCGGGCTTGGGCTGAATCCACACTACGGCACCCCCGCCAATCCACTGGCACCGAGCCGCATATCTGGTGGCTCATCCTCCGGAGCCGCAGCGGCGGTTGCCTTTGGTATGGCCGCTGCCGCCATCGGCAGTGATACCGGCGGGTCGGTGCGCATACCTGCGGCTTTTTGCGGTTTGGTCGGCTTCAAACCTACCCAAAAACGCATACCTCGCGATGGCGTATTCCCCTTGTCCCAAAGCCTGGATTCCATAGGCCCCATTGCCCGTACAGTTGAGTGCTGCGCGCGCCTGGATGCCGTTATGGCAGGTGAGTCTTGGCAAAAGAACAACTCGGTTGATCTTCGTGGTCGTCGATTCGTCGTGCCTGCTAACTACATGCTGGATGACGTCTCACCGGCTGTTGCCGCTGCCTTTGCCGGTAGCCTCCGCAAGTTGCGCGAAAGCGGTGCCCAGATTGTGGAAGCACAGATTCCTGTGCTGGATGCGTTGCCAGATCTTATGCTGAATGGCGGACTTGCAGCAGCCGAAAGCTATCACGTTCACCGGCACTGGCTACAGCAGCGTGGAGACGAATACGACCCGCGAGTGCGGGAACGCATGCTGCGGGGCTCGGGCATCAGTGCTGCGGATTATCTTGATCTGCTGCAGCGCCGGGTGGCTCTGAAAAAGCAGGCAGACCAATGGCTCAGTGCCTATGACGGGCTTCTTGCACCCACCGTGGTAATTGAGCCACCCCTGCTTACGGAGCTAGAGAGTGACGCGGAATACCTGCGCCTGAACCTGCTTGTACTGCGCAACCCCACGGTCGCGAACCTTCTCGACTTGTGTGCTATCACACTGCCGAACCACCAACCCGGGGATCTGCCCAGCGGCCTGATGTTGGTAGGCCGGCATGGCTCAGACAGCACTGTGCTCGGTGTCGCACAAGCGATGGAACAGGTTCTGAAGCAGTGAGCCAGAAACCAGTGCTCGAATCCGCCGGGCTGGACGGCTGGATTGTCCGGTTGTTTGAAACGATCGACGAGGGCAACTTGCCTTGGCTGTCTGCATTGTCACACAGGTGTGAACACGCCTTTGGTGGTGCGCTGACTGATCTGGTGCCTTCCTACACCACTCTTCTCGTTGTGTTTGATCCGATTACTTTAACGTCTTCAGAGGCCCGGGCCATACTGTGCCAGGTATTGGTGGATCTTGAGCCGGATAGCGGCGTTCAAGACGGGCAGGTACACGAACTTCCCACCTGGTACGACATCAGCGTAGGCCCGGACTTGCCAAGGGTGGCGGAACACACGGGCATGGCGGTTACCGATGTGATCGAAGTCCACAGCCAGCGCACTTATCGGGTGTTTGCTCTGGGTTTTGCACCGGGCTTTGCTTTCAAAGGATTAATCGACCCTCGCCTTGAATGCCCACGGCTTGATACGCCCCGCAAGCGAGTGCCGGCCGGAAGTGTGGCTCTGGCTGGCCGGCAAACTGCAGCCTACCCGACAGAAACTCCCGGAGGCTGGAACTTGCTGGGGCGAACCAGTGCCCGTTTGTTTGATCGGGAGCGTGAGGGATTCAGTCTTCTACGGGTTGGCGATCAGGTGCGCTTTGTTTCCGTCAGCCGCGAAACCTTTGAGCGTGAAGGTGGGAGCAGCAAACCTATGGAGCTGGAATCGTGAGCCACCGGGAGAAGCCACAGCCAAGCATACGGGTGCTGCGCGCCGGCCCTCTGGCGCTATTGCAGGACAGCGGAAGGTTTGGGGTGCGCCATCTGGGGGTAACTCAGGGCGGCCCGGCCGATCTTTACTCCTGGGCCTGGGCCAATCACCTGACTGGCAACCCTTGGGGTACTGCCAATCTGGAAATAACCTTCGGCGGTTTGCAGCTAGTGGCCGAAAGAGACCTGGACATCGCTATTGCCGGCGCCGATCTGGGGGCCACCCTCAACAATGAGCCTGTTCCTTTGTGGCAGCGCGTTCGCTGGAAGGAAGGCGAGGTTCTGGCTTTTGCCAGGCCGATGAGTGGGCTGCGTGCTTATCTGGCGGTTTGCGGCGGCTTTGTCGCAGAGCCGGTTCTGGGGAGTGTGGCCAGCGTCGTCCGGGAAGAGCTGGGTGGGTTTAGCGGAAAGGGCTGCAAGCTGGCTGAAGGGGATCAATTATCTGTTCACGCTGGTGGAAAGGACTTTATCCAAGGCTCGATGCAGGCATCGCAGGAAGCCCGACCTGATTTCAGCCAGCCTGCTGTGCTGGATTTACTGCCGGGGGCGCAAATTGCTCATTTCACCGGCCGCAGTCTGTTTGACGCGTTCAACATCTGGTGGCAGGTGGATGATCGCGCCGATCGAATGGGCGTTCGCCTGATCGGCCCCAAGCTTCACTGCAACATTCGTAGTCTGGTGTCTGAGGGAATCAACCTTGGCGGCGTGCAGGTGCCGCCGGATGGGCAGCCTATCGTGCTGCTGAACGATCGCCAGACCATTGGCGGTTACCCCCGATTAGGTTCGCTATCGCCGCTGTCAGCCTCCCGGCTGGCCCAGTGCTTACCGAAGCAACGCGTGCGGCTGGTTGCCAGGGGGCACGAGTCTGCGCTTCGAGAGTACAGATCGTTCAGGAAGCAGTTCAAGCTTGGGCGTGACAATAATGTTATGTTATAACATGTTCGCTTAAACACAGTATTTAGACGATGCCAAAGGCTCAACCCATGACACACAACTCGACACCCATCCCCACGCACCTGGTGCTTGGCTTTCTCGGTGCTGGCAAAACCACGGCAATCCTCAACCTGCTGAAGCAGAAGCCGGAAGGCGAGCGCTGGGCGGTGCTGGTGAATGAATTTGGAGAGGTCGGTATCGACGGGGCCTTTCTGTCGAACCAGGGCGTGGCGGTGAAAGAAGTGCCTGGTGGCTGTATGTGCTGCGTTTCCGGGTTGCCTATGCAGATAGGGCTCAACAGTTTGATCAGCTTCGCGCGCCCTGACCGGTTGTTTGTTGAACCAACCGGGCTGGGCCACCCAGCACAGGTGATCAAAACGCTGACCGGAGAGTTTTACAAGGATGTGGTACACCTTTCGACGTCTGTTTGCCTGGTCGACCCGCGCCGGCTGGAAGACGAGCGTGTGCTTGCCAGTCAGCAATTCCACGACCAGGTTGCAGTGGCGGATCTGTTGGTGGCGAGCAAAGCAGACCTGTGCACGGATGAGCAGTTAGCGCAGTTCGACGCCTGGGCGAGCGACTGGCAACCGGCAAAGCGGCGCATCGGACAGATCAGTGGCGGGCAGCTTCCCCTCGAATGGCTAGCAGGGGATTCCGATCGACTACCCGCGCATTTTCCTGAAAGCCACCACCATCACCATGGTAAAGCCCTGGCGGAGAAACCCTCACTGGAGGATGAACCCTGGCAGTCATACTTCAACAAGGGCGATGGTTTTACCAGTATGGGTTGGCGTGTTCACAAAGATTGGGTGTTTGATCCAATCGCGTTGCAAAGCCTGGCCAGTAATGGGGAGTTTGAGCGTTTCAAGGGGGTGGTGCATACCAACAGAGGCTGGTGGATGTTCAATGCCGTTGAGGGCGTACTGACACTGCTGGAAACGGTGCCCGCTGATGAGTCTCGGGTTGAAATTATCAGCCGCGCGCTGGAGCAAAATGATCTGGATCACGATCTTCGCAGTGCCTTGGTAGTACGGACATCTGCCAGTACTAAAGGATAGGGCTATCCTGTATCTTTGCAGCATTAACCGGCGCAGGAATGTCAAGGAAGATAAAGGCATGGCGCCATATACTGTTGTCGACCGCTAACATAAAAGAACCCCGCAATGCCCACGACCGTTTTTTCCGCGTTCTCCAGTAACTTTCTTGGTAAAGCTCCTGTCTGGTACAAGCAGATTATTCTGTTGTTTTTGATCGTTAACCCGATCGTTATGTATCTTTTGGGGCCGGTTACAGCGGGCTGGTTGCTTATAGCAGAGTTTATTTTCACTCTTGCCATGGCGTTGAAGTGTTACCCGTTATTGCCCGGCGGTTTGCTGGCAATAGAGGCATTATTGATCGGCCTTACCACGGCGGATGCGGTGTATCTGGAAGTGCTGACCAATTTCCCGGTTATTCTGCTGTTGATGTTTATGGTGGCAGGCATCTATTTTATGCAGGACCTGCTGTTGGTCGCATTCACCCAGATACTCGTTGGGGTGCGATCCAAGTCCGCGCTCTCGCTCATGTTCTGCATGTCTGCCGCAGTGCTTTCAGCGTTTCTGGATGCCCTCACAGTCACGGCGGTTATTATCAGCGTTACTGTCGGCTTTTACTCGGTTTATCATAAAGTCGCCTCGGGCAAGGGGTACCAGAGCAGCGACCACAATTCCGACAGTGATGACGAAGTCATCGAACTGCACCGAAACGATCTGCAAAACTTTCGGGCGTTTCTGCGCAGCCTGTTGATGCACGGCGCCATTGGTACCGCACTGGGTGGCGTTGCAACCATGGTGGGTGAGCCCCAGAACCTGTTGATCGCTAAAGTAGTGGGCTGGGACTTCATCGGATTTTTCCTGCACATGGCGCCGGTTAGCGTGCCCGTGCTGATAGCGGGGTTGGTAACCTGCTGGGTGCTTGAGAAAATGCGTTGGTTTGGCTACGGCGGACGGCTTCCCAAACCGGTACGGCGGGTGTTGGAAGAGTTTGCGGATGAGGAACGTGCCAAGCGCACCAAGGCAGATGAGGCCGCGCTTTGGGTGCAGGCGGCAGCGGCGGTGATTCTGGTGGTTGGCCTGGCCTTGCACTTGGCGGAAGTGGGCTTGATCGGGTTGCTCGTTATCATACTGATTACCTCGTTTACCGGTGTAACCAGCGAGCACCAGATAGGAAAAGCCTTTCAGGAGTCGCTTCCGTTTACGTCGCTATTGGTTGTGTTCTTTGCGGTGGTGGCGGTGATTCATGAGCAGCATCTGTTCAAGCCCGTGATCGACTACGTGCTGTCACTTCCGGAGGGCCAGCAGCCAGGCATGTTCTTTATCGCCAACGGCTTGCTTTCGATGATCAGCGACAACGTGTTTGTGGCCACGGTGTACATCAGTGAAATCAAGCAGGCACTGGATGCTGGCAGTATCAGTTATGAGCATTTCCAAAGCCTTGCTGTGGCCATTAACACAGGCACCAACCTTCCAAGCGTGGCGACGCCGAATGGCCAGGCAGCCTTCCTGTTCCTGCTGACTTCTGCCATTGCGCCCCTGGTTCGTCTATCATATGGACGAATGGTCGTAATGGCGTTCCCCTATACTGTGGTGATGGGTGGTGTTGGTCTGTATATGGTCATTTATCATATTTGATGCCATTTCACAGGGCACTGCTAATCTCATCTCAGGTAGTTTGAAAAGTCCGCATACCTTCAATATGTCGGCACAACCAACGTATCGGTACTATGCGCAGACTCTGGAATCGACATTTGGCCCCGGCAAAGTTCCGGGGCTTGGCAGCCCGAATCGTAATGGTGGTCGCAGTTTTGGCGACAGTTACCCTCGCAGGGCCGGTCTTGGCTGATATTGCCGGGAACAAAGTGCGCATTGCGTACACCGAATTCCCCCCCGCTGAATACCGGAATGAACAGGGCGAACCGACGGGTTTTTTTGTTGATCTGACTAGAAAAGTTGTCGAGGAAGCCGGTTACGAAGCCGAGTTCATTTACCTGCCTGTAAGCCGGGTTTATTTGTACCTGAAAAGCGGCGCGGTTGACCTGTTTCCCGGCCTTTCCGGTGTGCCAACTCTCAAGTACGAGGTGCTTGAGAGTTGGGTAAATGTTTATCCAACACGGCTCAATGCCTGGCATCTGGAAGATTCAGAACCACTGACCCACTTTGATCAACTGGAAGGGAAAACGGTCATCGTGATTGGGGGGTACACCTACGGTGGCCTGCTGACATGGCTTGATAATTCAGATCGTATTCGGCTTACTGAAGCGCCCAGCAGCCGTGCTGCACTCGAGATGCTCAAGCTTAGGCGCGGTGATTATGTACTGGATTACCGCGAAACAGTTGAGCCCATGCTGACGTTGCCATCAGACAGCAAGATTCTCGGTTCGGAAATAAGATCACGCTATTCGGCCTGGCTGTATTCCCTGGCAAGCCCTCGCGCTTCAGTGCTCCGGGAAAAAATTGATGATGCCTACCTGAGGCTTGTCAGCCGAGGTGAAGCGCCGCCCGTAAGACCGTTCAAAGCAGGCTTTGTGATCCCGGGGTTCCCTCAGGCACATCGTTAAAATCGCCTGTTAATTCTTTTTTGTCTTGGTTAGCCTGATATCGCCGTACCAGGCAATTGCTTGCTCACCGGTATTGTCTGAATCCGACATGATCGCGATACCCCGGATTGGGGGCGGATTTTCCCCGAAGGCCTGGCGATAGTCCGCCACGATATCCCGCTCTATGGCTACCCACTCACCGGCATTCCCACTGCCAGAGTTAACGGCAATCATCATGGTTTTGTCGGTATAGGGATTGGCTATGAATTTGCCTTCCGGCAGGGTGTTTGCCCAAATATAGTTCAGGGTATTGCCCGGCAGTTCCTCACCAAACAGCACTTCCACCGTTTTGCGCTTGGCTCGTTCGAAAAAGCCTGCTTTCTCTGGCTCAAACTCGAAGGCAACGTAGATACGGGCAGGGTAGTCGTCGCCGGACTTTTTCCGGGCATCGCCCTTTTCAAACACATTCGACACCTTCCAACGCCAGTTCAGAATAGGTACATCTTCAGGTTCAATATTTAACCGGGCAATCAGGCCTGAGGCACCCCCGGAGGTTTGTGCCATAACTACCTGGGAGCCACCGTCTTGAACAAGTTCGTAGTGGGAAAGCTGATTTATCTTGGGAAATTCCAACGGCTCCCAGCCATCAGCGAGCGATGTCATCTTCGAGAAAGGGGTAAGTAAGGCTTCCTGTGCCAACAGGTGAGGGGAAGCCAGGCTGAGCACTGCAAAAACCAGACAGGTACGTGCGCGTTTAGAGATAAACATGAAGCCTTCCCACTTTTCTGTGTGTTCGTGATAGACCGGCAGATTTGGGAAAGGTGCCTTGTCTCTCGAAATATTACTGTATATAGTGCCTGCATCCTTGGTTGAATACCAAATATGGTATTCGGGAATCCGGTGAGAATCCGGAACTGACGCGCAGCGGTATTGGGGAACGAGCGTGGCATAAAGACACTGGCGCAAGCCGGGAAGTCGCCACGCAAGGCAGAACCGAAAGGTTCATGCCCCTGAGTCCGAAGACAAGCCAGGGAATACACACTGCACCTTCGCGACTCAGGCGCCTGCATTTGGCCCTACAAGGTGAGCAGCAACGAGCAAGGCACTATTCGGCGCATTCTGTGCTGATGCCAGTGTTCGTCCTGCGTGCGCGAAGGTTATGGAATTAACGCGTATTCAGGAGAAAGCCGCATGTCTGCGACCGCTCTCACCGAGCCTCGGCCCTCATCGCCATCCGCCACAGAAGCCCTGCAAGTCATCAAGCGCAACGGCAATCTGGTCAGCTTTACCCCCTCCAAAATCAGCGTGGCCGTTACCAAGGCCTTTCTTGCCGTTGAAGGCGACCAAGCCGCAGGCTCTGCCCGTATAAACGACGCTGTTCACAGGGTAACCGAGCAAGTTGTGCAGGCCATCAGCCGCCGCCTGAAAGCCGGCGGACGGGTGCATATCGAAGACATACAAGACCAGGTAGAACTGGCCCTGATGCGTGCAGAAGAGCAGAAAGTCGCCCGCGCCTACGTACTCTACCGCGAAGAACACGCCCGCGAACGCGCCCTGCACGAGCCGGTGGAAGCCCACCCAACCCTTACTGTAAAACAGGCCAATGGCCGCACCGCACCGCTGGACTTGGGCCTGATGAAGCAACAGGTCGATAAGGCCGCGCTTGGGCTGGAAGGTATCGAAGGCGAATCCCTGGTGGAAGAAGCCATTCGCAACCTCTACAACGGCATCGACGAAGCCGAAGTACTGAGCGCCTTAATCATGACCGCCCGTGGCCGCATCGAGCGCGAGCCAGACTACAGCGCCGTCACCGCCCGCTTACTTCTGGAACAACTGCGCCTTGAAAGCGTCACCGCACTCAACCTCGATACCAGCCTGAGTCTTTCTGAAGTTTATCCACAGGCCTTGAGCGCTTTCATTCACGCCGGTATTCGTTACGAGTTGTTGGATGAAGCCATGGCCGCATTCGATCTTGAACGGCTGGGTGCTGCGATCAAACCCGAGCGCGACCAGAAGTTTGGCTTCCTCGGCCTGCAGACCCTGTACGACCGTTACTTCCTGCACTGGAAAGGCGACCGCCTGGAGCTGCCCCAAGTATTCTTCATGCGCGTGGCCATGGGCTTGTCTCTGCGTGAAGACGACCCCAACAGCCGCGCCATCGAGTTCTATAACTTGCTGTCCTCATTTGATTACATGTCATCCACGCCCACACTTTTCAACAGTGGCACCCGCCACTCCCAGCTGTCGTCTTGCTACCTCACCACCGTAGGCGATGATCTGGAAGACATCTACGGCGCCATTCGCGACAACGCCATGCTTTCCAAATGGGCTGGCGGCCTAGGCAACGACTGGACACCGGTGCGCGCACTGGGCTCCCGCATCAAAGGCACCAACGGCCAAAGCCAGGGCGTAGTACCGTTTTTGAAAGTTGTGAACGACACCGCTGTAGCGGTAAACCAAGGCGGCAAGCGCAAAGGCGCCGTGTGTGCCTATCTTGAAAGCTGGCACCTGGATATTGAAGAGTTTCTCGAACTGCGCAAAAACACCGGTGACGAACGCCGCCGCACCCACGACATGAACACCGCAAACTGGGTGCCGGATTTGCTGATCGAGCGCATGCGCCAAGACCGCGACTGGACCCTGTTCAGCCCCAGCGACGTGCCCGACCTGCACGACCTATACGGCAACGAATTCCGCGAGCGCTACGAGCATTACGAAGCGCTGGCTGCCGAAGGCAAAATCGAGCTGTTCAAAACCATCCCGGCCAAACAGCTGTGGCGCAAAATGCTGACCGTGTTGTTTGAAACCGGCCACCCGTGGATCACCTTCAAAGACCCCTGCAACCTGCGCTCGCCGCAGCAGCACAAGGGCGTGGTGCACAGCTCTAACTTGTGTACCGAAATCACCCTGAACACCAGCGCCGATGAAATCGCCGTGTGTAACCTGGGCTCGGTGAACCTGGCCGCTCACATCAGCAACGGTGAGCTGGATGTACAGCGCCTTGAGCGCACCGTAAACACCGCCGTGCGCATGCTCGATAACGTTATCGACATCAACTTCTACGCCGTGCCGCAAGCGCGTAACTCCAACCTGAAACACCGCCCGGTGGGCCTTGGCCTGATGGGCTTTCAGGATGCGCTATATGCTCTGGGCCTGCCGTACACCAGCCCGCAAGCGGTAGAGTTTGCCGACGTGGCCATGGAACAGTTGAGCTATTTCGCCATTCGCGCATCCGCTGAGCTGGCGGCAGAGCGGGGCGCTTATGAAACCTACGAAGGTTCCCTGTGGAGCCAGGGCATACTGCCCATCGACTCCATCGAACTGCTGAAAAACGCCCGTCGGGAAGGCGATATCAACGTAAACACCGACAGCCGCCTGGACTGGGCGCCGGTGCGCGAACTCATCGCCAAGCACGGCATGCGCAACAGCAACGTAATGGCCATTGCACCCACCGCTACCATTTCCAACATCGTGGGCGTGTCGCAATCCATCGAGCCGGCGTACCAGAACCTGTTTGTGAAATCGAACCTCTCCGGCGAATTCACCGTGGTGAACCCCTCACTGGTGCGCGACCTCAAGGCGGTCGGCCTGTGGGACAACGTGATGGTGAACGACCTCAAATACTACGACGGCAGCGTGCAGCAAATTGAGCGAATACCCACCGAACTGAAATCCCGCTACGCCACCGCGTTTGAAATCGACGCTCGCTGGTTGGTGGAGGCCGCTTCCCGCCGCCAAAAATGGCTAGACCAAGCCCAGAGTTTGAACCTGTACATGGCCGAACCCAGCGGTAAAAAACTGGACGAGTTGTACCAGCTGGCGTGGGAGCGTGGCCTGAAAACCACCTACTACCTGCGCTCGCTAGGCGCTACTGGCGTAAACGAACAAGCTGCCCCGGTTGCCGCACCACAGCCACAAGTGTGCAGCATTGATGAACCCGACTGCGAAGCCTGTCAGTAACCACTTACTACTATTGAGAGGCACAACCATGCTGAATTGGGACGACGAAACCAAACCACAAAGCCAGCCCGCTGCACACAGCAGCGTGGCCCCGGTGAACGTAGACGACAAGCGTGTTATCAACGGCGAAACCGACGTAAACCAGTTGGCGCCGTTTAAATACCCGTGGGCTTGGGAGTTCTTCATGAACGCCAACAAAAACCACTGGACCCCGCTGGACGTAAACATGGCGCAAGACGTTCACGACTACCACCACCGCCTGAACCCGGCAGAAAAGCACGTGTTCGAAAACGTGGTGGCCTACCTGACCACCTCCGACATACTGGCCATGCGCAACATCGGCCTGGCCGTGATGGAAAAAATGACCGCGCCGGAACTGCAAATTTACCAGGCGCGCCAGGTGTACGAAGAGGCCCTGCACACCTGGACCTACCAGCACTGCATTGAAACCCTGAACCTGGACCAGAGCGAAATCTACAACCGCTACCGCGTAGTGCCGCAGATTAACGCCAAAATCCAGATGGCCAACCGCCGCCTAGACGCCGCTATGCGCTCCGACCTCAACCTGCGCAACAAGGACGACCTGCAAGAATTCATCATGTCGTACTTGTTCTTTGCGGCGGTGTTTGAAGGCTGCTGGTTCTACAACGGCTTCAGCCCCATCTTCGCGCTGCAACGCCGTGGCCTGATGCGCGGCACCGGCGAGCAGTTCCAGTACATACTGCGCGACGAAGCCATGCACTTCGCCTTCGGCCTGAAAGTGGTGAACCAGATACTGGAAGAGGAAAACATCAGCTTCGACCCGAAAGCCGTACGCGAGATGTGGGAAGAATCCGAAGCCGCCGAGCGGGACTACGCCAACTACATCCTGCGCGACCCGATACTGGGCTACTCAGCGGAATACCACACCGAACAGTTCCGCTTCGTGGCCAACCGCAGAGCCCGCACCGTAGGGCTGGAAGAACCGTTCCCGGGGGCGAAGAACGTATCGCCCTGGCTGGATGAGCAGGCGACCATGCGGAAGGAGAAGAACTTCTTTGAGACAAGGGTGATTGAGTACCAGACCGGGGCTCAGTTGGAGTGGTGAGTACTCACCCACGCTGAACGGCGCTCACCCCAACGGACTTCGAACCCCCGCAAAACCTTGCCCGAGAACATGGGTATAGATTTGGGTGGTTCGCAGGTCTGCGTGGCCGAGTAGATCTTGTACTGTGCGGATATCGTTACCACGTTTTAGAAGTTCCGTGGCGAAGGTGTGGCGGAAGGTGTGGCAACTGGCAGGTTTATGGATACCGACAGCCTTTGCCGCACCGCGCACAGAGCGTTGTACGGATGAAATATGGCGATGGTGTCGGGATACATTGCCTAGATTGTCTGTACACAAAACCGGAGAGGAAAAGAGCCACTGCCACGCTAACGAACGGCTTGCTCCGGGATACTTGCGAGCGAGCGCGAAGGGCATACTGACCGGGTGCAGAAACTCCTCACTGCGCTGCTGCCAAGCTTTGCGGATGCTCTCAACATGGATCTGAAGCGGCTCAATCAGCGTGGCAGGTAATAAAGTGGTTCTATCTTTGGCACCTTTTCCGTCGCGCACGGTGATTACCTGCTGTTGAAAATCCAGATCCTTGATGCGCAGACGACAGGCCTCGGTTACCCGCAAACCAGAGCCATACATGAGGGATGCTATCAGCTTATTAGGTTCACTGAGATGGTTGATGATGCGCATCGCTTCATCGTGCGTGAGCACCACGGGCAACTTACGAGGCTTCTTTGCCCGGACTACATCTCCAATCTCGCCGAGTGGAGTCCCGAATACCTTGTCGTACAAAAACACCAGAGAATTCAGCGCCTGTGCCTGCGTGGCTGCAGCAACATTGCGATGTACGGCAAGCCAAGTCAAAAACTCATTAACCTCCGGCGGGCCCATATCTCGTGGGTGTTTCATTTGGTGGAAACGAATGAAGTAGCGAATCCAGTACCAATAGGTTTTCTCGGTACGAATACTGTAATGATTGACGCGAATCACCGCGCGAACCTGATCGCGTAAACGAGGCTGCTTTCCTTGCATTGTGGGCTCCCTGCCACAGGACTGTATATTTAGACAGTATTATTGGTGGCGCAGATCACAGAAGTCAAATGATTACGTAGTAGGCTTCTAAAAACTGAGCTAAGCTTTTGTTTTACGTGTTTTTGATTGGTGCGCACGGGTTCGAAAAATCCGTAATAACGAAGCGGTCAAATTTTCGCAATCACTGAGACATCGATCCAATTGCTGTTAGCTGGTAGTGCCTCTTACCTTTTGGGCGGTTCGGTGGTTGTGGCCTTGGCTTAAAGTTCGCAGGCGAGCCGTGAGATTAAAGTCCGGCCAAGGCCGTGAAAATCAGTGGTTAACTGGCAGCTCACTCGTCCATTGGTTTTGGTGGAGAATTGGGTGTTCAGTTTGTGGGGCCGTCCGCCGAAAGCCGGCTCCTGGTTGGCTAATCTGTTGTTATGGTTCGTTGGCCGCATCGGTGGTGACGTTTGCAGCCCAGTGCATCGGCAGAGTTTGGTGCAAAAACAGTTACAGAGTAGGCAATCGCATTGGTTGCCAGCGGCTGGGCATGTCGTTACACCCAGCTAACAAGTCGCAGCAGTACGCGGCCGATGGCCGCCGGACGCCCTTTACGTGGCTCCTTCGTCGCCACTTCAAGGTCGCCGCTGTGCTCAGCGTTAGCACCAGAGAGCCATGACTCAAAAATATGTCACCAGCATTCAAGGCGGGACTCTAAAAACAGCTGATTTTCCTGAGCGGGAGATTTCGTTCCGGGACAACGCCGAGTTAGTTATGCTGGTAAAGCAGTTGTCGACACAAGGGTACGCCTTTGTAGACGCTCCGAGTGGATGGCCACCCGCAGCGGTGCTTCAGCAGCTTCAGGAGCTAGGGGAGATGGATTTCTCATTCACGGCGATAACTTGGTCTGGGCCGCGTGATTATCGCACTTATCAGGTTCCGAAGTGCTAACCAGTCAGTCAACCGGACACCAAAAGCGTTCCGCTTTTGGTTCCCTTCGCTGGCGCTCCGGTGCCGGTTACCGTAGGCGTTATGTATCTACAAGGAGAGTTTGGTGCTCGAATTCGTAATTGAGAAGTTGATTAGTCTTCTTGGCCCGATAGCCACTCTGAGCAAAGAGAAAAGGGAACTAAAAGACGATGCATTAAGGGCGGTATCAACTGCACTAACTGAAACTTGTGTCTACTACCGAAGCTTGGGCAAAGGCGCTCAACGCAACGAAGAAAAAGAGGCGCAGCTTGCTCGTTATTGGTCGGCGGCCGCGATTCCTCTACGGCATATTGACGAGGAACTGGCTGGCATTTGCGAGAATAAGGCAGAGTATTGGCTTAATTCAGAGGGCTGGAGCAATGAAGAAATACTCCAATACGGCATAAAGCTCGAGGATGTAAAACAGGCCTACCGCCAGATGGCAATGCCATCGTTCTCCAAGACTCGGGGTTTTAAAGCTACATAACCAGTAGTTCCAGTACGTTCCGGGCCTGACGGCCCTCCACCGGACGCCCTTTTCTCCGCTTCGCTGCAAAAAGGTCGCCGCTGAACAAAAGCGTTATGGTCGTTAACTAAGGAGAATATTTTGAACACGGAAGTGGTTTGCACATCCATAGATGAAGTACGCTCAAACATCGATTCGATTGATAGGAAAATCGTTGGGTTACTTGCTGAGCGTGGTGGTTTCGTGAAGCAGGCCGCGCGCTTCAAAAAGACCACTGATGACGTAAAAGCGCCTCAGCGAGTCGAGCAAGTTATTGCGAAAGTTAGAACGCTAGCAGCAGAGTTTGACGGCAATCCTGAAGTCACAGAAGCCGTCTATCGTGCCATGATTTCCGCATTCATTTCTGCCGAATTGCAAGAGCATGCTGACCTTGCCAATAGTCGCTAAATACCATAACAAACCGCAGCAGTACGCGGCCTACGGCCGCCGGACGTCCCTGACGGGCCGCCGCTGTGCTCCGCGTTACGTTTCGTCGTCGACAAAGCATCGAGTAATTGGATGAATGTAGAAATTATCGGTGATCGCGAATTTATCACCTCTGTTCAGGAGCGAGACGGTGTTTGGGTGCTAATGGCGGGCCAAGCACTTTACGCCTTGCTCGCCGAAGGAGGTAAAGCTCTGCCTGTTTGGTCGTCAGCGGAGAAAGCTGAAGTATTCGCCCAGAATTTGAATCGAGGCGGGTTGTCACCGGTGTTCGTGCCGCTGAATATCTTTCTGGGCGGTGCGTGGCTGGGTTCGTCGCGGCTACAAATTGTCGATGTGTTGGCGTCGCCCCGGTATGGTCAGGAGTCTCTCACCTATGCAGCTGAAGAGCTTGGTGCCAGACTAAAAACGTAACAAGTCGCAGCAGTACGCGGCCGATGGCCGCCGGACGCCCTTTACGTGGCTCCTTCGTCGCCACTCCAAGGTCGCCGCTGTGCTCAGCGTTACATGCAATAGGGAAGCTCTATGCCGAGTCCAACCGAAGTTTGTATGAGATTCAGCGCGGAACCGCTCCCTTGCAGCGGTGAGGAAAAGCTTGGAATTGCAGTTGAGACCATTGGTAATCTTCCGATTAACGGTCTCCGGCACAAACCTGAGAATGGCACGTGCGGCTGGTATATATGGTGCGGTGAGAGCATGTCTGAAGATCCCGATTTCTTCAAACCACTTCACGTTTCTCATGTTCGAGAATATTTGCCAGAAATTGAGCAATATTTGTCGCTACCGCCAGGCTTCAGGTTCCTGGTGGCAGGCGATTACGAGGACGTTTGGTATGACCCCGAGATCGTCATGTAACAAGTCATTCCAGTTCGTTCCGGCCCTAATGGGCCTCCACCGGACGCCCTTGTCAGGGCGCCGCTGAATATTGGCGTTAAGCATTCACAAGGATTGCTAGTGAATTTAGAAATACTAAAGATTTTTATTCAAATACTACTATCTGTAGCGGCAGCCTTCTTAGGGGCATGGCTTGCATCACGTCGTTTCAGGAATGAACGGTGGTGGGAAAAGAAATCGGAAGCTTATTCAGAATTAGTAGAAGCGCTTCATGATATGAGGTGGCCTTCCAGCGAGCATTTTGACGCGGGAATAGAACATAGGGATCTTCCAGAAGAATATAGTCAAGAATTATGGCAAGAGTTTAGAAAAGCTAGAAAGGTTGTTTGGAAAATCACTGAAAGTTCATCGTTCCTTATTTCTTCAGACGTTTTGAAGGCAGTTCAAGAAATGGAGCGGGGTCTATCAAGTGCTAGAAACGCCGACTCTTGGGTCGAGCATCTAGATGAGCAGGGAGATGCGATCGATACTTGTCTCGAAAAAATCAAAAATATTGGAGCAAAAGAGCTGGGCATCAACAATGCTTAACAAGTGCATCAAATTCGTTCCGGCCCGAAGGGCCTCCACCGGACGGCTTTTTCTTCGCTTCGCTACGTAAAAGCCGCCGTTTATGCAGGCGTTACGTTTCGTCGTTGACAGAGTATCGGGTAATTGGATGAATGTAGAAATCATCGGTGATCGCGAGTTTATCACCTCAGTGCAGGAGCAAGACGGTGTTTGGGTGCTAATGGCAGGCCAAGCGCTTTACGCCTTGCCAGCCGAAGGTGGTAAAGCTCTACCTGTATGGTCGTCGGCAGAGAAAGCAGAAGTGTTCGCCGAGAAGCTCAGAAAAAGTGGGTTCATACCTACGTTTGTTCCGGCGAGTAATTTTCTGGGTGCCGCCTGGTTGGGTTCGTCGAGCATGCAAATCGTTGATGTCTTGGCCTCACCCCAATATGGCCAGGAATCGCTCACCTACACAGTTGACGAACTCCGTGCCAGACTCAAAACGTAACAATGCCATTAAGTCTGTTCCGGGCCGATGGCCCTCCACCGGACGTCCCTGTCGGGCCGCCGCTTATGGCTGGCGTTAGCTGGTGTGGCTTTGCTCCTTTTAGGCGGCTGGGTGCCAGTGGCCTTGGCCGTAAGCGGGCAGTAAAACCGGTAACATGGTGCGGTTGCCAAGGCCGTCAAAAATCGCAGTCTTGCTGGCAGCTCAATTAGTCAACGGTGTTGGTAGCAAATTGGATGTCTCGGTCGTGGGGTTGTCCGCCGAGAGTTGGTTCCTTGCTTACCTGCTAAGCTGGAGTTCAGGTTCATTCACCGCATCGTCTGCGGTGGTTTTAATTACGGTGCATCGGCAGGTGCTGGTGCAAGGGCAGCGGAGTAGGCCGTCATGTTGGTTGCCAGGGAATGGTCTTCACAATTACCCCCAGCTAACCAGGCGGTCAACCGGACGCCAAAAGCTTACAGCTTTTGGTTCCCTCCGCTGCGCTCCGGCGCCGGTTACCTTCGCGTTAGAAATTGAGAGGGATGATGTCTGAGGAAGTGCCTAAATGGCCAGATTCATTACCGTTGCCTGCCAAAGTGACTTTCGGGCCACGAAGAGTCCATCTGCTACCAGCAGATTTTGAGAGCGAAGGGGCGATTTCCGACATTCTCCACGATCTTTACTGGTTTCCCGACGATCACTACTACCTTTTTTATTCAGATACACTGAAATTAACGTCTGAGGCGGCCACAGAGCTTGAAGCATCAGGAGTAGTTTTTACCGAGCTTGAATCCTACTTCTATAAGCACCCAAAACCCGGATATGACAGGGACTTCATTCAAGTTTTACCAAACGGCAACTACCCGACGTGGAGAAAAGAAGCGGCTGACGGGCAAATGTTTTGGCGGGCATCGCTTGCGCTAGACTCAGCCATGCGAAGAGAGATGGACTTCAATGAATCGGCAGCGAGAACCCGCGATGCAATTACCGACTCGGAAGACGTTGTGGATCTGAAGCCCAACTTCTTCGGCGTTGGAGTAAACCTCAACAGTGTCTGGCGGAGGTTTCTGACTTGGTTCAAATCCCGGTGATTTCTAACCAGTCAATCAAGTTCGTTCCGGCCTGTGGCCTCCACCGGACGCCCCTGTCGGGCCGCCGCTTATTTCAGCGTTAGAGCCCACGAACCATGAAGCCCAGAAAGGTTATTCTAGCCACCAATAGACGATACTCTGAGCAGTACGAGCCGCTGTTGGAAGAACTATTCAATCGGCGCATAGAGTTATTTTGCGCATGGGGAACGCATTGTGAGCAGTGGGAGTCAGCAATGGACCTGTTTGTAACCGATCCTGATCGTATGAAAGAGCATCATATAACAACGACCAGCCACGCGGATGAGTCACTGGAGGATGTTCAGAACATGGCTAGCATGTGGGTTGTCGAGGGCGGCGGCAGCAATGACGTTGAGATCATCAGGCTCTAACCAGTCGGTCAACCGGACACCAAAAGCGTACCGCTTTTGGTTCCCTCCGCGGGCGCTCCGGCGCCGGTTACCTAAGCGTTAGGCAGAAAACATGGTCGAGCATGAAGACCTCAAAACTAGAAAAGTTCTCGCTGAGATATCGCTATTTCCGATGGTGATATCAGGTAGGT
>NZ_JAVIXR010000040.1 GCF_031157525.1 Marinobacter sediminicola
GAGCGCCATGGAAGTCAGCTAAAGCTGGACCGCAGAGTTCACGCCGCAAAACAATTTCTGGACGAAAACTTCAGCCGACGCTTGTCCTTGGCCGAGACGGCTGCCGTGGCACATCTGAGCATTCGGCAGTTGAACGATCTGTTTCGGCGCCAGGTCGGCATGACGCCGCATCAATACCTCACAGAGTTGCGAATGAAAGAAGCTTGGCGGCTTTTGGAGCCGTCGGGGTTCAGTGTCCAGCAAGTTGCTGACGCTGTCGGCTATTCGTCGTTATCAGCCTTTAGCGACCGGTTCAGAGCCCACTTTGGCAAAGCGCCCAGCCACTTCCGCCGTATTTCGAAATAGTTCCGCCAGGATTCGAAAGTTTCTCTTCT
>NZ_JAVIXR010000041.1 GCF_031157525.1 Marinobacter sediminicola
GAGCGCCATGGAAGTCAGCTAAAGCTGGACCGCAGAGTTCACGCCGCAAAACAATTTCTGGACGAAAACTTCAGCCGACGCTTGTCCTTGGCCGAAACGGCTGCCGTGGCACATCTGAGCATTCGGCAGTTGAACGATCTGTTTCGGCGCCAGGTCGGCATGACGCCGCATCAATACCTCACGGAGTTGCGAATGAAAGAAGCTTGGCGGCTTTTGGAGCAGTCGGGGCTCAGTGTCCAGCAAGTTGCTGACGCTGTCGGCTATTCGTCGTTATCAGCATTTAGCGACCGGTTCAGAGCCCACTTTGGCAAAGCGCCCAGCCACTTCCGCCGTATTTCGAAATAGTTCCGCCAGGATTCGAAAGTTTCTCTTCT